>NZ_JBTAMK010000013.1:91506-136628 GCF_054796215.1 Alsobacter sp. SYSU BS001988 | reverse complement strand
CGCGCGGAGCGGCGGGGCCTGGCGGCCTCCCGGCTTCTCTTTTCCACACCCCACTCGCCGTGGGGCCCCCAGCGACGCCGCTCCGCGCCGCCCTCCACCTCCGCCCCGAAAGGCCGCGGAGCTGAACGCGCGTCCCCTTCTCCCCGGCACGGGGAGAAGGTGGCCGAGCGCAGCGAGGTCGGATGAGGGGCCGAAATCCAGCCAAGCCCCACCGCCCCTCACCCCAGCCCTCTCCCCGTTCCGGGGCGAGGGGGGCGGCTGCGGACCTTGCGGGCGGTCAGCGTGGGATGAGGCAGGTCATGAAGCCCTGTAGGCAGTTCGCCCGCATGGCGGCGGCGGCCAGCTGGGCGGCCTCTTGCGGGCGCAGCACGGCGCCGGAGTCCGCGCCGGGGAAGCCGCCGCCGCGCCAGGGGCCTCCCTGGAAGGCGCCGTGCCGGTGCCCGCCGGCGCGCCCGGCCTGCTGGGCGGCGGCTTCGCCCGTCAGCGCGGCCCCGAGGGCGAGGCCGGCGACAAGCATCAGGACGGTTCTGTTCATTCCTGCTCTCCCTGGCCGGACGAAGCCGAAGCGCTAGGAATGTACCGCCTCTGCCGGAGGCGGGACCTGACGGCCGTCAATCGCGGGCTCAGGCTCCGCGCGCGGGCCTATTTGGGTTGCGCGCCCGATTCCGAGTTCACCTGCCCATGGAGGCTGGTCGATCCGCCGGCGCCGCCCTGGGCGGCCGCCGGGACGTCGCCCGCCGACCCGCTCGCGCCGGGCTTGGGCTGGTCCTGCGCGCCCGCGCTCCCCTGGCCCTGTCCGGCGCCCATGTTGAGATGCCCGCCGGACTGCGCGGGCGACGAGCCCGGCGCCGTGCCGCCCGACCAGCCGGTCGCGGGTTGGCCCGTGGAGGAGCCGCCCATCTGGCCCTGGGCGAACGCCGTCGCTGCGCAGGGGAGGAGGAGGGCGGCGGCGAGAAAGAGGGTGGTCCTCATCGGCGGCTTTCCTTGTGACGTCGCATGCGGTCCCGGCGATCGGGCCTTCGCATCGCAACGTCAGCCGGCGCCTCCCGTTCCGCGCCGGGGGCGCCTGAGCGCAGAGCCGCGCCCTGGCCGCGGCCGCCGCGACGGGCTCAGTAATGCGGGGGAGGGGGTTCGTCCCGCGGGGCGCCGGCGGCCTGCAGGTCCAGCACGCGCTCCTTCAGCTCGTCCATGCGCCGCTTCAGCATGTCGATCATGCGGGCCTGTTCGGTCACGGTCGCGTTCAGCTGCTCGATCAGGTCGTCCTGATAGGCCAGGGCGACCTCCAGCGTGTCCACGCGCGCGCCGAGGTCGCCGGGGTCGTTGCTCGTCATGTCGATCGCCTGTGATGCGGGCCCGGCGCCGGAGTTAGGGCCTGCGCCGCTCCGGCGCAAGCGCGGCGGGGACGGGCCCGCCGGGCCTGCGTTCCCGGTCAGGCGTCCGACGCCGTCATGGGGTCGATCCGCTTGCGCACCTCGGTGATCCGGGTGGCCGGAAACCCGCTCCTCTCGGCATGGTCCCGGATCGTCTCGGGATCGTCGGCCAGATAGACGCAGAAGAGCTTGTCGGGGGTGACGAAGCTCTCCACCCACTGGATGCGCGGGGCGAGCTGGCGCAGCACGTCGTTGGACTTGGCCGCCGCCGCCTGGAGCTGCTCGCGGCCGAGCGAGCCGACCGCCGGGATGTCGCGTTCGATGATGAACTGACGAAACGTCATGGTTCCCTCCGCTGGTTCGCGCATCCGGGGGGATGGCGCCAGCGCAGGTTTGGCTCCGCGGGGCGGCCCTGGGCTGTGCGGCCGCGCACCCCCCGGCGCGGCGGTCAGGCGGTGGTGATGCGGGTCGGGCGAGTCTGCTTGTCCTCGCGCAGCTCGCGCTTGGTGCGGCGAAGCTGCTTTTCGACTTTCGCCAGGGCCGCCCGGAAGGCGATGGGGACCTCGGGCCCCTCGGCTTCCCCGCTCATGACCGCGTTGCCGCGCAGCTGCATGTTGACCGAGCAGCGGAACTGGCGCCCCTCCCGGGCGACGTGCACGGACGCGCTCGTGAGGTCGCCGAGATATTTGCGGGCGGTTTTGCGAATCTCGTCCTGGGCGAGCTCCTGGAAGGCGCCGCCGAGGTCCACATGCGCGCTGCCCACCGTGATATCGTCGATGCTCATGCTATGCCTTTCCTGCCTTCGCGGGCTGGAGCGGATCCGGCCGCGCACCTGGAGCGAACGCCGGGGTCGTCCCCGTTGTTCCTGGATGGGGGCGCCGGCGATGACGGGGGCGACGAATGACGATCGATCTGGCGGCCGGGCTGCGCGTGCTCGAGCCTCGGCCGAACATCCTGGCCTTCTATGACGGCCGCGCCGCCGGCCGGCGGCTCTTCGGGCCGGAGCCGAACTGGCTGGACGACGGCGCCTACGGGCTGGGGGTCGCGAGCTACGCCGTGGTCGACGCCGGCGAGGCCCTCGTGTTCGACACGCACATCTCCCTGGACCACGCCCGGGCCGTGAGGGCGGAGCTGGTCCGGCGCGGCGTCCGCGCCGTCACGGTCGCGCTCAGCCACTGGCATGTCGACCATGTGGCCGGCAACGCCGTCTTCGCCGATTGCGAGATCATCGCCAACGGGCTGACCTGCGCCATCCTGGGCGAGCGCAGGGCGGCCATCGAGGCGGGCCAGGCCTCCGGGCCGCCCGCCATCCGGCCGCTGGTCCTGCCGACCCGCTCCTTCGCGGACCGCCTGGCGCTGCGCGTCGGCGGCCTCGAGGTCGAGCTGCGGCAGGTCGATTCGCACAGCGCGGACGGAACTGTCGTGTGGCTGCCCGAGGCCCGAGTCCTGCTCGCCGGCGACACGCTGGAGGACCCGATCACCTATGTGGCCGAGCCGGACCGGCTCGCCGCGCATCTGGTCGGCCTCGACCTGATGGCGAGCTGGGCGCCGGAGGCGATCCTGCCCGACCACGGCGACGAGGGCGTGATCGCGTCAGGCGGCTTCGGGCCCGGGCTGATCGAGGCGAACCGGCGCTATGTCCGCCGCCTGCTGGAGGCCGCGGGTTCGGCGCAGGCTGACGGCCGGCCCCTGGACGACCGACCTTTGGACGACTGGATCGCCGAGGACGTCGCGGCCGGCCATGTCAGGCCCTTCGCGCCCTATGAGGCCGTCCATCGCCGCAGCCTGGCCGCCGTCATGGCCTCGCGGGCCAATCGCGGCGGACGCTAGTTGGCCGTGGCCAGGTTGCTGCTCACGCGGTTGAACGTGGCGTTCAGGTTGCCCTTGATCTGCTGGAGCGCCACCACGATCCCGGTCGCCGCGATCGCGGCGATCAGGGCGTATTCGATGGCGGTCGCCCCGCGCTCGTCGCCGATGAAACGCTGGATCAGGTCACGCATTGCACTCTCTCCACAACCATAGAGAGTATTTTCGCCGTTCATTGATTTTCAGTATACGTAACGGGGCCGATGCGCCGGACCTGGCGGGGCCTGATCCGGCGAGCCGGGTCAGGCGGCCGGAGCGCCGCCTTCTTCTTCCTCGAAGCTCACGGCGACGTCGCCATTGGCCGAGAGGCGGATGCGGTCGCCCTCGATCTCGGCCACGAGCGCCGTGGACACATAGTGGTGATGCCCCTTGTGGGCGCCTTCGCCGCTGTCCTTGCGGGTGAGCTTGATGCGGTCGCCCTCGACCCCGTCCACCGTCCCGACATGGACGCCGTCGGCCCCGACGACTTCCATGTGCTCGCGGATCCCTTGCGTATTCGTCACGGCCTGTCTCCCTGTTGCTGACGGGCCGACAACGCGTCAGCCGCGTGGAGGATGCACCCGAGGCCCAAGGCCGCGACGGCTCGCCCGAGGCCGCCCTGCGCCCTAGTTCAGCCGCTCGCGCCCTGCAGCCGGGAACGCCCGTGCCGACCTTCGCCTTCGTCGCTCCGCCCTTTCTCGGACACCTGAATCCCAATGCGGCGCTCGCCAGGAGCCTGGCCGCCCGGGGGAGCCGGGCGGTGTTCCTGGCGAGCCCGGACGCCGCCGCCCGGATCCGCGGCATGGGGCTGGACGCGGTCGCGGTGGGCGGCGCCGGCCAGGGGCCCGATCTCGCCGCCGTCGAGCGCCGCATGGCCCGGCCCGGCGGCCCCTGGGGGATCCGGGCGACCGTCCGGGACATGGCGGAGTCGACCGACGGCCTGTGCCGCCACGCGCCGGACGCCCTGCGCGAGCTGGCCCCCGCCGCCCTGGTCTGCGACCAACTGGAGCCCGCCGGCGGGCTCCTGGCGCGGCGCCTGGGGCTGCCGCTCGTCTCCGTCGCCAACGCGCTGCCGATCAACGAGGAGCCGGACGTCCCGCCGCCCTATGTGGGCTGGCCCTATGATCCGACGGACGCCGGCCGCAGGAGGAACAGGGGCGGACGGCGCGTCAGCGCCTGGCTGATGAAGCCCCTTCACGACGTCATCGCGGGCTGGGCAGACGCCTGGCGGCTCGGACGGCTGCGCAGCGTGGAGGACTGCCTCTCGCCGACCGCCCAGGTCGCCCAATGCGTCCGCGGCCTCGATTTCCCCCGCCGCGCGCTTCCGCCGGGCTTCGCCTATGCCGGCCCGTTCCGCTCGGGCGTCGAAGACGGCCCGCCCCTCGGGCCCGACGCCGACGGCCGGCCGCTGGTCTATTGCTCGCTGGGCACGCTTCAGGGCTCGCGGGTCGGCCTCTTCCGGGAGGTCGCCGCCGCCTGCGACGCGCTGGACCTGCGGCTCGTCATCGCGCATGGCGGGCGGCTCTCCGACGAGCAGGTCGCGGGCCTGCCGGGCCGCCCAACCGCCATGGCCTACGCGCCGCAGCGCGCGATCCTGAGCCGGGCCGCGTTGGCGGTGTGCCACGCCGGCTTCAACACGGCGCTCGACGCCCTGTCCTTCGGCGTGCCGCTCGCCGTGACGCCGCTCGGCTTCGAGCAGCCGGGGACGGGCGCCCGGCTGGAGAGGATCGGGGCCGGGATCGTCGTCCGGCGGCGCTGGGGCCGCTTTCCCGTCCGCGACGCCATCGAACGTCTGCTCGGCGACCAGGGCCCCCGCGAGCGGGCCCGGTCCGTCGCGGCGGAGATCGCTCAGGCCGGAGGGGTCGAGCTCGCCTGCGACATCGTCGAGGGCGCCGCCGCGGCCGCGTCCTGACCGCTCGCGCGGCTGGCCCGGATCTCCGGCAACTTCCACCAGGGCGCGCTCGGAACGTCGTGATGCTCGTGGTGATAGCCGAAATGGAAGCACGTCAGCAGCGACAGCCAGACCGGAAAATCGTTGCTCCTCGCGTTGTGCCGGTCGCCGAAGGGGATCTCGTCGCGCCGGTGCGGCAGATAGGTGCCGAAGGCGAAGAGCTGGATGGCCGACAGGATCGCAGGGACGCCCCAGAGCAGCAGCGCGTTCACCGGCGAGGCGCCGAGCGCCACGAGATAGACGGCCAGCAGCGCTGCCAGCGTCGCCATCTCGCGCCAGCCGAAATACTCGCGGAAGAAGCACAGGAACCACGGCCAGAAGGCGGACGGATGGTTCTCGTCGAAGTCCGGGTCGAGCGGCGTGCCCGCATGGCGGTGATGGGCGAAGTGCTTGCCGATCAGCCGGTCATAGGAGAACCCGGCGTAGAGGGCGAGGCAGAGGCGGCCGATCGCGCGGTTCAGGCCCGGACGGAACGGCGCCAGCGAGCCGTGCATGCAGTCATGCGCGACGATGAAGAGGCCCACATTGAGCCAGCACTGAAGCGCGATCAGGACCGGAGCCGCCGCCACGCCGGCCGGCGACCAGCGGTGGAAGAACACGCCATAGACATGGCATGCGGCCCAGGCCGCGATGACCAGCGCCGCCAGCGCGAGCCCGACGAGGGTCTGCCGTCCGTAGGCCTCCCGGCGGGCCGGTTGGTCCCGATCCACCTGGGCGGTCAAGTCCTGGCTCTCAGCCGTCATGTCTCTCACTCATCATGTCTCCCTGGCCTCAAGATGGAGCGCGAAAGCTGGACGACCATGCGGCGGATCGGCCAAGTGGAAGCGCAAGCATAGCAGCAACAGAAGCTTGTTCTGAGCAGTAACGGCGCGCCATATTGGCGCATGTTGAGTTTTGTTCATCTCGTTTCATTGGCGCAGCAGGCGACAACGCTATTCTGAATTGACGAGGATCGCGTGGCGTGCGCGACGATGTTCAGGGTGGGAGCCGCCGACATGACGGATCAGACGTCTGCCGTCGAGAGCGAGGCGCATGCGCGTCCCAAGCTCCGCCGGGGTCTCGAAGCCAGGACCCCGCGCCAGCAGACCAGGCCCCTGGACGAGGCGCCGTTCAGCCTGGACTATCTGAGGAGCATCATCCAGCGGCGGCTGGCCCTTCTGGTCCCCTCGGCGCATGTCCGCCCGCAACGGGTGCACAGCGCCATCCGCTACAGCCTGCTGGCGCCCGGCAAGCGCATCCGGCCGATGCTGTGCGTCCTCACCGCCCATGGCGCCGGGCGGACGGATTCGGCGGCCCTCGACGCGGGCTGCGCCATCGAGCTCGTGCACACGGCCTCTCTCGTCCTCGACGACCTGCCCGCCATGGATGACGCCGCGCTCCGTCGAGGGCAGGCCTGCGCCCATCTGCATTTCGACGAGAGCACCGCCATCCTGAGCGCCATCGCGATGCTGAACCGGGCCTTCGGCCTGTTGTCCACCATCGACGGCGTCGACGATCGCACCCGGACGAGGCTCGTGGCGCGCCTGTCCGGCGTCGTCGGCTCGGCCGGCCTGGTGGCCGGGCAGGACTGCGACCTGCATGACCGCGCGATCTATTCCGACGTCGCCCGGGTCGAGGCCCTCAACCGGCTGAAGACCGGCGTGCTCTTCGTCGCCGCCGTCGAGTTCGGCGGCCTCGTGGCGGGCCTGTGCGACGACGACCTGGAGAAGCTCGCGCGTTTCGGCGAGACCTTCGGACTGGCGTTCCAGACCGCCGACGACATCGTCGACGCCAGGAGCACGCCCGAGGAGGCCGGAAAGGACGTCCGGCAGGACGGCGGCAAGCCGACCGTCGTCTCGCTCGCGGGCGTCGACGAGGCGCGGCGGCGCGTCGCCGGCCAATTGGTCGAGGCGCGGGACGTCCTGTCGTCCTGCAGCTTCGACATCGCGCCGCTCGACGGCCTGCTCGACGCGTTCGAGCGGAAGCTGGCGCTCTGACTGGGAGGGACCCCATGCTCTCCCTCGCCGCAAAGGCCGCCCTGGTGATCGGCGCCGTCCTCGCCATGGAGGGCGTCGCCACGCTGGTGCATCGCTATGTGATGCACGGGATCGGCTGGGGCTGGCATCGCTCGCATCACGAGCCGCATGACGACCTGCTGGAGCGCAACGACCTCTACGCGGTCTGCTTCGCGCTCCTCTCCGCGCCGCTGTTCATCCTGGGCGCCGACCGGCCGGTGCTGTGGTGGATCGGCGTCGGCGTGGCGCTGTACGGGCTGCTCTATTTCATCGTCCATGACGGGCTGGTCCATCGCCGCTGGCCGTTCCGCTGGGTGCCGCGCCGCGGCTACCTGAAGCATCTCGTCCAGGCCCACCGGCTGCATCACGCCGTGCGGGGCCGCGACGGCGCGGTCTCGTTCGGCTTCCTCTACGCCGCGCCCCTCGACCGGCTGGTGCGCCAGCTTCGCGCCCGGAGCCGGTCCGGCGGGGAGGAGGCGTCGTGACCCGCCCGTCGCCCGGCCGGCCCAAGCCCGCCGCCGTGCTGCCGATGAGCGACATCGAGCGGCGCAAGAACGAGCATCTCGACATCGTGCTGTCCGGCGCCGGGCGGGCCCGCGTGTCGTCGCGCCTCGACGAGGTCGTGTTCGAGCATTGCGCGCTGCCGGAGATGGACATCCAGGACGTCGACCTGTCGGTCCACGTCTTCGGCAAGAGGCTCGCGGCGCCGCTGCTGATCAGCTCCATGACCGGCGGGCCGCGGCGGGCCGGCGCGATCAACGCCCATCTGGCGGAGGCGGCCCAGCGCCTCGGCGTCGCTTTCGCGGTGGGCTCGCAGCGCGTGGCGCTGGAGGCGGGCGTGGGGATCGGGCTCGGCGCCGACCTGCGGTCGATCGCGCCCGGCGCGCTGCTGCTGGCGAATTTCGGCGCCGCCCAGCTCAACGAAGGCTGGGGGGTCGAGGAGGCCCGCCGCGTCGTCGACATGATCGCCGCCGACGCGCTGATCGTGCACCTCAACGTGCTGCAGGAGGCGGTCCAGCCGGGCGGCGACCGCAACTGGGCGGGGCTTCTGGATCGCTTGGCTGAGGTCGTGCGCGGCGTCCCGGTCCCGGTGGTGGTCAAGGAGGTCGGCAACGGAATCTCGGGCCGGGTGGCGCGGCGGCTCGTCGAGATCGGCGTGGCGGGCGTCGACGTGTCCGGCGCGGGCGGCACCAGCTGGGCGGCGGTGGAGAGCGAGCGGGCGCAGGGCCGCGCGGCCCGCATCGCCGCCGCCTTCGCCGGCTGGGGCATCCCCACCGCGGTGGCGATCTCCGATGTCCGGGCGGCGTGCCCGCACGCCCTGGTGATCGGCTCGGGCGGCGTCCGCGACGGCCTCGACGTGGCGCGGGCGCTGCGGCTGGGGGCCGATCTCGCCGGGCAGGCGGCGGGCGTGCTCGAGGCGGCGGTGGAGTCGGCCGACGCGGTCGTGGAGCACTTCGAGGCCGTGATGGCCGAGCTGCGGATCGCCTGCTTCTGCACGGGATCGCGGACGCTGGCCGAGCTCAGGCGCGCGCCGCTGGCGCAGGAACCGTCCTGGGTGCGCCATGAGGGTTGACGTCGCCTTCGCCGGGGCCGGGCTGGCCAACGGGCTGATCGCCTACCGCCTGGCGCAGCTGCGCCCCGAGCTGAGCCTTCTCCTGCTGGAGCGGGACCTGGAGATCGGCGGCCAGCACACCTGGTCGTTCCATGGCGGCGACGTCTCGCCGGAGGCGATGGGCTGGCTGGAGCCCTTCATCGCGCATCGCTGGTCCGGGCAGGAGGTGCGCTTCCCGGGCCGCACCCGCTTCCTCTCGGCCGGCTACTGCACGATCACGGCCGACTCCTTCCGCGCCGAGATCGAGCGCGCGCTCGGCCCCTCCATCCGGACGGGCGTGGGCGTGGCGAGGCTGGCGGCGACCGGCCTCGCGCTGGAGGACGGCCGCTCGATCGAGGCGGGCGCGGTCCTGGACGGCCGAGGCGCGGCGTCCTCCCCGCATCTCAGGCTCGGCTTCCAGAAATTCGTCGGGCTGGAGGTGCAAACCGAGACGCCCCACGGGCGGACCGCGCCGCTGATCATGGACGCCACCGTGGCCCAGGAGGACGGCTACCGCTTCGTCTATGTGCTGCCCCTGGCGGCGGACCGCCTGCTGATCGAGGACACCTACTACAGCGACGCCGACCGCCTCGATCGCGAGCCCATCCGGGCCAGGATCCGCGACTACGCCGCCGCGCAGGGCTGGCGCATCGCCCGGGTGCTGCGCGAGGAGACCGGCGTCCTGCCGCTGCTGATGGCCGGCGACATCGACAAGTTCCTGGCGGCCGGCCCTCCGGGCGTCGCCCGGACCGGCCTCGCCGGGGCGTTCTGCCATCCCGTGACGGGCTACTCGCTGCCCGACGCGGTGCGCCTCGCCGAGCTGATCGCGGCGCTGCCGCGGCACGACGGCGGCGCGGTCAGCCGGGCCGTGGAGGCGCATGCCCGGCGGCGCTGGAGGGAGCAGCGCTTCCTGCGGCTGCTAGCCCGCCTGCTGTTCCTCGCCGCGTCGCCCGACAGGCGCTGGCGCGTCCTCAAGCGGTTCTACGGGCTGCCCGAGCCGCTCATCGACCGCTTCTACGCCGGGCGCTCGACCTTCCTCGATAAGGTCAGGACGCTCAGCGGCAAGCCGCCGGTCCCGATCGGGATGGCCCTGCGCGTGCTCCGGGAAGCTCCGGTGCTGCGCGCCGAAAGGATCAACGCATGACGCGCAAGACGGCGCTGGTGATCGGCAGCGGCTTCGGCGGGCTGGCGCTCGCGATCCGCCTGCAGGCGGGCGGCTTCGACGTCACCCTGCTGGAGAAGCGGGACAGGCCCGGCGGGCGGGCCTATGTGTATGAGGACGAAGGCTTCACCTTCGACGCCGGCCCGACCGTCATCACGGACCCGGGCTGCCTGGAGGAGCTGTTCGCCGCCTCCGGCCGGCGCATGGCCGACTATGTCGAGCTCCTGCCCGTCGAGCCGTTCTACCGCCTCGCCTGGGAGGACGGCTCGTCCTTCGACTACGTCAACGACCAGGCCTCGCTCGACCGGCAGATCGCCGCCATGTCGCCGGAGGACGTCGCCGGGTACAGGCGCTTCCTGGCCTACTCGCAGCAGGTGTTCCAGGCGGGCTATGTCGAGCTCGGCCATGTGCCGTTCCTGAATTTCAGGGACATGATGCGGGTGGCCCCGCAGCTCGTCAGGCTGGAGAGCTACCGCAGCGTCTATGCGCTCGTCTCCCGCTTCATCCGCGACGAGCGGCTGCGCCAGGCTTTCAGCTTCCACTCGCTGCTGGTCGGCGGAGACCCGTTCTCGACCTCGGCGATTTACACGCTGATCCACGCGCTCGAGCGCCAGTGGGGCGTCTTTTTCCCCAAAGGCGGGACCGGCGCGCTGATCGCCGGCCTGGTGCGCCTGTTCGAGGACCTCGGCGGCACGCTGAGGCTCAACTGTCCGGCGGCCCGGATCGAGACCCGGGACGGCCGCGCCGTTGGCGTCAGGACGCAGGCCGGCGAGGTCCTGTCGGCGGACATGGTCGCCAGCAACGCCGACGTGGTCCACACCTATGGGACCCTGCTGGCGCATGAGGACCGCGGGCGCCGCGAAGGCGCCAGGCTGGCGCGCAAGCGGTTCTCCAACTCGCTCTTCGTCATCTATTTCGGGCTGCGGGGCGAGCGCAGCCATCTCGCGCACCACACCGTCCTGTTCGGGCCGCGCTATCGCGAGCTCATCCGGGAGGTGTTCCGCGGGCCGGAGCTGGCGGAGGACTTCTCGCTCTACCTCCACGCTCCCTGCGTCACCGACCCGTCGCTGGCGCCGCCGGGCTGCAGCGCCTTCTATGTCCTGTCGCCCGTTCCCCATCTCGGCGCCGCCCCCATCGACTGGGCGGCCGAGGGCCCGCGCTACCGGGACCGGATCCTCGACGCGCTCGAGGAGCGCTGCATCCCCCATCTCAGGCGCGACCTGGTCACCTGCCGGATCTTCACCCCCGACGACTTCAAGTCCGAGCTGAACGCCCATCTGGGCACGGCCTTCGCGCTCGAGCCGACGCTGACGCAGAGCGCCTGGTTCCGGCCGCACAACCGGGACGACCGCCTGGGCGGCCTCTATTTCGTCGGCGCGGGCACCCATCCGGGGGCCGGGATCCCGGGCGTCGTGGGCTCCGCCAAGGCGACCGCCGGGCTGATGCTGGCCGACGCCGGCCATGCGGCGCCCGCCGCTTCCGTCCCGGCGCCCAAGGCGCGGCCGGGGCCGGGCGTGGAGGCGGCCTGATGGACGCTCCCCTCAGCCAGGCCGGGCTCGCGGCCAGCAGCCGCGAGGTCATCGAGGCGGGATCGAAGAGCTTCGCGGGCGCCGCCCGGCTGCTCGCGCCGGACATCCGCGAGAGCGCCTCGCTGCTCTACGCCTGGTGCCGCTACTGCGACGACGAGATCGACGGCCAGAACCTCGGCTTTCCGAGCGCCGCGCGGGCGGCTCGCGCCCCGGCGGAGCGGCTGGAGGCGATCCGCAGCCAGACCCGCAAGGCGTTGGCCGGGGCCGACGTACAGGCGGCGCCGTTCCGGGCGCTGCAGCAGGCGGCGCGCAGGCACGAGATCCCGTCCCGCTACCCGCTCGACCTGATCGACGGCTTCGCCATGGACGTCGAGGGCCGGCGCTACGAGCATATGGACGACACGCTGCTCTACGCCTACCGGGTGGCGGGGGCGGTCGGCGTCATGATGGCGACCGTCATGGGCGTGCGGGACGAGCCGACGCTCGACCGGGCCTGCGACCTCGGGATCGCCTTCCAGCTCTCCAACATCGCCCGCGACGTGGTCGAGGACGCCGGGCAGGGGAGGGTGTATCTGCCCTCCGAATGGCTGGACGAGGCGGGCCTTCGCCCGTCGCGCATCGCCGATCCGGCCTTCCGGCCGCAGGTGGCGCGGGTGACGGCCCGGCTGCTCGATGAGGCCGAGGGCTATTACGCCAGCGCCCTGGCGGGGATCGCGAGGCTGCCGATGCGCTCGGCCGTCGCCATCGCGACGGCGCGCGCGGTCTACCGGGCGATCGGCCGCAAGGTGCGCCGCAACGGCGCCGCCGCATGGGACGTGCGGGCCTCGACGTCGCGCGGCGAGAAGCTCGCGCTGGCGGCGGGCGCCGCCGCGACGGCGGCCTTCGTGAAGATCAGCGCACCGGCGGCCGACCGCACGGGCCTGTGGACAAGGCCCCGTTTCGGGCCCGACGCGCCCAGGCCGAGGGACGCCGCGCCAAGTTATCGGCCTCAGACCGAGCGGCAGGACCGGCCTGACCGGGCCGCGCCCAGGCGGGAGCGGGCGTAGCGCCGGATCAGTTCACCGCGCCGCCGCGGGTCCGGTAGGCGCCGGTCTCGTCGCGCACGAACACCTCGTCCACCTGCGGATGGCGGATCGGATCGCCGGAGGTGTCGGGCAGCAGGTTCTGCTCCGAGACATAGGCGACGTACTCGGTCTCCGCGTTCTCGGCGAAGAGATGGTAGAAGGGCTGGTCCTTGGACGGCCTCACGTCCTCCGGAATGGACTCGTACCACTCCTCGGAATTGGAGAATGTGGGGTCGACGTCGAACACGACGCCGCGGAAGGGGTAAAGCCGATGCTTGACCACCTGTCCGAGCCCGTATTTTGCGAGTTTCTGCTTCATTTGCGTGACTCGATACGCCTGTGGCGCAACGTATGTCAATGAAAACGGCGAGGCGCTTCCAAAGGCAAGATGGTCATAATCCGTAGGCCGCCGCGAGGTCCCTGTCCCCGGCCGCGACCGTGCGGGCGAGGTCGACGATCACCTTGGCCTGTTTCCAGGTGGCGTCGTCCTGCATCTTCCCGTCGATCATCACCGCTCCGCTGCCGTCGGGCATCGCCTCCAGGATGCGCCGGGCGAACAGCACCTCTGCGACGTCGGGGCTGAACACCGCCTTCGCGATGCCGATCTGCGAGGGATGCAACGTCCAGGCGCCGGCGCAGCCGAGCAGGAAGGCGTTGCGGAACTGCGCCTCGCAGGCGGCGGAGTCGGAGAAGTCGCCGAAGGGCCCGTAGAAGGCCTTCAGGCCGTTCGCCGCGCAGGCGTCGACCATCTTGGCGATGGTGTAGTGCCAGAGATCCTGCTGGGCGACGGCGCGCGGCGCGCCCTCCGCCGGATCCGACAGCACCTTGTAGTCGGGGTGGCCGCCGCCGACCCGGGTGGTCTTCATGGCGCGCGAGGCCGCCAGGTCGGCGGGGCCGAGGCTCATGCCGTGCATGCGCGGGGAGGCCGACGCGATGTCGTCGACGTTCTTCACGCCCTCGGCCGTCTCCAGGATGGCGTGGATCAGGATGGGCTTGGCGACCCGGTGCTTGGCCTCCAGCTGGGCCAGCAGCTGGTCGAGATAGTGGATGTCCCAGGGACCCTCGATCTTGGGGGCCATGACGACGTCGAGCTTGTCCCCGACCTCCGCGACGATCCGGGTCAGATCGTCCAGCACCCAGGGGCTGTTCAGCGCGTTGATGCGCGTCCACAGGCCGGTGCGGCCGAAATCATTCGCCTTGGCGAGCGCGATGAAGCCCTCGCGGGCCGCCTCCTTGGCGTCCAGCGGAATCGCGTCCTCCAGATTGCCGAGGACGACGTCCACCTCCTTCAGGAGCTCGGGAACCTTGGCCCGGACCTTCTCGATGTGCGGAGGCACGAAGTGAATCATGCGCTCCAGCCGGACGGGAAGCTCGCGATAGGGCTCGGGCGCCCCGATGGCGAGGGGGCGGTGGAAGTTGCGCGGGAGCTTCATGGGCGTCCTCCGTTCAGGGCTCATCGTGCAGTGCACTACAAGCTCCGTCGAGCCCCCGCCACCCGCCATTCGGCGCAGAGGCGGCGGCTCAGCCCCAGCGCCGGTGTCCCCACATCCACTGGCCGGGATTCTCCCGGATCCAGCTCTCGAATCGGGCGTGGATCAGAGCCGTGACGGCCTCTACGTCCGCGGCGCGGTCCGCCGTGGAGGGGGTCGGGACGACCTCCGCCTCGACGCGGAAACGCGCCCCTTCGAGGCGCACCACCCGGCCGAGGATGAGGGGCGCGCCATGCGAGCGCACCAGCAGGCCCGGGAAGGGGGTGGACGGCGCCGGCCGGCCGAAAAAGGGCACGGAGATTCCCCGCATGTCGCGCAGATCGGCGAGAAGCGCGACCGCGCCGCCGGTGCGCAACACGCGCTTGAGCTGGATGACGGCGTCGCGGCTCTTGCTGAACAGGCCGCGCGGATAGAAGGGTTCGCGCATCCGCGTCACGGCGCGGTCCACGAGGGGATTCTTGAGCCGCTGGTAGACGCCGGCGATCTCGGCGCCCTGGAGCCTGGCCGCGATGCTGGCCACCTCCCAGTTGCCCATGTGGGGAAACGCGACCACGCAGCCCTGGCCGCCCTTCAGGAGGGCTTTCACGTCGTCGCCGACGTCGATGCGCAGGCGCGTCGGGTCGTCCATGATCTCGGCGAGGTGGAACGCCTCCGCGAAGGTGCGCCCCAGCATGTCCCACATCTCGTCGAGGATCCTGGCGCGCTGCTGCGGGCTCAGCTCCGGCATCGAGGCGGCGAGATTGCGGTCGGCGCGGGCGTGGCGGCGCAGATGCGGCGCGACGCTGCGCCAGATCCAGCCGGAGAACCCGGAAGCGACGTCGATGGGCAGCGCCCGGAAGAGCGCGGCGACGATCAGGAAGCCGGCATATTCGAGACGGGTCAGGATTCCGAACGGCCCCAGCATGCCGCCGCGGTCGCGCGTGCGCGCCTCGTGTTCGCTTCGGTCGTCCGCAGCCACTGTCCCGCCCCATCCCGAGGACGTCCGGCTACCACGCATCGCCGGGGATCGGAAGCGTTCTGCGGGCCGCCTCCGCCGCGGCGGTCGGGTCAGGGTTGCGTGGCGGCGCGCCGCTTTTCGTTGACGGTCGGGGCATGGCTCCCCTAAGGCCTCTTCACCGCATCCGCGCAGTCCCGGGACCCCGTGTCGAGCGTCGCATCCCTCGCATCGCCGTTCTTCGGCCTGATCTTCCTCGGCTTCTTCTGCGGCAAGCTGCTGAAGTATCCCGAGGCCGGCCTGCAATGGATGAATTTCTTCATCGTCTATGTCGCGCTGCCCGGCCTCTTCTTCAAACTGATCGCGGCGGCGCCGCTGGACCAGTTGGCCAACTGGTCCTTCGTGGCCGGAACCTCCCTGGCGACGGGGCTCGCCTTCTCGGCCGCCTTCGCGGTCGGCATGCTGGCGACGCGCGGCGATGTCCGGGAATCGGCCGTGCAGGGAGTGGCCGGCGGCTACGCCAATGTCGGCTATATGGGCCCGGGCCTCACCATCGCGGCGCTGGGGCAGGCGGCGATCGTCCCGACCGCCCTGATCTTCGTGTTCGACACGATCCTGCTCTTCACCCTCGTGCCGTTCCTGATGGCGCTGGGCGGCAAGGGCGAGATGAATTGGGGCCAGACCGCCTGGTATGTGGTCAAGCGCGTCGTCACCCACCCGTTCAACATCGCCACCGCCGTCGCGGTCGCGGCGGCCTACGCGCATTTCGAGCCGCCGGTGGCGCTCGACACCATGCTGACCTTCCTGAAGAACGCCGCCGCGCCCTGCGCGCTGTTCACCATGGGGGTGACGGTGGCGCTCAGGCCCGTGCGGCGCATCCCGGCGGAGACGCCGGCGCTTCTCTGCATCAAGCTGCTGCTGCACCCCCTGCTGGCCTGGGTGATCCTGTCCTGGATCGGGAATTTCAGCCGAGAGTGGATGTTCACCGCCGTCCTGATGGCGTCGCTGCCGCCCGCCCTGAACGTCTTCGTCATCGCCAACCAGTACAAGACCTATGTCGAGCGCGCCTCGACCGCGATCCTGCTCGGCACCCTGGCCTCCGTCGCGACCGTCACGACGCTCCTGATCCTGATCGCCGAGGACCGGATCCCGTACGATCTCTTCCCCTGAACCGCCGCCCGGGGTGGTTTCGCCGGACCGCCGGACGAGTACCATGGCCGGGATGGGCCCGCGCCGGAGCGGGCGGGAGCGCCGGGGTCGACCATGCAGCCGCTGTCCGGACTATCGGTCCTTGATTTCTCGACGCTCCTGCCGGGGCCCATGGCGACGCTCATGCTGGCCGAGGCCGGGGCTGACGTGCTCAAGATCGAGCGGCCCGGCGGCGAGGACATGCGCCGGTTCCCGCCCCGGTTCGGCGAGGCCTCGGCCGCCTACGCCGTCCTGAACCGCGGCAAGCGGGTGATCTTCGAGGACCTCAAGGATCCCGGCGCGCTGGAGCGCCTCAGGCCGCGGATCGAGGCCGCCGACGTCCTGGTCGAGCAGTTCCGGCCGGGCGTCATGGAGCGCTTGGGATTCGGCTACGAGGCGCTGAGCCGGATCAATCCGCGGCTGATCTACTGCTCGATCACCGGCTACGGCCAGGACGGGCCGCGGGCCGGCGAAGCGGGCCACGACCTCAACTACCAGGCGGTGACGGGCCTTCTCGGCCTCGCGCCCGGCGGGGCGGAGGCCCCGGCCGTCCCGGCGGCGCTGGCGGCCGACATCGCCGGCGGCTCCATGCCGGCCGTGATCAACATCCTGCTCGCCTTGCGCCAGCGCGACCTGACGGGCGCGGGCTGCCGGCTCGACATCGCCATGGCGGACGCGATGTTCACCTTCGGCTGGCTGGCCCTGGCGCAGGGCCATGCCTCGGGCCGCTTCCCCACGCCGAACGAGGGCATGCTCCATGGGGGGCTGCCCCGCTACGGCGTCTACGCCACCGCCGACGGGCGCTTCCTCGCCGTGGGGGCGCTCGAGGAGAAGTTCTGGACGAGCTTCTGCGACGCGCTGGAGCTGCCGCCCGCGCTCCGCCGGGACCATGTCGACCCGGACGCCACGCGCGCCGCCGTGGCGGCCATCATTCGATCGGAGCCGGCTTCCGCGTGGGCGCGGCGGCTCGGGCCGCTCGATTGCTGCTGCACCGTGGTGGCGAGCCTCGAGGAGGCGCTGGCGGACCCTCATTTCAGGGCGCGGGGACTGTTCGACGCGCAAGTGAGCGAGGCGGGCGGGCGGAGCATCCCGGCCGCCGTCCTGCCGATCGCCCCGGCGTTCCGCCGGGAGGGCGGCTAAAGTCGTCCGCGCCGCATGGCGAGGCTCAGGCCCCCAGCCCCTGGCGCATCACGAAGCGCCGCAGCGGGCCGATGGAGGAGAGCGCCAGCAGGCCGGCGCTGCGGGCGATGTCGACAGGCAGGAAGGCGGCCAGGAGCGACCGGTTGAGGAGGTCCACGGCCGCCGTCCGGGCCCGGACGTCGAGCGCCCGCTTGCGGTCGAAGGCGGCCAGACGCTCCGGCGCGCCGGGATCTCCCCCGACCGGACCCACCGCCCGGGCGAGGTCCGCCACGTCGCGAAGGCCCAGATTGAGCCCCTGCGCGCCGATCGGCGGGAAGACGTGCGCCGCTTCCCCGACGATGACGCAGCGGCGCCCGGAGAAGCCCTCCACCGCCATGCCGGACATCGGAACCACGCCGCGCGGGCCATCCACCGTCATGGGCCCGAGCATGGAGCGGCATTGCTTCTCCGCCGCGAGGGCGAACTCCGGATCGCTCAGCCCCGCCAGCGCGCGGGCGCGTTCGGGGGCGGCCAGCCAGACCAGGCTGGACCGGCGCCCCGCCATGGGCACCAGGGTGAACGGCCCTTCGCGCGTGTGGAACTCGGTCGACGCGTCCTTGTGCGGACGCGCATGGGACAGGATGGCCGTCAGGGCGGTCTGGGGGTAGCTCCAGCTGCGCTCGTGCAGCCCCGCCGCGGCGCGCACGACCGAGTCGCGCCCGTCCGCCCCGACCACGAGGTCGGCCTCGATCGTCGCGCCCGAGAGCAGGGCCAGTTCCGCCCGGTCGTCGCCGAGGCGCACCGAGGCGACGGCGTCGTCGATCCGGGTCAGGCCCGGGACCCTGGACGCCTCCTCGGCCAGCGCCTGCGTGAGCGCCGCCGATACGATGTTCTGCCCGAAGGCGTCGAGCCCGATCTCGCCCGCATGGAAACTGACGGGCGGGGCCCGCAGGAGGCCGCCCGTGTCGTCCACGATCGTCAGGACCGCCAGCGGCGAGGCGAGGGGCTCCAGCGCGTCCCATGCGCCGATCGCCATGAGGAACTGCAGCGAGCCTTCCATGAGGGCGACGGTGCGCCCGTCGGGGCGCGCGCCCGTCGGGCCGACCAGGGCCACCTCCCAGCCCGCCTTGGCGAGCGCGATGGCGGCGGCGAGCCCCACCGCGCCGGCGCCGACCACGGCGATCTCCGCCCGGCGCCGCCCGGTCGGCTCCGCGCCGGGCGCCGACGGCCCCGCGCCGGGCGCTGACGTCCCCGCAAGGGGCTGGTCTGCTGGAGGTCCGTTCATGTCCGCGCTCTTTCCATGCCGCAGCGATTCATCAGGCCGCGCTGGCCCTGGTCAAGGCCGCATTGCGGCGCGGGACCATGATCAGGGTCAACGCGCCGCCGGACGCCGGCCTCTAGATTGCGCGCAGGCTCGACCGCGCCATGCGGCGCATCGCAGCGGGCCGGGATCGGTGTTTGTCCGCATTGCCCAGCGAGCGGCCCAGGAGCTTTCTACCCCCGTGACCCCAGCGCCGCTCCTCCAGTCCGCGCCGGCCCGCCCCGAGCCTCTCGCCGGCGGGGCCGCCTCCCGGCCCGCCGCGACGACTGCGGCGGCAGTGGCCGTGCTGACGCTCGCCGCCTGGGGCGCGCTGCTGGCCGAAGCCTTCCGGGCGGGAGCCGGCGCCGACGCCCTCCTGAGCGCGATCTGCCGCCCCACGGCGCTGGACGGCGGCGCCGGCGGCCCGGTCCTGGCCGGGTTCGGCGCCTCCGCGGCGCTCTGGTCGGTCATGACCGTCGCCATGATGCTGCCGACCGCCGCGCCCATGGCTCTCGCCTATGCGGGGATCGTCGAGCGCCGCAGCCGCGACGGACAGCGCAGCGCGTCGCCCCTCGCCGTCCTCGCCGGCTATCTGGCCGTCTGGATCGCGGTCGCGATCCTGGCCGCGCTCGCGCAGACCGTCCTCGCCGGCCTGGCGTCCCGGCTGGCCCTGCCGCCTGACGCCGCCGGCGTGCTGGCCGGCTTCGCCATCGGGGCGGCGGGCCTCTACCAGTTCAGCGACTGGAAGGACCGCTGCCTCGCCGTGTGCCGGCGTCCGGACCGCGAACTGGAGCGCGGGGCCGGAGCGTCGCTCCTCTCCGGCCTTCGCCTGGGCGTCGAGCAGGGCCGGGCCTGCCTCGGCTGCTGCGCCGCCACGATGGGGCTGATGCTGCTCGCCGGGTCCATGAACCTGCTCTGGATGGCGGCGCTGGCCTCGCTCGCCACCGTCGAGAAGATGACGCCCGGCCGCGCCGTCCCGCGCGCCGTCGGGGCGGGGCTGATCGCCGCCGGCCTGGCCGTCGCGGTCTCGGCGGTGGGGCCGGAGGCGGTCCTTCGCGCCCTGTCCGGGCGTTGAAGCGACGGGCCACGCCGGCGGCTTGCGCCGATTCAACCGTGTGCAACCGGGTCCCCCACTGGCCAGAACTCGTGCGGTGATGTTTTATCGCCCACGGTTCCCGTTCGTCGTCAGGCCGCTTGCCGAGGAACCATGACCACGGGCCGCCCATTCGGGCCGGCCCTGCCTGGGATCGGTGTGCGAAGCGTGGAACAAGAAGCGACCGTGGAAAATCGGGGGAAACGAAGCTTCGCAGAACGGCTGCCCGCCTATTGCGTCCATTTCTTCACCGCCTCGGGCGGCGCGCTCGCCTTCCTGGCGCTGTTGGCGACCGTGGACGGCCAGCATGCCGCAGCCTTCGGCTGGCTCGGCCTCGCTTTGATCGTGGACGGGATCGACGGCACCATCGCGCGCGCCCTGCATGTGCGCGACCGCCTGCCCAACATCTCCGGCGACGTCCTCGACCTGGTGATCGACTTCACCACCTATGTGTTCGTCCCGGCCGCCATCCTGGTGTTCTGCCAGATCTGGTCGCGCGAGATCGCCATCCTGTGGGCGGTGGTGATCATCGTGTCGGCGGCGCTCTATTTCGCCGACCTGCGCATGAAGACGCCGGACAACTGGTTCGCAGGCTTCCCCGCCGTGTGGAACGTCGTCGCGTTCTATCTCGTCGTCTACGCCCCGCCGGCCTGGATCGCGTCGGCGGTGATCCTGGTCGCGGCCGTGGGGCAGGCGCTGCCCATCGTGTTCGTCCACCCGTTCCGGGTGCGGCAGCTGAAGCCGCTCACCTTGCTGATGTCGGCCGTCTGGGCGGTCGCCGGATTCGTGGCCGTGGCCGAGAAACTGAGCCCGGACCGCATCACCCATGCGGTCCTTTTGATCTGCGCCCTCTATTTTGCGGGGCTGGGCCTGTTGCGCAAACGGCCGGCCGGCCCCATCTCGCCCCATTGAACCCGCCCGCCGCAGGGCATGCCCTGCCGCGAGGCGCCTGAACTCGCCTGAAAGGACGCGACGGAATGCTGGACTGGCTGACGGACCCCGCCGGCTGGGCCGCCCTGCTCACGCTCACCGCCATGGAGATCGTGCTGGGCATCGACAACGTCGTGTTCATCTCGGTGCTGGTGGCCCGGCTTCCCGAGGAGCAGGCCAAGCGGGCGAGGGCGATCGGGCTGCTCCTGGCGCTGGTGTTCCGCATCCTGCTCCTGTCGCTGCTCACCTGGATCATCGGGCTGACGAAGCCCGTGTTGACGGTCTTCGAGCTCGGCCTCTCCTGGCGCGACCTGATCCTGCTCGGCGGCGGCGGCTTTCTGGTCGCCAAGGCGACGCATGAGATCCACGCCGGGCTGGAGGGCGATCACGACGAGGCTCAGAAGGGAGCGGCGCCCCGGGCCTTCATGGCCGCGATCATGCAGATCGCGCTGGTCGACCTGGTGTTCTCCATCGACTCCATCGTCACGGCGATCGGCATGGCCGACAACCTGTCGATCATGGTGGCGGCGGTGCTGCTCTCCATGATCGTGATGTATGTGGCCTCGGGTCCCGTCTCGGCCTTCATCGCCGCCCATCCCACCACCAAGATGCTGGCCCTGGCCTTCCTGATCCTGATCGGCGCCTCGCTCTGCGCGGAGGCCACGGGCTTCCACCTGCCGCGCGGCTACATCTACGCCGCCATGGCCTTCTCGGCCTGCGTGGAGATGATCAACATCACGGCCGCGCGCCGGCGCAAGGCGGCCCGGATGGCGCAGGCCGCCAAGGCCGAGAAGCAGCCGGTGGGCAGCGAGGGCTGACGCCGTCTAGGCCGCCGCCTTCGCGGCGCTGCGCGCCTTGGCCTCGTCCAGCGTGTCGACATAGACGATGAGCGGCTCGCCCGCGCCATGCTCGGCCAGAACCCGGCGCACGGCGGGCCGCGCCGCGACCGCGTAGACCTGCGCGCCCTTGCGGGCGGCCTTCTCGGCGAAGCTGCGCAGCGAGCGCGCCGCCGTCGAGTCGGCGAAGGGCACGCCGCCGAGGTCCAGCGCGAAGGCCTTCGGGGTTTCGCCGATGCGGTCCAGCACGGCCGCCACCTCCGACGCCGCCCCGAAGAAGAACGGCCCCGCGATCCGGTAGGCGATCACGTCCGATCCGTTGGCGAGCCCCAGATAGGCGCCGCGCGGGTCCAGGCTGTCGGGCTGGTCGTCATCGAGCAGGTCCGTATGGGTCTCGATGCTGACGAGCTCGGCCATGCGATGCATGAACAGCACCGCGCCCAGCACGACGCCGACCGCGATCGCCTCGGTGAGGTCGCGGAACACGGTGAGCAGGAAGGTCGCCAGCAGCACCAGCCCATCGCCCCGGGAGTGGCGCAGGATGGCGACGAACTCGGCCTTCTCGGCCATGTTCCAGCTGACGACGGCCAGCACCGCGGCGAGCGAGGCCAGCGGGATATAGGCCGCGAGCGGCGCGGCCAGGAGCATCAGAAGCAGCAGGAACGCCGCGTGCAACATCCCGGCGACCGGGCCCCTGGCGCCCGCCCGCACATTCGTGGCGGTGCGGGCGATCGTGCCGGTGACGCATAGGCCGCCGAACAGAGCCGAGGCGACGTTGCCGACGCCCTGCGCGACCAGCTCGCAATTCGAGCGGTGGCGGCGGCCGCTCATGCCGTCGGCGACCACGGCCGAGAGCAGCGATTCGATGCCGCCCAGGAGCGCGAAGGTGATCGCGTCCGGCAGGACGGCCGCGATCCTCTCGAGCGAGATCGGCGGCAGGGCCGGGGAGGGCAGGGAGCTCGGGACGCCGCCGAACTTCGACCCGATCGTCTCCACCGGCAAGCCGGCGCGCGCCAGCGCCGCAGAGGCGAGCGACGCCGCCGCGATGGCGATGAGAAAGCCGGGCCAATGCGGCCGGACCCGCCTCAGCAGCAGGATCAGGCCGATGGACAGCGCCGTGATCGCCAGGGCGCCGGGGCTCGCGGTGGGCAGCGCAGCCCCGATCGCCTGGACCTTGGGCAGGAACGCGGCGGGCTCGCGGCCCGGCAGCGTGAGCCCCAGCAGGTCCGTGACCTGGCTCGCGAAGATGATCGCCGCGATGCCGCTGGTGAAGCCCACCGTCACCGGGTGGGGGATGTACTTGATGTAGGCGCCGAGCCGCAGGAACCCGATCGCGATGAGGATCAGGCCGGCCAGCATGGTCGCGAGCAGGAAGCCGTCGAACCCGTGCCGCTCGATGGCGGCCGCCACCACCACGATGAAGGCCCCGGCGGGGCCGCCGATCTGGAACCGGCTCCCGCCCAGGGCCGAGACCAGGAAGCCGCCTACGATGGCGGCGTACAGCCCCCGGTCGGGCGTCGCGCCGCTGGCCTTGGCGATCGCCATCGAGAGGGGCAGGGCGACCATCGCCACCGTGAAGCCCGCCAGCGCATCGGCCCGGAAAGCCTTCGCGCCATAGCCCTCGCGCAGGACGGTGACGAGCTTGGGAGTGAAGAGTTCGGCGAAACTCGGCCGGGCGCGCCGTGGGGAGGACGTCATCGGATGCAGGATCCAGGTCAGCCGCGCGGGTCCGCGCCGTCTAAAAATACGTATGGACGATGTGAAATCATGGCAGAGTCGAAGGCGGTTGCCGAGTCCGGTCATCTCCTTAAGATGCGCCTGAAAACGCGAAGGGACGATGCATGGTCAAGGCGGTCAGGGTTCACAAGGTGGGTGGTCCGGAGGCGATGGTCTATGAGGACGTCGATCTGCCGGCGCCGGGTCCGGGCGAGGTGCGGGTGCGCCACCGGGCGATCGGACTGAACTACATCGACGTGTACGACCGGACCGGAGCCTATCCGGCGCAGACCCCGTTCATCCCGGGCAGCGAAGCCTCCGGCGACGTGACGGCCGTGGGCGACGGCGTGACCGAGTTCCGGCCGGGCGACCGCGTCGCCTATGTGGCGCGCCTCGGCGGCTACGCCGAGGAGCGGAACGTGCCCGCCAAGGTGCTGGTGAAGATGCCTGACGCCATCTCGTACGAGACCGGCGCGGCCATGATGCTGAAGGGCCTCACGGCCCAGTATCTCCTGCGCCGCACCTACAGGGTGCAGCCCGGCGACACGATCCTGATCCATGCAGCGGCCGGCGGCGTCGGCCTCATCGCGTCGCAATGGGGGGCGCATCTCGGCGCCACCGTGATCGGAACGGTGGGGAGCGCCGACAAGGCCGAACTCGCCAAGGCGAACGGCTGCCATCACGCGATTCTCTACCGCGAGGAGGATTTTGTCGCCCGGGTGGCCGAGATCACCGGCGGCAAGAAGTGCCACGTCGTCTATGACGGCATCGGCAAGGCGACCTTCCCGGGCTCCCTGGACTGCCTGCGGCCCCTGGGCATGTTCGTCAGCTTCGGCAGCGCCTCCGGGCCCATCGACGCCTTCAACATCGGCATATTGGCCCAGAAGGGCTCGCTGTTCGCGACCCGTCCGACGCTCTTCACCTATGCGGCGGAGCGGACGGACCTGCTAGCCATGTGCGAGGACCTGTTCTCGGTGATCGCCTCCGGGGCCGTGAAGATCCCGGTCAGCCAGACATTCGCGCTCAAAGATGCGGCAGACGCCCACCGGGCGCTCGAAGGGCGCGAGACGACCGGGGCCACGATCCTCATCCCGTAACAGCCGGGGCGAGGCGGAAAAGCTGGGCGAAACCGCAGGTTAGCCGTTGCGGGGCCGCCGCGACCCGGTCCAAAATCCGTGCAGGGCCGCCTCAAGCGGGACAGTGGCGCCCGACCTGCATGGGCTCCCCAGAAGAGCCGCAGGAGACGTGCGAGGGGTAGCGATGGCGGGCGGGGTGGATCAGGACGGCCCGGCGGGCGAGCCGCCGCTCGTGAGCCTGCGCGGCATCGTGAAGCGGTTCGGGACCCTGACCGCCAACGACCATGTCGATCTCGACATCCGCGCCGGCGAGATCCATGCGCTGCTGGGCGAGAACGGCGCCGGCAAGTCGACGCTGGTCAAGATCCTGTTCGGCCTCCTGCAGCCCAACGAGGGCGAGATCCGCTGGCAGGGCCAGCCCGTGACGCTGGCCAATCCGGAGGACGCCGGCCGGCTCGGCATCGGCATGGTGTTCCAGCACTTCTCGCTGTTCGACAACCTGACCGTGGCCGAGAACATCGCGGTGGCCCTGCCCAAGGGCGAGGACATGCGCTCCATCGCGGCCCGCATCGCCTCGGTCGGCGAGCGCTACGGCCTCGCGCTGGAGCCCGGCCGGCCGGTCTGGACGCTGTCGGCCGGCGAGCGCCAGCGCATCGAGATCGTCCGGGCGCTGCTGCGCGAGCCGCGGCTCCTGATCCTCGACGAGCCCACCTCGGTGCTCACCCCGCAGGAGGCCGACACCCTCTTCGTCACGCTGGAGAAGCTCGCGGCCGGCGGCTGCGGCCTCCTCTACATCACCCATCGGCTGGAGGAGGTGAAGCGGCTCTGCAGCGGCGCTACCGTGATGCGCGCCGGAAAGGTCGTGGCCGCCTGCGATCCGCGCCAGGAGAGCGTGCGGCGCCTCGCCAGCCTCATGGTCGGCTCGGAGGTGATGGAGGTCCGCGCCGCCGCCGCGCACCAGCTCGGGCCCGTGCGCTTCGAGCTGAACGCGCTGTCGCTGGCGCCGGACGAGATCCACGGCGTCGCGATGAAAGGCGTCGACCTCGCGGTGCGGGGCGGCGAGATCGTCGGGGTGGCGGGCGTCGCCGGCAACGGCCAGGCGGAGCTCTTCGCCGCCATGTCGGGCGAGTCCCGGGCCGAGACCGCCGACGCCGTGCGCATCGACGGCGTCGACGTGGGCCGCGACGACATCGACGCGCGGCGCCGGCGCAAGGCGGCCTTCGTGCCCGAGGAGCGCAACGGCCACGCCGCGGCGCCGCGGCTCACCTTGTCCGAGAACGTCGTGCTGTCGCGCCACGCCACCGGCGGCGTCGCCCGCAACGGGCTGGTGGATGCGGCCGCCGCGAAGGCGGTCGCGGCCGAGATCATCCGGGTCTTCGACGTTCGCAAGGGCAGGGTGGATCCGCCCGCCGGCACGCTCTCGGGCGGAAACCTGCAGAAATTCGTGGTCGGGCGCGAGATCCTGCGCGAGCCCGGCGTGCTGATCGTCAACCAGCCGACCTGGGGCGTGGACGCCGGCGCGGCCGCGACCATCCGGCAGGCGCTGATCGACCTCGCGGCGCGGGGGGCGGCCGTGGTGGTGATCAGCCAGGACCTCGACGAGATCTTCGCCATCGCGGACCGCATCGCGGTGATCCATGACGGCCATCTGTCGGCGACCTACCCGGCGCGCGAGATCGATCGCGAGAAGATCGGCCTGCTGATGGCCGGCACGGCCGAGGAGCGCCCCCATGCGGCTTGAACTCGTCCCGCGCGGGGACGTCTCGCCCTGGGCTCGCGTGCTCGCGCCGGTGGCGGCCGTGATCGCGGCCGTGCTGATCGGCGGCGTCGTGATCGCCATCATGGGCCGCTCGCCGGCCGCCGCCTTCCAGGTCTACTTCGTCGACACGCTGTCGGAGAGCTGGGGCCTGCAGGAGATGGCCGTGAAGGCCACGCCGCTGCTGATCATCGCGGTCGGGCTCTCCTTCTGCTTCCGGGCCAGCCTCTGGAACATTGGCGCGGAGGGCCAGTTCATCATCGGCGCGCTGGTCGGCTCCATCCTGCCGCTCTACACGGCGGGCTCCGGCGCGGGCTTCTGGGTCATCCCGCTGGCGCTCGTCATGGGCGCGCTCGGCGGGCTCGCCTATGCGATGATTCCGGCGCTGCTGCGCGTGGCCTTCGGCGTCAGCGAGATCCTGACCAGCCTGATGCTGGTCTATGTCGCCGACCTGGTGCTCGACTATCTCGTGCGCGGCCCCTGGCGCGACCCCAAGGGCTTCAACTTCCCCCAGACGGTGAATTTCGACGCCACGCTACCGTTTCTGGCCGACGGCGGCCGGCTTCACGCCGGCGTGCTGCTGGGGCCCGTGCTGGTGCTTGTCGCGTGGTTCGTGATCAGCCGCACCCTGTTCGGCTTCGGCGTGCGCGTCGCCGGCGAAGCCCCCAAGGCGGCGCGGTTCGCCGGCTTCGACGCGAACCGCATGGTGCTGGCCGCCTTCGCGATCTCGGGCGCGGCGGCAGGGCTCGCGGGCGTGCTCGAAGTCCTGGGGCAGATCGGCCAGCTCAAGCCGGGCATCTCCTCGGGCTACGGCTTCACGGCCATCACGGTGGCGTTCCTCGGCCGCCTCCATCCGCTCGGCATGGTGTTCGGCGCGCTTGTGGTGGCGTTAACGGTGATCGGCGGCGAGAGCGCGCAGATCGCCCTGAAGCTGCCGCTGGACCTCACCCGCACCTTCCAGGGCGTGCTCCTGATGTGCGTGCTGGCGGCCGACGCGCTGGTGTCCTACCGCGTGCGGATCGTCACCATGGCGAGGGCCTGAGATGGACATCTGGCAGGCCGTCTTCATCACGGTGATCACCGCGGCCACGCCGCTGCTCATCGCCGCCCTGGGCGAACTCGTGGTGGAGCGGGCTGGCGTGCTCAATCTCGGCATCGAGGGCATGATGGCGGTGGGCGCCGCCTGCGGCTTCGCGGCCGCCACGCTGAGCGGCTCGTCCGCGCTGGGCGTCCTCGCCGCGGTGGCGGCGGGCGTGGCGCTCTCGGCGGTGTTCGCGCTGCTGACGCTCGGGCTCGCCACCAACCAGGTCGCGACCGGGCTGGCGCTCACCATCGTGGGCCTCGGCCTGTCCGGGCTCATCGGCGCCGGCTTCGTCGGCACGAGCCGCGAGGCGATCCCGGCCATCCGCATTCCGGGCCTGACGGAGCTTCCGGGCGTCGGGCGCCTGCTCTTCGGCGAGGACCCCTTCGTCTACCTCTCGCTCGCGCTCGCGGGCGCGGTGCTGTGGTTCCTCGGCCGGAGCCGCGCGGGGCTGACGCTGCGCTCCATCGGCGAGAACCACACCTCGGCGCACTGGCTCGGCCTGCCGGTGATGCAGGTGCGCCTGCTCGCGATTCTGTTCGGCGGCGGCTGCGCCGGGCTGGCGGGCGCCTATCTGTCGCTCGTCTACACGCCCTTCTGGTCGCCTGGCATGACGGCCGGCCGCGGCTGGATCGCGCTGGCGCTGGTGGTCTTCGCCTCCTGGAAGCCGCTGCGCGTGCTGTTCGGCGCCTACCTCTTCGGCGGCGCGACGGTGCTGCAGCTGCACGCCCAGGCGGCCTCCTTGGGCTTCCCCTCGCAGGTGATGTCGGCCTTCCCCTATGTGGCGACCATCGTGGCGCTGGTGATCATGTCGGCGGGGCGTCGCAAGGCGGCCGCCGCGCCGGGGTCGCTGGGGACGTCCTTCGTGCCGGATCGCTGATCCGATTGATGTTTTCGGGAAGGATCGGGTCGGGTACGGTCCAACCTGCTTATTGATTACCCGGGGAGTGGAGACGAGAATGCGCACATTGTTCAAGGTCGCCGGCGCGATTGCGGTCGCGGCCGGGCTGGCCACGCCGGCCGCCGCCGCCGACAAACTCAAGGTCGGCTTCATCTATGTCGGCCCGATCGGCGACTTCGGCTACAGCTACCAGCACAACCAGGGCCGTCTCGCGGTCGAGAAGGCGCTCGGCGACAAGGTCGAGACCACCTTCCTGGAGAACGTGCCGGAGGCCGACTCCGAGCGCTCCATCGAGCAGCTCGCCCGCACTGGCCACAAGCTGATCTTCACGACCTCATTCGGCTTCATGGAGCCGACCGTCAAGGTGGCGAAAAAGTACCCCAACGTGCTGTTCGAGCACGCCACCGGCTACAAGCGCGACAAGAACCTGGCGACCTACTCGGCCAAGTTCCACGAAGGCCGCTACGTGCAGGGCGTCATCGCCGGCAAGCTGACGAAGTCGAACACCATCGGCTACGTCGCCTCGTTCCCGATCCCCGAGGTGGTGTCGGGCATCAACGCCTTCATGCTGGGCGCGCAATCCGTGAACCCGGCCATCAAGGTCAAGATCGTCTGGGCCAACACCTGGTTCGACCCCGGCAAGGAAGCCGACGCCGCGAAGGCGCTGCTCGACCAGGGCGCGGACATCATCACCCAGCACACGGACAGCCCGGCGCCGCTGCAGCAGGCTGAGAGCCGCGGCAAGCTCGCCTTCGGGCAGGCCTCCGACATGATCCGCTTCGCCCCCAAGGCGACGCTGACCTCCATCGTCGACAACTGGAACGACTACTACGTGGCCCGCGTGAAGGCCGCGCTGGACGGAACCTGGAAGTCCGAGGACACCTGGGGCGGCTTTGCGGCCAACATGGTCAACATGGCCCCCTTCACCAACATGCCCGACGACGTGAAGAAGCTGGCCGCCGACACCGAGGCCGCCATCAAGTCCGGCGCGCTGAACCCGTTCAAGTGCCCGGTCGTCGACCAGGACGGCAAGACGGTGGAGTGCAAGGGCGGCGCGAACCTGTCCGACGAGCAGGTGCTCGGCATGGCCTTCTACGTGAAGGGCATCGACGACAAGCTGCCGAAGTAAGCGGGCGTTTCCCCGGAGGCGATCCGCTCGCCTCCGGGTGCAACCGTGGTGCTCGGTTTTGCACGCCGCTGGCCCGCGGGTCCCAGGCGCATCATTCCACCATGTGGAAACGGGTTGGTGGAACGCGATGATGTTTGTTCGAGGAGCTGGAACGGCCGACCTGGTGCAGACAGGTCGTCCAGCGCTATTGCGGCCTATGCGGCGCTGAGCGTCGGAATGGCGGACACGTCCATTTGCTGGGCCCGCCATTCGTCATGCGCGGCTTGCATGCGGAGCCAAAGCCCCGGGCCATTCCCAAACAATTTGCCGAGGCGCGCGGCCAGTTCAGCCGTGACGCTCTGCTCTTCCCGCAGCAGACGATACAAGGTCTCGCGCGAGATCCCGAGAAGCGCCGCGATCTCCGTCTTCGACTTCGCGACCGCAGGAAGGATGTCTTCCCGCAGCAGCGCGCCCGGATGGGTGGGGCAACGGCCGGGCGACCTCACGCTAGCCATGGTAGTCCTCCAGATCGATGTCCGTCGCCATTCCACCTTCGAGCGCGAACGTTATTCGCCAGTTGCGAGAGACGGTTACGGCGAAGCGTCCCTTCATGTCCCCCGTAAGCGCGTGAAAGCCCAATCCTGGCAGGTTCAATTCGGCCGCGGCCTCCGCCTGATCCAAGGCGTCCAGAATGCGCCCGACGCGCGCAAGCCAATCCGGCCTGAGGCCGCGCGTGCGGCCGTCTTCCCAGAATTGTCGCAACGTCTTCGAGCGAAAATGGCCAATCACAATGGCCAGAGCATGCAGAGCTCAATCAGATCTGTCAACGGTGTGTTGACAAATCACACCGCCACCCCGTGCAGGTCATACGCGTCCGCCCGCTCGACCTTGACGGTGACGATGTCGCCCGCCCGCAGTGGCCGGCGGCTCGCCACGTAGACATTGCCGTCGATTTCCGGCGCGTCCCATTGGGAGCGGCCCTTGGAGACGGTGGGCCCGGGCTGGTCGATGATGACCTTGATGCGCCGGCCGACCCGGGAGGCGATGCGCCTGGCGCTGACGGCCTGCTGGCGCGCCATGAAGCGGTCCCAGCGTGATTGCTTCACCTCGTCCGGCACGACCGGCAGGCCGAGGTCGTTGGCGGTCGCGCCGGTGACGGGCTCGTATTTGAAGCAGCCGACGCGCTCCATGCGGGCCTCGTCCAGGAAGGACAGCAGCGTCTCGAAATCCTCCTCGGTCTCGCCCGGGAAGCCGACGATGAAAGTGGAGCGGATGGCGAGGTCGGGGCAGATCTCGCGCCAGGCGCGGATGCGCTCCAGCGTCTTGTCCTGGTTGCCGGGGCGGCGCATGGCCTTCAGCACCGTCGGGGACGCGTGCTGGAACGGGATGTCGAGATAGGGCAGCACCTTGCCCTCGGCCATCAGCGGGATGACCTCGTCGACATGGGGGTAGGGGTAGACATAGTGGAGCCGCACCCAGGCGCCGAGTTCGCCGAGCTCCTTGGCGAGGTCGTAGAAGCGCGTGCGCACCTCGCGGCCCTGCCAGGGGTTCGGTGCGTAGCGCATGTCGACGCCATAGGCGGAGGTGTCCTGGGAGACGACCAGCAGCTCCTTGACGCCCGCCTTCACGAGCTTCTCGGCCTCGCGCAGCACGTCGCCGACCGGCCGGGAGGCGAGGTCGCCGCGCAGCTTGGGGATGATGCAGAAGGTGCAGCGATTGTTGCAACCCTCTGAAATCTTGAGATAAGCGTAGTGGCGCGGCGTCAGCTTGACGCCTTGCGGCGGCACCAGGTCCATGAACGGGTCATGCGCCGGCGGCACGGCCTCGTGGACGGCGCTGACGACGCTCTCATAGGCCTGCGGCCCGGTGATCGCGAGCACGCCCGGATGGGCGGCTCGGATCTGCTCGGGCTCGGCTCCCATGCAGCCGGTGACGATGACCTTGCCGTTCTTGGCCAGCGCATCGCCGATCGAGGCCAGCGATTCCGCCTTGGCGCTGTCCAGGAACCCGCAGGTATTGACGATGACGGCGTCCGCGCCCTCATGCGTCTTGACCAGTTCGTAGCCCTCCGCCCGCAGCTGCGTGATGATCCGCTCGCTGTCCACCAGCGCTTTCGGACAACCGAGCGAGACGAAGGAGATCCGGGGCTGGGCCGTCATGCGGGTCAGGTCCCAAGGTTTGGCTGAAAAAGGAGTGGGCCGGCATCGCGTTTGCGCGTCCGGCCCGGCGCGTTCTCTTACGCCGGTGAAGCCGCGAGGACAAGCGCGGCCATGGCGGGCGCGAGTCGGCCGTCGGCCCGGCCGCGGGACCTGAAGCGCCGCTGCGATGTGCGATCGCGCACAGGCGAGGGCCGGCGTGACGGATTGAACACGGTCACTCTTCTTCTGAAGACAACCGTGAGTTGCTTTCTTGACCTGCGCGGACACTGTCGAAAATGTGGCGAAGATGGGGTCCGGCCGAGGCGCCGCTCTTCGTCAGCGGCGCAGGCCGGGCCGCGGTGTCGATGAGTCAGAGCGCATGAAGCATGTCGTGTTCCGCCTGCTGGGCCTCGCCTTCGCGGCGGCGAGCTGGTCCTTTCCCGTCTTCGCCCAGGCGCCTGTTCCGCGCCAGGCCGCGCCGCTCGGCGCCATCGTGGCCAACAAGGGCGGCGAGGAGCTGCGCTTCGTGAAGGACGAAGCCTGGCGCCCGGCGGAGATCCGGCAGGATCTCGTCGGCGGCGACACGCTGCGCACCAACACGATCGGCAATCTCGGCATTCTGTTCTCCGACCAGACCCAGATCCGGGTGGGCCCGCGCTCGACCCTGGTGCTCAACGACATCGCCTCCGGCGATCGTCCCACCTCCGTCGAGCTCCCGGCCGGCAACGTCTGGGCCCGCGCCGCGCGCGGCGGGACCGGCGTGGTGGTGAAGACGCCCGCCGCCGCCGCCACGATCCGCGGCACCGACTGGTCGCTCTCCGTCGACGGTTCGAAGACGTCGCTGGTCGTCATCGAGGGGGTGGTCGACCTCACCAATCCCCAGGGCTCCGTCACGGTGCGGCAGGGCGAAGCCGCCGTCGCCACCATCGGGTCGGCCCCCACCAAGATCATCCTGGTGAAGCGCAAGGAGCGGGAGCAGATGCTGCTTCATCTCACCCTGCGCGACGCTTTCACCTGGATGCCGGCGACGCCGCTCCAGGGCGCCGCCCTGCGGCGGGAGAAGGCGCGCATCGAGGCGGTCGCCCCGCCGTCGCGCAGCGTCGAGGACCGGCTCACGCTGGCCGAGGTCTCGCTCGGCCGGGAGACGCGCGAGACGACTGCGGCGTTGCTGCGCGAGGCCGAGGCCGGCCGGCTCACCCCGGGCCAGCGCGCCCGGGCGGACCTCGTCGCCGGGACGCTCGCGGCGCGCGAGAGGCGCTGGAGCGACGCCGCCCGGCTGTTCAAGCGCGCCGAGGCCGGACTTTCGGGACGCCGCAGGGTGACGGCGGCCTATGGCGGATACATCGCGGCCTCGCTGGCCGATCCGCGGCGCGTCCTGCCGGAGCCCAAGATCCAGTCGGGCGACGGCTACTCGTCCCTGCTCAAGGCCTTCCTGACCGGGTTCACCCACAACCTGGAGGACGCCGCCAAGGTCGCCGAGGCGGCCGAGCGCCTCCACCCTGATGACACGCTGCTCGGCTCCTTCGGCGCGCAGGTCTCCTACGCGTTGGACCGGCGCGACGCCATGCGCAAGCGCGTCGACACCCTGAGCCGCCTCGATCCGGACGACCCGCTGGTGCTGCTGACCCGCAGCATGCTGAAGGGCGACGTCGACAGCGACCTGGACGGCGCTCTCGCCGACCTGCAGCGCGCCGCCGCCCTCGCGCCCGGGGACGCCCAGGTCTGGAACGCCATCGGCCTGATCCAGAGCGCCCGCGACGCCCAGCGCGAGTCGGAGGCCGCGTTCCGCCGCGCCATCGAGGTCGACCCGGACAGCCCGGTCGCCTACGCCAACCTCGCCATCACGCTGCTCGACCAGAGCCGCGTGGACGAGGCCGCGGTGCTGATCGACAAGGCGCTGGCGGTCGACCCCGCCTTCTACGTCGCCTACACGGCCAAGGGCCGGCTCCTGCTGCAGCGCGGCGACTCCGCCAAGGCCATCGAGTACTTCCTCGCCGGCACCGCCGCCAATCCGTCCTACGCGAACGGCGTGCTCGCCGCCGCCATCGGCTACTACATGGACGGGCAGGTGGACCTGGCCGAGCAGCAGCTCGACGCGGCCGACCGGCTCGACCCGAGCGACCCTGTCACTTCGGTGGCCCGCACCGCCATCGCGATCGACATGCGCAAGGCCGACGACGCCATCGAGAACGCGCGGGAATCGGTCCGGCGCTTCCGCAACCGCGGCGGCTACTATGCGCCCCTGGCCCACACCAAGGCCGGCGGCTCCTACATGTCGGAGGCCTACCGGCTGATCGGGCTGGACGCCTGGGCCCGCTATTACGGCGACCGGGTCTTCGATCCCTTCACCTCGACGGGCTATTTCGACCAGGCTAACGCCCGGTCCCTGCCGTCGCTGCTGGAGACGGTGCCGGACCTGAAGAACGACCCGGCCGCCTTCGACCTGCAGGCGTTCAACCTCATCGTCCAGGGCCTGCTTTATGATCCGCTCGCCGTGGCGGGCCGGGCCGGGCGCATCGACCTGATCCGCCGGCCTTTCCTCGACACCGAGGTCTCCGGCGGCGTCGTGGCGCGGGACGGGCGGGCCGGATGGCAGAGCGGCCTCACCGTCCAGGGCTTCTCGAACCTGCCGTACCCAACCTCCTTCGTGGTCTCGGCCAACGCGATCCGGGCGCCCGATCCGCTCACCCGCGAGTGGGACGTCGGCCAGAACGGCTCCTTCTTCGTGGGATCCGCGCCGAGCAGCGCCGACCGGTTCCTGATGTTCGGCTCCTTCAGCCGGCTCGACCCGCGCTTCGTGCTCGCCAATGGCGGAGGGACGGCGCGCCTGCGCAACGAGGTGTTGAACGGGCAGGTCGGCCTGGGGTGGAGCCACACCTTCTCGGACCGCAACGTGCTCAACGTCGCCGTCACGGCCGCCTCCGGGGCGACGCGGCAGGGATCGCTCTCGGCCTTCGAGCTCGCGCCCTTTCCGGGCGTCCCGGTGAGCTTCCCGGCGCTGGCGTCCGTCCGCGACCGGCAGCGGCTCGACGTCGCGACGGCGGCGGTGAACCACACCGTCGGCGTCGGCGACGTGTCGCTGCGCTACGGCGTGGAGGGACAGGTCGGCCGGGCGACGGCGACCAGCCTCAGCCAGCAATTCATCCTCGACCCGCCGGTGGAGGGCGATCCCGCCTTCACCAGCACCCGGTCCACCTTCCGGTCCGGCCGTGTCTACGCCGACGCGCTCTGGCGTCCGTCGGACCGCTTCGAGGCCGAGGCCGGCCTCTTCGGGACGCTGCTGCGGGCGCCCGAGGAGGCGGTCTCCGTCCGGGCCGGGCCGGACCAGGAGCGCACCGTCCGCGGGCTCGGCCCGCGTCTGGGCCTTGCGGTGTCGCCCTGGGAGGGCCAGTGGCTGCGGGCGGTATACCGCCAGGACGTCGAGCAGGCCTCCGCTTTCACGCTCTCCCCCGTGACCACGATCGGCATCGCCCCGAACCTGCTGCCGGCGTCGCTCGGGGGCCGGATGAGCACTGCGGCCCTGCGCTGGGACGCCGAATGGTCGAAGAGGTTCTTCACCGCCGTCGAGTACCAGCGCCAGACGGCCGGGGACCTCGGCATCCTCATCCCGAACCTGCAGACGACGCTCGCGATCGACAAGGCCCGGATCGACCGGGTGACGGCGACGGCCAATCTCTGGCTGGGCGGCGGCGTCGGCGTCTTCGCCACCATCGGGGCGGCCGACAGCGAGATCACGCGCGGGCTGGCGACCGGGTTGCCCGTGCCCTTCGTGCCTGAGCGCTTCGCTCGGGCCGGACTGACCTTCGTCCACCCCTCGCGGCTGAAGCTGACCGTCGCCGAGACCGTCGTCAGCCGGCGCCGCGGCGATCTCGCGGGAACGCGCATCGACGACTTCGCCTCCACGGACGCCAGCCTGACCTGGGAGACGCCGGACCGGCGCCTCCAGATGGGCGTCGCGGTGTTCAACATCTTCGACGAGAAGGCGGAGCGCTCGAGCGGCCTGCTCGGCTCCGGCCGCACCGTGACGGCGACCGCGACGGCGCGTTTCTGAGATGAAGGGCCCGGGGCGCAGCGATCCCGCCGCCGAACTGGCGCAGGCGCGCAAGGCCGGCCGGGAGAGCGCGCTGCGCCCGCATCTGCTCTCGCTGGCGGTCGCGGCCGCGCTGGGCCTCGCCTTCCTGTCGGAGCCGCTGCGCCTGCTGGACCTGCGGCTCTACGATCTCTTCTCGACCGTCGATCCGCCCCGTCCGGCCGAACCCGGCGTCGTCATCGTGGCGATCGACGAGCCGTCCTTCGCCGAAGTGGGGCAACGCTGGCCCTGGCCGCGCAGCCTGCATGGCCGGCTGGTGGAGAAGCTGCGGGGCGCGGGCGCCAAGGTCGTGGCGCTGGACATCCTGTTCTCCGAACCGTCGCTCGCCCAGGACGACCAGGCCCTCGCAGCCGCCATGGGGCCGGACGTGGTGCTCTCGGCCGAAGAGAGCGTCATCGCCATGCCGCAGGGCGTGCAGACGAGCCGGGTGGAGCCCCTTCCGGCCCTGCTGGCGGCCGGGGCGCGCTCGGGCTCCACCTCGGTGGACCTCGACGCCGACGCCTATCTGCGGCGCATGCCGGACCAGCAGGCCGGCTTCGCCGCGCTGGCGCTCGAAGCCGCGGGCGGAGCGCCCGCCGCGGCGCCCGAGGGCGCGCTGATCCAGTATTTCGGGCCGGCCCGGAGCTATCCCACGGTCTCCTACTACCAGGCGCTCGATCCCGAGCAGTTCCTGCCGCCCGGGCGCCTGCGCGGCCAGACCGTCTTCGTCGGCCTGAGCCTCAGCCATCCGCCCCAGGCCGACAGCGGCGCAGGAGACGCGTTCCCGACCGCCTACACGGTGAGGGAGCGGACGCTCACGGCCGGCGTCGAGATCCAGGCGACGATCTACGACAACCTGCGCGGCGGGCTCTTCGTCCGGGCCGCGCCCTGGTGGGTCGCGTTCGGGCTCGGCCTCGCGGCGGCACTCGGCGCCTCGCTGCTGGCCGGACGGCGGTCGTCCTGGCGCAGCGCGCTCTGGGCGGCGGTGTGGATCCCGGCGATCGCGGTCCTGTCCTGGGCGCTGCTGCGCCATGGCCGGGTCTGGACCTCGCCGGCGTTGCCCATGGCGGCGTCCCTGGCGGCGTTCGCCGGCCGGGTCGGCCTGGACTATGCCCGCGAGCGCAAGCTGAGGCGGGCCGTCTCGGACGCGTTCTCGCGCTACCTCAACCCCGCGATGGTGGAGGAGCTCGCCCGCAATCCCGACGCCCTGCGGCTGGGCGGCGAGCGGCGGCGGCTGACGGTGCTCTTCTGCGACATCCGGGGCTTCACCACCATCTCCGAGCGGCTGCGCGACGAGCCGGAGCGGCTGACCACCCTGATCAACAGGCTGCTCGAGGCGCTGTCGGCGGCGGTGCTGGAGCATGGCGGCACCATCGACAAATATATCGGCGACTGCGTGATGGCGTTCTGGAACGCGCCGCTGAACACCCCCGAACACGCCGCCCGGGCCGTGCGGGCGGGACTCGCCATGCTGGACGCGGTCGAGCGGGTCAACGCCGAACTCGCCGTCGAGGAGGGGGAGGGGGCGCCGCGCTTCGCGGTCGGGGTGGGGGTGAACACCGGCGACTGCATCGTCGGCAATTTCGGCTCGCGCTGGCGCTTCGACTATTCGGTGCTGGGCGACCCCGTGAACCTCGCCTCACGAATCGAGGGCCTCTCCAAGGCCTTCGCGGTTCCCCTGCTGGTGGGCGAGGAGACCGCGGACGCCGCCGCGGACGCCTTCGTGTTCCTCGAACTGGACCGCATCGCCGTCAAGGGCAGGAGCCAGCCCTCGCCGATCCTCACGGTGCTCGGGCCGCGCGAGACGGTCGGCCCGGCGGGAGCCGCGCTGGGCGAACTCCACGCCCGCATGCAGGCCGCGCTGGCGGCCGGCGACCTGCCGCTCGCCGCCGACCTCGCCGGCCAGTGCCGCGCGCTCTGGCCGGCCTTGGCCTCCTATTTCGACCGGACCCGGGCGCGGGCGCTGGCCGAGATGGGCGGGGAGGCGTGAGCCTCAGGCCGGGACGGTCGCGACCATCGAGGGGCGCGCCGAAAAGCCCTCGTACCACTGGGCCAGGCGGTCATGGCCCTGGCGCCAGCCGAGATCCGCGAAGCGGAAATCGAGGTAGCCGAGCCCGCAGGCGGCGGCGATGGTCCCGATGTCGACCTCTCCGCCGAGATGGCCGATCCAGCGCTCCTCCAGGTGATCGAGCGACGACAGGACCTTGGCCTTCTGCCCGTCCATCCACTCGGTCCAGCGCAGCGCCTCGGGGCGCATGAAGCCCTCGTAGCGCATCAGCAGCGCGGCCCCCATCATCTCGTCGGCGAGCGACTGGAGGCAGAGCGCCGGCCAACGGGCCGCGCCGGCGGGAAACAGGCGTGGCCCCTGCAGGGCGTCGAGATATTCGGCGATCACCCGGCTGTCATAGAGCGCCGTGCCGTCGTCCAGGATGAGCGTCGGGATCTTGCCCGTCGGGTTGTGGACGACGATGTCGGGGTTTCGCGCAACGGGGCTCGCGGCGCTGGTGACCAGCGTCAGTTGCGACTCGAGGCCGCGCTCATGCGCGACGACGAGCGCCTTGCGCGCGAAAGGCGAGGCGACGGCGTAGAGAAGCTTCATGGATCATCCTGAAGGACCGGGACATGCGATCACGCATAGTCCCGGCTTTTCGGGCGATGTAAATGGCTTGTGGCGGGGGCGAGGCCGAGGCCTCAATGCACCGAGCGCAGATCCTGCAGCACGATCTCGGTCATGCGCTCATGCAGGCGGAAAAGGCGGCGCTCGAAGGCGAGCCGCTCCTGCTTGCGCTCGTCGTCCAGGCGGCGACGGGCATGGACCCGCGCGGTGTCCGGACCATCGAGCCGGGCCAGACGCGCCCGCTCCTGCTCGTAACGAAGTTCGATGTCGGCGAGAGCGCCCAGCGTCTCCTGCACCTTGGGCAGCAGGTCGTCGGGATAGTAGATGCTTTCCTCAGCGGCTCGCATGGGGCCGCACGGCGTGAACCGCGTCATCATGGGCCTCCAACCTTCTCCCTGTGCCGAAGAGGTTAACCGAGCCGTGTGACGCTGGGAAGACACAAAACGGCAAAATCGTCAGATCGCAATCTTGCGACGACTTGACAGAGGCCTTGAGGCCACTGCGCCGCTGTCGATCGAAAGCCGGAGGAAAGGGGCGCGCTCGCTCGGTTCCGGCGCGAGACGACGCCCTATGTGGCGCTCACGCGTGGCGGGCGTCGCCTGAGCGGCCATCCTCGGCCGCCATCAGGAGGTCGAGCGGAAGCCAGGGCTTCGGCAGGAACGTCACGTCGCCCGCGGCTTCGCTGGGCAGCGCCTTGCCGGAGGTCACGATCACCCGGATCCAGGGAAAGCGCTGGCTCACCCTCTGGCCCAAGGTGAGCCCGTCCATGCTTCCCGGCGTGTTCACGTCGGTGAACAGGATCGCGATCTGCTCCGGGTTCTTCTCGATATGCGCCCAGGCCGCATCGGCTCGCTCGAACTCGCGCACCTTCAGGTCGGCCTCCTCGAACAAGGTCGCCGCGAGCGCGCGGATATCCTCTTCGTCCTCGACGACGACGATGGTGTTCGGACGGAACTCTCGCCCCATGTTCTGTCTCCCTGGCCGTGGATGAGCAGTGGCAACGGGTCGCATCCGCGGTTGTTCCCGCATTTCGGACTTTTTCCAGGCGGCGTCGCTTTGCGGATGGCGCGATCGGCGGCGCCCCTTAATCTCCGTGCGACGCTGGGCGCAGGTCAGGCCCGGCCTCGACAGAAAGGCGCGAGATGCCGTCGACCCTCACCAGCGATCCCCTCCTGCAGCCTTTCCGGCTGAAGTCGCTGACGCTGCGCAACCGCTTCATGTCGACCGCCCACGAGCCGGCCTACACGGTCGACGGCATGCCGAAGGACCGCTACCGGCTCTATCATCGCGAGAAGGCCAAGGGCGGCCTCGCGCTGACGATGATCGGCGGGTCGTCGGTCGTGGCCCAGGACAGCCCGCAGGCCTTCGGCAACATCGTCCTCTACCGCGACGAGGTCGTCCGCTGGCTCAAGGAGCTGACCGACGACGTGCATGAGCATGGCGCGGCGGTGATGATCCAGATCACCCATCTGGGGCGCCGCACCAGCTGGTCGACCGGCGAGTGGCTGCCGGTGGTCGCCCCGTCGCCGGTGCGCGAGCCGGCCCACCGCACCTTCCCCAAGGCGGCCGAGGACTGGGACCTGCGGCGGATCAAGACCGCCTATGCGGACGCGGCCGAGCGCTGCCAGGCGGGCGGGCTGGATGGGCTGGAGTTCGAGATGTACGGCCATCTCCTCGACCAGTTCTGGTCGCCGGCGACCAACCGGCGCGAGGACGACTATGGCGGCGCCCTGGAGAACCGGATGCGCTTCTCCCTGGAGGTGCTGGACGCCGTGCGCCGGCGCGTCGGCCCGGACTTCCTCGTCGGCTGCCGGCTCGTCTGCGACGAGGACTGGGACCGCGGCCTCAGCCGGGAGGAGGGGCTGGCCATCGCGCAGCGCCTCGCCGGGACCGGACAGGTGGATTTCCTCAACGTCATCAAGGGGCACATCGACACCGACGAGGCGCTGTCGCACGTCATCCCCGGCATGGGCGCGCGCTCCGCGCCGGCGCTCGACTTCGCCGGCGAGGTGAGGGCGGCGACGCGCTTTCCGGTGTTCCACGCCGCCCGCATCCAGGACGTGGCGACGGCGCGGCATGCGGTGGCCAGCGGCAAGCTCGACATGGTGGGGATGACGCGCGCCCACATCGCCGATCCGCACATCGCCCGCAAGGTCGCCGAGGGACGCGAGGCGGAGATCCGCCCCTGCGTGGGCATGGGCTATTGCATCGACCGCATCTATTTCGCCGGCGAGGCGCTGTGCATCCACAACGCCGCGACAGGCCGCGAGGCGACCATGCCGCACGAGGTGGCGCGATCGGGCGGACCGGCCCGCAAGGTGGTCGTGATCGGCGCCGGGCCGGCCGGGCTGGAGGCCGCCCGGGTGGCGGCGGCGCGCGGCCATGCGGTCGTGCTGTTCGAGGCGGCCGACCGGCCGGGCGGCCAGGTCGCCCTGACGGCGGCGCTGCGCCGCCGCCGCGAGATCCAGGGCGTGATCGACTGGCGGGTCGCGGCCTGCGAGCGCGACGGCGTCGCGCTGCGCTTCAACGCCTACGCCGAGCCGGCCGACGTCCTGGCCGAGGAGCCCGACATCGTGGTCGTCGCCACCGGCGGGCTGCCCAACACGAGCTTCCTCGACGCCGGGCATGACCTCGTCACCACCACCTGGGACATCCTGTCGGGCGCGGCCAAGCCCGGCGAGCGCGTGCTGCTCTACGACGACCATGGCGGCCACCCCGGCCTGACGGCGGCGGAATACGCCGTCGAGGCGGGCTCGCGGCTGGAGTTCGTCTCGCCCGAGCGCGTCATCGCGCCCGATGTCGGCGGCACCAACTACCCGGCGTATTTCCGCGCGCTGGCGAGCCGCGACGTCGTCTTCACCCTCAATCTGCGCCTGCGCAGCGTCCGCCGGGAGGGCAACGCCCTGGTGGCGTCGTTCGAGGACGAGTATGGCCGCCGGACCGTCGAGAAGGAGGCCGACCAGATCGTGGTCGAGCACGGCTGCCTGCCGAACGAGGACCTCTATTTCGCCCTGAAGCCGCTGTCGACCAATCTCGGCGAGGTGGACTACGACGCCCTGACCCAGGACCGGCCCCAGGCCGTGCGGGCCAACCCGGCCGGCCGGTTCACGCTCTGGCGGATCGGCGACGCCGTGTCCTCGCGCAACATCCACGCGGCCGTCTACGACGCGCTGCGCCTGCTCAAGGACGTCTGACGCTCAGGCGGTCTGCGGCGCAGGCGCGCGCTGGAAGATCGGCGTCACCCGCCGCAGCTCCTCGATCGGGATATGGCAGGCGATGAGGTGGCCGCCGCCGGCGTCCCTGTCGGGCGGGGGCGTGGTGTCGCAGATGTCGCCGATCTTGCGCGGGCAGCGGGCCGCGAAGCGGCACCCGGCCGGCACGTTGATGGGGCTCGGAGGCTCGCCCTCCAGCCGCACATGCTTCTGCTTCACGGTCGGGTCCGGCACCGGGACGGCGGCCAGCAGGGCTTCCGTGTAGGGATGGCACGGGGGCGAGAAGATGGAGGCGACCGGCCCCATCTCCATGACGCGGCCGAGATACATCACCACCACCCGGTCGGCGAGATGCCGGACGAGCGCGAGGTCGTGGCTGATGAAGACGATCGTCGCCCCGCGCCGCGCCTGGATCTGCAGCAGCAGGTTGACGATGGCGGCCTGGACCGACACGTCCAGCGCCGAGACAGGTTCGTCCGCCACCAGCATCTTCGGATCGCCCGCGAAGGCGCGCGCGATGGCGACGCGCTGCTTCTGCCCGCCCGAGAGCCGGCCCGGGCGCTGCCGCGCCAGATGCGGCGACAGCCGCACCATGCCGAAAAGCTCCTTCACCCTGGCGTCGAGGTCCTTGCGGGACGTCGCGACGCCGAACTTCTTCAGCGCCCGGCCGATGGAGAAGCCGGCGGTGTGGGACGGGTTCAGCGTGGCGTCGGGGTTCTGGAACACCATCTGGACGGCGGAGAGCTGCTCCAGCGTGCGGCGATGGGCCGGCAGGCGCGACAGGTCTTGGCCGAGCACCGTGAGCTTGCCGGCGGTGGCGTCCTGCAGCCCGGCCAGGATCCGGGCGAAGGTCGACTTGCCGGACCCGGATTCGCCCACGATGGCGAGGATCTCGCCCTTGTTCGCGTCGAAGGAGAGGTCCTCGTTGGCGATGAGCCGCCGGGTCGAGCCGAAGCCGAAAAAGGCGTTGCCGAGCTCGTAGACCTTGGACAGGTCCGCGGCCTCCAGCACCCTGTCCTGGCTGGGCGTCGCCGGCGTGACATGCTCGATGTCGCGGCTCTCGAACTGGTCCAGCTCGCGCCAGCGCACGCAGCGCACCGCGTGCCCGGGCGAGACGGGCTCCTCCGGGATGGGCGCCACGCCGCAGCGCGGCGCGTCGAAGCCGGCGCATCGGGGGCCGAAGCTGCAGCCGCGCGGCCGCGCCGAAAGGGAGGGCGGCTGGCCGGGGATGGGCAGGAACGTCGTCCGGTGCTTGTCGGAATCGAGCCGCGGCACGCAGGCGAGCAGCCGCCGCGTATAGGGATGGCGCGGACGGGCGAAGAGCTCGCCGACCGGCGCCTCCTCGACGAGGTCGCCCAGATACATGACGCCCACCCGGTCGCACACCTTCGCGATGACGCCGAGATTGTGGGAGATGTAGAGCAGCGTGGTCCCGTATTTGTCGCGCAGCTCGTTGACGAGGTCGAGGACGGCCGCCTCGACGGTGACGTCGAGGCCGGTGGTCGGCTCGTCCAGCAGCAGCAGCTTGGGATGGGCCAGCAGCGCCATGGCGATGACGACGCGCTGCTTCTGGCCGCCCGAGAGCTGGTGGGGATAGCGCTCCATGACGGCGTCGGGGTCCGGCAGGTGCACGTCCGCCAGGATGCGGCGGGCCTTCGCCCGGGCGGCCTTCTCGTCGAGGCCCTCATGCAGCATGGGCACTTCGATGAGCTGGCGGCCGATGGTGAGGGTCGGATTCAGCGCGGCGTTGGGGTCCTGGTAGACGATGGAGACGCCGCGTCCGCGCACCTTGGCCAGGGTGGCGGCGTCCGCATGGGTCAGGTCGAGCCCGTCGAACACGATCCTGCCATTCGCGATCCGGCCCGTCTGGCCGAGATAGCCCAGGATGGCCATCAGCAGGGTGGACTTGCCGCAGCCGGACTCGCCCACGAGCCCGTAGCTCTCGCCGCTGCGGATGTCGAGCGTCAGGTCGGGGATGGCCGAAACCGCCCCGAGCGACGAGACGTACTCGACCTTGACATGCTCCATGCTCAGCAACGGGGCGGCGCTCATGTCATTCCCTCAGCGACAATTCGCGCACGCCGTCGGCGAGCAGGTTGAAGCCCAGGATCAGGCTGACGATGGCGATGGACGGGAACAGCGACATGTGCGGGCGGACCGAGATCATCGTGGTCCCCTCTTTCACCATGGTGCCCCAGTCGGGATCGGGGGGAGGCAGCCCGAGGCCGAGAAAGCCCAGGATCCCGATCGTGATGATGGTGTAGCCGACGCGCAGGCAGAAATCGGTGATCAGCGGCCCGCGGCAGTTCGGCAGAAGCTCGACGAACATGATGTAGAGGGCGCTCTCGCGCCGCAGCTGCGCCGCCGCCACATAGTCGAGATGGCGCTGCTCCAGCGTCAGTCCGCGCACGATGCGGGCGATGCCGGGGGCCGCCGTCACCACGACCGCGAGCACGATGTTGAGCACCGACGGCCCGATATTGGCGATCAGGATGACGTAGAGGATGATGATCGGGAAGGACAGGATGATGTCCGACAGGCGGCTGATCAGCGTGTCGATCTTGCCGCCGTAATAGCCCGCGGCGAGGCCCAGCGGGCATCCGACCACATAGGCGGCGAGCGCGGCCGCGGGCGCGACGGTGAGCACCGTCCGGGCGCCCCAGATCAGGCGCGAGAGGATGTCGCGGCCCTTGAAGTCGGCCCCCAGCCAGTGCGCCGCCGACGGGCGCGGATCGGCCAGGGCCATCAGGTCCTGCTTGTTGGGCGGGATCAGCGGCAGCAGCGGGGCGAGCAGGGCGAGCAGCACCCAGAACAGGATCAGCCCGAGCCCCACCATCGCCACCGGCGAGGTCGGCAGGCGCCGCAGCAGGCTGGGCGGAGCCCGCTCGGCGGGGGGCGCGATGGGGGCGAGGTCGGGCGTGACGGCGGTCATGCCAGCCTGATCTGCGGGTTGAGGAGCGCGTATCCGACGTCGCTCACCAGTTGCGTCACGATCGCGATGCTGAGCGCGATCAGGGTGGCGGCCTCGATGAGGGCGATGTCGCCGAACAGCGAGGCGTCGAGGATCATGCGGCCGAAGCCCGGATAGGCGAAGACCATCTCGGTGACGACGACGCCGGAGATCAGGAAGTTGATCTGCAGCAGGATCACCGTGAAGGGCGCGATCATGGCGTTGCGCACGGCGTGGCGCATCACCACGTCGCGCATCGGCAGGCCCTTGAGGACGGCGGTGCGGATATAGGCCTTGTTCATGACCTCGGCCATGGAGCCGCGCACCATCCGCACCACGTAGCCGGCGTCATAGAGGACGAGCACCGTGACGGGCAGGACGAGCTGCGTCCAGATCGGCCAGCCGGAGCCGGAATCGAGCGGGCTCGTGCCGGGCAGCCAGCCCAGCGTGACCACGAAGACGGCGACCAGGAACACGCCGGAGGCGAATTCCGGCACCGAGGTGGCGACGATGCCGAAGATCGAGATGGTTCGGTCGAGCCCGCTGCCCTCGCGCATGCCGGCCAGCACGCCGAGCGCCAGCGACACCGGCACGATCAGCGCGAAGGCGATGCCGGCCAGCATCGCGGTCGCCCGCAGCCGGCTCCAGATCACGTCGTTGACGGGCGCCTTGTAGAGGGTCGAATAGCCGAAATTGCCGAGATACCGGTCGCCGCGCGGGTCCTTGAACTGCAGCCCGAGCGCGGGGTCCTGCAGGGGGTCGGCCTTGAGGCCGAGCAGCACGCCCAGCCAGCGGCCGTAGCGGACCGCCAGCGTGTCGCGCAGGCCGAGCTTGTCGTAGAGGATGTCCACCTGGCTCTGCAGCGCGAAGGGACCCAGCGTCTTGCGCGCCACGTTGGAGGGCGAGAACTCGGTCACGGCGAAGACCAGGAAGGACGCCGCGAACAGCGTCAGGACCAGGCTCGCCGCACGCTTGATGATGTACTGACCCAAACGCTTCCCTCGCGCTCCGACTGGGTGGGCAGGGACGGCCGAGGGGGGGGGGGGGGGGGGCCCCCCCCGGGGGGGGGGCGGGGGGGGGGGGCCCCCGCGGCGGGCGCGCC
>NZ_JBTAMK010000013.1:0-91496 GCF_054796215.1 Alsobacter sp. SYSU BS001988 | reverse complement strand
CCCCCCCCCCCCCCCCCCCGCCCGCGGCCCCCCCGCCCCCCCCCCCCCCCCGCCCCCGGCCCCCCCCCCCCCCCCCGAGGTCGTGGGGGCCGCGCCCGCGGGCCGGCCCGTCCGGATCACGCGTCGAGCGACATCTTCCAGGCGAACATGTAGTTCGTCGGATGCATGGAGAAGCCCTTCACGCGCTTGTCCATGAAGGTGAAGGTGGAGCGGAACACCGGCTGAACCAGCGGTCCGTCCTCCTGCATGATGGCCTCGAGCTTGGCCACGGTCTCCTTGCGCTTGGTCAGGTCGAGCGTGCCTTCCGCTTCGGCCAGCAGCGCGTCGAACTCCTTGTTGGAGTAGCCCGACTCGTTCCACGGCACGCCCGTGCGGTAGGCGAGGCCCAGGCACATGATCGACAGCGGCCGGTGGTACCAGATCGTCGTTCCCATCGGGACCTTCGTCCAGACGTCCCAATAGGCGGCGCCCGGCATCGGGGTCAGCTTGATGTTGATCCCGGCTTCCTTCCACATCTCGATGCAGGACTCGGCCTGGGCCTGGAACCAGGCGTGGTCGTTGGGGACGATCAGCTCGGAGGACACGCCGTTCGGGTAGCCGGCTTCCGCCAACAGCTTCTTGGCGCCGGCCACGTCGCGCTTGAAGGGCGCGATCTTGGCGTAGTCCGGGTGGGCGGGCGAGCAGTGGTGATGCTCGCCGACGACGCCGAGCCCGCGCAGCGCCACCTTGAGCACCACCTCCGGGTCGACCGCCATGCGCATCGCCTTGCGCACCTTGGGATTGTCGAACGGCTTCTGGTCGCAGCGCATCCGGATCACGCCGGTCTCGGCGGTCGGCACGTCGTAGAAGGCGAGGTGGGGCAGCGTCTTCAGCGCGTCGTACTGGCCGGGATCGGCGAACATGAGGCCGTGGATCTGCTTGGACGCCAGGGCCGCGATGGCGGCGCTGGCGTCGTCGCCGACGTCGATCTGCTCCATCGTGTCGATGGAGGCCGGGCCGCCCCAGTAGTCCTTGCGGGCTTTGAGAACCGCCTTCTTGCCGAGCTCGAACTCGGTGAGCGTGAACGCCCCCGTGCCGATGGAGCCGACCTCGAACACGCCCTTGGAGTCGGGGTGCATGATCGCCATCGGATAATGGAAGAGGTGCTCGGGGACTGCGACCTGCGGCGCCTTGCAGTTCAGCCGGACCGTGTAGTCGTCGACCTTCTCGATCGCGTTCGGGGCCCAGATCTTGGTCGAGGCCTTGCCGTCCACCGTCACGTCGTCGAGGAGGTAGCCCTTGACGAGGCCGATCATCGAGGAGCCCACGGCCGGGTCGAGCACCCGCGTCAGGTTCCAGATCACGTGGTCGGCGGTGAAGTCCTGCCCATTGGACCACTTCACGCCCTTGCGGACGTTGAAGGTCCAGGTCTTCAGGTCCGGACTGACGGTCCATTTCTCGAACAGATAGGGGTGCGTGACGCCCTTCTCGTCCGTGAAGGTCAGGTATTCCAGCACCTGGCGGGAGATGTTGGAGTCGTAGCCGCCCCACGAATAGGTGTGGGGGCTCTTGATCTCCTTGATGCGCGTGCCGATCCGCAGCGTGCCGCCCTTGGCCGCCTGCGCCTTGGCCGGGGTCGCCATCGGCAGGCCCGCCATGGCGTAGGCCGAGGCCGCGGAGACGCCCACGAGGGCCGCGTAGCGGATGAACTCCCGCCGCCCCATGCGCCCGTCGGAAAGCTGCTCTTTCAAAAACCCAAGATGTGGATTGTCGCTGTCATCCGTCATGTCGACCTCCCGAGGCCCGTGTGGTGTCGTCGCCGTCGTGTTCTTGACCGTTCCCGGAGCCGATGTTCGCGCTTCGCAGACCGCGCTGCAACGACTGCTTTTCCGACGTGCGGACAGTCCTTTGCGCAACCTGCGAGGCCCGCCTCCGCCAGGGGGCGACCTCATGGCCGCGCCATGGTTCATCCCGCCGGAGGCGCAAACCCTCTCCCGTCCCTGCGCCGCCGCGCCGATCCTTCGCGGTCTTGGGCGTTTGCGACGGGACGACGCCATGATGCGTTCGGGGCAGCCGCGGTCGCCCGGTCTGTTTGCGACGTTCTCGTGGCTCTGTCCGACATCGGGCGGGGCGGCTTGATTTAAATTCGACGGCGCCCCCCGTCGGGCGCTGGACGGGGTCGCGCAAGCGCGCCCACAATGGCCCGCCACGCGACGCAAAGGGCGGAGCCATGACCCTTCAGCAGGCGGATCGTCCCCACCGGACGGGCCGCGAGAACCGCCAGCGCGCCCGCTCCACCTCGGCCGGGGCGGCCGGGCCGGCCTATATCCGGCGACGGATCCCCACCTACGAGATGCTGGGCGAGGAGGGCCTGACGGCGCTGGAGGTCCACGCCGACCGCATCCTCGCCGAGATCGGCTTCGAGATCCGCGGCGACGACGAAGCCCTGGCGCTGTTCCGGGCGGCGGGCGCCGAGGTCTCCGGCCAGCGGCTGCGCTTCGAGCCCGGCCTGGTCCGCTCGCTCATCGCCGCGACGGCGCCGCGCGAGTTCGTCCAGCACGCCCGCAATCCCGCCCGCTCGGTCGTCATCGGGGGCGACGCCACGGTGTTCGCGCCCGCCTATGGCTCGCCCTTCGTGACGGACATCGACCAGGGCCGCCGCTACGGCGCGCTGGCGGATTTCGAGAACTTCGTGAAGCTCGCTTATGCGAGCCCGTGGCTGCACCATTCCGGCGGCACCGTGTGCGAGCCCGTCGACGTGCCGGTCAACAAGCGCCACCTCGACATGGTCTACGCCCATGCGCGCTGGTCGGACAAAGCCTTCATGGGCTCCGTCACCACCGCCGGGCGCGCCCAGGACAGCATCGAGATGTGCCGGATCCTGTTCGGGGCCGACTTCGTCGACCGCCACTGCGTCATCCTGGGCAACGTCAACGTGAACTCGCCTTTGGTGCTCGACGGCGAGGCCAGCCGGGTGATCCGCGCCTATGCGGCCGCCAACCAGGCGCCGGTCTGCGTGCCCTTCATCCTGGGCGGCGCGATGGGGCCGGTGACCACGGCCGGGGCGCTGGCGCAGTGCTTCGCCGAAGCCATGGTGTGCGTGGCGCTGGGCCAGCTCGAGCGCCCGGGCTCGCCCGCGATCCTCGGCAACTTCCTCTCCTCGATGTCGCTGAAGTCGGGCGCGCCCACCTTCGGCACGCCGGAGCCGGCGCTGGCCTATTTCGCCGTGGGTCAGCTCGCCCGGCGCCTCGGCGTGCCGCTGCGCTGCGGCGGCAATCTGTGCGCCTCCAAGATCCCGGACGCGCAGGCCGCCTACGAGAGCGCCAATTCGATGTGGCCGGCCTTCCTGGCGGGCGCGAACTTCATCCTGCACGCCGCCGGCTGGGCCGAAGGCGCTCTGGCCATGAGCTACGAGAAATTCGTCATGGACGCCGAGCAATGCGGCGTCTTCCACGTGCTCGCGCAGGGGATGGCGCTGGACGAGAACGCCTTCGCGATGGACGCCTTCGCGGAGGTCGGGCCGGGCAAGCACTTCCTGGGTTCGGCCCACACCATGCGCAACGTCGAGACCGCCTTCCACGACCTGCCGAGCTCCGACAACAACTCCTTCGAGCAATGGACGGACGAGGGCGCGCTGGACCTGCCGCGCCGGGCCAACGCCCGCTGGAAGCGCATGCTGGCCGAGTACCAGGCTCCGGCCATCGACCCGGCCGTCGACGAGGCGCTCCGGGACTTCGTGGCCCGGCGGAAATCGGCCATGCCGGACATGTGGTACTGAGGGCGGGGCCAAATTCGTCCCCGATTTCAGCGTCGTCGCAGCCGGGCGAGGGAACTTTGCGAAGGCCAGCGCCGTTCTTCCAGCACCTGAAGCTTGGGAGACGGACATGGACAGCGATCGGATCAAGGGCGCCTTTAATCAGGCGAAGGGCAAGGTCAAGGAAGCGGCCGGCGAGCTCACCGGCGACGCGAAGCTGCAGGCCGAAGGCAAGGGCGACCAGATCAAGGGCAAGGTCCAGAACGCCGCCGGCGGGGTGAAGGACGCGGTCCGCGACGCCGACCGCAAGACCCGGGAGATCTGACATGATCCGCTGGGCTATCGTTTTCCTGGTCATCGCGCTGGTGGCCGCCGCCCTCGGCTTCGGCGGCGTGGCGGGCACCGCCATGGAAGGCGCGAAGATCCTCTTCTACGTGGCCATCGTGCTGTTCGTCGTGTCGGCCGTGATCGGCATGATGCGCGGCAGGCGGCCGACCATCTAGCTCCGCTCACCGCGGATCTCGCGAAGCGGCGTCCCTCGGGGCGCCGCTTTCGTTTGTGCGGGCCGTGCGCAGGGGCGCGCGGCCGGGGCTGCGGCGTGCTATGATCCGCCACCCGCGAGGCCTGATCCGCCGCGCGACGTGCGTATCGCGAGCGGCCCTGCGGGCCTGCGATCGATGGGCCCGGTCCCGCTCACGACCTCTTCCGACGAAACGCGGCGCGCCCGATCGGGCGCGTCCTGATGGAGGGCGTCATGACCGATATCGCGACCCGGACCGCACCGGACGAGCAGAAGATGAACGCGTTCGTCGGGCGGATGCTCGGCGACATGGGCGCGGCCTTCAGCGGCGCGCTGATCCTGATCGGGGACAGGCTGGGGCTCTACCGCGCCATGGCCGACGCCGGTCCGATCGGACCCCAGCAGCTGGCCCTGCGCACCCACACCCACGAACGCTATGTCCGCGAGTGGCTGAACGCCATGGCGGCCTCGGGCTATGTGGAGTTCGACCCGGCCACCGGCAAATATACGCTTCCGCCCGAGCAGGCGGCCGTCTTCGCCGACGGCGACAGCCCCATGTTCATGGCCGGCGCCTACGACATCGTGGCGGCGCTCTATCGCGACGAGCCGAAGGTCACGGCGGCGTTCCAGTCCGGCAAGGGCGTGGGCTGGCACGAGCATCACCAGTGCCTGTTCAGCGGCACCGAGCGCTTCTTCCGCCCCGGTTACAACCAGCACCTCGTGGCCGAGTGGCTGCCGGCGCTGGACGGCGTCGTGGAGAAGCTCGAACGCGGCGCCCGCGTCGCCGATGTCGGCTGCGGCCATGGCGCGTCGACCACGATCATGGCCAAGGCGTTCCCGCATTCGACCTTCTGGGGCTACGACTATCACGAGGCCTCCGTGGCGAAGGCGCGCGAGAACGCGCAGAAGGCCGGCGTGGCCGACCGGGCCACCTTCGAGGTCGCCGACGCCCGCAGCTTCCCGGTGAGGGGCTACGACCTCGTCACCTTCTTCGATTGCCTGCACGACATGGGCGACCCGGTCGGCGCGGCCCGCCACGTCCGCGAGACCCTGGCCCGGGACGGGACCTGGATGGTGGTCGAGCCCATGGCGGGCGACCACGTCCAGGACAATTTGAACCCGATCGGCCGGATCTACTACTCGGCCTCCACCATGCTGTGCACCCCGGCTTCGCTGTCGCAGGACGTCGGGCTCGCGCTGGGCGCGCAGGCCGGCCAGGAGAAGCTCCTCGACGTCATCCGGCAGGGCGGGTTCTCGAAGGTGAGGGTCGCCGCCGCCACGCCCTTCAACATGGTGATCGAAGCGCGGCCCTGAGCCAGGGCGGCCGGGAACGTTCGCCGCCGGCCCTCCGTTGGGGGCCGGAGGTCTCCCATGGCGTCAAGTCACGCGTCCAAGCCCGCCATCTACGCCGCGCTGGCGGGCAACCTGGCCGTCGCCGTGACCAAGTTCGGCGCGGCGGCGTGGACCGGCAGTTCGTCGATGCTCAGCGAGGCGGTGCACTCGCTCGTCGATACGCTGAACGAGGTCCTGCTCCTCTATGGCCTGCACCGCTCGGCCCAGCGGCCGGACGCGGAGCATCCGCTCGGCCATGGCCGAGAGCTCTATTTCTGGAGCTTCGTCGTCGCGCTGCTCGTCTTCGCGCTGGGCGCGGGCGTCTCGATCTATGAAGGCGTGGTCCACCTGCGCGATCCCGAGCCGATCCAGAGCCCGATGGTGGCCTATGCGGTCCTGGCGCTCTCGCTGGTCTTCGAGTCGATCTCGTGGGCGGTGGCCTACCGGCAGTTCCGCGCCTCCAATCCCGACCGGAGGATGCTGTCGGCGATCCGCCGCAGCAAGGATCCGGCGACCTTCACGGTGCTGCTGGAGGATACGGCGGCCGTGATCGGCCTGTGCGTCGCGCTGCTGGCGACCTTCGCGGCGCATGAGCTCGGCAGGCCGGAATTCGACGGGATCGGCTCCCTGGCGATTGGCGGCCTCCTGGCCGTGACGGCGCTGATCCTCGCCCGCGAGACCAAGGGCCTCCTCATCGGGGAGCCGGCCGACCGTGCGATCAGCGACCTCATCCTGCGAGTCGCGCGCGACCAGCGCGGGGTCGCCAGCGCCAACGGCGTGATCACGACCCATCTGGCGCCGGACCAGATCACCGCATCCATCAGCATCGAGTTCGACGACGACCTGCGCACGCCCGACATCGAGCGCGTGGTGGACGCCATCGAGAAAGAGGTGAGGGGGGCCGCCCCCGCGGTCACGATGCTGTTCGTGAAGCCGCAGACGGCGCGGGGCTACGCGTCGGCGCGGGCCCGCCGCTTCGGCGTCGAAGAGCCGCCCGTCTTCGAGACGGCGTCCCGGACGCCCGAGGCGTAGGAAAGGCGGGCCGGCGGCGCGCCAATGGCGCGGGCCGGCTCCGGGCCATGCAGGGCGGATCGGTCCGCCCGGGGACTTAGCCGGCGAAGTCGCCGAACTTGCGGGAGATCTCACGCTCCAGGTCGTCGGTCAGGCGACCGCCGTTGAGCTGGATGTAGCGGGCGACCACCTGTTCGGCTTCCGCGCGCCTGGCGTTCTTCAAACGCTCGAACAGAATCCGGACGATGCTGGGCCGGGACGAGCGAGCAGGCGCCGAAAGGACTGCATCGAGTGCGAGGGCCGAGTTGGCCATGGGACTTCTCCTTGAGACAGAGATCCCCGAGCGCTTCCTGATCTAGACGTTGACGATGGAATACACGATTTGCTGCACCGCAACATCTCGGTTTCGCTCATGCCGCCCATGATGTCGACGCATGGATGCGTAACGAAATCACAACCATCCGCCGATTGTTCGCGCATCCTGTTCAGCGAGGCGGCGCCAGGCGCACGCCGGTTGTGCAAAGACGGCCGGGAGCCCGCTGAAACGGCTTGGGTTTCCCTGACGCGAGCGCTACGGTCCGGCCGGAACGGGGGACGAGAATGCCGACAGGACTGGAGGAGCGGTTCGACGCCGCCGTGAGCGTGGCGCGGACCGCGGGCGCGGTGATTCGCGAGCGCTTCGCGACCCGCGGCGCGCAGACCTACGAGATGAAAGGCCACCAGGACTTCCTGACCGAGGTCGACGGCGAAGTGGAGACGATGGTGGCGGCCGCGATCGCGCGCGCCTTCCCGGATGACGGCTTCATCGGCGAGGAGCACGGGTCTGCCGGCCGCACGGACGGCGTCTGGGTGGTGGATCCCATCGACGGCACGTCCAATTTCGCCCGCGGCATCGGCCATTTCTGCATCTCGATCGCCTATGTGGCCGGCGGCGAGCCGGTGATCGGCGTCATCTACGATCCCATGCGCGACGAGATGTTCGCCGCCCTGCGCGGCCGGGGCGCCACGCTGAACGGCGCGCCCCTGCGCGTGTCGGGCGTGTCCGACATCCGGGCGGCCTCGGTCGAATGCGGCTGGAGCATGCGCCGGCCCGTGGCGGACTACATCGCCATGTGCGCGCGCGTGATGGAGATGGGCGCGGGCCTCTATCGCTGCGGCTCCGGCGCGCTCGGCATGGCCTATGTGGCGGCGGGGCGCCTCGACGGCTATTGCGAGCTTCACATCAACGCCTGGGACGTGCTGGCCGGCGTGGCGCTGGTGCGCGAGGCCGGCGGCGCCGTGAGCGACTTCATGGGGCAGGGCGGGCTCGCCCGCGGCGCTCCGATCCTGGCCTGCACGCCGGCTCTGGCCCCGGCGTTGTCCACCGCCTCGGGCCTTCGGCTCTAGGCAGGTTCGCGACATGCGGGCAATCGGTTGACGAAACCGGATCGTCCAAGCCAAACTACGAAAAAATAAGCGGTTTCGGGAGGTTTACGACATGGACATGACAGTCACGGCGCGCAGTTCGGCCGTTTTCGGAGCGACCCTGATTCTTCTCGGAACGGTCGCGCTCGCGACGCCGGCGGCGGCGCAGGGCCAGCTGACCGTGTACTGCTCGGTCCAGGAGGAGTGGTGCCGCCCGATGGTGGCCGCCTTCGAGAAGGAGACCGGGATCAAGGTCTCGATGACCCGCAAGAGCTCCGGCGAGACCTACGCCCAGGTCAAGGCGGAGTCCGCCAATCCCAGGGGCGACATCTGGTGGGGCGGCACGGGCGACCCCCACCAGCAGGCCGCCGAAGAGGGCCTGACCGAGGAGTACAAGTCCCCCAAGCTGTCGGAGCTCAACGACTGGGCCGTGCGCCAGTGGGAGCAGACCAAGGGGCGCACCGTGGGCGTCTATTCGGGCGCGCTGGGGTTCGCCTACAACACCAAGCTCCTGGCCGAGAAGAAGCTCGCCGAGCCGAAATGCTGGGCGGACCTGCTGGACCCGAAGCTCAAGGACGAGGTCCAGGTCGCCGACCCGAATTCGTCCGGCACCTCCTACACCATGCTGGCCACGATCGTGCAGATCATGGGCGAGCAGAAGGGCTTCGACTACCTGAAGGCCCTGCACAAGAACATCAACCAGTATACGAAGTCGGGCGCGGCCCCGGCCAAGGCCACCAGCCTCGGCGAGACCACGGTCGGCATCGCCTTCCTGCATGACCACGTCACGATGATCGTCGAAGGCGCGCCCATGAAGGCCGTCGCGCCCTGCGAGGGCACCGGCTACGAGATCGGCTCGATGTCGATCATCAAGGGCGCCAAGAACCTCGACAACGCCAAGAAGTGGTACGACTGGGCGCTGACGCCGGCCGCCCAGGCGCTCGGCGCTCAGGCGAAGTCCTACCAGGTGCCCTCCAACAAGGCGACGCCGGTCCCGCCGCAGGCGCCCAAGCTGGCCGACATCAAGCTGATCGACTTCAACTTCGCCAAATACGGCTCGTCGGAGGAGCGCCGGCGGCTGCTCGCCAAGTGGGACGCCGAGGTCAAGAACCAGCCGAAATAGGCCTGATCGGGGTGGGGAGGGACGCGCCTCCCCAGGACCACCAAGGGAGCGGGGCTTTCGATGTCGGCGATCAGCGAGGCTCCGGGCGGGCCCTCCCGCCTGGGCCTGAGCGGCGAGGGACGGCCGCGCCGGGGCAAGTTCCGGGAGCGGCGCGCCGGCGCCGAGACGGTGCGGGGCGGGGCGGTCGTCGTCGTCGCCTGGATCGCCTTCGCGCTCCTGCCCTGGTACTGGCTCGACCTCTCGGCCGGCTCCTCCGGCCTCGCGGGCTACCCGCTGGGCGCCGCCGGCTCGGGCCTCGCGCTCGCCATATCCGGCCGGGCCTGGTGGCTGCTGCCGCTGCTCGTCCCGCTGGCCTTGGCGACGTTCGCGGTCCGCGACCGGAACCCGATGCGGCGCAACGCCCTGCTGGTCTGGGCCGGCGCGCTCGGCGTCTGGGCGCTGCTGAAGCAGGGCTTCGTCATCGGCCTCAAGGGATGGAGCTTCGCCTGGGTGGCGGCGCTCATGGGCGGGCCGGGTCCGAGCCAGGTCGGCTTCGGCCTCGGCGCGGCGCTGCTCCTGCTGGCCTTCCTGATCCTGCTCTGCCAGGGCCTCGCCGGCCGGGGCTGGTGCCGGGGCGACGCCTTCATCGTCTGCTCGGTCGGCGTGGTCGTGTCGCTGATCCTGCTCTTCGTCTTCTTCCCGGTCTCCACCATCCTGGCCAGCGCCTTCCAGGACAACGCCGGCCGGTTCGCGCCGTCCGAATTCGCCGCCAAGATCTCCGACCAGTCGATCTGGGGGCTGGATTGCCTCGCCGGCCCGCTGCGCTGCGGCGTGGCCTGGAACACCCTGTTCCTCGGCGTGCTCGTCGGCCTCGGCACGACGGCGCTGGGCCTCGCCTTCGCGCTCATCGCCACCCGCACCCCCTTTCGCTTCAAGGGCGCGCTGCGCATCCTCTCCATCCTGCCGATCATCACCCCGCCCTTCGTCATCGGGCTGGCGCTGATTCTCCTCTTCGGGCGGTCCGGCGCAGTCAGCGCCCTGCTGTCGGAGTGGTTCGGCCTGCCGCGATCGCGCTGGATCTACGGCCTGCCCGGCATCCTGATCGCCCAGCTCCTCGCCTTCACGCCCATCGCCTATATGGTTCTGGTCGGCGTCGTGCAGGGCGTCAGCCCGTCGCTGGAGGAGGCCTCCCAGACGCTGCGCGCCAGCCGGTGGACGACGTTCCGCACCGTGACGCTGCCGCTGCTGCGGCCGGGTCTGGCCAACGCCTTCCTGCTCGGCTTCGTCGAGAGCCTCGCCGATTTCGGCAATCCGCTGGTGCTGGGCGGCAATTTCGAGGTGCTCTCCACGAAAATATTCTTCGCGGTCGTCGGCGCCGCCACCGACCAGGGCCGGGCGGCCGTGCTGTCCATCGTGCTGCTCGCCTTTACGTTGCTGGCCTTCTGGGCCCAGCAGGTCTGGCTCGGCAAGAAGGTCTACGTCACCGTGGGCGGCAAGGGCGACGCGGGCCTGCCGCTGCCGCTGCCGCGGCGAGTCGCCTGGGCCTGCTACCTTACCGCGCTCCCCTGGGCCCTGTTCACGGCGGCGATCTACCTGCTGATCCTGGTCGGCGGCTTCGTGAAGAGCCTCGGGCGGGACTACAGCCTCACCATGGACCACTACTCGGCCGGGTTCAGGGTCGAGAGCGGGGCCGGCGGCCTGGTGTTCTCCGGCGGCGCGTGGGACTCGCTCTTCGCCACCCTCGAGGTCGCGGCCTTCGCCGCGCCGCTGACGGCCGCGATCGGGCTGCTGACGGCCTATCTGCTGACGCGCCAGCGCTTCACGGGCCTGCGCGCCTTCGAGTTCGGCACCATGCTGAGCTTCGCCATCCCGGGGACCGTCGTCGGCGTCAGCTACATCCTGGCCTTCAACGTGCCGCCCTTCGAGCTCACCGGCACGGCGCTGATCCTCATCATCTGCTTCGTCTTCCGCAACATGCCCGTTGGAGTGCGTTCGGGCGTGGCGACGCTGAGCCAGATCGACAAGTCGCTCGACGAGGCCTCCCTGACGCTGGGGGCGCGGTCCTGGACGACGCTGCGCTACGTCGTGATGCCGCTGCTGCGGCCCGCCATCCTGGCCTCGCTCGTGTATTCCTTCGTGCGGGCCATGACGGCGGTCAGCGCGGTGATCTTCCTGGTGTCGGCCAAGTACAATATGGCGACGACCTACATCGTCGGGCGCGTCGAGGCGGGCGAGTTCGGCATCGCCATCGCGTATTCGTCCGTCCTCATCGGCGTCATGCTCGTCGCCATCCTGGGCATCGAGCTCCTCGTCGGCAAACGCCGGCTCGGGCGGCGCGAGGCGCCCGCCGCCGTCGTCGCGGCCGGCGGCTGACTGAAAGCAAGGAACACCGCATGGCCAAGGCTCCGGCCTCCGTCGAATTCCGCCACGTCAGCAAGCGCTACGGCGTGGTGACGGCCGTCGACGACGTCTCCTTCACTATCGAGCCCGGCACGCTCGTGACGCTGCTGGGCCCCTCCGGCTGCGGCAAGACCACGACCCTGCGCCTGATCGCCGGCCTGGAGATGGCCTCCGAGGGCCAGATCATGATCGGCGGGGCCGACGTGACGCGCCTGTCAGCGGCGGACCGCGACGTCAGCATAGTCTTCCAGTCCTATGCGCTGTTTCCGCATATGAGCGTCATCGAGAACGTGGCCTATGGCCCCACGGTGCAGGGGGTCCCCAAGCCGCAGGCCCGCGAAATGGCGGCCGAGAAGATCGCCGTCGTCGGGCTCGCCGGGCTGGAGAACCGCTCACCCTCCGAACTCTCGGGCGGGCAGCAGCAGCGCGTCGCGGTGGCCCGCGCGCTCGTGCTCGAGCCGCAGGTGCTGCTCTTCGACGAGCCGCTGTCCAATCTCGACGCCAAGCTCCGCCGCCGCGTGCGCGAGGACATCCGGGCCCTGCAGCAGGAGCTCAATCTCACGGTCGCCTATGTGACGCATGACCAGGAGGAGGCGCTGGCCGTCTCCGACCGGATCATCGTCATGTCGAACGCCCGCATCGCCCAGGAGGGCTCGCCGCGCGAGCTCTACGAGCAGCCGGCCGACCTCTTCGTGGCCGACTTCATCGGCGACGCCAACATCCTGGAAGGGGTGCTGGAGGAGGAGAGGGGAGACCGCGGCCTCATCCGCATCGGCCCCATGACGCTCGACCTCGCGCGCCGCGGCGCAGCGGCGGGGCCGGTCAAGCTCGCCGTGCGGCCCGACGCGCTGGCGATCACGCCTTCCGCCAATGGCCGCCCCGGCGTCGAGGGCGTCGTCGAGCACAGCTCCTATCTGGGCCGGAGCCTGGAATATCGCGTGTCGAGCGCGCTCGGCGAACTCTTCGTCGTCGACGCCGGGCGCGCCCAGGTCCATCCCCCGGGCTCCAAGGTGCATGTCGGATTCGCCGAAGCCGGGATCGTGGTGCTGCCGAACCGCTGAGGACGCTCAGCGCTCCGCCCGGGCGACGGCGGCCAGGAAGGCGGCGCCGTAGCGCTCGAGCTTGGCCTCGCCCACGCCCTGCACGCTGGCGAGCTCACCGCGATTGCGGGGACGGATCATCGCCATGTCGCGCAGCGTGGAGTCGTGGAACACCACATAGGGCGGCACGCCCTGTTCGCGGGCGATGCGCATGCGCTCGGACCGCAGCTCCTCGAAGACCCGCTGCGAGGGTTCGTCCAGCGCCGCGGCCGCAGCCGCCCGGACCGATTTCTGGCTGACCCGCTCGGCCTTGAAGACGCGGTCCTTGCGCATCTCGATGCGGCGCTCGCCCTTCAGGATCGCCCGCGCGCCGTCGCCCAGCGTCAGCGCCCCATAGGCGTCGTGGTCGACCACGATGGCCCCGATCGCGGCGAGCTGCCTGATCACCGACTGCCAGACCTTCTCGTCGAGGTCCGCGCCGACCCCGAAGGTCTTGATCGCGTCGTGGCCGGCGCGCGTCACCTTCTCGGACGCGACGCCGCGCAGGACGTCGATCACATAGGCCGCGCCGTAGCGCTCGCCGGTGCGGTAGATCGCCGACAGCGCCTTCTGGGCCGCCTCGCTCCCGTCCCAGGTCTCGACCGGCGTGATGCAGGTGTCGCAAGCGCCGCAGGCGCCCGGATGGCTCTCGCCGAAATGCGCGAGAATGGCCTGCCGGCGGCACCCCGCCGTCTCGCACACGGCCAGCAGCGCCGAAAGCTTGGCCCGCTCGACGCGCTTCACTTCCGCCGGGGCCTCGCCTTCCTCGATCATCTGCGCCCGCCGGACCAGGTCCGACATGCCGTAGGTCATCCAGGCGTCCGAGGGCAGGCCGTCGCGCCCGGCGCGCCCGGTCTCCTGGTAGTAGGCTTCGATCGAGCCCGGGATGTCGAGATGCGCGACATAGCGCACCGAGGGCGAGTCCACGCCCATGCCGAACGCGATGGTGGCGACGAGCGCCAGGCCCTCCTCGCGCAGGAACGCGTCCTGGTTGGCGTCGCGCACCGCGCGGTCCATGCCGGCGTGGTAGGGCAGGGCCTTGAACCCGTGCTCGTTCAGGTATTGGGCCGTCTCCTCCACCTTCTTGCGGCTGAGGCAGTAGATGATGCCCGCGTCGCCCCGCCTGCGGCTGAGGAAGTCCAGGAGCTGCCGGCGCGGATTCGTCTTGGAGACGATCTCGTAGCGGATGTTCGGCCGGTCGAAGCTGGTGGCGAAGACCGGGGCGTCCTCCAGGGCGAGGCGCCGGCGCAGGTCGTCGCGGGTCTGGGGGTCGGCCGTAGCCGTCAGCGCCATCCGGGGCACGTTCGGGAAGCGCTGCGCCAGCACGGCGAGCTGCATGTATTCGGGCCGGAAGTCGTGGCCCCACTGGCTGACGCAATGCGCCTCGTCGATTGCGATCAGCGCGATCTTGCCGCGGCCCAGAAAATCGAGGAACGCGTCGGAGACCAGCCGCTCGGGCGTGACGTAAAGCAGCTTCAGCTTGCCGGAGAGGTAGTCCTGCCGGACCGCGTAGGATTCGGCGCTGGTCAGCGTCGAGTTGAGCGCCGCGGCGGCGACGCCGGCCTGGCGCAGCGCCTCCACCTGGTCGCGCATCAGGGCGATCAGCGGCGAGACGACGACGCCCACGCCCTCGCGGCAGAGCGCAGGCACCTGGTAGCACATGGACTTTCCGGCGCCGGTCGGGAACAGAACCACCGCGTCCCCGCCGCCGACGACGTGGCGCACGACCTCCTCCTGCCGGCCCCGGAAGGCCTTGTGGCCGAACCATCGATGCAGGACGTCGACCGGATCTTCGGCCAATGCGAATCCTCTCCTCACAAAGGCGGGACGCTGCACGTCCGGGGCGTCCCGCACAAGTCCGGCGCGGCGAAGAGGCGTGGACGGCCCGACGAGCGGCCGGCGGGGAACAGGGTCCCGCCCGGGCGCATTGTGATGGTCGCGCTTCGGCGGTACACAGCCACGCGCCAGACGAGACGCCGCACTCCGACACCGGACTTCGATGACCCGCACCTTTCACCTGATCCGACACGGTCAGTCGACCTTCAACCAGGCCTATGAGCTGACCGGCGTGGACCCCGGCCATATCGACGCGCCCCTCACGGAGCTCGGCCTCTCCCAGGTGGAGGACGCGCGGCGCCGGATGGAGGGCGTGGCCGTGGACCTGGTCATCGCGTCGCCGCTGACGCGCGCGCTCCAGACCGCGCTCGGCGTCTTCAAGGACCGCGACGTGCCGGTCCTCGTCACCTGCAAGCACCGCGAGAGGCTGGAGAGCAGCTGCGACGTCGGCCGCAGCCCGGCGCGCCTGATCCAGGAGTTTCCCTCGCTGTCCTTCGATCACCTCGCCGATCCCTGGTGGCATGACGGGGACGCCGACGAGCGCGGCGTGCCCTACGAGCCCGAATCGGTGTTCCGCGATCGGGTGGAGCATTTCGGCGAGTGGCTGGAGGAGCGGCCGGAGCGCGCCATCGCGATCGTCGGCCATGGCACGTTCTTCCGTTGGTTGACGGGCCGATGGATGGCCAATTGCGAAGTCGTGACCCTGCAAGGCTCCCTGTCCGATCATTTTCGCCAGGCCGAACGGCTCCGCGTCAGCGCCTCGGCCTAGCCGGAGCGTCCCGGCATGTTGCACCCTGCGATGAAAGGCGAGATGATCTCGCCTCTCAGTTGCGGAGCGGCCTTGATGCGGGACGCCAAGAAGCCGAGCCTGGAAACGCGGCTGCGTCTCCTGAACACCCACCCTTTCTTCGCGGCCCTGGAACCCGCCGACCTGGAACGGCTGTCGTCCTATGTGCGCTCCGTGCAGGTCGACCGGGGCGAGATCCTGTTCCGGAAGGGCGATCCCGGCCAGAGCCTGTTCATCGTCGTCGAGGGCCTGATCAAGATCGGCGTCCCGGCGGCCGACGGGCGCGAACTCGTGCTCAACCTGATGCGGGCCGGCGAGGTCTTCGGCGAGATCGCGCTCATCGACGGCGCGCCGAGATCCGCCGACGCCGTCGCGATGGCGCCGAGCGAGCTGCTGGTGGTGGAGCGGCGCGACTTCCTGCCCTTGGTGGAGGACCGCCCCGGCGCGGCGATGAGGATCATCAGCCTGCTCTGCCGGCGGCTGCGCAGCACCAGCGAACAGGTCGAGGACGTCGCCTTCCTGGACGTCTCCAGCCGGCTCGCCAAGGCGCTGCTGCGCCTGTCGCCGACGGGCGGCTACATCGCCATCACCCAGCGCGAGCTCGGCCAGCTCATCGGGCTCTCGCGCGAGAGCACCAACAAGCAGCTCCAGGTCTGGCAGAGGCAGAAGCTGCTGCGCCTGGTGAAGGGCGGGGTGCACCTCATCGACCTCGGCACCATCGAGCAACTGGCCTTTTCGGCGGAGCGGCCGCGCCAGCCGCGTGCAGAAGTCGCCTCTCGCGCCCACTGACTCCAGTTCTGGCCGGCTGTTTCGCGCCGAAATCCGCCATTTCACCGGTTGAGATCGGCGCAGCCGAGGCATGGCGGACGAGGCGTGTGAGAAAAAAGCGACGCCGAGGTTGAAAAATCATCGATAAGGGGGTAATTATACGGCATCGACATTTGGCCGGACGACTGGGCCGCTTCGCCTGAACACAGGCGCACGCTGCGACAATCTCTCCAAACATCGACGAACCGGAGAACGGGCGCTCTCGCGGCCGGATCTCCACGTGCGTTTGCAGTTCACCGAAAGGACTACCCCAATGGCTACCGGAACCGTGAAGTGGTACAACGACCAAAAGGGCTACGGCTTCATTCAGCCTGACGAAGGTGGAAAGGACGTTTTCGTCCACGTCTCCGCCATCGAGCGCGCTGGCATGCGCGGCCTGGTCGAGGGCCAGAAGATCTCCTACGAGCTCGAGACTGATCGCCGCACCGGCAAGCAGTCCGCTGGCAACCTCCAGGCCGCGTAAGCAGCCGGAGTCCGCGCGCGGGTTCGCCCGCGCGCCACAGCCCCGACAGGAAGCCGTTCCACGCGGAACGGCTTTTTCCTTTTGAGGTTTCCCGAAAGCCCAGCATCGCGCCGCGCCCCTGCGCTCCCGATGCGCCAGAACCCCTGAGGAGCAATGGCCAAAGAAGAACTGATGGAATTCGAAGGGCAGGTCACCGAGATCCTCCCCGACGCCCGCTTCCGCGTCAGGCTCGAGAGCGGCCATGAGCTGATCGCCTACACGGCCGGCAAGATGAAGAAGTTCCGCATCAAGACGCTCACGGGCGACCGCGTCACCGTCGAGATGTCCCCCTACGATCTCGACAAGGGACGGTTGATCTACCGTCACAAGGACGAGCGTCCCGCAGGCCCGGGCGGCGCGCGCCGGCCTCCGTTCCGTCGCCGGTAGGCGATCGCCGATCCCGCGGGCCGCAGGGCCCGCCCCGTCGCGGACGCCGTCCGCGAGCACACGTCAAAGCATAAGGAGCCGACCATGCGCATCTTCATGTTCACGTCCCAAGCCAAGGACGGTCTGAACGCCTTCGCGGGCGACGCGGAGGGCTCGAAGCTGCCGGAGCGGTACGGTCCCTGGGGCATCACCGGCGTGCTGCAGACCCGCCAGAACCCGCCGCACAACTTCTCCCGCCGCGACATCGAGAGCGCGATCGGATCGTCCGGCTTCCAGCTGTGGCGCACCAAGGCCGCGTCCGAGGCGGCGGCCGCCGCCAAGGCGGTCACGGCGAGCGCAGCTGCGGTCTGAGACGTCGCGCATGCCCGCAGAAAAGCGCTGGACCTTCGAGGCCGGCGCGAACGTACCCGACTGGTTCATGCGCGGCGAGAACTGCGTGCTGACATTCGGTCGGGACGCCGAGATCGTGGAAACCTTCGAGGCGTTCGCGCTCTACCCGATGGTCGAAATGGACCGGGACGACTGCTTCATCGTGGCCGAGATCATGGACCGCCATGCGGACGTGGAGGTCGAGCACGTCCTGCCGATCACCCCTCACACCGAACCCCGCGCGCTCTCCCGCAACTAGCGGCGGCGCGCGGCGCTGACCGGACGGCGGGCGTTTGCGCCCGCCTCTCCGCCCCAGTACCGCAGGGGCGGCGGCGCTTCTAGGATCGGCCTGCAGCGCAAGCCTGCGCTGATTCGCGGCGATCCCTCATGACCCTGTCCGTGTTCCTGGCGGTGCTCGCCGCCGCAGCCCTGCATGCGGGCTGGAACGCCGTGCTGAAGATCCGCATCGAGCCGTTCCTGGCGATGGTGCTGATCAACGGCGCCGGCGCGGCGCTCGGCGGCGCGGCCGTCCTCGTCACGGGCTGGCCGATCGCGGCCGCGTGGCCGTGGCTGATCGCCTCCGCGGCGATCCATCTCGGCTACTACATGTTCCTGACCGCCGCCTATGCGCGCGCCGACATGGGCATCGTCTACCCCATCGCGCGAGGCTCGGCGCCGCTCATCACCACGCTCGGATCGCTGGCGCTGCTGCGCGAGGCGCTGCCGACCTTGACGCTGGCCGGGATCGCGACGCTCGCATCCGGGATCGGCATGCTCGCGCTGGCCGGCCGCAGGCGCTCCGTCGACCCCCGGGCGCTGGCCTATGCGGGCCTGACCGCCGTGACGGTGAGCTTCTACACGCTCACCGACGGCCTGGGCGCCCGCGCGGCGGGCGACCCTCACGCCTATGCGGCCGCGCTGTTCGTCCTCGACGGCGTCGGCCTGACCGCCGTGGCGCTGTGGATGCGCGGCCCCGCCGGCCTTCGCCCGCTCTGGCGATTCCGGTGGCCGGGCCTGCTCGGCGGCGCCATGAGCCTCTGCGCCTACTGGATCGCCATCTGGGCCATGACGGTCGCCCCGATCGCGCTCGTGGCCGCGGTGCGCGAGACCAGCGTCCTGTTCGCCAGCGTGATCGCCGTGGTCTGGCTGAAGGAGCCGCTCAGTCCGGCGCGGATCCTGTCCGCCTGCCTCATCATGACGGGGCTGGCGCTGATCCGGCTGGCCTAGCCCCGGCGAGCCAACCCTCCTGGGCCGCCAGGGCGGATGCGGCGTCGAAGAAGGCCGACACCAGCGCCAGCTTTCGCCTCTCGGCGAGGCAGACGACATATTCGCCCACCTCCAGCCCGTGTCCCTCCAGCGACAGCGCCCGGAAGCGCGGGTCCGCGCCGAACTCGCTCTCGAACACGACGCCCACGCCGAAGCCGGCGCCGACCGCCTCGCGCACGGCCTCGCGGGTCTGGACCTCGAACAGCGCGCCGGGCCTGACGCCGTCGGCGGCCAGCCTCGCCTCGAACACCTCGCGGGTGATCGAGCCGCGCTCCCGGATGACGAGGTCGCAGCCGTCGATCTGCGCCGACGACACCACGCCCCGCTCCGCCCAGGGATGGGCGGCCGGCACGAACAGGACCAGGCGATCGAGCCGCAGCGGCTGCGCGGTCACGCGCGGGTCGGAGGTCGGCAACGCCGTCACGGCGACGTCGGCCTCGAAGGCGAGCACCTGCGAGAGCACCGTCGCGGAGTTGTCGATCCGCATCTGGAAGGTGAGGCCGCGATGGCGTTCCCGCATCGCCGCCAGCACGGGCATGACGTGATGAGCGCTGTCGGCCGACACGCGCAGATGGCCGCGCGTGACCCGCCGCGCGCCGGCCAGGAGGTCGCGCGCCTGCTCCTCGCACTGGAACAGGGCCGTGGTGATCTGGTGCAGCGAATGGCCGAGCGGCGTCAGCTGCGCGCCGCGCCGCTTGCGGTCGAACAGGCTCACCCCGAAGGCGCCCTCGAGCGCCTTCACCTGCGCCGACAGCGTGGGCTGGGCGAGGCCATGGGCGCGCGCCGCCAGGCTGAAGCTCCCCGCCATGGCGACGAGGTGGAAGGCGCGCAGCTGGGTGAGGTTCATCGCCGTCCGGAGCCATAGACTGGGTCTATGGAGACTATCGAAACACGCGGCTGGCGTCGATGGTCCGGTCGGCTACGCTCGGGCCGATCAACGCCGAGGACGACCGATGCCTGCGCCAGCGCCGCGCGCCGCTTCCGAAACCGGGGACGACTTCCTGCTCACGCCAGGACCCCTGACGACGTCCCGCAGCGTCAAGGAGGCGATGCTGCACGACTGGGGATCGCGCGACGCCGCCTTCGTCCGGATCAACCGCGAGGTCCTCGAGGCTTTGCCGCGGATCGTGAACGGGGAGGGGGACTATGTCGCCGTCCCCATGCAGGGCTCCGGCACCTTTGCGGTGGAAGCCATGCTGACCACGTTCGTGCCCCCGGACGGCGAGTGCCTGGTGCTGGTCAACGGCGCCTATGGCCACCGCGCGCGGCGCATCCTGGACATCGCCCGTCGCCGGAGCGTGGTCCACGAAACGCCCGAGGACGTCCCGCCGGACCTCGCCGAGGTCGAGGCGCTGCTGGCCCGCTCGCCGTCGATCACCCATGTGTTCGCCGTGCACTGCGAGACCACGTCGGGCGTCCTGAACCCTGTCGAGGAGATCGGCGCCGTGGCGCGGCGCCATGGCAAGGCCTATCTGGTGGATGCGATGAGCGCCTTCGGCGCGCTGCCGCTCGACGCCCGGGCCGCGCATGCGACCGCCATCGCGGCCTCGTCCAACAAATGCATCGAGGGCGTGCCGGGGCTGGGTTTCGTGGTCGCCCGCGCGGCCGATCTCGCCGCCGCCAAGGGCTCCGCGACGACCTTGTCGCTCGACCTGCACGACCAGTGGGCGAATTTCGAGAAGACGGGGCAGTACCGCTTCACGCCGCCGATCCACGTCATCGTCGCGTTCCATCAGGCGTTGCGCGAGTTCTGGGCCGAGGGCGGCCAGCCCGGCCGCTTGGCCCGCTACGAGGAGAACCGCCGCACCCTCGTCCAGGGCATGCGCGCGCTCGGCTTCCAGACCCTGCTGCCCGACGCTCTGCAGGCGCCCATCATCGTCACCTTCCACATGCCGGCCGATCCCCGATTCGTCTTCCAGGAGTTCTACGACAGGCTGAAGGACCGCGGCTTCGTCATCTATCCGGGCAAGCTCACCGTGGCCGACAGCTTCCGCATCGGCTGCATCGGCCGGCTGGAGGCCAGCCATATGAGACAGGCGCTCGACGCCGTTCGCGACGTCATGGCCGAACTGGGCGTCGTCTCGGCGTCGCCAAGGAGGGCCGCCTGATGGGTCCCCGCAAGCCGGCCGTGATCACCGCGAACGGGCGCGAATACGCCTTCCCGAGCCGCCCCACCGTCGTGGTCTGCATCGACGGGTCCGAGCCCGGTTACATCGAGGCGGCGATCGGAGCCGGCCTCGCTCCGAATTTCTCCCGCATGATGGCCGCCGGCGCGAACCTGACGGCCCAGGCCCAGATCCCGAGCTTCACCAACCCCAACAACATCTCCATCATCACCGGCCGCCCGCCCTCGACGCACGGCGTCGCCGGCAACTACTTCTTCGACCGCGCGACGGGCGAGGAGGTGATGATGAACGACGTGCGGTTCCTGCGCGCGCCCACCATCATGAAGGCCTTTCAGGACGCCGGGGCCAAGGTGGCCGTCGTCACCGCCAAGGACAAGCTTCGCGCCATGCTGGGCCACAGCCTCGCGATGTCCGCCGGGTCCGCCGTGGCGTTCTCCTCCGAGAAGGCCGACAAGGCGACCAGGGCCGAGCACGGCGTCGCCGACGCGCTGGCGATGGTCGGCATGCCGCTGCCGGACGTCTACTCGGCCGAGCTGTCGGAATTCGTCATGGCCGCCGGCGTCAAGCTGATCGGCCTCATGCGGCCGGACCTCATGTACCTGTCCACCACGGACTACGTGCAGCACAAGGCGGGCCCGGGCTCGCCCATGGCCAACGCCTTCTACGCCATGATGGACCGCTATGTGGGCGAGCTCGACGCGCTGGGCTGCACCCTGGTGCTCACGGCCGACCACGGCATGAACGACAAGCACCTGCCGGACGGGCAGCCCGACGTGCTCTACCTGCAGGACGTGCTGGACGAGTGGCTGGGCCAGGGCGCGGCCCGCGTCATCCTGCCGATCACGGACCCCTATGTGGTCCACCATGGCGCGCTCGGATCCTTCGCGACCATCTATCTGCAGTCTGCGGGGGACGCCCGCGCGGTCGCGGCGCGGATCGCCGGGCTGCCCGGCGTGGAGGTTTCGATCGACGCGGAGGAGGCCTGCCGCCGCTTCGACCTGCCGGCCGACCGGATCGGCGACGTCGTCGTCATCGCCTCGCGCCGCAAGGTGCTGGGATCGAGCCGCGGCCGCCACGACCTCAGCGGGCTCACCGAGCCGCTGCGCTCCCATGGCGGCCTCACCGAGCAGGCGGTGCCGATGATCTCCAACCGACGCGTCACGCTGCCGCCGGGGCGAATCTTGCGCAATTTCGACGCCTTCGACGTGGCCCTGAACCATGTCCAGTGAAGCCGCCGGGACGCGCGTGAAGGCGCAAGGGTTTCGCCGCGAGGCCATGCGCATCGCCGGCCGGCCGGTGGCGACCGACGATGTGGTCGAGGTCCTCAACCCCTACACGGACGAGGTCGTCGGGACGGTCCCGAGCGCGCGGCCCGAGCATGTCCGCGAGGCCTTCGCCAAGGCCCGGGCGTTCAAGCCGAAGCTGTCGCGCTACGAGCGCCAGCAGATCCTGCTGCGCACGGCCGACATCCTGCGCGAGCGCCGGGAAGACTTCGCCCGGCTGATCACGGCCGAAACCGGCCTGTGCTGGAAGGACAGCCTCTACGAGGCGAGCCGGGCCTACGACGTCTACTCCTTCGCCGGGCAGCTCTGCATCAGGGACGACGGCGAGAGCTACGCCTGCGACATCAGCCCGCAAGGCAAGCAGCGCAAGATCTTCACGCAGCGCATGCCGCTCCTGGGCGTCATCTCCGCCATCACGCCCTTCAACCATCCGCTCAACATGGTGAGCCACAAGCTCGCCCCCGCCATCGCGACCAACAACCGGGTGGTGCTGAAGCCGACGGAGCTGACGCCGCTCACCGCGCTGGCGCTGGCGGACGTGCTCTACGAGGCAGGCCTGCCGCCCGAGATGCTCTCCGTCGTGACCGGGAACCCGGCCGTCATGGGCGACAGCATGATCGCCGACCCGGATGCGGACCTGATCACCTTCACGGGCTCGGTGCGGGTGGGAAAGCACATCGCCGAGAAAGCGGGCTACCGGCGCATCGTGCTGGAGCTCGGCGGCAACGATCCCCTGATCGTCATGGAGGACGCCGACCTCGACAAGGCGGCGGAGCTCGCCGTTCAGGGCGCCACGAAGAACTCCGGCCAGCGCTGCACCGCCGTCAAGCGCATCCTGTGCGTCGAGGCCGTGGCTGACGATTTCAGCGCCCTGGTGCTGGAAAAGGCCCGCAGGCTGACCTTCGGCGACCCGATGGATCCCGCCACCGACATCGGGACCGTCATCCATGAGGGCGCGGCGCGGCAGTTCGAGCGGCGCGTCCAGGACGCGGCGGCCCGGGGCGCCGAGATCCTCTACGGCCCGCCGCGGCGAGGCGCGCTGTTTCCGCCCACCGTGGTGGACCGCGCGCCGCCGGACTGCGAACTGGTGCGCGAGGAGACGTTCGGGCCGGTGATCCCGATCATCCGCACGCCGAACGACATCGACTCGGTGATCCGGATCGCGAACGGGACGGCCTATGGCCTGTCCTCGGGCGTCTGCACGAACCGCATGGACTATGTCGCCCGCTTCGTGAACGAGCTCGAGGTCGGCACGGTGAATGTCTGGGAAGTCCCGGGCTACCGCATCGAGATGTCGCCCTTCGGCGGCGTCAAGGATTCCGGGCTCGGCTACAAGGAGGGCGTGGTCGAGGCCATGAAGAGCTTCACCACCATCCGGACATGGTCGACGCCCTGGCCGACCTGACGCCGGCCGGTCACCGGCAGGCGACCTCTCCGCAGGACCGCAGGGCCGTGATCATCTTGGCCGTGCTGCGCGGGCCCGGATAGCCGAACACGCCGAGCCCGCCGAGCACGAAGGTCGGAGTCGCGATGAAGCCCAGATTGGCCGCCAGCCGGAGCTGGTCGGCGACCTGCGCCTGCGCCTCCCGGGAGGCCGACACGCGCTCGAAATCCGCCGCCGGCCGGCCGGTCGCCTCGGCGGCGATCCGCACGGCCTTGGCGAGGTCGGCCCGTCCCGGCTCCGCGAACATCCTGGCGTGGAAACGGAACGCGGCCTCGTCGCCAGACAGGTTCTGGACCGCGGCCTCGACGGCGGCGGCCTGCTTGGAGCCGGGCGACAGGATGGGGTTGCCGATCAGGGAGATCCGCAGGTCGGGATCGTTCTCCACCAGCGCGCCGATGTCCTGGGCGGCCTTGCGGCACCAGGGGCAGTTGTAGTCGTAGAATTCCGCCAGCACGACGTCGGGGGCCTTGGACCCGACCTGGATGCGGCCCGGCATCGCGTCGACCTGGCTGACGAGCTCGACCGGGAGCCGGGCGTTGCCGACGGGCTGTCCCTCGTCGCCCTTCAGCTTGGTCCACTGGTTCTGGCCCTGGGCGCGCGCGCGGGCCGGCAGGCCCAGCAGGGCGAGCCCGCCGAGAAGGAGGGATCTGCGATTCGTCGTCATCGTGCCGGGCCCTGATGTCATGGCGCGGGTCGTCGCAGGCGGTCGCGGCGAAAGCGTGGCCGACCCGCCGCGCCGCCGACCCGCGCCCGGAACCCGGGCCGCGAGACGGTGTTGGTCACGCGGAGGATCGAGCCATGGACGTCACCAACGAAGAACTCGACGGGCCCGCGCGCCTGCGCTACTGCCGGGCCGGAGACGGTCTCACCGACGGGGCGGAATGGGAGAACGCGCGCCGGTTCGCTTCGCTGCGCGAGGCGCTGCACGTGGTCGCCACCGAAGATCCGCCGGCCGGAGCCGAGCCCTATGTGATGACGAATGTCGGCCGGACCCTGAAGCCCGAGCAGCTCGCCGTCACCTGGGACGCGATCCAGGGGCCCTGAGGCCCTCAGGCGGTCGCCTGCCGACGGGCGGTCGGGAAGAGGACGATGTTCGCCCCGAGCGCGCTCGGGTCCAGGCCGGGCCGCGCGGCCGCCGCCTGGGCGTAGCCGGGGATCTCCCGCAGCGGCGGAAGGTCCTCCGCCAGGCGCTTCAGCCCGTCGCGGGTGACGTGCAGCAGGGTGGAGACGCGGTCGCCGCGCTCGCCCGCCTCGGGCATGCGGCGGATCTCCTCGAGCGCGACGTCCAGCAGGGACGCCAGTCTCTTCGCGATGTCTTCGTGTGTCAGCCGCATGGTCGCCCCCGACGATTTCACCGATCACAGGTGAGTCGCCGGAGTCTGTCGATGACGAAACTGCAACAGGCCGGACAGCGCGAGCTGGAGCGCACCGGAATCGGTCAGTCGACGGTGAACTCGGCGTCGCGCTGGCGGTCCTGGGCCATCGCCTGGGCGGCCAGGCGGATCGGCGTGTTCGCCGCGCCGAAGAGGTCGTAGCCGCGCCGCTCCACCACTTCGAAGAAGAAGCGGTTGCGATAGGTCTGCGTGTAGATGTGGAAGAATTCGCCCTGGCCGGCGCGGTCGTAGAGCACGCCCAGCGCGCGCATGCGGTCCAGCAGCACCGGGTCGAGATCGAAGCGCGCCGCGAGATCCTCGTAATAGTTGTCGGGGATGTCCAGGAAGGTGACGCCCCGGCCGCGCGCCGCCTCCACGAAGGCGAGGAGGTCGTCGGTCTCGAACGCGATCTGCTGCACGCCCGCGCCGCCGAACTCCTCGATGAAGCGCGATACCATGGTGGAGCCGCCATCGGCGATGTTGAGCGGGATGCGGACGCTTCCGTCGGGCGAGCGCACGGAGCGGCTGTAGAACGCCCCATAGGGGTCGGCGAGCTCGACCTGCGGCTCGTCCACGAAGCCGAGCACGCTCTTGTAGAACAGCGTCCAGGTCAGGAATTCCGAGCGCCGCACCACGTTCGACAGATGGTCGATGCGGCGCAGCCCGCCGGTCGCCGGAGCGGCCGTCTCGATCTCGAAGTCCTGGGCCCAGAAGTCCTGCCCGGTCCTGACGACATAAAGCAGGCTCCCCTCCACGCCGCGCACCGCCGGGATGGTGGCCTCGCCGGGCCCGACCCGCCCCGAATAGGTGGCCGCGCCGAGCGCCTCGGCCCGGTCCAGCGCGGCCCCGACGTCGTCGACCGAAAGGGCGACCGCGCAGACCGAGGGGCCGTGCACGAGCGAGAACGCGTGCGAAAAGCCCTCCTTTTCGCGGTTGAGCACGAGATTGACGCCGTTCTGGCGAAACAGCGTGACCTCCTTCGAGCGGTGATGGCCGACGGCGCTGAAGCCGAGCCCGGCCAGCAGGTCGGCCAGCGGCCGCATGTCGCTGTCGCCCGCCGCGAACTCCACGAACTCGACGCCGCGGACCTCGGGAGGCGGGGGCAGGGCTGCGACTCCGGCGATCGGGCGTTCTCCCGCCGCCGCGCGGGCCGCGTTCAGCCGCTCGCCCATGGTCTGGAGCGAGCGCATGCCGTCGAGCGCCATGGCGTTGGCCGAGGCGCCGCGGAACTGGTCGTTGAAGATCTCCAGCGAGACGGGGCCCCGGTACCCGCTCTTGCCGACGGCCTGCATGAACTCGTCCACGGCGAAGTCGCCCTGGCCCGGGAAGCTGCGGTGATGCCGGCTCAGCGACAGCGGATCCATCAGCAGGCCGGGCGCGTCCGCCACCTGGACGAGCGCGATCCGGTCGCCCGGGATCTCGGCGATGGGGGCCAGCGGGTTCTTGCGCACGCAGGCGTGGAAGCTGTCCAGCACCAGCCCGCAATTGGGCCGGTCCGCGCGGCGCACCAGGTCCCAGGCGTCCATCCAGTCCTTCACGCGCCGGCCCCAGGCGAGCGCCTCGTAGCCGATGCGGCAGCCGCGCTGCGCGGCCTCGTCCGCCAGGGCGGCGAGGTCGGCGGCGGCGGCGTCTCGGTCGTCCAGCGCCTCCTCCGACACGTTGGAGCAGATGCACAGCAGGGGCGCGCCGAGTTCCTCCATGAGGTCGAGCTTGCGCCGGGCGCGGTCCATGTTGCGGCTGCGGGCGGGCTCGGGCATGCCCTCGAAATCGCGCATCGGCTGCAGCGCCACGATGGCGAGTCCGAGATCGTCGGCCATTCGGCGCACGTCGCTCGGCTTGCCGTTGAAGAAGGTCAGGTCGTTCTCGAAGATCTCGACGGCGCGGAATCCGGCCCGGGCGGCGGCCGAGAGCTTGACCTCGAGGGTGCCGCCCATGCACACCGTGGCGATCGACCATTTGAACATCGCAAAATCTCCGAGATCTCGTATGATCTCATACGAAAAGGCGCCACGGGCGACAACCCACGATCTGCGCCGGGCGTCGTCAGGAGACGGTATGGACTACGACCACCACGGCGCGGCCGAGCCGAGCGCCTCCACGCTCACCGAGGCGCTGCACGAGCGCATCCGCCAGGACATCATCCTGGGCGCGCTTCAGCCCGCTTCCAAGCTCCGTCTGGAGCGCCTGAGCAAATCCTACGGCGCGAGCGTGAACACCCTGCGCGAGACGCTCTCGCGCCTCGCCGCCGACGGCCTCGTGGTCGCAGAGGGCCAGCGCGGCTTCGCCGTGCTGCCGGTCTCGACCGAGGACCTGCGCGACATCACGGAGATGCGGCAGCTGCTCGAATGCCACGCTTTGCGGCGGTCGATCGCGAATGCGGACCTGGACTGGGAGGCCAAGGTGGTGGGCGCCTACCACAAACTCTCGAAGGTGGAGGCGCTGGTCGAGGAGGCGCCGGACGACTATGGCGACGCCTGGGAGCGCTACAACCAGGAATTCCACGCAGCCCTGATCGCGAACTGCCCCTCGCGCTGGCTGCGGCTGTTCCACAAGGCGATGTACGACCACAGCAAGCGCTACCGCATGCTGTCGCTGAAGACGAAGCCGTTCCCCCGCTCGCAATCGGCCCAGGAGCACCGGCTGCTGCTCGATGCGGCGCTGAACCGCGACGCCGACGCGGCGGCGAGGGTGCTGGCCCAGCACATCCTCAAGGGCGCGGAGATCACCGGGCTGAGCGACGGCGTCGGCGCCGAACGGCCTGCCAGGGGCGAGAGCGGAAAGACCGCTGCGTCCCGACGCAAGCGCAAAACCTCCTAGATTTCGCACTGCGTGGGAGATTGACAAAAGCCCCGCATTCACCATTACTGGGTTCGTCAGGCGGACGTAAGTTCGCATTGCGAACGATAGGCTGGCGGCGCCGAGAGCCGCGCGGCCCGGTTTCGACATCATTTCGCGCGTGAGCCATTGCGCCGGACGCCCGGCTGGGTCATCGCTCGGGACGGAAACGACACGGAGCCGGCGACGCAAGATCCCGGCTGTCCAAAGGGTGGGAGGAAGACGATGCTGAAGTCCTGGACCGGCGCCTTGGCCGGGGTGCTGCTCGCCGGAGGCCTGATCGCGCAGGCCGGCGCCCAGAACGCGCCCATCAAGCTGATCGCCGTCGGCGAGCTCTCCGGAGCGGGCGCCACGGTCGGCACCAACTTCAAGAACGGCGCCGATCTGGCGATCGCCGAGATCAACGCGAAAGGGGGCGTCCTCGGCCGCAAGATCGAGATCACCCATCTCGACACCCAGTCGAACCCCGGCAACGCGCGCGCCCAGGTGCAGAAGGCGCTCGACGAGAACCCCTACGCGCTGCTCGGGCCGGGCTATTCGGGCTCGGTGAAGGTGACCGCGCCGCTCGTCCAGCAGGCCGGCATCGCCCAGGTGATGGGCGGCGAGGCCGCCGAGCTCACCCAGGCCGGCATCGACACGTTGTTTCGCACCTCCTTCGGCCAGCAGTCCTCGATGCCGAAGATCGCCAAATACATGGCCGAGGACATGAAGGCGAAGACGGCCGCGGTCATGTGGGTGAACAACGACTTCGGCAAGGGCGGCCGGGACATGGTCACCAAGGAGTTCGCCGCCCGCGGCGTCAAGGTCGTGGCCGACATCTCCACCGAGGCCGGCCAGGCGGACTTCGCCGCCGACGCCGTGAAGGTGAAGAACGCCAATCCGGACGTCGTCTTCATCTATCTCAACGAGGAGGAGAGCGCCCGCGCCCTCAAGGAGCTGCGCCGCCAGAACGTCTCCGCGCCGCTGATCGGCGAGACCACGCTGCTCGGCCAGAAGGTGATCGAGCTCGCCGGCGACGCCGCCAACGGCGTCAGGGGCCATGTCGGCCTGACCACGGACGCGCCGGTGCCGGCCATCCAGGACTTCCGCAAGCGCTTCTCGGACAAGTACAACTACGTGCCGGACCACAACGGCATCAAGGGCTACCTGGCCGTCTACATGATCAAGGCCGCCACCGAGAAGCAGGGCAAGGTCGACGCCAAGGAGCTGCCCAAGACCCTGCACGGCCTGACGATCACGCCCGACAAGGAGCCCGGCATCCTGATGGAGGTCACGATCGACAAGAACGGCGACCTGGACCGCCAGAGCTTCCTCGGCGAAGTCGTCAACGGCAAGCAGGTGATCAAAGAGGTGCTTCCGAAGCTGAACAGGTAACCGCCCGAAGGAGATCCTCAGAGCCCTCTCCCGCGCCGCGGGGGAGGGCGGGACGCGATCGAGTTCAGCACGCCACGCCGGAGAGCGGACGATGGTCAACTTCATCAACCTTGTCATCGCCGGCCTGGCGACGGGCGCGATCTACGCGCTGGTGGCGATCGGCTTCACGCTGCTCTGGCAGACGTCGCAGACGATCAACTTCGCCCAGGGCGAGTTCGTGATGCTGCCGGCCTTCTTCATGCTGGCCGTGATGAACGCCGGCCTGCCGTTCTGGCTGGCGCTTCTCGTCGGCCTCGTCCTCTCGCTCGTGACCTTGGGGGCCGCCTTCAAGCTCCTGCTGGTCGACCCCATGCTGAAGCATGGCGTCCTGCCTCTGGCCATCGCCACCATGGCGCTGTCGATCTTCCTGAAGGACAGCGTCAAGGAGTTCTACAGCGCCGAGGCGCAACCCTTCCCTTCGCTGCTGCCCGGATCCAACCTGGACGTCCTCGGCGTCCAGGTGTCCGTGCAGAGCGTCGGCGTGCTCGTCGTCGCGGTCCTGGCCGTGCTGGTCCTGCAGTGGTTCATCGCCGGCACGCGCCTCGGGCGCCAGATGCAGGCGACCGCCCAGAACCCGACCGTCGCCCGTATCCTGGGCGTGCCGGTCGAGCGCATGATCATGCTCACCTTCCTGATCAACGCCGGCCTCGTCACGCTGGCTTCGGCGCTGGTCAGCCCGATCTACCTCGCCAAGTTCTCGAGCGGCGACACGCTGGGCCTCGCGGCCTTCATCGCCGCCATCGTGGGCGGTTTCAACCAGATCCGCGGCGCCATCGCGGGCGGCCTCCTCCTCGGCGTGGTCGACAACCTGGCGGCCGCCTATGTGTCGACCCAGTATCGCGGGGCGGTGCCGCTCTTCCTGCTCATCGCCGTGATCCTGTTCCGTCCGCAGGGCCTGTTCGGCCGCGCAGAGGAGCGCACCGTATGACCCGCACCCGCACCTTGCTGGCGGCGGCCGCGATCCTGGTCGCGATCCTCGTCCTGCTCGTCATGCCGCTCTACCTGGCCCGCTACGGCCTCTACATCCTCAGCCTCTGGGCGGTGATGTCGATCGCCGCCATCGGGCTCAACCTCACGCTCGGCTACGCCGGGCAGGTGTCGCTGGCGCAGGGCGCCTTCGTGGGCATCGGCGCCTATGCGGTCGCGATCCTCACCACCCAGGGCTGGCCCTTCCTGGGCGCGCTGGCGGTGGCGATCGTGGTCTGCTTCGCCATTGGCTGGCTGCTCGGCTATCCGGCGCTGCGGGTGCAGCACCACTATCTGGCCTTCGTGACGCTGGCCTTCTCGACCCTGGCCTTCCTGACGTTCCGCAACGAGGAATGGCTGACCAAGGGCATCTACGGCATCATCGGCATCCCGCGCCCCTCGGTGTTCGGCCTGCCCACGAACCGGCCGCTGCCCTTCTACTTCTTCTGCCTCGGATCGCTGGCGCTGGTCACCGCGATGACGTGGTGGCTCGTCCGCTCGCCCTGGGGGCGGGCCTTCGTGGCGCTGCGCGAGAACCCGGTGCGGGCGCTGTCGCTCGGCGTCGACACCCGCCGCTACACCCTGATGGCCTTCGCGATCGGGTCGACGCTGGGCGGCGTCGCCGGCGCGCTCTATGCGCCGCTGGTGGAGTTCATCGATCCCACGCCTTTTACGCTCACGCTGTCGCTGAACATCCTCATGATGGTGATCGTGGGCGGCTCCGGCTTCTTCTTCGGCCCGTTCCTGGGCGCGCTGATCGCCGTGCTGCTGCCCGAATGGCTGCAGGGCGCGCCCGGCATGATCAAGGCCCTCATGGGCTGGCAGGACCTGCCGGCGGCGTTCCGGCGCATCAACGAATTCTACCTCATCGTCTATGCGCTGTTCGTCATGGCGCTGCTGGTCTGGTCGCCGACCGGGCTGCTCGGCGTGGCCGACCGCTGGATCGCCGAGCGCAAGACCCGCGCCGCCTCCGCGGCCCGCGCCGCCGCCGCGGCCACCTTCAGCAAGGAGGGCGTGTGATGCAGGCCCCGCTCTCCACCGGCGCTGCCGCTCCGACGCCGCCGGCCGAGGCCTTGGCTGCGCGCAAGACGGTCCTCCAGGTCGAGGGCCTGAAGAAGAGCTTCGGCGGAATCGCGGCCGTCGACGGCGTCAGCTTCGAGGTGCGCGAGGGCGAGATCCTCGGCATCATCGGCCCCAATGGCTGCGGAAAGTCCACGCTGTTCAACTGCATCCTCGGCCAGCTCACGCCGAACGAGGGCCGGGTGATCCTGGACGGCCGCGAGACGACCGGCATGCGCCCGTCGGACCTCAACCGTCTCGGCGTCAGCCGCACCTTCCAGCTGCTCCAGGTGTTCCCGCAGCTCTCCGTGCGCGAGAACCTGATCCTGGCCGGTCAGGAGCACCGCGGCACCATGGCGTCGCGCCTGTTCGGCCCGCGCGACGCCGGCCTCACCGGCGACGCCGACCGGATGATCGCGTTCTTCAAGATGCAGCATCTCGCCGAGGAGCGCGCCGGCGGCCTTAGCTACGGCCAGCAGAAGCTGCTCGACGCCGCGATGGCCTTCATGGCCGGTCCCCGCCTCGTTCTGCTCGACGAGCCGGCCGGCGGCGTCAATCTCACGATGCTGGCCAACCTCAAGGACCGCCTGCGCGCCATCAACGCCGAGCAGGGCGCGACCTTCGTGGTCATCGAGCACAACATGGATTTCGTCATGAGCCTGTGCACGCGCGTCATCGTGCTGGCCGAGGGCCGGCTTCTCGCCGAGGGCTCGCCGGCCGACATCCGCGCCAACCCGCGCGTCATCGAAGCCTATCTGGGGCATTGAGGAGCAGTCCATGGAGCAGGCGGGCGCACCCAACCCCATCCTCGAACTCGACGGCGTCGTCGCCGGCTACGGCCAGATGACGATCCTGAACGGGACGACCTTCTCGGTCCCGCGCGCCACGATCACCACCGTGATCGGCCCGAACGGGGCGGGCAAGTCGACGGTGTTCAAGACCGTGTTCGGCCTGCTGAAGGCGCGCGCCGGCACCGTCCGCTTCGACGGGACCGACGTCACGAACTGGACGCCCCGCGCGCTGCTGGAGCGCGGCGTCTGCTACGTGCCCCAGGGCCGCAACATCTTCCCCGAGCTCAGCGTCCGCCACAATCTGGAGCTGGGCGGCATCTCCGCCGCCCGGGGCGTCGACATCGACGGGCGCATCGAGGAGGCCATGCAGCGCTTCCCGGTGCTGCGCCGCAAGGCGAACCAGCAGGCCTCCACGATGTCCGGCGGCGAGCAGAAGCTGGTGGAGATCGTGCGCGGCCTGCTGCTGGACCCCAAGCTCGTCCTCATCGACGAGCCCTCCATCGGGCTGTCGCCCCTGATGGTGCAGGAAACCTTCGACATCCTGAAGGACCTGCGCGCCAAGGGCGTCTCGGTGCTGATGGTGGAGCAGAACGCCCGGTCGGCGCTCGAGATCTCCGACTACGGCGTGGTGCTGGAGCTGGGCCAGACCCGCATCATGGACAGGGCGGCCTCCGTGCTCGCCGATCCGCGCATCGGCGCGCTGTTCCTCGGCGGCTCCATCGAGGCGGCCGCCTGATCTAGCGGCCGGCGTCCTCCAGGACGAAACGCAGCTGCTCCGGCGTCTCGATGGCGCCCGGCCGTGCCGCCCGGACCTGCGCGACGGCTTCGACGGGCTCGACGCCCAGATGCACGAGCAGGGCGGCGGCCATGGTCCCGGTCCGCCCGAGTCCCGCCGCGCAATGGATGAGGATGCGCCGCCCGGCGCGAAGCTCGGCCGCGAGCGCGGGCGCGACCGCCCGCCAGCGGGCCAGCGCCGCAGGGGAGGGCGGCCGCATGTCCGCGATCGGCAGGCTGCGCCATGTCATGCCGTGGGCCTCCGCCGCCGCGGGCAGGCCGGCGGCCCCGAGCCGGTCCCGCTCGCCGTCGTCCAGCAAGGTCAGCACGGACCCGGCGCCCCAGCGGCGGATGTCCGCGAGGTCCCGGGCCAGGGAGCGTTCACGCCCCGCGTCGCGCCCCGGGCAGGCGCTGAGTCCGATCAGGCCGCCGCACGGCGCGGCGAGCGCGTCGATCCTGAAAGGGGGAGGTTCGGGGGTCGGACGGGACATGCGTCTGCTGGCTGCGGCCGTGAGCGGCGCGCCACAGTGCCCATCTTCGCCCGCGTCGTCCATTCCGGCGCGCGCGCCATGCGTCAGGACTGGTCGTGCTGGTCCTGGTCCATGTCCGGCGGCTCGGGGCTCGTGGTGACGAGCGGTTTCGACTCGGCCGCCAGCGTCGTCGCATAGGCGTTCGCTTCCTGGGCGGAGGCGAAGTCGCGCGCCGTGGCTCGCGAGTAGTGCGGCTCCCCGGCGAGGCGCTCGAGGTAGTGAACGTAATACCGTGTCCCGGCGGCGGGGCGGTCGCGCAATTCGGTGGTCAAGGGTGGCACCTCCTGGTTACGAACGCCCAACCCGGAGCGGCGTTCCGCACCTGCGAAGAGAGCCTCTCGGGCCGCGCCGCCCAGTGGCGCGCAGGCGCGCTCCATGCTAAACGGTCCGCCGCGCGCCGCCGCAGGTCCCGGTAGCTCAGCAGGATAGAGCAACGGTTTCCTAAACCGTAGGTCAGGGGTTCGAATCCCTTCCGGGACGCCAGCGGGGCCTCACATGCTTGCCTCTCTCACCGTTCTCCATTGACGAGCTTGCCGCTCGATTTGTGCAGGAGCCGACGATCTGTTGTGGCTTATCATGGTCGATGAGCAGCGATCCGTATTGACACATATATCAAGTGTTCGCCTGTAGTCGCACGTCTGGAGGTGGCGGGTGGCGACACGGTGGTTGACGTTTTCTTTGATCCCTTTGCTTGCCGGGTGCGCAGCCGCCCAAGCGACCCGAACGTCTCAAAACACGCTTCAGATTGATGCGGGCGCTGCTCCTGCCTGCGGCGCAAGAGGGGCAGCACGGGTTGCTGCGAAAGCTGCTGCGATCGAGACGATCAAAGCCGGATACGAGCGGTACATCATCGGAGGCGGATACGCTCAGAACAATGTCCGAGTGTCGCAATTGCCGGGTGAGTTCAACACCACGGGGCAACTCAGCTACGGCGGCGGATTCGGTTCTTACAGCGGAACCACGACGTACACGCCCGGCCCCACCATTGTGACTGGTTCCCATGATCGCAATCTGAACGTCATCATGTTCAACAAGGGCGATCCCGGTTACGAACAGGGGCTCGACGCTCGACAGGCGCTAGGTCCCGAGTGGCAGGAAATCGTCAAGAACGGCGTCCGTACCTGTCTCTGATTGGGCTTCAAGGCACAGGGTCGTTGCTCCAGCATCTTCGGCGGCTGAACCGCATTGCGCGCCCATCAAGCGTCATCACATGGGGACAGCCTTCGCGCAGGCGTTGACGGGAGACCGATGTTCCGTTTTTGTTCTCGGCATGACGCCACGCCGCCGCCGCTTCTCGCAAGCCGATTCAGACGCCCTGCTGCGGGCCGTGCAGGAGTGCCGGCGCGCCGCCGTGCAGGCGCTCACGCAGGCCCCGATCCACTCGGAGGGAGCGCGGGCGGTGCGCGAGCTGATCGCGGTGCTGGACGATCTCGTGGAGGCGCTCACCGGCGAGGCCGGCCTGTTCTGGGCCAAGCCTCACTCCACCCCGGTCGGGGGCGGCAGGTCCGCCTCTTAAGCCGGGCGCGCATAAAAAATGCCCCCGCGGTGATCCGACGGGGGCATGAAGGGCGACCTGGAGTTCGTCTCGCAAAGGAGTCTGAACATGCGTGACGGCCTCATCGGACCACACGCCTCGCGTGCATGCGAATCACAGTTTGTTGCATTGCGAGACGCCGCGTGAGCGGCCTCAGGAGCGCAGGTAGTCCGGGTGGCGCGTCCTGATGTCGTCGAGATTGGCGACCGTCCCGGCGAGATGCCGGCGCATGCAGGCCTCCGCCGCGTCCGGATCGGCGGCCGCGATGGCCGCGACGACGGCGGCGTGATCCTTCAGGATGGCCTCGCCCTTGCCCGGGCTCGGCAAATGGAGCCGCCGCAGCCGGTCGAGATGTCCGCTGCGGCTGCGCACGAGCGGCCACAGGTCGGGCACGCCGGCGGCCTCGAAGAGCTGCCGGTGGAAGGCTTCGTCCTCGTTCGCGAACCCCTCGAAGTCCTGCAGCTCGAACATGGCCTGCATGCGGGCGACGCTGCGCCCGAGCCGTTCGGCGAGGTCGCCGGACGGGGCGCGCGCCACCGTCCGGACGGTTTCGATCTCCAGCGACCGGCGCAGGAAATGCGCCTGGTTGACCGCCCGGATATCGATCGGGCTCACGACGGTCGCGTGCTGGGGGAAGACGTCGACCAGGCCCTCCTCCTGCAGCCGCATCAGCGCGTCCCGCACCGGGGTCGAGCTGACGCCGAATTGCTGGGCGAGATCCGCGCGCGACAGCACGGTCCCGGGCGGCAGCGACAGGTCGATGATGGACCCCCGCAGCCACTCGAAAACCTGCGGCGCCGCCTGGCGGCCGCGCTCCAGGCGCGCCGACGGCAAAGTGGGGAGGGTCAAAGACGCGGGAGGAAGAGCCGACATGACGGATAGCCTAGCATGGCGCTTGCGCCCGATCCACTAATGCATTAGTGCCATAGCAACGGTCCCGGAACAAGCCGCGGCGCTTGCGGCGGCTCTTCTCCGAAGGACCGAGCAGGGAGACGCAGGACGCCAGGACGCCCGAACGCCCAGACCCGTCTCGCACGGCGCGGCGGGCCGATCCAGATCGCCAGATCGAAAACGACGATGCGGGACGGACCGGCCGTCCCGCCCGCGCCATCTTTCCCGGGCTCGATGGACGGGCCGCCATCCGGGTCAGCCCGCCTCATCGACGGCTCGCATCGCGAGGCCGCCAAGCAGACCGTCATCCAGCAGACCGCCACCCAGCAGACCGCCGCCAAGCAGGACGCCCCGTCATGACCGACACCGCCAGGAAGACCTACGACCAGCTCCGCAGCGCGCGCTGGTTCGCGCCCGACAACCTGCGCGCCTTCGGCCACCGCTCGCGCCTGATGCAGATGGGCTACGCGCCGGCGGACTGGGTCGGCCGGCCGGTGATCGGCATCCTGAACACCTGGTCGGACCTGCAGCCCTGCCACGTGCACTTCAAGCAGCGGGTCGAAGACGTGAAGCGCGGCGTGCTCCAGGCCGGCGGCTTTCCGGTCGAGCTGCCGGCGCTGTCGCTCTCCGAGAGCGCCGTGAAGCCCACGACGATGCTCTATCGCAACATGCTGGCGATGGACGCCGAGGAGCTCATCCGCTCCCATCCCATCGACGGCGTCGTGCTGATGGGCGGCTGCGACAAGACCACGCCCGGCCTGCTGCTGGGCGCCACCAGCGCCGGCGTGCCGGCCATCTTCATGCCGGCCGGCCCGATGCTGCGCGGCAACTGGAAGGGCAAGATCCTGGGCTCGGGCTCCGACGCCTGGAAATATTGGGACGAGCGCCGCGCCGGCACGATCACGGACGCCGACTGGGAGGCCATGGAGGGCGGCATCGCCCGCAGCTACGGCACCTGCATGACCATGGGCACCGCCTCCACGATGACGGCCATCGCCGAGGCCATCGGCATGACGCTGCCCAACGCCTCCTCGATCCCGGCGGCCGACGCCAACCACATCCGCCTCGCCTCCGATTGCGGCCGGCGCATCGTCGAGATGGTGTGGGAGGACCTCACCCCGAAGAAGATCCAGACCCGCGAAGCCTTCGAGAACGGCATCGCGGTCGCGATGGCGATGGGCTGCTCCACCAACGCGATCATCCACCTGATCGCCCAGGCGCGCCGCGCCGACTGCGACATCGGCCTCGACGACTTCGAGAAGGCGAGCCGCAAGGTGCCGGTGATCGCCAATGTCCGCCCCAGCGGCGACACCTACCTGATGGAGGACTTCTTCTACGCCGGCGGCCTGCCGGCGCTGATGAACCGCATCACGCAGCACCTGCATCTCGACTGCATGACGGTGACCGGCAAGACGCTGGGCGAGAACATCGCCGGGGCGGAGGTCTACAACGACGACGTCATCCGCACCGTCGAGACCGCCATCTACCAGGAAGGCGCGCTGGCCGTGCTGAAGGGCAACATCGCGCCCGACGGCTGCGTCATCAAGCCGAGCGCCTGCGCGCCGCAGTACCTGAAGCACACCGGCCCGGCGCTGGTGTTCGACAGCTACCCGGAGATGAAGGACGCCATCGACCGTGACGACCTCGACGTCACGGCCGACCACATCCTGATCCTGCGCAACGCGGGCCCGCAGGGCGGCCCCGGCATGCCCGAGTGGGGCATGCTGCCGATCCCGAAGAAGCTCGTGAAGCAGGGCGTGCGCGACATGCTGCGCCTGTCGGACGCCCGAATGAGCGGCACCAGCTACGGCGCCTGCATCCTCCACGTCTCGCCCGAGAGCTATGTCGGCGGCCCGCTCGCCTTCGTGCGCACCGGGGACCTGATCTCCGTCGACGTCGACGCCCGCACGATCACTCTCGAGATCAGCGACGAGGAGATGGCCCGGCGCAAGGCGGCCTGGGTGGCCCCGGAGCCGCGCTACCATCGCGGCTATGGCTGGATGTTCTCCAAGCACATCAAGCAGGCCCATGAGGGCTGCGATTTCGACTTCCTCGAGACGACCTTCGGCGCGCCCGTCGCCGAGCCCGACATTTTCTGACCGGTGGAGCCCGCCATGAGCCTGAAGCCCGAAACCCGCGAAAAGCTGAAGACCGTCAGCACCGCCACGATCTGCACCGCGCTGTTCAAGCGCGGATTCCGCAACCAGTACATCCAGGACGTCCGGCCGTTGAACCCGAACGTCAAGCCGATGGTCGGCGAGGCCTATACGCTGCGCTACATCCCGGCGCGCGAGGACCTGAACCCGATCTCGGTGTTCCAGGACCGCGCCCACCCGCAGCGCAAGGCGGTGGAGGAGTGCCCGCCCGGCGCGGTGTTCGTGATCGACAGCCGCAAGGACCCGCGCGCGGCGTCGGCCGGCTCGATCCTCGTCACGCGCCTGATGAAGCGCGGCGTCGCCGGCGTCGTCTCCGACGGCGGCTTCCGCGACAGCCCGGAGATCGCCGAGCTCGACATCCCGACCTACCACAACCGGCCGGCGGCCCCGACCAACCTCACGGTCCACCAGGCGCTCGACATCAACGTGCCGATCGGCTGCGGCGACGCCCCGGTCTGGCCCGGCGACGTGATCGTGGGCGACCGCGAGGGCGTGGTCGTGATCCCGGCCCACATCGCCGACGAGATCGCCGACGAGGCCGTCGAGATGACGGCCTTCGAGGACTTCGTCACCGAAAAGGTGAACGAGGGCCGCTCGATCCTGGGCCTCTATCCGCCCACGGACGAGCAGAGCAAGGTCGACTTCGCCGAATGGCGCAAGGCCAAGGGCCGGTAGAAGGCATGCGCGCGCCCTCTCCCTGGCAAAGGGAGAGGGCTGGGGTGAGGGCGGCGCCGCCGGCTGACTCTGCAGTGACTCACCCACTCCCGCAATGAACCCTTGCGCGCCTGTGCCGTTCTCGATCCTGACAGGGAGAGAACCGGCATGCAGGGCGCGCATCTCACGGGCGAAGTGGTCGAGACCGACATCCCCTCGCGCCTGGACCGGCTGCCCTGGGGACGCTTCCACAAGCTCGTCATCGCCGCGCTCGGCGTCACCTGGATCCTGGACGGGCTGGAGGTGACGCTGGCGGGCTCGCTCGCCGGCGCGCTGAAGGAGAGCCCGACCCTTCACCTCACCAACACGGATATCGGCCTCGCCAGCAGCGCCTATCTGGCCGGCGCGGTGCTGGGCGCGCTGTTCTTCGGCTGGCTCACGGACCGGCTCGGCCGCAAGAAGCTGTTCTTCATCACGCTCTTCCTCTACCTGATCGCCACTGCGGCCAGCGCCTTCTCGTGGGACGTGTGGAGCTTCTGCTTCTTCCGCTTCCTGACGGGGGCCGGCATCGGCGGCGAGTACACGGCCATCAACTCCACGATCCAGGAACTCCTGCCAGCGCGCGTGCGCGGCTGGAGCGACCTGTGCATCAATGGCAGCTTCTGGATCGGGGCTGCGCTGGGCGCCGCCGGCTCCGTCGTGGTGCTCGACCCGGCCGTCTTCGGCGTCGACACGGGCTGGCGCGTCGCCTTCTTCATCGGCGCGGTGCTCGGCCTCGTCATCCTGTTCATGCGCCTGTGGATCCCGGAATCGCCGCGATGGCTGATGACTCATGGCCGCGCCGCCGAGGCGGAAGCCGTGGTGGCCGGGATCGAGGAGCGCTTCCGCGAGGAGGGCCACGACCTCGCCCCCGGTCCGTTCCCGAAGGCGCGCCTGCGCGCCCGCAGCCACACCCCGCTCTCCGAGGTGTTCCGCACCATTTTCCACGCGCACCGGAGCCGGGCCATGGTGGGGCTCGCCATGATGGCCGCGCAGGCGTTCTTCTACAACGCCATCTTCTTCACCTACGCGCTGGTGCTGACCGACTTCTACGCCGTCCCGTCGGACCATATCGGGCTCTACATCCTGCCCTTCGCGCTCGGAAACTTCCTCGGCCCATTGCTGCTGGGCCGCTTCTTCGACACCGTCGGCCGCCGGCCCATGATCGTCTTCACCTATGTGGCGTCCGGCGTCCTGCTCGCCATCAGCGGGTATCTGTTCCAGCAGAACCTGCTCACGGCCGTCACCCTGACGATGTGCTGGGTGGTGGTGTTCTTCTTCGCCTCGGCGGCGGCGAGCTCCGCCTATCTGACGGTGAGCGAGACCTTCCCGCTCGAGATCCGGGCGCTCGCCATCGCGGTGTTCTACGCGGTGGGGACGGGGATCGGCGGCGTGGCGGGGCCGGCTGTGTTCGGCCATCTCGTGCAGAGCGGCTCGCGCGACGCCGTCTTCGCCGGCTACGTGTTCGGCTCGGTCCTGATGATCGCGGCCGCCGTGGTGGTCTGGATGTGGGGCGTCGCGGCCGAGCGCAAGTCCCTGGAGGCGGTCGCCCGCCCGCTCGCGTTCGCCGATTGAAACGGCTTGCGGCCTTTCCGCGTTGACGGGTCACAGCCAGGGAGGACGACGTGGGCAAGCTGCTCGACAAGGACATGGAGTGGGCGATCTCCGAGACCGATCGCACCTGGACCGAGTTTCGCGAACATCTGCGCGCCCGCGCCATCGCGAACTCGTTCGGCGGCAGCGACGTGGACAAGCCCGACCCGGACGGCGCCCGGCTGCATGACCTGCGCAAGGCGCACCAGACCGCGCGCGAGCGCCTCGAGGCGATGCTATCCAACGACGCGAAATAGGATTATTTCACAACAGGTTCGGCGGGAGAGCTCATCCCGGATCTTAGCCCTTCCGCCATCGCCCGCAGGGCCGCCATGGCGGTGTCCGTCCGCCCGGCGCGTCCCACCGATTGGCGGATCCAGGCGTGCACGAAGCTGAGCTTGCACACCGCCGGCGGCGACAGCTGGAACGGGTAGAGATCCGGCATGCCCATGCTGCGGTTCAACAGGTTCAGCGAGAAGGCGAGCCGCATCCAGCTATGGACCATCCGCTCGAAGCGCGGCTCGGAATAGGGGTCGAAGTCGATGGGCGAGGGGTCCTGCGAGGCCGGGCTCTCGCTGTCCGGGTCGGGCGCGGCGCCGAACACCTTCAGGAAGCAGGCCGTCTCCAGCGTGTCCACCATGTGGAAGTAGTGCGCCCAGGTCTCGGCGAAGTCCTCCCAGGGATGGGAGCTCGCATAGGCGCTGATGAAGTGGTCCTGCCAGCGCGCAGGGGGGCCGTCCCGGTAATAGCGCGCCAGCGCCTCGCCGTAGTCGGGCCGCTCGTCGCCGAACACCTCGCGGAACTGCTCCAGCGCGCCCTGGTCGCGCGTCAGGACTCCCCAGAAGTAGTGGGCGATCTCATGCCGGAAATGTCCGAGCAGCGTCCGGTAGGCTTCGCCAAGGTCGCGCCGGCGACGCTCCCGCTCGACGTCATCCGCCTCCTTGATGTTGACCGTGATCAGCCCGTCGCTATGGCCCGTCATCACCGGCCTGGAGGGGTCAGGCGGGTCGGCCAGGAAATCGAAGGCGAGGCCGTCGGGCGCCTCCAGCCGCGTCTCGGGCCTGAGCCCGAAGCGGAACAGCGAGTAGAACGTCCGGCGCTTGGCGACCTCGATGTTGCGCCAGAGCTGGGTGTTGTCGCCCTGCGACAGGTCCGGGATCGTCCGGTTGTAGCGGCACGCCCGGCAGAACGGCTCGCCCGGCTCGGTCAGCCAGTTGCAGCCGCCCGGCTCGGCGTTGGCGCACAGCATCTCGCCCCGCCCGGGCCGCTCGGCCGGAACCAGCTCCATCTCGCTTGGATCGAAGCCCTGCGGCGTCCCGCAGCTGTCGCAGCGGGACGTCTCGAAATGCAGCGGCTGGCCGCAGATGGCGCATGCGAAGAGCTTCATGGCGTGGCTCGTGGCGATGGACGCGGCGCAGCATGGAGAACGGGCGGTCCGCTGGCCAGTTCCGGCGTCAGACGCTCTCCGCCTCGGCGCCGGGGTCGGTCGACGGCCGCGGCCTGAGCCCCCGCTTCAGGATGCGCTCGAAGATGCGCGCCTTGCGCGGGTTCTGGCCGCCCTGGGGATCGCTCATCTCGGCCCCCTTCGGCTTGCGCTTCAGCTCGACGATGCGGTCGTGGAACTCCGCCAGCGAGGGGCGATGGCCGACGCTCAGCAGGGTCGCGTGCGAGAGCTCGCTCTGGAAGAGCGACATCATCGTGTCCTGGCTGGCCTCGTCCAGCGCCGAGGTGGCCTCGTCCAGGATGATGATCTCGGGCTTGTGGACGAGCAGCCGCGCGAAGGCGAGGCGCTGCTGCTCGCCGCCGGAGAGCAGCTTGTCCCAGCGCTCCTCCTCGTCGAGCCGGCCGGAGATCTGCCGCAGCCCGCACCGGTGCAGGGCGTCGACGAGGGCCTGGTCGGTGATGTCGGCCGTCGTCTCGGGGTAGAGCAGGGCCTGCCGCAGCGAGCCGTTCGGGACATAGGGCTTCTGCGGCACGAACATGACATGCGCGCCCTTGGGGAACAGCACGCGTCCCGATCCCCAGGGCCAGAGCCCCGCGATGGCGCGGATCAGGGTCGACTTGCCGGTGCCGGATTCGCCCTTGATCAGCACCTTCTCGCCGGGCGCGAACGCCGCTTCGGCGTCGTTGATCACGACCCGGCCGTTGTGCTGGCCGACGGAGAGCTCCTGGATGCGCAAGCTGTCGTCCGGGCTTTCGCCGATCTCGATGCGGCTCTTCTCGGCCGCGGGGTCGCCCAGCTCGCGCAGGGTGCGCCACAGCGCGACCACGCGGCCGGCCGACGCGCGCCATTCGGCGAGCCGGATATAGTTCTCCACCAGCCAGTTGAAGGCGAGCTGCACCTGCACGAAGGCCGCCGCGATCTGCATCAGCTGGCCGAGCGACATCTGCCCGCTCAGATATTTCGGCGCGCCCAGCAGCAGCGGCACGACCGGCGCGAGGATGGTGTTGCCGTGGATGATGAAAGTCATCAGCGCCTGCTGGGACACCACCTTCTTCCAGCGGGCTAGGACCTCGTCCAGCGTCGAGGTGATCGAGCGGACCTCGTCCTGCTCGCCGCCGATCAGCGCGATGCTCTCGGCGTTCTCGCGCACCCGCACCAGCTCGAACCGGATCTGCGCCTCGGCGGCGTTCTTCTGCTCGGTGCGCTTGATCAGCGGCCGTCCCAGGAACACCATCAGGCCGGAGGTGAACAGGCCGTAGCAGGCCGCGCAGACGACGAAGTAGCCCGGGATCGTGTAGCCGAAGACCTCGATCGATCCGCCCGCCGTCCACAGCACGCCGACGAACACGATGGCCATCAGGACCGCGTTCGACAGCCCGATGGCGAAGTCGACGATCGGCTCCGTCGCGATGCGCACGTCGTCCGTCATGCGGAACTCGGGGCCGTCCAGCTCCGGCGCGGCGATGTTCATCTGGTAGAACCGGCGCTCCTCCAGCCAGCGGCCGGCCAGATAGGCCGTCAGCCACCGACGCCAGCGCGCCTGCAGCGTCAGGCGGCAGAAGACCTGGGCGACCATCGCGCAGATCGCCGCCGCCGCGAGGGCGGCGAAGAGGGCGACCGCCCATTCCACCCGCGCCACGTCCCGGGCGTCCAGAGCGTCGAAGAAATACTTGTTCCAGATGTTGATGCCGTACTGGACGGCGATGTTGACCACGATCAGGGCCAGGATGGCCGCGGTCAGGATCCAGGCCTGCCGGGCGCTGTCGCCGCGCCAGAAGCCCGACGACATGCGCCAGAACGCCCGCGCGTCGCCGCGCGGCGCTTCGCCTTCCTCACTGGTGAACAGGATGGTGCTTTCGGCCGGCTTGGAGGCGGGCGGGGACGTCTCGACGGTCTGGTCCAAAATGTACGGCTCCGGACGCCCCGCAGGCGGCGAGGTCTGGACCACAACGCCAGCGTGACCGTGGCGTTCCCATTCGGCGTCCGGAACGAACCCGACCCGCGGGCGCTTGTGTGGGGCGAGACGACGCTTTCGCGTTCGCGTGCCCAGGAGGCGTGTCATGCGTACCCAGACCGGCGGGGCCGCCCGCCGCAAGCCGCCCGTCGAGGCGGGGGCGCCGAAGGACGCCTCGCCCTTGGCCGTGCCGCTCGACGCGCAGCCGATGGAGGCCAAGTCCGCCGAGAGCCTGCCCGAGGGCGAGGACTGGCGCTATGAACCCAAATGGGACGGCTTCCGCTGCCTGGCCTTCCGCTGGGGCGACGTCGTGGAGCTCAGGGCCAAATCCGGGAAGCCCCTCACGCGCTACTTCCCCGAGGTCGTCGCCGGCCTGAAGGCGCTCCCGGTCGAGCGCTTCGTGCTGGACGGCGAGCTCGCCATCGCGCTGGGCGACAGCCTGTCCTTCGACGCCCTGCAGATGCGCCTGCATCCGGCGGAGAGCCGCATCCGCAAGCTTTCAGCCGAGACGCCCGCCTTCCTCATCGCCTTCGATTGCCTGGCGACCCCGCAGGAGGAGGATCTCCGCGCCGCTCCGCTGGCTCATCGCCGCGAGGCCCTCGAGCGGCTCTACGCCGCCTGCGGCGAAGCGGCCGTGCTGCGCCTGTCGCCCTACACGGACGACCATGGCGAGGCGGCCGCCTGGCTGGAGACCGTCGGAGGGGCGCTGGACGGCGTCATCGCCAAGCGCCGCCAAGGTCCCTACGAGGAGGGCGAACGGGCGATGATCAAGGTGAAGCGCCTGCGCACCGCCGATTGCGTGGTGGGGGGCTTTCGCTACGAATCGAAGTCCCGCAACGTGGGCTCTCTCCTGCTCGGCCTGTATGACGACGAGGGCAGGTTGAACCATGTCGGCTACACGTCCACCATCGCCAACAAGGACCGCGCGGCGCTGACCGCCCGCCTGGAGGCGCTCGTCGAGCCCCCCGGATTCACCGGCGACGCGCCGGGCGGCCCGAGCCGCTGGAGCACCGAGCGCTCGACGGAATGGAGCCCGCTGCGCCTCGAGCTCGTGGTCGAGGTCCGCTACGACCACGTCACGGGCGGCCGCTTCCGCCACGGCACGGCGCTGCTGCGCTGGCGTCCGGACAAGGCGCCGCGCCAGTGCACGATGGAGCAGCTCCAGCAGGAGGCGCGGCCGGGCCGCATCGCCGAACGGATCAGGGAGGGCTGACATGGCCGCGAGCACGCAACCCAAATCCGCAGCCGCAGACTCCGGGGCCAGGCGCTCTGCCGCCAAGCCGGAGAAGGACGCCGTCGAGATCGCGGGCGTGCGCGTCACCAGCCCCGACAAGGTGCTCTATCCGGAGCAGGGCATCACCAAGCGGGAGCTGGCGGACTATTACGAGGCGGTCGCCGGGTTCATGCTGCCCCACATCCGCAACCGGCCGATCACGCTGGTGCGCTGCCCGGCCGGACGCCAGAAGAAGTGCTTCTACCAGCGCCACGCCGGCTCCGGCGTTCCGCCCGAACTGGGCGAGGTGCTCATCCCGGGCTTCGAGGAGCCCTATCTGTTTCTGAAGGACCTGCGCGGACTGATCGCGATCGTCCAGATGGGCGTGCTGGAGCTGCACAGCTGGGGCGCCTGCAAGGACCGGCCGGATCGGCCCGACCGCATGGTGCTGGACCTCGACCCGGGGGAGGGCACGCCCTTCGCCGCCGTCGTGGCCGCCGCGCTGGAGCTGCGCGACCGGCTGGCCGCCATCGGCCTGCTGAGCTTCGCCAAGACCACCGGCGGCAAGGGCCTGCACGTCGTCGTCCCGCTCGCCCGGCGCCACGACTGGCCCGAGGTGAAGAGCTTCGCCCGGCGCTTCTCGGAGGAGGTCGCCGCCGCCGCGCCGGAGCGGTTCCTGACCAAGATCTCGATCGCCGAGCGCAAGGGCCGCATCTTCATCGACTATCTGCGCAACGATCCCACATCGACGGCCGTCGCGCCCTACTCGTCCCGGGCCCGGCCCGGCGCCCCGGTCTCCACGCCGCTGGACTGGTCCGAAGTCACGCCGTCGCTCGATCCCGCCGCCTTCACGATTCGGACCGTCCCGGAGCGGATGAGCCGTCTCGGCGCCGACCCCTGGGCCGAGATCTTCGGGATGCGCCAGCGCCTTCCCGCGCCGCCGCCCGGCGCGAAGGCCGCGCCGTCGCGCCCGCGCCGGCGAAGGGCCGCGAAGGCGCAAGGTCTAGTCCCATCGGTCTAGCTTGTCAGGCCAGTGGGACGCGGATGCGGAACGGTCTAGCTTGGGGTCACGTCCTTGCCAGCCTCAAGGACTGTCCTCTCCCTGAGGACATGCGAAGCCCCAAGTTCCTTTGGCGGGCGCTTGCCATCCGGCAGGCCCCGCCTTTTTCTTTGTTTCTTCCCGACCCTTGACCTGCCTCAAGGCGCAGCGTCGTTCGCCAGCCCAGCATGGATGCATTCAGGGATGGGAGGACCCCGCCATGTCCGCATTCAACGACCAGTTTCCGACGAGCGACGTCAGCGACGACCTGCTGGGCCGCGCCTATGCGTGGTGGCGCGAGCGGCGCGAGCGGGACGAACTCGCGGGCCTGTCGGCGGCCGAGTTCGGGCGCATCGCCCGCGACCTCTCGCTGTCGGACGCCGACCTGCGCGACCTCTCCGAGGACGGCGACAAGGGCGCGTCGCTGATGCGCCGCATGGCCCAGGCGCGGGGCCTCGACCTCGACCAGGCGCGCAGCCGCAACCCCGACCAGATCCGCGACATGGCGGTGGCCTGCGCCCGCTGCGGCGAGAAGAAGCGCTGCGCGCACGACCTGGCGGAGGGAACCGCGGCCGTGACGTCGCGCGACTACTGCCCGAACGCCGAGACCTTCCAACTCCTGTCGGCCTGAGGCCTTCTCGGCGGAACGCGGTCCGTTAACGCGCGCAGGAGCGGGGCGGCCGACTTTCCGCTCCGCCGCCCGAAACGGTCCGGCGGAACGCACGTTGCCCTTCCACTCACGCCCTCCCTCCCGAGCGTGCGATCAACTGCCCCCGGCCTCGCCGGGGGTTTTTCTTGGGCGCTCTCGGCTCAGCGCGCCGCCTCGGCCCGCACCTGCCGCTTGACGAAGAGGGCGCTGAGCACGGTCGCCAGCAGCGCCGCGGCGATGAAGCCGAAGGCGGCCCGCGGCGCGCCATGGTCGATGAAGGCGCCGATCGCCAGCGGGGCGACGGTGGCCCCGATGTCCAGCCCCGAATAGACGAAACCGAACACCTTGCCGGTCGCGCCCGGCGGCGTGGCGCTGCGCACCAGCATGTCGCGCGACGGGATGGTGGCGCCGGTGAGGAAGCCCGACAGGCCGATCAGGGCCAGCAGGACGACGTCGGGCATCGGCGCGAAGCCGAACGCCACCGTCAGCGCACCCGCCGCGAACAGCCCCGCGCCGACGATGCGCTCGTGATTGGGCGTCCAGTCCGCCAGATAGCCGCCGCCCAGGGATCCCACCGCGCTGCACACCAGGTAGAGCGTCGTCGCGCTCGCCGCGAAGGAGAGGGTGGTGCGCTGGACCAGCGGCAGCAGGGTCGGCATGAAGTTCTGGGCGCCGATCTGCGCCATGGAGAGCAGGATGAAATAGACGAGGCAGGCCAGGATCGGCCCGGCCGTCAGCAGCCGCCAATCGGCCTTGCCGCCGCCGGACCCATGCGCCGCCGGCTCGATCTTCAGCCGCCCGTGCTGGAGCGCGATGAAGGCGGCGAGCGCGAGCCCCGCCACGCCCACCTGGACCAGCGCCGTGCGCCAGCCATACCGTTCGGCCAGGACCAGCATCGTCAGCGGCGCGCTCGCCCAGCCCAGGGTGCCCAGCACGGTATGGACGCTATAGGCCCGTCCGATCCTGCGGCGCGCGATCCGGCCGGTCAGGATGGCGTAGTCGGCGGGGTGAAAGACGCTGTTGCCGAGCCCGGCCAGCGCCGCCGCGGGAAGCAGGCCCCAGTAGCCGGGCGTGAAGCCGGCCATCGCCATGGCTCCGGAGCACAGCGCGACGCCGGCCGGCAGCACCAGCTGCGGGCCGATGCGGTCGACGATGAAGCCGGCCAGGACCTGGCAAACCCCGGACGCGGCGAAGAACACCGCCATGACGGCGCCGAGCTCGGTGAAGCTCACGCCCAGATCCGTCCGGATCAGCGGGAACAGGGGCGGCAGCACCAGCTGAAAGAAGTGGCTGGAGAAATGCGCCACCCCCACCAGGGTCATCACGCGCAGGTCCCGCCCGAGATCGGCAGCAGCGTCGGTCATGGTCGCTCAGTCCAGAGGCAAGGCGCACTGCGTACAGGCAATCGCCGCCCACGGCCACGGCGCCCCTCGCAGAGCAGCCGCCCGGCGGCCGCAAATCAGGCGCGCGAAGCTGCGATCACATGCATGCGACTTACGGGAAATTAAGTTGAAAAAGGAAACTCGCGAGTTCATATCCCCAGCGCCATGAAACTCGCCGGTTCAGTTTCCCAGACGACTCTCAGACGCGCCAGGATGGTGGACGCGGCCCTGCGGCTGTTTTCCGAGAGCGCCTATGAGGCGGTCCAGATGGACGACGTCGCGCGCGCGGCCGGCGTCGCCAAGCCGACGCTCTATCGCTACTTCCACACGAAGGAAGAGTTGTTCCTGGAAGGGCTCGAGAAGGCGCTCGGGGACCTGGAGACCGAGGCCGAGGAGGCCGCCGCCAAGGCGGCGAGCGCCCGCGAGGGCCTGGCCACCGTCATCCGCTGCGTCATCGCGTCGCTGGGCCGCTGCACGGCGGCGATCCGCGCGTTTGATGGCGCCGATGCGCGTCTGGGCGAGCGCGGCCGCGCCGTCATCCGCCGGCGCGTCAAGCAGATCCGCAAGACGATCGCGTCCCTGATCGCGCGGGGCGTCGCGACGGGCGAATTCCGCCCGCTCGAGCCCGATCTGGTCGCCGTGGCGCTCCTGGGCGCGATGCGGATGACCGCTGCGCACACCACGGAACGCCAGCAGGCGGGCGCGGCCCGCATGCTGGCCGACCTTATCGAAAACGGGCTCGCGCCCGAGGCGCCCGTGGTCGGCGCCGAACCCTCTTTGCTGGACGAAACGGTGGTCCCTTCATGAGCCGAGGCAGTTTCCTGGTCACGACAGTCCTGATCGCCGCCGCCGGTTTCGGCGCGTGGAGCTATTACGGGCGTCCCGACGTCGTGGCCCTCGCGCGCAGCGAATACGCCAAGCGGTTCGGATCCGGCGAGGCCGGCCAGCACGCCTCGGCCGGGGAGGGCGCGGCCAAGGCGGCTCCCGCCAACGCACGCCAGGGCGGGCCGGGGGCCGCCGTCGTCACGGCCGCCGCCGAGCAGCAGGACTTCCCCATCCGCCGGCGCTCGATCGGCAACATCGAGCCGAACGCCACCGTGGTGGTGAAGTCGCGCGTCGACAGCCAGCTCGTCACCCAGCACGTCAAGGACGGCCAGTTCGTCAAGGCCGGCGACATGCTGTTCACGCTGGACGACAAGGAGCTGCGGGCCGCCGTGGCCCGGGACGAGGCCAACCTCGCCCGCGACGAGGCGAACGCCACGCGCGCCCAGGCGGATCTCCAGCGCAAGCGCGAGCTGCTCGCCAACAAGTCCGGCGCCCAGCAGCAGGTCGACCAGGCGATCGCCGACGCCAAGGCGGCCGAAGCCGTCATCGCGGCCGACCAGGCCAATCTGGAGAGCGACCGCCTGCGCCTGTCCTACACGAAGATCGCCGCCCCCATCGACGGGCGGCTCGGCGTAATCCAGGTGACGCCCGGCAACCTCGTGCGCGCCGCCGACAACACCACCGGCTCCGGCGCGGGGCTCGTCACCATCACGCAGGTGAAGCCCGTGCGCGTCACCTTCACGATGCCCGAGCGCGAACTCCCCGCCATCCGCGATGCGATGGCCAAGGGCGCTCCGCCCACCGTGCGGGTCTATCCCAGCGGCGGCAAGACCCCGCTCGCCTCCGGCCCGCTGACCTTCATCGACAGCGCCGTCGACATGGCCTCCGGCACCATCACCGCCAAGGCGACCTTCGCCAACGAGGACCTGGCGCTGTGGCCGGGCCAGTATGTCGACGTCGAGATCGAACTCGGCAAGCGGCCCAACACGGTCGTGCTGCCGACGGTGTCGCTGCAGGTCGGGCAGGACAGCCCCTATGTCTTCGTCGTCAAGCCGGACAGCACCGTCGAGCTGCGCAAGGTGACGGTCGCGGCCGCCGACGGCGACCGCACCGCCATCGTGGACGGCGTCAAGGCCGGCGAGCGCGTCGTCATCGACGGCCAGCTCCGGCTGGCCAACGGCGCGCGGGTGCGCGACACGGCCCGCGCCGCGCAGGTCGAGCCCGGCCGCGCCCAGCCCGACGAAGCGACGGGCAAGGATGCGGCCGCAAGGCCCGCCTCCCGATCCTGACGCGCAGCCCTCCACCCCCGACCGAGGGACCTGGACCGTGAACATCTCCGAATTCTGCATCCGTCATCCGGTCGCCACCACGCTCATGTCGGTGGCGATGGTCGCCGGCGGCCTGTTCGCCTACGGCTTCCTGCCGGTGGCGGCCCTGCCGCGGACCGAGTTCCCGGTGGTCAACGTCTCCGCGTCCCTGCCCGGCGCGTCCCCCGACACCATGGCGACCTCGGTGGCCACGCCGCTGATCAAGCAGTTCACCACGATCGCCGGCATCGACACGATCACCTCGTCGAGCTCGCAGGGCCAGACCTCCATCGCGATCCAGTTCAATCTCGACCGCAGCATCGACGCCGCCGCCGCCGACGTGCAGGCCGCCATCGCCCGCACCCAGCGCCAGCTGCCGGCCGAGATGACCGACGTGCCGAGCTACCGCAAGGTGAACCCGGCCGACGCCCCCATCCTGCTGATGTCGATCAAGAGCGACACGACCCCGCTCTCCAAGCTCGACGCCTTCGTCCAGCAGGTGATCTCGCCGGCGCTGTCGACCATCGACGGCGTCGCCCAGGTGCAGATCTACGGCAGCCAGAAATACGCCGTCCGCGTCCAGATCGACCCCAACGCGCTGGCCTCGCGCGGCATCGGCGTCAACGAGCTGCAGCAGGCCATCACGGCCGCCAACGCCAACACGCCCGTCGGCACCATCCAGAACACGCAGCAGCGCCTGACCATCCAGGCGCAGACGCAGCTCTCCAACGCCGACCAGTTCCGCAACATCATCATCGCGGTCCGCAACGGCCGCCCCGTGCGCCTCGGCGACGTCGCCACGGTGATCGACTCGGTCGAGAACTACCAGCAGGCGAGCTGGTACGACGGCACGCGCTCCATCGTGCTCGCCGTGCAACGCCAGCCGGACGCCAACACCGTGGAGGTGGTCGACCGGGTGACGGCGCTGCTGCCCACCTTCGAGAGCCAGCTGCCGCCCAACACCACCCTGCACACGCTGAACGACCGCTCGATCTCGATCCGCCACGCCGTGGAGGACGTGAAGTTCACGCTGGGCCTGACGATCGGCCTCGTGATCCTGGTCATCTTCGTCTTCCTGCGCCGGGTCTGGGCCACCCTGATCCCGTCGCTCGCGGTGCCGATCTCGATCGTGGCCACGCTCGGGGCCATGTATCTGTTCGGCTTCTCCATCGACAACATCTCGCTGCTCGGCCTGACGCTGGCCGTGGGCCTCGTCGTCGACGACGCCATCGTGATGCTGGAGAACATCGTCCGGCACATGGAGGAGGACGGGAAGGGCCCCGTCGAGGCAGCCCTCGCGGGCAGCCGCGAGATCGGGCTCACCATCATCTCCATCACGCTCTCGCTGGTCGCCGTGTTCCTGCCGGTGCTGCTGATGGGCGGCGTGATCGGGCGCATCTTCAACGAGTTCGCCGTGGTGGTGACGGCCTCCATCGCGGCCTCCGCCTTCGTGTCGCTGACGCTGACCCCGATGCTCTGCTCCAAGCTCCTCAGCGTGCCGGAGAAGGGCCACGACGACCGGTCCGGCTTCGGCGGACTGCTGGAGCGCGGCTTCGACAAGTTCCTGGCCGGCTACGACTGGGGCCTGCGCTTCAGCCTGCGCCACCAGTTCACGATGCTGCTCGTCTTCTTCGCCACCCTGGGCGGCACGGTCTGGCTGTTCATGTCGATCCCGAAGGGCTTCTTCCCCCAGGAGGACATCGGCCAGCTCAGCGTCACCACCGAGGCCCGTCAGGACATCTCCTTCGACGCCATGTCGGCGCTGCAGAAGGAGGTGGCGAACGTCTTCCAGAAGTCGCCCTACGTGGCCCATGTGGCCTCAACCGCCGGCGTCGCCACCACGGGCGGCGGCGCCAACAGCGGCATGAATTCCGGCCGCATGTTCATCGAGCTCAAGGACCAGAGCCAGCGTCCGCCGCTGTCGGTGATCCTGCCGGAGCTTCGCCGTCAGCTCGCCGCCGTGCCCGGCATCACCACCTACATGGTGCCCGTGCAGAACCTGAACATCGGCGGCCGGGCCTCCAAGAGCCAGTACCAGTTCGTCATGCAGGGGCTCGACCAGAACGAGCTCTACGTCTGGTCGCAGAAGATGGCGGAGGCCATGGGCCGCGACCGCGCCTTCGCGGACGTCAGCACCGACCTGCAGAACAACGCCCTGCAGGCGACGCTCTCCATCGACCGCGACAAGGCCAACGCGCTGGGCATCACGGCCGACCAGCTCCGTTCGACGCTCTATTCGGGCTTCGGCACGCGGCAGGTCTCGACGATCTACACCGCCGGCGACAGCTACAGCGTGCTGATCGAGTTCGACCCCTCCGTGGCGTGGTCGGCCGACCGGCTCGACGTGCTGCGCATCCGCGCCTCCAACGGCACGCTGGTGCCGCTCAGCGCCTTCTCGCGGGTCGAGAAGACGGCGGGACCGCTCACCGTCAACCAGCTCGGCCAGCTCACCGCCGTGACGCTCTCCTTCAACCTGCCCAACGGCGTGGCGCTGGGCGACGCCATCACGCGGCTCGACGCCCTCAAGGGAGAGATGCGGCTTCCCGGCACCATCTCGACCAGCTTCGCCGGCACGGCCAAGACGTTCCAGCAGTCGCTGGCCAACCAGGGCATCCTGCTCACGGCCGCGATCGTGACGATCTATATCGTGCTGGGCATCCTGTATGAGAGCTTCGTCCACCCGCTCACCATCCTGACGGGCCTGCCCTCCGCCGCGCTGGGCGCGCTGGCGACGCTGAAGCTCTTCGGCATGGACCTCAGCGTCATCGCGATGATCGGCCTCCTGATGCTCATCGGCATCGTGAAGAAGAACGCCATCATGATGATCGACGTGGCGCTCGTCATGCAGCGCGACGGCAAGGCCCCGCGCGACGCGATCTACGAGGCGTGCCTGGTGCGCTTCAGGCCCATCATGATGACCACCTTCGCGGCCATCATGGGGACCTTGCCGATCGCGCTCGGCGCCGGCGCCGGCGCCGAGCTGCGCCAGCCGCTCGGCGTCGCCGTGGTGGGCGGCCTCGTGGTGTCGCAGGCCCTGACGCTGTTCATCACGCCGGTCCTCTACCTCTACATGGACCGCCTCTCGAACGGCGTCGGCTCGCTGATCGGCTGGTTCCGCCGCCCCCGCGCCGCCCAGCCCCGCCCCGAGGCGCACGGAGCCGAACGCCCCATGCCGGCGGAATAGACCGGTCGCCGCTTGACGGCGCTGCCCTCGGGCCTGACCCGAGGGCGCCCGAGCGCAGCCAGGTCGGATGAGGGGGGCCGAAATCCAGTAAGCGGCGCCGCCCCTCACCCCACCCTCTCCCCGTTCCGGGGCGAGGGGGCCGGCTGCGGCGCTTCCCAACGGTTCAGCCCCCCACCCCCTCATCCTGAGGAGCCACGCGCAGCATGGCGTCTCGAAGGACGAGGGCTCCAGCAGGCTGCAACGGCCGCGCCCCCTGGACCCCCCTCGTCCTTCGAGACGCATCGCCCAAAGGCGATGCTCCTCAGGATGAGGGGCAGTTTGCGCAAAACCACCCACCGTCATCCCCGGCGCGCCGGAGGCGCGGGAAGGGGATCCAGAATGGCCGGGCGGGAGGCGCCTGATCTCAAGCCTCCTGGATCACCGTCCCGGCGCTTCTCGCCGCCGGGGGCGACGGCATCGACCAGCTCAGCCGGCCAGCGCGTCCTCGTACTCGGCGGAGAGGGCGAGCCACTCCTCCTCGGCGGCCTGGAGCTGCGACTGCAGCGTGGCGCGCTGGGCGGAGAGTTGCGCCGCCTTGGCGGGGTCGCGCAGGAAGGTGTTGGGATCGCCCAGCACGGCGTCGACCCGGCGCAGCAGCTCGGCGAGCTTGGTCATGCGCAGGTCCGCCGCGTCGATCTTCTTGCGCAGCGGCGTCAGCGAGCCTCGGCGGCTCGCCGCGTCGCGGCGCAGGTCCGCCTGCGACGCCCGCGCCTCCTCGGCCTTGGCGATCCGGTCGGGGCTGACCGGGCCGCCCAGCACCAGCTTGCGGTAGGCGTCGAGGTCGTCGTCGAACGGCTTCACCCCGCCATTCGCCACCAGCCAGAGCCGGTCGGCGCAGGCCTCCAGCAGGAAGCGGTCGTGCGAGATCAGGATCACCGCGCCCTGATAGTCGTTGATCGCCTCCATGAGGGCGGCGCGGGAATCGATGTCGAGATGGTTGGTGGGCTCGTCGAGGATCAGCAGATGCGGCCCGCCGAAGGTCGCCAGCCCCATCAGCAGCCGCGCCTTCTCACCGCCCGAGAGGGCCGACACCGGCGTGTCCGCCTTCGAGCCCGGGAAGCCCATCTGGGCGCAACGGGCGCGGACCTTCGATTCCGGACCGTCCGGCATCAGCTCGGCGACATGCGTGTAGGGCGTCGCGGCCAGGTTCAGCTCGTCGAGCTGATGCTGGGCGAAATACGCCACCTTCATCTTGCTCGACCGCCGGAAGACGCCGGACATGGCCTCGAGCCGGCCGCCCACCAGCTTGGCGAAGGTGGACTTGCCGTTGCCGTTGGAGCCCAGGAGGCCGATGCGGTCGTCCTCCGCGATGCTCAGCGACAGCCGGGACAGCACCGGCGCCCCGCCATAGCCCACGGCGGCGTTCTCCATCGCCACGATGGGCGGCGAGAGCGGCCGCTCGGGCGAGGGGAAGTTGAAGGGCAGCACGTCCTGGTCGATGAGCGCCGCGATCGGCTCCATTTTCTCCAGCCGCTTCACGCGCGACTGGGCCTGCCGGGCCTTGGAGGCCTTGGCCTTGAACCGGTCCACGAAGGCCTGCAGGTGCTTTCGCTCCTCCTCCTGCTTCTTGACCAGCTTCACCTGAAGCGACTGCTTCTCGCGGCGCTGGCGCTCGAACTGGTCGTAGCCGCCCCGATAGAGCGTCAGCTTGGCCTGGTCGAGATGCAGGATCTGGTCGACGGACTGGTTGAGGAGGTCGCGGTCATGGCTGATGACCAGCACGGTGTGGGGATACCGGGCGAGATAGTCCATCAGCCAGAGCGTGCCCTCCAGGTCGAGATAGTTGGTGGGCTCGTCCAGCAGCAGCAGGTCGGGCTCGGCGAACAGCACGGCCGCCAGCGCGACGCGCATGCGCCAGCCGCCGGAGAAGGAGGAGCAGGGCCGCTCCTGCGCCTGGGCGTCGAAGCCGAGCCCATGCAGGATCGAGGCGGCCCGCGCCGGGGCCGCATGCGCGCCGATGTCGACGAGGCGCGTCTGGATCTCGGCGATCCGGTGCGGATCCGTCGCGGTCTCCGCCTCGGCCAGGAGCGCCGTGCGCTCCACGTCCGCGGCCAGCACCACCTCGGTCAGCGTTTCGGGCCCGCCCGGCGCCTCCTGGGCCACGGAGCCGATCTTCAGCCCCTTGCCGATCATCACGGAGCCGCTCTCCAGGGCGGTCTCGCCGCGGATGATGCGGAACAGGGTCGTCTTGCCCGTGCCGTTTCGGGCCACGAAGCCGACCCGCGCGCCGCCCGGGATGGCCACGGTGGCCTTGTCGAACAGCGTCCGGGCGCCCAGCCGGTAGGTGATTTCGTTCAGATGCAGCATGCCGGCTTGTCGCAAAGGCGGCGGGGCGGCGCAAGCCTCCAGAGGCGCAAGCCTCCAGAGGCGTAAGCCTCCAGAGGCGTAAGCCTCCAGAGGCGTAAGCCCCGGAACGGCGGGGCGCGCGCTACTCGACGGCCTCCACCGGCTCGCCCGCCCGCGGCGGCTCCTGCGCCAGCGTGTTCACCGCCAGGGCGATGAGGGCGTATTTGGTCGCCGTGGCGGTGAGGTCGCGGAACCAGTTGACGATGTCGCCCCAGGGGTCGTTGACCTTGCTCAGCCCCGAGATGAACGCCACCACGGTGCCCACCTCCGTCGTCCCCTGCACCACATACCACCCGCCCACCGCCAGCACCGCCGCTGTGCCGGCGTGATGCAGGAGGTTCATCAGGAAGTTCATCGAGAACTTCAGTTTGAAGATGCCCATGTTGAGCGCGAAGATCTGGTCGATGAGCGCTTCCGGGCCAGGATTCTGCGCCGGTCCGCCGGCCGTGACCATCGCGGTGCTGACCGCGCGCAGCGCGGTGACGCGCTGCGCGACCCTGCGGTTGATGGCGCGCTGAATGATGGGCACGAACGCCGCCTGGGGCAGGAACACGGCCATGGCCACCAGCGCCATGGTGGGCTGGATCAGCGCCATGTAGCCGAACACCGTGACGAGCAGCCCGCCCTGCAGCAGCGGTTCGGACAGCGAGACGCCGACGAAGCCGCCGATCGGCTCCACCTCGTTGAGCATCATCGAGGTCTCGACGCCGAGCGCCCCCGGCGCCGTTGCGGCGGGCTGCAGGCCGACCAGCAGCGCCTCCACGTCGAGACGCAGCGTCCTGACGGCGTTCTCGCTGACCCAGCTGCGATAGACGTTCATGCCGAGCTTGATCAGGCCCTCGGTCGCCGCCACCGCGAGATAGAGCAAAGCGAGCGCCAGGATGGGGCGAAGCTGGCCGCCCCGGAACGCGTCGTTGACGATCCGCCGCTGGATCTCCAGCGGAGCGGCCGACATCAGGAACACCACCACCGACAGGCAGGACAGCGCGATCTGGTGCCTCGCGCTCAGCCGCCAGACGAAGCCCAGCAGGGAGGCGGGAAGCTGCGGCCGCGCGACGGCGGGGGGCGAGGCCGGAGCGGGCCCCGCGGTGGTCCCGAGAGCCTCCACGCTGGTGATGGCGCGCTGCATCCGTCCTCCATGGTTATCGGAGAGTGGACGATCGCCGGCCGGTCCGCCTTAAGACAGATCATCCCCTCAGCTTGGGAGGGGGATGAATTCGCTCTCGCCCGGCACCGCTTCGAAGCGCCCGGCCCGCCAGTCCGCCTTGGCCTGCTCGATGCGGTCCTTGGAGCGGGAGACGAAGTTCCACCAGATGTGCCTCGGGCCGTCCATCGGCTCGCCGCCGAGAACCAGGACCCGGGCGGCCGTGGAGGCGACGAGCGTGATGGCGTCGCCGGTGCGCAGCACCAGGAGCTGGCCGGCGTCGAAGCGGTCTCCCGCCACCTCCACGGCGCCCTGCGCCACATAGACGGCCCGCTCGACATGCTCGGCCGGCACCGGCAGCTTGGCTCCCGGCTCCAGGATGGCGTCGGCGTAGACCATGTCCGAGAAGGTCCGCACGGGAGCGCTCATGCCGTACATGGAGCCGGCCACCAGCCGCACGCGCTTGCCCTCGGCCTCGATGCTCGGCAATTCGCCGGCCAGATGATGCGCGAAGCCTGGATCGGTCTCCTCGTGCCGCTCCGGCAGCGCGATCCAGGACTGGATTCCGAAGAGCGGGGCGTCGTTGAGGCGCACCTCGGGGGCCGTGCGCTCGGAATGGACGATGCCGCGTCCCGCCGTCATCCAGTTCACCTCGCCGGGGTCGATCGCCTGGATCGAGCCGAGGCTGTCGCGGTGCAGGATCTGTCCCTCGAACAGATAGGTGAGGGTGGCGAGGCCGATATGGGGATGGGGCCGCACGTCGATGCCGGTCCCGGCTTTGAACACCGCCGGTCCCATCTGGTCCCAGAAGATGAACGGGCCGATCATCTGGCGCTGCGCGGAGGGCAGCGCGCGCCGTACCTCGAAACCCCCGAGATCCTTGGCCCGGGGCACGATCACGGTTTCGATCGACGGGTGGGGGGCGTCGTGATCGCCTCCGGCGGATTGCAGGTCGGGATTGTAGAACTGGGTCATGCGGGGGCGCCCTCTCTGGGGTGGATGACCCTGACGCGCGCTCGCCGCCCGACCGGGACGTCATCCGCCGCGGGACCGGCTGGTCCCTGCGCCAGTCTAGTCGCCCGATGCTGCGCCGCCCATAGGAACATGCGCCTGGGGCGCGGACGCCCCGGGGTCAGCCCTTCGGATGATCGTCCTCGCCCGCCGCCGCGTGGACCATCGCCTGCGTGATCGTGAGGCCCAGAAGGGTGAAGCCGAGCGCCATCTTCATGGCGAACAGCGGAAAGGCGAGGTCGAGGTCGTCGGAGGCGGGACCCTGGAGGGCGGCCTGCGGGAGGAGGTTTTCCATGGCGGTTCACCGCCCGGGCGGGCCGGGCGCTCCATTCGGCGACGCCGGGGCGCCCGGCGGATCTTTCGCGGAGACAACGGGCCGGCGCGTCCGATGTTCCTGATGGGCGCGCCGCCGCGCCTTGGGGAACGAGGCGCAGGAGGCCACGTTCACCTCTGCCAGGCGCGGCCTCCGGCTGCGCCGTCACCAGAGGAGGCGCGAATGGCCGACCCTAAATCCGGCGCACCCAGCCCCGAGCGGCACCGGTACGAGGAGAAGCGGCGCGAGCCGGATCCCGGCCAGGGCCGCGACTACGGCCGCGTGCGGTCGGAAGACAATGTCGCCGGCGGCGGCGAAAACCACGCCTTCGGCGGATATGGTTCGGACTATGTCCGAGCTCGCGAGGATTTCGGGGGAGGCGGCCCGCCCGAGCACGAGCCGCGGGACGCCTACCAGCCCGGATACGAGGTCAAGAAAGGCTCCGGCTATGGCGCGCTGGGCCAGGGCGGAGACATCGAACGGCCCGGCAAGGGCATGCCGGACCCGGATCCCGCGCAGGAGCCGATCGAAACCGGCCGGTCGGGAGCCTATCCGGACAGGCCCGACCCGAAGAAGAGCTGAGCGGGGCGATCGGCCCGGCTCACGATATCCTGAACGGCCGGGCTCGCGCGCCGACGCCCGACGGGAGTATGATCGGACCGTTCGCAAGTCGTGAGCGGGAGCTGATCATGAAGCTCGATGCGACCGTCGATCTCCTCTACGCCGCCATAGTGCTGCTCTCGATCGGTTTCGTCTCCCTGCTGCCGATCTGACAGGCGGCGTTCAGCAGGCGCCGTTCAGCCCCTGGCGCCGAGCCTCAGGCCCGGCGCCGGACGCTCCTGGATGACGTCGCGGCGGAACCTGAACAGCGCCGCCGGCCGGCCGCCCGTGGTGGCCGTCTCGCCCGTCGTCTCCACCAGCGCCGCGGCCTCCACGACGCGCCGGAAGTTCTGGGTGTGGACGTGGCGGCCGGAGATGGCCTCCACGGTGCGCTGCAGGGTCGTGAGCGTGAAGGTGGGCGCAAGCAGCTCGAACACCACGGGCCGGTATTTCAGCTTGCCCCGCAGCCGGCCCATGGCGGTGGCCAGGATGCGGCGGTGGTCGAAGCGCATGGGCTCGCCCAGCGCCGGCGTGCTGTCGCGCGCCAATGCGGCGGGCCGGCCGTCCCGTCGCGCCTCGACGAGGAGCCCTGCCTCGTAGAGCAGTTCATAGCGCTCCAGCACTTTCTCCTCGTCCCAGTGCATCTGGTCCGGGGCGTCCGGGCCGACGCCGAAGGAGAAGGACAGCCGTTCGAGCCGGGTGAGGGGACGCCGGTCCCCTTCGGCGCGCTCGGCCGCCGAGTCCGCCGCCCATGTGAACAGGGCGGGCAGGATCTGCGACAGGATCGCCGGGCGCCCGTCGCGCCAGTCCTCCCACGGGAAGAAGGCGTACCAGGGCCGGAACCGGGCGCCCTTCGGCAGCGCCGCCCGCTCCTCGTCGAACCGCGTCAGCGCCAGATAGCCGATCGAGACCACATGGGTCGCCTCGTCCGGCTCCGCGATCCGCCCGCGGTCGCCGAAGGTGTAGAGTTGCTCGACATAGCCGAGGCCAAGCCCGGTCTGCTCGGTCACGAAGGCCCGCAGTCCGATCTCCAGCGTGCGATGCGACTGCGGCTCGAAGCGGCCCGAGGGCAGGCCGGGCAATTCGCCCCGCTCCGCGCCCGCGACCAGGATCTGCGGCGCCTGCCCGTCGATGGCCACCACGGCCGCCGCGAGGCCGATCCCGATGGCGGGCTCCGAAGGGGGGCGGGCCAGCGCCATTCAGGGGCGGTCCAGCGCCAGCCGGAACGGCGCGCCCTCATAGGCGTCCGCGCCGCGCCCGATCGCCGCGATGGCGCTCCTCATGCGCCCTTGACGGCCCAGCATGTCGTCCGCGATGGCGACGAGCCGGCTGTTGGGGGTGGCGGAGGGCGACGCCTCGCGAAGCGCCTGCGCCACCTCGTCCTCGTCCCGCTCGGGCCGCAGCGCGCAGACCGTGATGAAGGCCGCCGCCGTCGAGCGGCTGATCCCGGCCCAGCAATGGACCACCATCGGGCTGCGCTGGTCCCAGCCGCGGCCGAAGTCGAGCAGCCTGGCGACGTGCTCCTCGGCCGGGACGATGTGGCCGTCGAGCGGATCGACGATGTCGCTGACTCCGATGAAGAGGTGTCGCTCCGCCAGGATCGCCGGCGGCCGGGCCACCGCCGTCGTGGCGTTGATCAGGGTCACGACATGGCTGGCCGCGCAGGCGTCCACGGTCTCGTGCAGGCGGGAGAGCGGGGTGACGTGGATGGCGGGCATGGCTGTGGTCCGGAGGCTCAGGCGTCCAGATTAGGGCGGTTTCGTCCCGGCGCCACCTGCGGCGCGTCGTTCCCTCTCCTCGCGCCGTCCAGCGCCCGGAAACGATCGAGGAAAGCGGCCTCGGCCTCGCCCGCCGTCCAGGGCGCGATCAGCGCGTCGACGCCGGGAGGCTCGACCGGCGGCCGGCCGAAGAAGCGCGCCGCCTCGGCTTCGGCGAAACCCGCCAGCCGCGTCGCCTCCCAATAGGCGGAGGCCTTGTCGGCGGTCTTGGCGAGCGCGGCGAGCGGCTTGGGCGCCGCGGGCGGCAGGCCGAACCGCAGGTGGATGGCCGAGAGCAGGCGATTCTCGATCCCCTTGTAGCCGTCGCCCAGCACCGCCTTGAAGGGCGAGATGATGTCGCCGATCACATATTCCGGCGCATCGTGCAGCAGCACGATCAGGCGCGCCTCCGGCGCGAGAGCCGGGTCGATCGCGCCGGCGACGGCCTCCACCAGCAGCGAATGCTGAGCCACCGAGAAGACGTGCGGTCCCCGGGTCTGGCCGTTCCAGCGCGCCACCCGGGCGAGGCCGTGGGCGATGTCCTCGATCTCCACGTCCAGCGGGGAGGGGTCCAGCAGGTCGAGGCGGCGGCCCGACAGCATGCGCTGCCAGGCGCGTGGCGATGCGTCACGCGGCGGCATGGAGTTGCTCCGTTCCGGAGCTCGACGATCCGTGCGCCGTCAGTCCCGGCGGCGCGCAGCGCCGGGAAGGGGTTCCAGAGCGATGCCGGGCGTTCCCTGGATACCCTTCCCCTCCGCGCCTTCGGCGCTCCGGCCGGGGATGACGGAGGAGGGACGGCGTGAGTGCGACATCGACGCTCACAGCCGCGCTCCCAGCGCCCGCACTTCCTCGTGGCGGAAGCAGCCGACATAGTGGTCGTTGACCATGCCGACCGCCTGCATGAAGGCGTAGACGATGGTGGGGCCGACGAAGTTGAACCCGGCCTGCTTCAGCTCCTTGGACATGCGCCGGGCCGTCTCGGTCTCGGTCGGGACGTCGCCGCGGTCGCGGGGGCTGTTCTGCTGCGGGCGCCCGTCCAGGTGCTTCCACAGGAACTGCGAGAAGGAGCCCTTCTCCATGATGTCGAGATAGCTGCGCGCGCTGCGCACCGTGGAGACGATCTTGGAGCGATTGCGGATGATGCCCTGGTCGGCCATCAGCGCCTCGATCTTCTCGGGGCCGTAGTGGACGATCGCCTCGGGCCGGAATCCATCGAAGGCGGCGCGGAAATTGTCGCGCTTGCGCAGGATCGTGATCCAGCTGAGGCCGGCCTGGAAGCCGTCGAGAATCAGCTTCTCGAACAGGGCGCGGTCGTCGAACTCCGGCACGCCCCAGTCGGTGTCGTGATAGGCGACATAGAGCGGGTCGACGCCGGGCCAGGAGCAGCGCGTCTTGCCGTCGGGATGGACGATGAGATGGGCGTTCATGGCCTGTTCTTAGCGCAGGATTCGTCCGCTGGGCAGGGTGTTTGCGCGGCCTACGCCGCGCCCGGCACGTCGAAGCGGGCGAAGTCGGGCTTCGCCAGACGAAGGGGGAGCCCGCCGGCGGTGACCGGAGCCCCGGCCGCGAGCGCGTCCGCGATCCGGTCGAGCCGCACCAGCGCCAGGCCGATTCCGCCTGGCGCCGTGGAGCCGATGCGGCCCGCCGCCTTGTCGCCGGCCATCACCTCGGAGCCTTCCTCGGCCGCGAAGCCGCCGTCGAAGCGGACCGGCACGATGCGGGTGCGGGCGGTTCCGCGATGCTGGGTGCGCGAGACCACCTCCTGGCCCACATAGCAGCCCTTGTCGAAATCGACGCCGCCTAACTGGTCCATGTCGGCCTCGTGCGGAAAGGCGTCGCCATAGGCGAAATCCTGCCCGCCCTGCGGCACGCCGAGCCGGATGCGGTGCTCCCGCCACGCCGCCGCCGTCCCGACCCCGAGGTTCTCGGCCCGGGTCCGGTCGAGCGCGAGGCGATCGCCCATCGCGGGGTGGCGCGGGTCGGCGTAGACGACGCCCTCGCCGTCGCCGCCGCGTTCGCCGTCCCAGAAGGCGACGACGCCCAGCGTGTCGGAGAGATCCTCGATCGTCACCTTGGCGCGCAGCTTGTACATCGCGAGGCGCCGCGTGAGGTCGGCCGCCAGCGCCTTCGGGCAGTCGAGCAGGAAGCCGCCGCCCCTCTGCTCGCCGTCCGCCTCCGTGACGATGAAATCGCACAGGATCTTGCCTTGCGGCGTCAGCAGCGCTGCGAAGCGGGCGCGGTCGACGCCGACCTTGTCCATGTCGACGGTGATCAGCCCGTCGAGGAAGCCGCGCGCGTCCTCCCCCGTGATCCGGACGACGCCGCGGTCGTGCAGGAAGGCCGAGGACATGGGCGCTCTCCGGTGGAACTCGACAGGATCGGGCGCGGTCTGGCTTGCAGCCTCCGCCGCCCTTACGTATGCGAAGCTTCTGGCGGATCAAGCAGCAAGTCCATCCCTGCGTCCAAGCTTCAGCGGAGCCTCCCATGGCCGACACCTTCGACGTGATCTATGCGGGCGGCGCGGTGGTGAACCAGGACGGGGCGGGCGTGCGCGACGTCGGCGTCCGCAACGGCCGCATCGCGGAGCTGGGCGACCTCTCCCGCGCCTCGGCGGGCGAGAGGGTCGACTGCACGGGATTGCATGTGCTGCCCGGCGTCATCGACAGCCAGGTTCATTTCCGCGAGCCCGGCCTGGATCACAAGGAGGATCTCGAGACGGGCTCCCGAGCGGCCGTGATGGGCGGCGTCACCTGCGTGTTCGAGATGCCGAACACCAACCCGCAGACCACCACCGCCGAGGCGCTGGCCGACAAGATCCGGCGCGGCACGCACCGCATGCATTGCGACTTCGCCTTCTGGGTCGGCGGCACGCACGAGAATGTGCGCGACATCCCCGAACTGGAGCGCCTGCCCGGCGCGGCCGGCATCAAGGTCTTTATGGGCTCGTCCACCGGCTCGCTTCTTGTCGAGGACGACGCCGGCGTGGCCGCCGTGCTGCGGGCGACCCGCCGGCGCGCGGCCTTCCATTCCGAGGACGAGGAGATGCTGCGGGCCCGCAAGGACCTGCGTGTGGAGGGCGACCCGCGCTCCCACCCCGTCTGGCGCTCGCCCGAGGTGGCGATGCGCTGCACCGAGCGCCTCGTGCGCATCGCGCATGAGACGGGCGCCCGCATCCACGTGCTCCACATCTCCACCGCCGAGGAGATGCGCTTCCTGGCCGGTCACAAGGACGTCGCCAGCGTGGAGGCGACGCCGCATCACCTCACCATCGACGGCGACGAGGCCTATGCGCGCCTGGGAACGCTGGTGCAGATGAACCCGCCGGTGCGCGGGGCGGAGGCGCGCAGCGGGATCTGGTGGGGCGTGGAGCAGGGCGTCGTGGACGTGCTCGGCTCCGACCATGCGCCCCACACGCTGGAGGAGAAGGCCAAGCCCTATCCGGCCTCGCCCTCCGGCATGACCGGGGTGCAGACGCTGGTGCCGATCATGCTCGACCATGTGGCGGCCGGGCGGCTCTCGCTGGCGCGTTTCGTCGACCTCACCAGCGAGGGGCCGTGCCGCATCTTCGGCCTGGCCAACAAGGGCCGCATCGCGGCCGGCTACGACGCCGACCTCACCATCGTGGACCTGAAGCGCCGCGAGACCATCGCCAATGCGTGGATCGCCTCGAAGAGCCGTTGGACGCCCTATGACGGCGTCCAGGTCACCGGCTGGCCTGTCGGCACGGTCGTGCGCGGCCGCCGCGTGATGTGGGAGGGCGAGCTGGTGGGCCCGGCGACCGGCGAGGCGGCGCGCTTCCTCGAGACGCTTTAACGTTGGAGAGGCGGCAGGACCACTCTGGTCCCGCCACCCACCATCCCCTCATCCTGAGGAGCATCGCCCCTTGGCGATGCGTCTCGAAGGACGAGGGCTCCAGAGCGCACGAGGGTTCAGCCTTCTGGACCCCCTCGTCCTTCGAGACGCAGGCCCGAGCAGGCCTACTCCTCAGGATGAGGGGCGTTGGTGCAGGCGGCAGGGCGGAAGGCCCTCTTCAACGCCTGCGCATTGACAGACGGCGCGTCCTGCGCCATCTCAAACGCATGTCGACGGCGCTCATCCTTTCCGCCCTGCGACGTGCGGCCGCTCCGCGGCGCGCGCGACGATGAGCCGTATCGGCTTCTGACGTCACGGCCGCGCCATCGAGCGCGGCTTTTTTGTTTGGCGGTTGGACCGGCGGCGCCGGGCAGGGAACGAGATCGACATGGCTGATTCTGCGACTGCGAAGACGGTGTTCATCGACGGCGAGGCCGGCACCACGGGGCTCGGCATTCGCGAGCGGCTGGCCGGGGTCCCCGGCGTGGAGGTGCGCAGCATCGACCCGGCGCGGCGCAAGGACCCGGGCGCCCGCCAGGACCTGATGGCGCAGGTGGACGCCGTGGTGCTCTGCCTGCCGGACGACGCGGCTAAGGAATCCGCCGCGCTCGCGGCCGCGCTGGGAACGGCCGCTCCGCGCGTGCTGGACGCCTCCACGGCCCACCGCGTCGCCGAGGGCTGGGTCTACGGCTTCGCCGAGCTCGCGCCCGGGCAGGCCGACGCGATCCGCGGGGCCAGGCAGGTGTCGAACCCCGGCTGCTACCCCACCGGCGGCGTGGCCCTGATCCGGCCTTTGGTGGACGCCGGCGTGATGCCGGCGGACTACCCGGTGACCGTGAATGCGGTCAGCGGCTATTCGGGCGGCGGCAAGTCGATGATCGAGGCCTATGAGGGCGGCCGGGCCCCGGCCTTCGAACTCTACGGCCTTGGCCTGGAGCACAAGCATCTGGCGGAGCTGCAGCGCTATTCCGGCCTGAGCCGCAGGCCCATCTTCGTGCCGTCGGTGGGCGATTTCCGGCAGGGCATGCTGGTCAGCGTGCCGCTGCATCTCGACACGCTGAAGGGCTCGCCCAAGCCGCAGGACCTCGAAGCCATTCTGGCGGAGCGCTACGCCGGCTCCGAGCTCGTCAGGGTCGTCCCGGCGAGCGATCCGTCGGTGAGCGGCGGCAAGCTCGAGCCGCAGGCGCTGAACGACACCGACCGTATGGAGCTGCGGGTCTTTGGCAACGCCGCCCGGGGGCAGGCCGTGCTGGTGGCGCGCCTTGACAATCTCGGCAAGGGCGCCAGCGGCGCCGCCGTGCAGAACCTGAAGCTCATGCTCGGCCTGGCCTGAGCGAGCGCGACGCAGGCCCCGGAGGGCCTGCGTCCGGACGGCCGTCAGCCCTGATAGGCGACGACCTTCTGGGTCTGGACGCCCAGCCCCTCGATGCCGACCTTCATGGTCTCGCCGGCCTTGAGGAAGCGCTGGGGCTTCATGCCGAGCCCGACGCCCGGGGGCGTGCCGGTGGTGATGACGTCGCCCGGGTCCATCTGCATGAACTGCGAGATGTAGGAGACGAGGTGCTTGACGCCGAAGATCATGGTCTTCGACGACCCGTCCTGCACGCGCTTGCCGTCGATCTCCAGCCACATCTTCAGGTTCTGCACGTCCTCGATCTCGTCGGGCGTGACCAGCCACGGTCCGAGCGGCCCGAAGGTGGGGCAACCCTTGCCCTTCATCCACTGGCCCGAACGCTCGGCCTGGTATTCGCGCTCGGAGACGTCGTTGCAGATGCAATAGCCGGCCACGTAGGACAGCGCGTCCTCCTCCGACACGTAGAGCGCCGTCTTGCCGATCACGATGGCGAGCTCGACCTCCCAGTCGGTCTTGGTCGAGCCCTTCGGGATCACGACGTCGTCGTCGGGGCCCTGCACGCAATTGGGCGCCTTGTTGAACAGGATCGGCTCCTTGGGGATCGGCGAGCCGGTTTCGGCGGCGTGGTCGGCGAAGTTGAGCCCGACCGCGATGAAGTTGCCCGGGCGGGCGACGCAGGAGCCCAGCCGGGCGCCGGCGGGCGCAGCCGGAAGGCTGGACATGTCCACCGACTTCAGCCGCGCGAGGCTCTGCGGATCGAGCGCGGCCCCAGCCCAGTCCGCCACATGGGCCGACACGTCGCGGATGACGCCGCCGGCGTCGATGATGCCGGGCTTCTCGGCGCCGGGTTGGCCGAACCGTACGAGCTTCATGGGCTTTTCCTCATGTTCCGTCTTGATCTTGCGCGATCTTGCCGCGCGCTTGTGACGCCGTGGCGGCGACCTTGCAAGAGCGAGCCTGCCTGAGCAAGCGCAACCGCCGCGCTTCTGCCGCGCGGCTTCGTCGAATGTTGCAGAACGGCAACGTGACGCGGCATTCAGGCTGGCGAGCCGTCACGGAGGGGGGATCCGAGAAGAGGGCGGCATGGCGAAAACGGCGATTTTGGGATGGTTTCAGTGTGAACTACCCTCGGCGCCCCATCCTGGCGACCGTTTCGGCCCGATTTGGGCCGAAACGAGCCGGGAAATGAGGCCTTGTCCGTGCAAGCCCGCCGTTTCAGGCGATATTGCGGGAAAACGCGAATATTGCGATGAATGATTCAGAACGGCCCAAGCGAACACTTGGTTGGGTCGCAATGAACAAACCGCAAAACGTGCCTTGGGGAAACGCGGATCATGTCGAACACTGCTCTGAAGAGCGTCCTTGCCTCCGCCGTTTCGGCCATGGTGCTGACCCTCGCCGCCCAGGGCTCCGCCCAGGCGGGCGCCTTCGCGCTGCGCGAGCAGAGCACCGTCGGGCTCGGCATGGCGTTTGCGGGCGTAGCGGCCGGCTCGGCCAATCTCGGGTCCATGTTCTGGAACCCGGCGACGATGACCGACAATCCGGGCTGGCGCAGCGAGTGGAACCTGGCCGGCATCTCGCCCTACTCCAAGTTCCGCGGCGAGCCCGGGTCCACGCCGGTTTTCGTCGGCTCGAACACCGGCGACCTCGCTCTCGACGCGGTCCTTCCGGCGAGCCACGGCTCCTACCAGGTGAATGACCGCCTGTGGATCGGCCTGTCCACCGGGGCGCCCTTCGGCCTGGCGACCAAGCCGGACTACGGCTTCACGGCCCGCAGCTACGGCTATTCCACCCGCGTGACGTCCTTCAACGTGAACCCGAACGTCGCCTACAAGGTGAACGACTGGCTCTCGGTCGGCGCCGGCCTGCAGGTCATGTACTTCAAGGCCAACTACAAGTCCTTCTTCCAGACCGCCGCGGCGCCGAGCCTGAGCCAGGCTTTCGGGCTCGAGGGCGACGGCTGGGGCGTCGGCTACACGCTGGGCGCCACGGTCCGTCCGTTCGCCGGCACCGAGATCGGCGTGGGCTTCCGCTCCGCCGTGGAGGAGAAGCTCGACGGCACCGTCAACGGCCTGCAGATCCCGGCGCCGTTCAACGCCGTCCCGGCCCTCGCCGGCGCAGCGGCGGCGTTCCCGACGCGCCCGGTGAAGCTCAACATCGTGCTCCCGGAGATGCTCACCTTCGGCCTGCGCCAGCAGATCACCGAGCAGTTCACGCTGTCGCTCGGCGCCGAATGGACCAACTGGAGCCGCGTGGGCTATCCGCGCGTCGTCGACCAGACCACCGGCCGCCTCTATCCCGGATTGCCGGCCCTGACGCTGGACTACAAGGACGGCTACTTCTTCTCCGTCGGCGGCGAGTACAAGATCAACCCGCTCTGGACCGTGCGCGCCGGCCTCGGCTACGAGGTCTCGCCGATCGAGGACCGCACCCGCACGATCCGCCTGCCCGACAACGACCGCATCTGGACGACGATCGGCGCCAGCTACAATTTCAACGACAAGCTGACCTTCGACGTCTCCTACGCGCACCTCTTCCCCAAGAGCACCCGCATCGCGCTGACGCCCGGCAACCCCAGCTACTCGGCCGCCTCCGGCCCGCTGGTCGGCAAGGTCGACGCGCGCGTCGACATCGTCTCGGTCGGCCTGCGCTACCGCTGGGACGACGTGGCCAAGACCATCCCGGTCACGACCCCGATCGTGCGCAAATACTGACCCGGACGGCGAGGGGGCCGGCGCACGCGCCGGCCGAGCCGCCAGCGCGCCCTGGACCGCGAGCCTTCAGGCTCGCGGTTATTGGTGGATGCGGTCAGAGGACCTGCGGTCCCGAGTTCCGCGGCGCCGTCAGGCGCGGACCTTCACATACTCGCCGGGCGCATCGCAGAGCGGCTTCAGCTTCTTGCCGCCGGGGATGATGCGGGCCTTGACCTTCTCGGGGGCCTGCGCGGCGATCCACTGCGCCCAGTGCGGCCACCAGGAGCCCTTGTGCTCGGTCGCCTTGGCGATCCAGTCGTCGAGCTCGCCCTGCACCTTGCCGCCGGTCCAGTACTGGTACTTCGGCTTGTCGGCCGGGTTCACCACGCCGGCGATGTGGCCCGAGCCGGCCAGCACATAAGTGACCTCGCCGCCGAAATACTGCGAGCCCAGGAACACCGACTTGGCCGGCGCGATGTGGTCCTCACGGGCCGCCAGGTTGTAGATCGGGATCTTGACCTTGGACAGGTCGAGCTGCACCCCGCCCACCTCCATCTTGCCGGCGGAGAGCTTGTTCTCCAGGTAGCAATTGCGCAGGTAGAAGGAGTGGTTCGCGGCCGGCATTCTGGTGGAATCGGAATTCCAGTACAGAAGGTCGAACGGGAAGGGCGACTGCCCCTTCAGATAGACATTGACCACATAGGGCCAGATCAGATCGTTCGGACGCAGCATGTTGAAGGCGCTGGCCATGCTGGAGCCCTCCAGATAGCCGCGCGCATACATCTTGTCCTCGATGTTGCGGACCTGCTCCTCGTCGACGAAGACCGAAAGATCGCCCGCATAGGTGAAGTCCACCTGGGTGGTGAACAGGGTCGCGCTCTCGATCCGGTCGTCGCCCTGGGCGGCCATGTGGGCCAGCGCCACAGAGAGCAGCGTGCCGCCGACGCAATAGCCGATGGCGGTGACCTTCTTCTCGCCGGTCGCCGTCTCGATGGCGTCGAGGGCGGCGAACACGCCCTCGCGCATGTAGTCCTCGAAGCTCTTTTGCGCCTGGCGCTCGTCCGGGTTCACCCAGGAGATCGTGAACACCGTCAGTCCCTGGGCGACCGCCCAGCGGATGAAGGATTTGTCGGGATTCAGGTCGAGAATGTAGAACTTGTTGATCCACGGCGGCACGATCAACAGCGGCCGCTTGTACACCGTCTCGGTGGTGGGCGCGTACTGGATCAGCTCCATCAGGTCGTTGCGGAAGATGACCTTGCCGGGCGTGGTGGCCATGTTGTGGCCCACCGCGAACGTCCCCGAGGTGGTCTGGCGCAGCTTCAGCGTGCCCCGGCCGGCCTCGATGTCCTCCGCCAGCATCTTCATGCCGCGCACGAGGTTCTCGCCGTTCTCCTTCAGCGTCTCGCGAATCAGCTCCGGGTTGGTGGCCACGAAGTTCGTCGGCGCGAGCGCGCTGGCGATCTGGCGGACGTAGAACTCCGCCTTGTGCTTGGTGTGCGGGTCGACGCCCTCGGCCTGCTTGACGAGGTCCTCGGCCCAGCGCGACGTGATCAGATAGGCCTGCTTGATGAAATCGAAGACCGGATTTTCAGACCATTCGGGGTCGCGGAAGCGCTTGTCCGACGGCTCCGGCTCGGCGACGGCCGGCACGTTCTCGCCCTGAAGGCGGCGCATCGAACCGGTCCACAGGTCCATGAAGCCCTTGGTGAGGGAGGTCTGGGCGATGATCACGCGCTGCGGGTCCATGGCCCAGTGCTCGGCCACCTGGCCCAGCGTCTTGACCATGTCGCTCACCTCGTCGCTCACGCCGGGCTTGACGCGGCCCTCCTCGACCGGCTTCAACGCCGCGGCGGTGGCTTTGCCGAGTTCCTCCATCAGGCGGGCAGAATTGGCCGCCATGGCCTCGACGTCCGGCAGCGGCGGCGAGGTTTTTTCGTGAGCTTCGCCGGATGGCATGGGCGTACAATCCTCTCTGACACGTGGCGGCCCTTGCCGGGGCGCTCTCGTTGTCGACATAGTAACGATCTAACCGGCCTTTCAGGGCCAAAAAATTCGTCGAACTTCATAGGCGTTTCGTTGAACGCCGCATGACGGAGCAGCATTCGTGAATTTTTGGCGCGTCCGCAAGACCGGAAAACGAGCCAGGCCCGGAGCGCGGGCCAGGACTTGCGCGGGCCTGGCGTTGCTGGCCGCGGTCGGGCTGGGCGCGGCAGGCTGCTCGGCGCAGCCGCTGTCCGAGAATCCCAGCGTCAAGGGCGTGACGGACAAGCTCAACATCACCACCACCGTGCCGCCGCCGGCGGACTTCGTGGCGAAGTCGCGCCCGCCCTCCATGGACTACATGCCGGTCGGCGTGGTCCCGCCGGCGCGGGCGATGAAGCCGCGCGATCCGGCCAAGGTGAAAGAGCTGGAGGCCGAGATGGTGGCGACCCGGGTCCGCCACGACAGGCTGGGCGGCCGCAAGCCGCCCGCGCCGGCCAAGCCCAAGGCGGCCGGCGCGGACAAGGCCGCGGCGAAGCCGCCCGGCGCTCCGCTTTAACCCGAACCTTGCGCCTTCGCCGGGCGCCGCCATCGGTCTTTGGTCAAGGTTCCGCAACGAACGCGTGCCAGCGCGGCCCGTCGATGTTAAACAGGCGCGCTGCTTCGCGCATGGGGGGCGGCGGCTCTGGCGCGCCGTTGCGTGGCGGCGCGGGGGCGCTTTCACGATCGCTCCCGCCGGACGGGCCGGGCAGGGGGCCTCGACAACGGGAACTGAAGACCATGACCGATTTTCACCGCATCAAGCGACTGCCGCCCTACGTCTTCGAGCAGGTGAATCGGATCAAGGCCGCCGCACGCAACGCCGGCGCCGACATCATCGACCTCGGCATGGGCAACCCGGACCTGGCCGCTCCCAAGCACGTCATCGACAAGCTGGTCGAAACCGCCGGCAAGCCGCGGACGGACCGCTATTCCGCCTCCAAGGGCATCGCCGGCCTGCGCCGCGCCCAGGCGGGCTATTACGAGCGCCGCTTCGGCGTGAAGCTGAACCCGGACACCCAGGTCATCGCGACGCTGGGCTCCAAGGAAGGCTTCGCCAACATGGCGCAGGCCATCACGGCGCCGGGCGACGTGGTGCTGGTGCCCAATCCGAGCTACCCGATCCACGCCTTCGGCTTCCTCATGGCGGGCGGCGTGATCCGCTCGGTCCCGGCCGAACCCACGGCCGAGATGTTCCGCGCGCTGGAGCGCTCCGTCATCCACTCGATCCCCAAGCCGATCGCCCTGGTGACCTGCTATCCGGCCAACCCGACCGCCTATACGGCCTCGCTTGATTTCTACCGGGACCTCGTCGCCTTCGCCAAGAAGCACGAGCTGATCCTGCTTTCCGACCTCGCTTATGCGGAGGTCTATTTCGACGAGAAGGACCCGCCGCCCTCCGTCCTGCAGGTGCCGGGCGCGATCGACGTCACGGTCGAGTTCACCTCCCTGTCCAAGACCTTCTCCATGGCCGGATGGCGCATGGGCTTCGCCGTCGGCAACGAGCGCCTGCTCGCGGCTTTGGCGCGGGTGAAGAGCTATCTGGACTACGGCGCCTTCACGCCGATCCAGGTCGCCGCCACGGCCGCGCTGAACGGGCCCGACGACTGCATCCGCGAGATGCGCGAGACCTACCGCAAGCGCCGCGACGCGCTCGTGGACAGCTTCTCCAAGGCCGGCTGGGACTTCCCCGCCCCGCAGGCCTCGATGTTCGCCTGGGTCCGCATCCCCGAGCCGTTCCGCGAGCTGGGCAGCCTGGAGTTCTCCAAGCTTCTCGTCGAAAAGGCGTCGGTGGCCGTGGCGCCCGGCATCGGCTTCGGCGAGCACGGCGACGAGTATGTGCGCATCGCCATGGTGGAGAACGAGCAGCGCATCCGGCAGGCCGCCCGCAACGTCCGCCGCTTTCTTGAAACGGCGGAAAAAACATTGCACAACGTCGTCCCGCTGGCGGCGCGCGGCTGATAGGGCGCGCCTTTTCGACAGGATCAGGTCATGGTTGAGGCCCTACGGGTCGGTATCGCCGGGCTCGGCACCGTGGGGGCCTCCGTGGTCCGTCTGCTCGACGCGCACGCCCGGACCCTGGAGGCGCGCTGCGGCAGGGCCGTCGCCATCGTGGCCGTCTCGGCCCGCGACCGCTCGCGCGACCGCGGCGTCGACATCTCCCGGTTCGAGTGGTTCGACGATCCGGTGGCGCTCGCCAAGGCTCCCGGCGTGGATTGCGTGATCGAGCTCATGGGCGGATCCGACGGCCCCGCGAAGGCGGTCGTCGAGGCCGCCCTCGCGGCGGGACGGCCGGTCGTCACCGCCAACAAGGCGCTGCTCGCCCATCACGGGGCGGCGCTGGCGAGGCTTGCGGAGGAAAAAGGCGTCAGCATCGGCTTCGAGGCCGCCGTCGCCGGAGGCATCCCGATCGTCAAGGCGCTGCGCGAGACGCTGGCCGGCAACGTCGTCCACCGGATCTCCGGCATTCTGAACGGCACCTGCAACTACATCCTGTCGCGGATGGAGCTGGAAGGGCTCGACTTCGAGGAGGTGCTGGCCGATGCGCAGCGCCTGGGCTACGCCGAAGCGGACCCCACTTTCGACGTCGGCGGCTTCGACACCGCCCACAAGCTCGCGATTCTCACCAGCCTCGCCTTCGGGACGCAGATCGACGCGGACGCCATCCACATCGAGGGCATCAGCTCCATCACGCCGCTGGACCTCAAGATGGCCGACGATCTCGGCTATCGCATCAAGCTTTTGGGCGTGGCGCAGCGCACCGAGACGGGCATCGAGCAGCGCGTCCACCCGACCATGACGCCCAAGACCTGGCCGATCGCGCAGGTGATGGGGGTCACCAACGCCGTCAACGTGCTGGCCGAACCGGTCGGCGAGATCACGCTGGTGGGTCCCGGCGCCGGGGGCGACGCCACCGCCTCCTCGATCCTGGCCGATCTCGTCGACGTCGCCCGGGGCGTCGTGGTGTCGCCCTTCGCCCAGCCGGTCGCCGGGCTGGAGCGGGCCGAGCGCGCGCCCATGCAGCGCCACGAGGGCGGCTATTATATCCGCCTCTCCGTTTTGGACCGACCCGGCGCCGCCGCCGCGATCGCCACCCGCATGGCGGAGCGGCAGATCTCGCTGGAGAGCATCGTGCAGCGTCGGCCCGGACCTCGCCCGTCCGGCGACGGCCGCTCCGGCGCGCCGGTTCCGGTCGTGCTGATCACCTATGCGACCACCGAGGCCGCGATCCGCGCCGCCATCGAGGCCATGATGGCGGACGGGCACATCGCCGAGCCGCCTCAGGTGATCCGCATCGAGCGGGAATAGAGCATGATGGGCTGGCGCCCTTGCGGGCGCTTCGCCCTGAACGCGTTCAGCCGCGCAACCCTCCGGCGGCCTCCGACTTTACGCCAGCGAGACTGCGCAACCTGTCCACACCCAGAAAGATCGGGGAAACGGCCGTGATCGATCATACCCACGACATCAATGTTCAGCCCAAGGACGTGATCGAGCGCATCCTGTCCATGGAGCTCGTGCGCGTCACCGAGCGCGCCGCCGTCTCGGCCGCGCGGCTGCGGGGCCACGGCAACGAGAAGGCGGCCGACCAGGCCGCCGTGGACGCCATGCGGCGCGAGCTGAACAAGCTCCCGATCGACGGCACCATCGTGATCGGCGAGGGCGAGCGCGACGAGGCTCCGATGCTGTTCATCGGCGAGCGCGTCGGCAACGGCAAGGGTCCCAAGGTCGACATCGCCGTCGACCCGCTCGAGGGCACGACGCTCTGCGCCAAGGACATGCCGGGCGCGATCGCCGTGATGGCCATGGCCCAGGCGGGGTCGCTCCTCTATGCGCCGGACGTCTACATGGACAAGATCGCGATCGGGCCCGGCTATCCGCAGGGCGTCGTCGACCTGGACGCCAGCCCCGCCGACAACATCGCCGCGGTGGCCAAGGCCAAGGGCGTCAAGCCGCATGAGGTCTCGGTCCTGATCATGGACCGCCCCCGCCACGCGGACCTGATCGCGGCGGTGCGCAAGACCGGCGCCTCGATCCGGCTGATCACCGACGGCGACGTCGCGGGCGTCATCTTCACCGCCATGCAGCACGAGACCGGGATCGACCTTTATCTCGGCATCGGCGGAGCGCCGGAAGGCGTGCTGGCCGCCGCGGCGCTGCGCTGCGTCGGCGGGCAGATGCAGGGGCGCCTGATCCTGGACACGCCCGAGAAGGTGGAGCGCGCCCGCGGCATGGGCGTCGCGGATCCGAAGCGGAAATACGAGATGATCGACCTTGCGGCCGGCGACGTCATCGTCTCGGCCACCGGCGTCACCGACGGGCAGCTGCTCTCGGGCGTGCGCTTCGGCAAGGAGGTCATCCACACGGAGACCATCGTGTACCGCTCGATCACCGGCACGGTGCGCAAGATCCAGGCGGAGCACCGCGAGTTCGAGAAGTTCCGCCTCGACTGAGGCGACTGCGTCCGGGACGGCGAGGGCGGGTCGACTGGCCCGCCCGAAAGGATGGCCGCCGCCGGATAGACCGCGCGGCGTGACGCCCCTCGACGCCACGCCGCCACGCGGAGAGCCCCCCGACTCCCGCGCCGGCCCGGTGGCAAAGCACACCAAGGCGCAAACAGCCTAAACGGGACGTCGGCGTCAAGTTAAAAAGCGTCAAGCAGGTTTACTGCGTAGGGCGCGATCCAATCAGGCGTCCTGCATGGTGGGAATTGACAACTCCACCGTGTGCGAACCCGTCGCCTTAAGAGAGCCTCGGCGCCTTTCGGGCGAGATGGGCGGCGAGAGCCTTGGCGAAGGCCTCCGAATCGAGCGGCTTGCCCCAGATCGGCACATTGGCGTAGCGCTCGGGCAGAACGGGCTGCGCGTAGCCGCTCGCGAACAGGAACGGCACCTGGCGCGCCCGCAGCTCCTCGGCGAGCGGAAACACGAGCTCGCCATGCAGATTGATGTCCAGGATGGCCATCGAGATCGGACCCTTGGAGTCGGAGATGAGCGCGCGCGCCTTGCTGACGCTGGCGGCCGGGCCGATCACCTCGGCCCCCAGCCGGCGCAGGGCATGCGCGAGGTCGAGCGCGATGAGGTTCTCATCCTCCACCACCAGGATTCGATGTTGGTCGAGCCGGGGCTCGTTATACGTGGTCGCCATGTTCAGCATCTCGCCAGACAACGCGCCAAGGCCCCCGGAGGGTGCGCGACGGATAGCCGCTCAGGCCGCTAGCGCTCCGGCGGCGCCGGATGGGTGGGATCGATCCACAGCACGGTTTCGGGCTTTTCGACCGGCTCGATGTCGAGATTGACCGCGACCGCCTCGCCGTCGCTGCGCACCAGCACGCATTCGAGCACCTCGTCGGGGCTGGCGTTGATCTCCTGGTGCGGGACATAGGGCGGCACGTAGATGAAATCACCCGGTCCGGCCTCCGCCACGAATTCGAGCGCCTCGCCCCATCGCATCCTGGCCTTGCCCTTCAGCACGTAGATCACGCTCTCCAGATGCCCGTGGTGATGGGCGCCGGTCTTGGCGTCCGGGTGGATGGTGACAGTGCCTGCCCACAGCTTCTGCGCCCCGACCCGGGCGAAGTTGATGGCGGCCCGCCGGTCCATCCCGGGCGTCTGGGCGGTGTTCGGATCGAGCTGTGAGCCGGAGATCACCCGGACCCCGTCATGCTTCCAGCGGCCGTCGTCGTGGCCATGGGCGGGGTCGCCCTGCGCGTCGCTGGGGTGCGGATGGGGATGGGCATGATCGCCGGACATCGGGCTTCGGCCTTTTTCAGACTCAGGATGAGCGACACTGCACCACGTTTGAGGCTGGAAAGCAGCCGCCGCCGACGATATCGAAGAGGAACGAGCCGCCCGGCGGGCGATGGATCCGCCGGCGCGAAGAACATTCAGGCGGAAGCGCTCATGGCCGTGCGGCAGGACGAGGGAAGCTACGACTACATCGTCTGCGGCGCCGGATCGGCGGGCTGCGTGCTGGCCAACAGGCTCTCGGCCGACCCCAAGGCGCGCGTGCTCGTGCTCGAAGCCGGCGGGATGGACAACTGGATCTGGTACCACATCCCGGTCGGGTACCTCTTCGCCATCGGCAATCCGCGATCGGACTGGATGTTCACGACCGAGCCGCAGGCCGGGCTCAACGGCCGGGCGATCGCCTATCCGCGCGGCAAGGTGATCGGCGGCTCGTCGGCCATCAACGCCATGATCTATATGCGCGGCCAGGCGGCCGACTATGACGGCTGGCGCCAGCTCGGATTGACCGGCTGGGGCTGGGAGGACGTGCTGCCGGCCTTCCTGGCGCAGGAGGACCATGCGGCGCCTCCCAACGCGTTCCACCGCTCGGGCGGAGAATGGCGGGTCGAGTATCCGCGCGTGCGCTGGGACATCCTGGACGCCTTCCAGGACGCCGCCGAAGAGATCGGCATCCGCAAGGTCGTGGACTTCAACACCGGCGACAACGAGGGCTCGTCCTACTTCCAGGTCAACCAGAAGCGCGGGCGCCGCTGGAGCGCGGCGCGCGGCTTCCTGAGGCCGGCGCTGAAGCGCCCCAATCTGCGCCTGGAGACGGGCGTGTTGGTGGAGCGGGTGCTCGTCGAGGAGGGCAGGGCGGTCGGCGTGGTCTATCGCCAGGGCGGCGTCGAGAAGACGGCCCGGGCGGCCGGGGAGGTCGTCCTGTCCGCCGGCGCGGTCGCCTCGCCCAAGCTGCTGCAGCTTTCCGGCGTGGGGCCGGGCGGGCTTCTGCAGGAGCACGGGATTCCTGTGCTCCGCGACCTGCCGGGCGTCGGGGAGAACCTGCAGGACCACCTTCAGATCCGCCCCGTGTTCAAGGTCACGGGCGTGCGCACCCTCAACATCGACTACCAGTCCCTGATCAAGCGCGGGCTGATGGGCGCCGAATGGGCGCTGCTGCGCACCGGCCCGCTCACCATGGCGCCGTCGCAGCTCGGACTTTTCACCCGGTCCTCGCCGGACTACGCGACGCCCAACCTGCAGTTCCACGTGCAGCCGCTCTCGCTCGACAAGTTCGGCGACCCGATGCACGCCTTCGCGGCCTTCACGGCCAGCGTCTGCAATCTGCGCCCGGCGAGCCGCGGCACGGTCCGCATCAGGTCGTCCGACGCGGCCGCGCCGCCCGCCATCTCGCCCAACTACCTCGCCGCCGAGGAGGACCGGCGCGTCGCCGCCGACGCGCTGAAGCTGGTGCGCCGGATCGTGCGCGCCCGGGCGCTGGAGCGGTTCCACCCGGAAGAGTACAAGCCCGGCGCGCACCTGACCTCGGAGGAGGACCTCGCCAAGGCCGCCGGCGACGTCTCGTCGACGATCTTCCACCCGGTCGGCACGGCCAAGATGGGCGTTGCGGACGATCCCCTGGCGGTGCTGGACGAGCGGCTGCGCGTGCGCGGGGTGGAGCGGCTGCGCGTCATCGACGCGTCGTCCATGCCGCGCATCACCTCCGGCAACACCAACTCGCCCACCATGATGATCGCCGAGAAGGGCGCGCGGATGATCCTGGAGGACGCCAGGACGCGCTAGCGCGTGACGGCCCGGACGATGGCCTCGGCGACGAGTTCCGACATGCAGACCCGGCGCGAGCCGGCGTCGGCGGGCTCCTCCCTCAGCTTCTGGCGTTCGAACTCCAGATACTGCATGGCCGCGTAGCGCCGGAAGAGGTTGAGCCCGGCCCGGTCGGAGACCTCCCGGATCTTGCCCACGATGCGCCAGTAGAGCTTCTCGTGCCGGACGCTCGGCGCGAAGGGCGGGTCGATCAGGATGAAATCGACGTTGCGGGCCTTCAGCCAGTCGGCGGCGTCCTTCAGGGTGCGGCCGAACTCCTCGGGATCGGCCATCGCCAGGGCGTCGGGCGCGCCCACCTGCCACAGGACGAGGTCCGGCTCGCCGCTGCTCACGGCGGCCCGCAGATTGTTGAAGTCGTTCTGGGCCAGGCCCGAGGGCGGCCCGTCGTCGACGAACTCGAACTTCACCGCGGGAAGGCGCTTCGACAGCTCCTGATGCAGCCGGGTCCGGCGCTGCTCGGGGAGGGGGCCGGGTCCGCCGATCGAGGGGCCGAGCACCAGCAGGCGCACCGGGCGCTCGCGGTCGATCAGCCGCTCGGTGCGCTTCAGGTCGGCGGGCAGGGCCACATAGACGTCGGGCACGCGGCAGCGCGCCGAGACTTCGGCGAGGGCCGGAGCGCTGATCGACACCGACAGGCCGAACGCCAGCAGCGCGGCGAACCCCAGCGCGCCGGTCAGAGCGCCTGTGCGGGCTGCTCGGCCTCCGCGCCGCGCGGGCGCATCGCCGTCTTGGCGGCGACTTTCGTCTCGCCACCCGTCCTGTTCCATTCGAGCGCCCATGCCAATCCGACCTGCAGGCTGAGGCCTGCGGCGATCACGAGCAGATCGATCGTCGGATCTCCGCCTCCGACGATCCTGAGCACCTGCCCGCCGATCGCCAGAATAGTTCCCAATCCGAAAATCGCCAAGGAATGGCGTCCCAGCCACATCAGCGGCGCCGCGACGCTCCACTTGCGCACCCAGGATTCGACCGGCAGACAGGCCGCCACATAGGCCAGAGCCAGCACATGCAGAAGCCGCGGGAGGGACAGGATGTGCTTGTCGTCCTCCCAGAGGAAGCGCGGCAGGCCCAGCACGCCCTCCGGATAGATCTCGGCCTTCTTCCAGACGAGCGCGAAGAGGAGATAGACGACGCTGGCCGCGAGCAGCGCCCGCGACCGGCGCAAGGTCCGTCCGGCCACGGCCATCGATCCGGCGCACAGGCCGATCGTGAACAAAAGCTGCCAGGCGAAGGGATTGAAGAACCAGGTGTTGTCCGCGCCCGGGTAGCTCGGCAACCCGAGCCCGGCCTGGGCGCACAGATACATCGCGAACGACGCCGTCATGGCGAAGGGCCAGCTGGCGCCGACCAGCGTCATCAGCGCGGGCGCCATCAGCAGCAGCATCACATAGAGCGGCAGGATGTTGAGATAGGACGGCTGCAGGCCCAGCGTGGCGATGCCGATCATGCTCGCGGCCGGCGTGGAGGTCAGCAGGTCGAAATTCATCGCCTCGAGCAGGCGCGGGTCCTGCGTGGCGACCGCGGCGTAGGCCACCAGGGCGGCGCACGCCACCAGGACGACGATATGGGCCGAGTAGATCTGGAACGCCCGCAGGACCATGCGGAAGGACTGGCGCGGCGCGTCCCCGGCGACGAAGCGCGGCAGGTAGGCGAGCGCGGCGGCGAACCCCGCCAGGAGAACGAACACCTCCGCGGCGTCCGAGAAGCCGAAATTCTTGTGCGTGTAGCGCTCGAAAGCGGTGCCGGGCACGTGGTTGACGAAGATCGTCGCAAGCGCCAGACCGCGCCACGCGTCGATGCTCATGATCCTCAAACGTTCAGCAGCCATCGACGTCTCCCGCGCTCCGCGAGCAACAGGGTGGAATGGTCTTCGTTCCCTCCGAGAAGCGGCCGGCGACGCGTTGCATCGTCGCACTTGCACCCGCCATTGACCGGCAGTGTACCCTTGGTCGCCCGACACCATGAATCAATAATTGGTTAAGATGGCGTGAATTCGGCGCATTCCGTTCAGCGCACGTTCAGGTCGCCGTGCTAGAGCTGAACGTGAAACGAAGCCAACACGAGCGTAGTCCTGATGTCCGGTTCGATTTCCCGCGTCGCCGTCCTCGCAGCAGGCCTGGTTGCGGCCATCGCCAGCCCCCTCGCGGCGAGCGCCGCCGAGACGACGTGCCAGGCGCCGGGATTGTCCCGCGCCCTGCATGCGGACGCCATCACGCGCCGGCTGAAGCAGTCCCGCCCGGTGAGCATCCTGGCCATCGGGTCGTCCTCCACGGAGGGCGTCGGCGCCTCCGCCAAGGACCATTCCTATCCGGCGACCCTGGAGCACCTGCTCCAGCGCACCTGGCCGACGGCCCGCATCCGCGTCGACAACGCAGGCGTCGGCGGCGAGACGGCGGGGGCGACCCTGCAGCGGCTCAGGCAGGCCCTGTCCGGGCCGGCCTACAGCCTGGTGATCTGGCAGGTGGGCACCAACGACGCGCTCAAAGGCGACGACGAGACGGCGTTCCGGTCCATGCTGGAGAGCGGCATCGCGATGGCGCGCGAGGCCAAGGTCGAGCTCGTCATCGTCGACCAGCAGCTCTTCCCGGGCATCAAGGACATGCCGCGCTACGAGCGCTACGTCGCCGCGGTGGCGGACGTGGCCGGCCGCAACGACGTGCCGGTCTTCTCCCGTTTCCAGATGATGCGGACTTGGGCCGCCGACGGCCGCGAGCGTCTGGCGGCCGCGCTGTCGGCAGACGCCTTCCACATGAACGACCGCGGCTACGAGTGCCTGGCGCAGGGCCTCGCGGCCCCGATCCGGCAGGCGGTCGGACCGGGCGTTCCCGTCCCGGTCGCGACGGTGGGCGACCCTTCGTCGATCTGAGCCCGACGCGCCTCAGCTGATCCTGCCGCGGGCCGCCACCGGCAGCTCGCCGACGATCTCGTCGCCCCTCACGGCGACGACGCGGTCGACCATGTTCACCACGACGCAGACATGGTTGGGCACGATGCGCACGACGTCGCCGACCTTCGGGCGGTCGTTGCAGGCCCGCAGGTCGAGGAACCCGTGCTCCTCGGCGAACTGCGCGATGCGCGCCTCCGGGTGCTCCAGGATCAGCCCGTGCCCGTCCAGGCCGCCGCCGGTGTCGCTCGTCAGGGTCTTGGAGCCCGAATCCAGGATGCCGCGCTCCGGCCCCGCCCGGCTCACCACCGTCGCGTAGACCGTGAGGGCGCAGTCCTCGAGCGTCGCGACGCCGGCCCGCATCATCATGCGGTCGTTGTAGATGCAGGTGCCGGCGCGGTGCTCGGTGACGCCGCTCAGCTTGCCCAGATGGGCGAGGTTGGGCGTGCCGCCGGACGAGATCACGCGGGCCTGCAGCCCAGCGTCCCGCAGCCCCGCGAGCGCCTCGTCCATGAAGGCCTGCGTCTCGGCCATGCGGGACTCGGGCGGGTACATCATCAGCCCGGCGAAGGCGAGGCCCGGGCGCGAGGCGATGTCCCTGGCCAGGGCCACGGCCTCGGCCGGCGTCTCGACCCCGGCGCGCTTGCGGCCGGTGTCGCACTCCACCACGACCTCCAGGTCGCGGCCGCCGATGCGGGCGGCCTCGGGCAGGCCGGCCACCACGGTCGGGTTGTCCGCCGCCACCCTCATCCGGGCGCGGTCGAGGAGGCGGCCGAGCCGGCCCATCTTCTCCTCGCCGAGCAGGTTGTAGGTGATGAAGATGTCGTCGAAGCCGGCCTCCGCCATCACCTCGGCCTCGCCGATCTTCTGGCAGGTGATGCCCTGCGCCCCGCCGTCGCGCTGCATGGCGGCGATCACCGGGCTTTTGTGGGTCTTGATGTGGGGCCGGTTGGCCACTCCGGCCGCGTCGCACAGCGCCTGCACCCGGGCGATGTTGCGCTCGACCACGTCGAGGTCGACGACCAGCGCCGGCGTGCCGTAGCGGCGCGAGACTTCGGCCTTCAGCTCTTCGATGGACATGCTCAGCTCCGGATCAGCAGGATGGCCTCGATCTCGACCGCCATGCGGTTGGGCAGCGAGCCCATGCCGACGGCCGAGCGGGCGTGGCGGCCGGCCTCGCCGAGCACCTCGACCAGCAGGTCCGAGCAGCCATTGATCACCTTGGGGTGGTCGCCGAAATCGGGCTCGGCGTTGACCATGCCGAGCAGCTTCACCACCGCCTCGATGCGCGACAGGTCGCCCAGCGCCGCCTTGGCGACGGCCAGCATGTTGAGGGTGGTGAGCCGGGCCTCCTGGTAGCCCTCCTCGATCGTCATGTCGCGGCCGAGACGGCCTGGCTTGTACGTGCCGTCCGTGCGGCGAGGGCCCTGCCCGGAGAGGTAGAGCAGGTTTCCGGCCCAGCGATAGGGCACGTAATTGGCGACCGGGGTCGGGGCGTCCGGCAGGGTCAGGCCGAGCGAGGCGAGCTTGTCTTCGGGGGTCATCGGAGCGTCTCCAGCGTCGTCCTCCCCCCTATGCCACATCTGGCGGGAGAGAACGACGCCGACGACGCGCCTAGTTCGACGCTTGCTGCCTGCCGGCGCTGGTCACGCGCCAGACCTTGCCGCCGACGTCGTCGGCGACCAGCAGGGCGCCGGACTTGTCCTCGGCCACGCCGACGGGCCGGCCGCGCGCTTCGCCGTTCGGCCCCAGGAAGCCGGTGAGGATGTCCTTGGGCTCGCCGGCCGGCTTTCCGTCCTTGAACGGGACGAAGATCACCTTGTAGCCGCTCGGCGGCTTGCGGTTCCACGAGCCGTGCTGGCCCACGAAGGCGCCGCCGTCATAGCCCTGGCCCAGCGCGTCGCCGGTGTAGAAGGTCAGCCCCAGCGACGCCGTATGCGCGCCCAGCGCGTAGTCCGGCGCGATGGCCTTCTGGACCAGCTCCGGCTTTTGCGGGCTGACGCGGGCGTCGACGTGCTGGCCGTAATAGCTGTAGGGCCAGCCATAGAACGCGCCCTCCTTCACCGAGGTCATGTAGTCGGGCACGAGGTCGCTGCCGATCTCGTCACGCTCGTTCACGGCGACCCAGAGCTGCTTGGACTGCGGCTGCCAGGAGAGGCCGTTCGGATTGCGCAGGCCAGAGGCGAAGACCCGGAACGTCCCCGAGCCGGGATCCACTTCGAGAACCGCGGCGCGGTTCGTCTCCGCCTCCATGCCGTTTTCCGCCACGTTGCTGTTGGAGCCCACCGTGACATAGAGCTTCGAGCCGTCCGGGCTGGTTTTGACGTCCTTCGTCCAGTGGTGGTTGATCGTGCCCGCGGGCAGGTCGGTGACCTTGCGGCCGGGGTCGGCGATCCGGGTGTCTCCCTCCTTGTAGGGGAAGACCATCAGCGCGTCGGTGTCGGCCACGTAAAGCTTGTCGCCGACCAGCGTCATCCCGAAGGGCGAATGCAGGCCCTCCAGGAGCACGCTGCGGGTCTCCGGGACGCCGTCGCCGTCCTTGTCGCGCAGCAGCGTGATGCGGTTGGCGCTGGGGGTGCTGGATCCGGCCTTCTTCATCAGAAGGTGCATGATCCAGCCCTTCGGTCCCTTGCCGTCGTCCGGCTTGGGCGGCGCGTCGCTCTCGGCGACCAGCACGTCGCCATTGGGCAGCACGTGCAGCCAGCGCGGATGCTGCAGGTCGCTGGCGAAGGCCTTGACGGCCAGGCCCTGCGCGGCGGTGGGCTGCTCGCCCTGCGGCCAGCCCTTGGCGTCCGCCACCTTGACGGTCGGGATCAGGGTGGCGTTCGGCTGGGGCAGGGTGGGATTGGGGCCGAACCCTTTCTCCGCCGGAATCGTCGCCTGCTCGCCGCAACCGGACACGGCGAGGGCGGCGCCGAGGGCGCCCAGGGCGATGAAGGGATGGGTGGTCATGCCGGTCCTGCTTTCTTCCCGGGCCGGCTGATCGAGCGGCCGGACCCGCGCGCCCCCGCCGTAGCAATCCGGAAAGCGCCGTTCCGTTCGGACCACGCCCGTGCGGCACGTCGGCGCACGGATCTCGGCATAGAGCTGGAGGTCAGGTCTTCAGCTTGTAGCCTGTCGCGAACATCCGCCAGACCACGACGAGGCAGATCGCCATGAAGGCCAGCGTCATGGCCAGGCTCACGCCGACGCCGACGTCCGACACGCCGTAGAAGCTCCAGCGGAAGCCGCTGACGAGATACACGACCGGATTGAACAGCGTCACTTTCCGCCAGAACGGCGGCAGCATCGCGATCGAGTAGAAGCTTCCGCCCAGGAAGGTGAGGGGCGTGACGATCATCATCGGGACGATCTGCAGCTTCTCGAAGCTGTCCGCCCAGATCCCGATGATGAAGCCGAACAGGCTGAACGTCACCGCGGTGAGCAGCAGGAAGGCCAGCATCCAGACCGGATGCGCGATGCCGAACGGCACGAACAGCCGCGCCGTGACGAGGATGATCAATCCCAGGATCACCGACTTGGTGGCCGCGGCGCCCACATAGCCGAGCACGATCTCGCCCGCCGAGATCGGCGCCGAGAGCACCTCGTAGATCGTGCCGGAGAAGCGCGGCATGTAGATTCCGAAGGACGCGTTCGACAGGCTTTCGGTGAGGATCGACAGCATGATCAGCCCGGGGACGATGAAGGCCCCGTAGCTGACGCCGTCGATCTCCGCCATGCGCGATCCGATGGCGGAGCCGAACACCACGAAATAGAGGGACGTGGACAGCACCGGCGAGGCGATGCTCTGCATGAGGGTGCGCCAGGTGCGCGCCATCTCGAAGAGATAGATGGCCTTGATGGCGTGGATGTTCATGCCGCGCCCCTCACCAGGCTGACGAAGATCTCCTCGAGCGAGCTCTCGGTGGTGCGCAGGTCCTTGAAGTCGATCCCGTGCTCCCCGAGCCGCCTCAGCAGAGTCGCGATGCCGCCCTGGTCGGCCTGCGCGTCGAAGCTGTAGGTCAGCTCCGAACCGTCCTGCGACAGCTCCAGCGACGCGTAGGCCAGGTCGGCGGGCAGGGCGGCCAGCGGCGTGCGCAGGTGCAGCGTCAGTTGCCGTCGCCCGAGCTTGCGCATCAGGTCGTCCTTCTGCTCCACCAGCACGATCTCGCCCTTGCGGATGACGCCGATGCGGTCGGCCATCTCCTCGGCTTCCTCGATGTAATGGGTCGTGAGGATGACGGTGACGCCGGTCTCGCGCAGCCCGCGCACCATCTCCCACATGCTGCGCCTGAGCTCGACGTCGACCCCGGCGGTCGGCTCGTCGAGGAAGAGGATCTTGGGCTCGTGCGACAGCGCCTTGGCGATCATCACGCGCCGCTTCATCCCGCCGCTCAGCGCCATGATCTTGGAATGGCGCTTGTCCCACAGCGAGAGGTCCTTGAGCACCTTCTCGATATGCGCCGGGTCGGCGGGCTTGCCGAACAGGCCCCGGCTGAACGTGACGGTGTTCAGGACCGTCTCGAACATGTCGGTGGAGAGCTCCTGGGGCACCAGCCCTATGAGGGACCGGGCGGCGCGGTAGTCCTTCACCACGTCGTGCCCGGCGATCCGCACGGATCCCTCGGTCGGATTGACGATGCCGCACACGATCCCGATCAGGGTCGTCTTGCCCGCCCCGTTCGGGCCGAGCAGGGCGAAGATCTCGCCGGCGGCGATGTCGAGGCTGACATGGCTGAGCGCCTGCAGGCCGCTGGCGTAGCGCTTCGACAGGTTCTGGATGGAGATGATGGGGGACAAGCGGGCTCCTGGCGTTCTCGCCCGGTCGGCGGCGCACGCCGCTAGATAGCGCGCCGGGGCCGTCCGGGCGATGGGCCGCAACGAAATCGCCGGGCGTCTTGCCGCCGGCCTGTCGGGGTGCTGCACTCCCGTTCGTCCTAGGCTCGAGGAGCCCGAACGAGGAAGCGCCCCCCATGCTCTACGCCATACTCTGCTACGATTCCGAGGACGTCGTCGGCTCCTGGTCCAAGGAGGAGGACGACGCCGTCATGGCCAAGCTCGGCGTCGTCCAGGAGAAGCTGGCCCGCGAGGGCCGCCTCGGGCCGGTGGCCCGCCTGTTGCCGACCACGTCGGCCACCACGGTCCGCAAGGGGCGCGAGTCGCTGATCATCGACGGCCCCTTCGCGGAGACGAAGGAGCAGCTCCTCGGCTTCTACATCATCGATTGCTCCAGCCTTGAGGAGGCGATCGAGACCGCCAAGGATCTCGGCAAGGCGAGCAGCTCGGCCGGCGCCTACGAGATCCGGCCCGTGTCCCTGTTCCGGCCCGGACAGGCGGGCTCATGACCGACATCGCCTGGATCCACGCGGCCCTCACATCGGCGCGGCCCCAGGCCGTGGGCGCGCTGCTGCGCTATTTCCGCGACCTCGACGTCGCCGAGGAAGCCTACCAGGACGCGTGCCTTCGGGCGCTCCGAACCTGGCCGAAGAACGGGCCGCCGCGCGATCCCGCCGCCTGGCTGATCTTCGTCGGCCGCAACGCCGCCATCGATCAGACCCGCCGCGACCGGCGGCAGGAGCCGCTCCCGGACGAGCAGGCGCTCTCCGACCTGGACGACGCCGAGGAGGCCATGGCCGCGCGGCTGGACGGAGCCGACTACCGCGACGACGTGCTGCGGCTGATGTTCATCTGCTGCCACCCGGACCTCGCCCCCACCCAGCAGATCGCGCTGGCGCTGCGCATCGTGTCCGGCCTCAGCGTCGCCAGGATCGCCCGCGCCTTCCTGGTCGGCGAGAGCGCCATGGAGCAGCGCATCACCCGCGCCAAGGCCAGGGTGGCGGCCGCCGACGTCCCCTTCGAGGCCCCTGGGCCGGCGGAGCGGGCGGACCGCTTCGCGTCGGTCGCGTCCATGATCTACCTGATTTTCAACGAGGGCTATTCGGCCGGCCCGCAGGGCGGGCGGGCGCCCCTCTGCGACGAGGCGATTCGGCTGGCCCGCCTGCTCTTGAGGCTGTTCCAGACCGAACCCGAGATGATGGGGCTCCTCGCCCTCATGCTCCTCCAGCATTCCCGCACGCCGGCCCGCCACGCCGCCGACGGCTCCGTCGTCCTGCTGGACGACCAGGACAGGGCGCTGTGGAACAAGGGCATGATCGCCGAGGGCCTGGCCCTGGTCGACAAGGCGTTCCGGCACCGGCGCGCCGGGCCCTACCAGGTGCAGGCCGCCATCGCGGCGCTGCACGCCCGGGCCGCGACGCCGGCCGACGTCGACTGGGCGGAGATCGACCTGCTCTACGGCGTGCTGGAGCGGTTGCAGCCCTCGCCCGTCGTGACGCTCAACCGCGCGGTCGCGGTGGGCAAGACGCGCGGCCCGGCGGCGGCGCTGGCCCTCATCGAGCCGCTCCAGGAGAGGCTCTCCGGCTATTTCCATTTCCACGGCGCCAGAGGCGCGTTCCTCACCCAGCTCGGTCGTCCCGCGGAGGCGCGCGAGGCCTTCGGCCGGGCCATCGCGCTGGCGGGCACGGCCGCCGAGGCTGCGCATATCCGCCAGCATCTGGACCGCCTTCTCCAGGAGGCGGACGGAGCATAGGAAAACGCGCGCGGATGTCGGCACGGGCCGTCGCCGCTCGTCCTTGGAGGAACGCGGCCGGCGCACGCACCGGGCCGCGCAGAATGGAGGACGACGATGCGATTCATGATGCTGATGATCCCGAACGACTACGCGGCCGCCAGCGCCGACGCCCGGCCCAGCGCCGAGGCGGTCGCCGCCATGATGAAGTTCAACACGGCGCTGAAGGAGGCCGGGGCCCTGATCGCGCTGGACGGCCTGCATCCCCCCGCCACCGGCGCGAGGGTTTCGTTCTCCGGAGGCCAGCCCAGCGTGGCGCTCGGTCCGTTCCCCGGGGCGAAAGAGATGCTGGGCGGCTACTGGATGATCGACGTCGCGTCGCGCGACGAGGCCATCGCCTGGGCGTCGAAGTGCCCGGCGGCCGACGGCGACATGATCGAGATCCGCCAGGTGTTCGAGATGACGGATTTCCCGGCCGACGTGCAGGCCGCCGTCACGGGTTGAGCGTCGTTGAAATCCGGAAGCGGGCCTGAAGGTCCGCGATCCGGTTCAGGGCAGGGCGCGCAGATAGCGCACGGTGCGCCCCGCGCTCACGGCCTGGGCGGAGTGCACGATGGCGTTGGCGTCGATGCCGTGGTGGCGGTAGAGGTCCGCGATCGTGCCGGTCTGGCCGAAATGCTCGACGCCGAGCGCCTTCTGCCGGTGGCCGTGGACGCCGCCGAGCCAGGCCAGCGTGGCGGGATGGCCGTCCAGCACCGAGACGATCCCGCAATCGCGCGAGAGCGGCGAAAGCAGCCGCTCGATGTGGCTCGTCGCGTCGTGCATGCCGCGCTGGCGCGCGCGCTCCGCTGCCTGCCAGCCGGCGTTTAGCCGGTCCGCCGACGTGATGGCCAGCAGGCCGACGTCGCGCCGGTCTTCCGCCAGAAGCCCCGTGGCCTCGATCGCCTCGGGAGCCACCACGCCCTGGTAGGCGATCACCACGCTGGCGTTCGGACCGGGCGGACGCATCCAATAGGCGCCGTTGACGACGTCGCGCGCCAGCTCGGGCGTCATCGTCCGCAGGGGCTGCTCCAGCGGCCGGGTCGACAGCCGCAGATAGACCGAGCCGCCGGTCTGGTCGCGCAGCCAGGTGGTCTCGTCGGGGTCGCCCTCGCCGTCGCGCTGCATGTAATCGAAGGCGAAGCGCATCATGACGGCGAGTTCGTCGACGAAGGCCGGTTCGAAGGCGCAGAGGCCGTCCTGGGCCATGCCGATCAGCGGCGTCCCGATCGACTGGTGCGCGCCGCCCTCCGGGGCCAGCGTGACGCCCGACGGCGTCGCCACCAGGAGGAAGCGGGCGTCCTGGTAGCAGGCGTAGTTCAGCTGGTCCGCGGCGCGGTAGATGAACGGGTCGTAGACCGTCCCGATCGGCAGCAGGCGCGCGCCGTTGATGGAGTGCGACAGCCCGAGCGCCGACAGCATGATGAAGAGGTTCGACTCGGCGATGCCGAGCTCGAAATGCTGGCCCTTGGGCCCGAACTCCCAGGTGTAGGTCGAGGGGATCCGCTCGGCCTTGAAGGTGTCGGCCATGCTCTCGCGGGCGAAAAGGCCACGGCGGTTGACCCACGGCCCGAGATTGGTCGAGACGGTCACGTCCGGGGCCGTGGTGACGATCCTCTCGGCCAGCGGCGTCGGCTCGCGGGCGATTTCGTTCAGGATCTGCCCGAACCCCATCTGGGTGGAGACCGGCTTGCCGCCATGGGCGGGAACGTGCAGGACCTCCGGCACGGGCACGGTCGGGGCCGACAGCCGGCGCCGGCCTTCGGCGAAGAAGGGCGCCTGCGCGACGAAGGCCTCCAGCTCGGCCGGGTCGCGGCTCACCGCTTCCCACTTGTCCCATTCGTGGCCGGGACGCACGCCCATCTGCCGGCGGAACCCCTCCATCTGGGCGGGGGTCATCAGTCCGGCGTGGTTGTCCTTGTGGCCGGCGAGCGGAAGCCCGCAGCCCTTGATGGTGTAGCAGATGAAGCAGACCGGCCGGTCATGCGTGGAGGCCCGCTCAAAGGCCTCCAGCAGGCTCGGCATGTCGTGGCCGCCGAGATTGACCATGAGGGCGCCGAGCTCCTCGTCGGACCGGCTCTCGATGAGCCGCGTGACCGGCCCCTGGTCGCCGATCTCGTCGAGCAGGCGCTTGCGCCAGGCCGCGCCGCCCTGGAAGGTCAAAGCGGAGTAGAGCTGGTTGGGGCAGCGCTCGATCCAGTCCCTCAGGGTCTCGCCGCCAGGTTCGGCGAAGGCGGCCTCCTGGAGGGAGCCATGCCGCAGGATCACGACGTCCCAGCCGAAATTGGCGAAGATCTGCTCGAATTTTCGCCAGAGCCCCTCGCGGATCACGGAATCGAGCGACTGGCGGTTGTAGTCGACGACCCACCAGGTGTTGCGCAGCCCGTGTTTCCAGCCCTCGATGAGGGCTTCGTAGATGTTGCCCTCATCCATCTCGGCGTCGCCGATGAGGCTGATCATGCGGCCGTCGGGCCGATCCTTCATCCAGCCATGGGCGCGGACATAGTCCTGCACCAGCGAGGAGAACAGCGTCTGCGCGACCCCGAGCCCGACCGAGCCGGTCGAGAAATCGACGTCGTCGACGTCCTTGGTGCGCGACGGATAGCTCTGCGCGCCCTTGTAGCTGCGGAACGCCTCGAGCTTCTCGCGGGTCTGGTTGCCGGCGAGATACTGGATGGCGTGGAAGATCGGCGAGGCGTGGGGCTTCACGGCGACCCGGTCCTGCGGGCGCAGGGCGGCGAAGTAGAGCGCCGTCATGATGGAGCCGAGCGAGGCCGACGAGGCCTGGTGGCCGCCCACCTTCACCTCTCCGGCGGGGCGCAGGTGATTGGCGTTGTGGATGGTCCACGACGCGAGCCAGAGCACGCGGCGTTCGATTTCGCGGAGGAGGGGGAGGCGGGGGTCGCTCATGCGCGCATTGAACGGGTTGCCAGGGCGCGACGCAATCCCGTTTCGGTCCGGGCTGCGCCGCTCAGGCGTGATGGCAGGCGACCTCTGCGCCCGCACGGGCCGCAAGCAGCGGCCGCTCCTCCCGGCACCGCGCGTCGGCCAGGCCGCAGCGCGGGTGGAACGGACAGCCCGTCGGCGGATCGATGGGGTTGGGCGCTTCGCCGGCGGGGACCACCCGGTCTCGCCGGGGCGCGTCCATGTCGGGGATCGTGTCCAGCAGCAGGCGCGTATAGGGGTGGCGGGGCTGGGCGAACACGTGCTCGGCGGGGCCCTGTTCGACGAAGCGGCCCAGATACATGACCGCGAGATCGTCCGAGATGTGGCGCACCACGGCGAGGTTGTGGCTGATGAACAGGTAGGTGAGGCCCAGCTCCTGCTGCAGTCCTTTCATCAGGTTCAGCACCTGCGCCTGCACCGAGACGTCCAGCGCCGAGGTGGGCTCGTCGCAAACGAGGAACTCCGCCTCCGTGGCCAGCGCCCGGGCGATGGAGATGCGCTGGCGCTGACCGCCCGAGAATTCGTGCGGATAGCGCGCCCCGTCGGTTCGCGCGAGGCCGACCATCTCCAGCAGCGAGCCGACCCGCGCCGCGACGTCGGCGTGATGGCGCAGCAGTTTCAGCTCCCGGATCGGTTCGGCCACGATGTCCTCCACCCGCCAGCGCGGGTTAAGGCTGGCGTAGGGGTCCTGGAAGATCATCTGGATGCGGGGCGGCTGGCCCGGCGCGCGGGCGGCGTCGCCGAAGGCGAGCCCGCCGGAGGTCGGCCGGTAGAGGCCGACGACGAGCCGGGCCAGGGTGGACTTCCCGCAGCCGGACTCGCCCACGATGCTGAAGGTCGATCCGCGACGGACCCGGAAGCTCACCCCGTCGACGGCCTTCAGCACGCGGGCGGGCTCGCGCGACAGCATGGAGAACAGGCCCGGCCTGCGCAGCGTGAACCAGCACGCAGCGTCGTCGACCCGCAGGATGTCGCTGGCGGGCGCGGAATCCTCGGTCGGCGCGGGAGGCGCGGCGGCGTCAGCCAGCATGGCGGTCCTCCTCGACGGGACGCCAGCAGGCGGCCGCATGCATTCCCGCGCCCTCCAGAGGCGGACGCTCCGCCCGGCAACGGTCGACGGCCCTCGGGCAGCGCGGATGGAAGGCGCAGCCCTGCGGCCAGGACCCGGGGCGCGGCATCGCGCCGTCGATCTGCTGCAGCGTGGCCGAGCGCCGGCGCACGCTGGGGATCGAGGCCATGAGCCCCTGCGTGTAGGGGTGGCGCGGGTGCCGCCAGAAGGTGCCGCAGGCGGACCTGCCCGCCGGCCTGGCCGACGCGGCCGCCGAGGAGGCCCGGCGCTCCGCCGCGGCTCCCCGCGAGGAACGTCA
>NZ_JBTAMK010000012.1:145578-155502 GCF_054796215.1 Alsobacter sp. SYSU BS001988 | reverse complement strand
GGGGGGGGGGGGGGGGGGGGGGGGGGGGGGGGTGGGGCGGGCGCGCGGGGGCGGGGGGGGGGGGGGGGGGCGCGGCCCCCCCCCCCCCCCCCCCCCCGGGCCGATCTCCACGATGCGCCCGGCGTACATGACCGCCACGCGGTCGGCCGTTTCGGCGATCACCCCCATGTCGTGGGTGACCAGCATGATGGCCGCGCCGTGCTCGCGGCAGAGGCGCCGCAGCAGGGAGGTGATCTGGGCCTGGATGGAGACGTCGAGCGCCGTCGTCGGCTCGTCGGCGATGATCAGCTCCGGCCCGGCGCACAGCGCCAGCGCGATGACCACGCGCTGCCTCATGCCGCCTGAAAACTGATGCGGATAGTGGTCGATCCGCACCTCGGGCGCGGGGATGCCGACCTCGCGCAAGAGCGACAAAGCGCGCCGACGCGCCTCCGCCTCGCCGACCGGCAGATGCGTCCGGATGGTCTCGACGATCTGGTCTCCGACGCGCAGCAGCGGGTTGAGCGAGGTGAGGGGGTCCTGGAACACCGCCCCGATGCGCTTGCCGCGGATGCGGCGCATGTCGCGGGCGCCGAGCTGGTCGATGCGCTCGCCCCGCAGCGCGATGGACCCGCCCAGCATGCGCCCGGACGCCTCCAGGAGACCGATGACGGCCGTGCCGGTGAGGGACTTGCCGGCGCCGGATTCGCCGACCACGCCCAGGATCTCGCCCGCGGCGATGTCGAAACTGACGCCGCTCAGCGCCGTGACGGTCCCGCGCCGGCCGTCGAAGCCGATAGCGAGATCCTTCACCGAGAGAACGGGGAGGGACGGCGGGTCCAGGGCGGCGACGCTCATCCTGGCCTCCTGACGACGGGGTAGGCTGAGGAGAAGATCTCCTCCACGGGCGGGTGGCCCAAGGTGCGGCGCGGATAAAGGCCCATGACCTTCTCGAACTGCGCCTGGGCGCGGCGCTGGTCGGCGGCTTCGTCTACGCCCGGGATGGCCCGGTCCTCCATCGCGAAGCGGCCGTCCACGATCACGGCGCTGAAATCGCGCCCGTGGCCGGCCAGCATCATGGTCTGGATCGGGTCGATGACCTGCCCGAGATGCGGCCGGTCGAGGTCGAACACCGTGATGTCGGCGCGGCAGCCGGGCGCGAGCCGGCCGAGATCGGGACGGCCCAGCGCATCGGCCCCGCCGAGCGTCGCGGCGTCGTAGTAGTCCTCCGAGCGGCAGGCCTGGCCGTCGCTGGCGAGCACGCGGCAGAGCATCATGCCGGCCTGCATGTTCATCACCATGTCGGGAGGCGACGTGTCGGTGCCGAGCCCCATCCGCAGACCCAGGGCCCGATAGCGGCCGAAATGATCGATGGCGCCGCCATGCCGGCCGGAGACCAGCGGGCAATGCACGATGACGGAGCCGGCCTCGGCGATGATGGCGAGGTCGCGGCCCGGCCGCTCGACCATGCGGCTGCCCGACACCACGGTCCCGTGCGGCAGCAGCGTGCGGGGCGTCAGGAAGCCGAGGCTCTGCAGCCATTCCGGCGGGCTCGCGCCATGGAGGCGCAGGACCGTGTCGTACTCGATCTTGGACTGGCAGCAATGCAGCCGCACCGGCACGCCCAGCGCGCGCCCCGCTTCGGCGGTCCGGCGCAGCAGGGCGGCCGTGGAGGTCTCGATCCGGTCCGGCGCCAGCATGGTGCGGACGAGGCCGCCGGCCGTCCCCTCGAAGGTCTCGCAGAAGCGCACCGCCTCGGCGAACCCGGCCAGGCCCCGCTCCTCGTCGAAGTGAAGGCCGATCCGGCCGTCCTCCTCCGCCACCATGTTGCCGGTGCGGTAGGCCGGGCCGAGATAGACGCGCAGGCCGAGATCCGCGGCGGCCTCCGCCGCGCCGGCGAACTCCGCGAAGGTCTCGCCCCATTCCCGGTAGAACAGCGACGCGATGGGCAGGGCCGTGGTGATCCCGTTGCGCAGCAGCGTCGCGAAGGCGTGGCGCTTGGCGAAGACGAGCTCCTCGGGCGTCAGCATCTCGAACGGGCCGGCCTCCAGATAGGTGCGCGGCCAGACCCGGCCTTTCCGCACGGCGGGCTGGTTGTCATAGGCCAGGATGGTGGTGTCGAGGTCCGAAAGCGCGTCGAGGTCGACGAAGCCCGGCCCGATCAAAGCGTTCCCATGGTCGATGTCCTCGGCGACCTCGCCCGGGAAGTCGTGGCCGACGAACAGGATCGCCCCGTCCTCGAACACCACCTCGCCGTCGCGCAGCAGCGCATGCCTTCCGTCGCGATGTCCGACCACCCAGCGGGACCGGAGGCGGACGCGGCCGCGGGGGCGGCGGGCGGCCATCAGGGAACCTCGACGAGGCAGCGCCCGTCGCGGGCCGTCGCCTTGCCGCGCTTGACAACGAGGCGACGCACGGGGCGGGTGACGACGGCTTCGGTCACGGTCTCGCCGTCGACGACCAGCAGGTCGGCCCAGTCGCCGATCTCGAGGCCGTAGTCCTTCAGCTCCATGACGGCCGCGCCGCCGGTCGTGCAGACCCCGAAGCCGATCTCGACCTCCTCGTCCTTGCGGAAATTGTTGCGCAGCCCGAGGAACATGGCCCGCTCCAGCATGTCCGCGTTTCCATAGGGCCCCCAGGTGTCGCGGATGCCGTCCGACCCGGAGCACACCCGCACGCCGGCCTCCACGAGCCTGCGGACGGGAGGGGCGGGGCGGGAGGCCGGGCCGGTCGTCATGATGGCGATGTCGAGGGCGCTCAGCTCCTCGATCATGGGATCCACAAGGTCGCGGTCCGGCGATCCCAGGCAGAAGGCGTGGCTGACCACCACTTTGCCGGCCATGCCGAGCGCCCGCGTGCGCTCGAAGATGAGGTCCATCGAGAAGGCGCCCATCTCGCCCGGCTCGTGCAGGTGGATGTCGAGCGGCCGCCCATGCTTCTGCGACAGGCCGAAGATGGCGTCGAGATGCCCCTTCGGGTCGCGGTCGATGGCGCAGGGATCGAGCCCGCCGACGACCTCGCAGCCGGCCGCCATGGCGGCGTCGAGCAGCTCCAGGGTGCCGGGCCGCCGCAGCAGGCCCGACTGGGGGAAGGCCACGATCTCGATGTCGACCAGCTCGCCGTAGCGCTCGCGGGTGGCCATGACGCCCTCGACTCCCCACAGGCCGTGGTCGGTGTCGACGTCGACATGGGTGCGGATATGGGTCGTGCCCATGCGCGCCGACTGGGCGACCTGCCGAGCGGACTGGCGCGCCGGATCGATGTCGAGCGGCTTCTTGAGCTGGCGTTCGTTGTCGATCTTGTCGAGGAGGCGCGGGCCGGCGCTGTTGGGCCGCCACGCCATGCCCCAGAGCGACTTGTCGAGATGGGTGTGGGCCTCGACAAGCCCGGGCAGCAGCAGGGCGCCGCCGCCGTCCTCGACGGCCACGCCGGCGGGCGCTTCGAGCGCCGGAGCGACGGCGTCGATGCGGCCGCCTTTGACCAGGACGTCCACGGGCGCCCCGCCCATCGGGCGGACATTGCGCAGCAGAAGGTCGTGAGCCATCGGGGAACTCCGTTCGCGGTCAGCGCAGCCGCGGGTTGAGGGCGTCCCTCAGCCAGTCGCCGAGGAGGTTGACGGACAGCACGATCAGCCCGAGCTGCACGGCGGGGAACACCACCAGCCACCATGCGCCCGAGAACAGGTACTGGTTGCCGATGCGGATCAGGGTCCCCAGCGAGGGCTGCGTCGGCGGCATGCCCACGCCCAGGAAGGACAGCGTCGCCTCCGACAGGATGGCGAGGCCCAGATTGAGCGTCGCGGCGACGAGCACGGGCGTCAGCGTGTTGGGCAGGATGTGCCTGCGCATGATCCTGAACGAGGGCACGCGGATGATCCGCGCCGCCTGCACATACTCCTTGCCCCGCTCCACCATGGTCGAGGCTCGCACCGTGCGGGCGTATTGCACCCACCCGGTGAGCGAGATGGCCGCGACCAGGATCGCTCCCGCGAAGGGCCCGCGCAGCGACGGGGGCAGCAGCTCGCGGAACACCGCGCTGAGCAGGATGGCCACGAGCAGCGTCGGGATGCTCAGCACCGTGTCGCCGACGCGCATCAGGACGTTGTCGATGCGGCCGCCGAAATAGCCGGCCACGAGGCCCACCGTGACGCCGATGGCCATCGAGGCGATGACGCTGGCCGCGCCGATCAGGATGGAGAGCCGGCTCCCATACAGGATCGCGGAGAGCACGTCGCGGCCCTGCGGATCGGTGCCCAGCCAGTAGGGCCGTTCGCCGTCGGCGGACCAGATCGGCGGCAGCTCCGCCTTGTCGAGGAAGAGCTGGGTCAGGTCGTAGGGGTTCTGGGGCGCGATCAGCGGCGCGAACAGCGCGCCGAGCACGATCACGACGATGACCACGGTCGAGCCCATGGCGATCGGGCTGCGGCGGAAGCTCCAGCCGATGTCGCTGTCCCACGCCCCGCGCAGCCGGCCGGCGAAGTCAGCGCGCATGGGCGCCTCCCTGCAGGGCGTCCTGGCGAAGGCGCGGGTCGACCACCGCATAGAGCAGATCGACCAGCGTGTTCAGCGCCACGAAGATGAAGGAGACCACCATCAGGTAGGCGGCCATCACGGGGATGTCGATGAAGGTCACCGCCTGCACGAACAGGAGGCCCATGCCGGGCCACTGGAACACGGTCTCGGTGACGAGCGCGAAGGCGATCAGGTTGCCGATCTGCAGGCCCGTGACGGTGATCACCGGCATCAGGCAGTTGCGCAGGGCGTGGTGGAAGTTCACCGCCCGCTCGCGCAGGCCGCGGGCGCGGGCGAAGCGGATGAAGTCGGCGCGCAGCACCTCCAGCATCTCGGCCCGCACCAGCCGCATCACGAGCGTGATCTGGAACAGCGAGAGGGTGATCCCGGGCAGCACCAGCGCCGCGCGGCCGGACGGGGTGAGGAACCCCGTCGACCAGGGGCCGAGCTGCACCACGTCGCCGCGCCCGAAGGCGGGCAGCCAGCCCAACGTCACCGAGAAGAGCAGGATCAGCAGGATCCCCACCGCGAAGCTCGGCAGGGAGACGCCCAGCACCGAGACGAATTGCAGCGCCTGGGCGGCGGCGGAACTTCGGCGGATGGCCGTGTAGACGCCGAGCGGGACGCCGATGAGCAGCGACAGGACGGTCGCCACGATCACGAGCTCGAAGGTGGCCGGGAAGCGCTCTGCGATCAGCATGGAGACCTCCTGCTGATTGCGGAACGAGATGCCGAACTCCCCGCGCGCGGCGTTGGCCACGAAGGTCGCGAACTGGAGGACGAAGCCGTGGTTGAGCCCGAGCTTCTCGCGCAGCTCGTCGCGCTGCGCCTGCGAGGCCTGCTCGTTCAGCATCAGCTCCACGGGATCGCCGACGAAGCGGAAGATCATGAAGGCGAAGAACGCCACCGCGATCATGACCCCCGCCGCATGGGCGATCCGCTTGACCAGAAAGGAGAGCATCAGGGCCTCCAGCCGCGAGTTCGGGGCTGCCTACTTCAGGGTCGTCAACCAGAGCCGCGGCTTGTTGTCGGACGCCTGCACGATCGTCGCGACGGTGTTGCGGGCGGCCCAGGCCATGGGCTGCTGGTGCATCGGGATGAACAGGGTCTCGTCCTTGGCGATCCTGAGCGCCTCGGTCATCATCGGGATGCGCTTGGCGGCGTCGATCTCCACCCCGGCCTTGTCGGTGAGCGCGTCGATGCGCGGATCGCCCCAGCCGCCCCAGTTGAACACCCCGCCCGCGCCGTCCTTGCTGCGCATCACCTGGATCAGGATGGAGTAGGCGTCGATCATCGGCTCGTTCGCCCAGCCGAAGGAGATGACGTCGAACTCGCCCTTGACCCGCTTGGGCGTCTGCTGGCTGCGCGGCGCGATGCTGACCGTGGGGCGAAGCCCCGCGCGCGACCACATCGACGCCACCGCCTGGCAGAACTCCTCCTCGTTCACGAGGGAATCATTGTTGCAGTTGAACAGGAAGGAGAAACCGTTCGGATATCCCGCATCGGCCAGGAGCTTCTTGGCGGCTTCGAGGTCGAAGGGCGGCCGGGCGTCGAGCTCCTTGACGTAGCCCGGGATGGCCGGCGCGACGAGCGAGCCCGTGTTGCGGGACAGGCCGCGCATGGCGCGCTTCTGCACGGCGTCGATGTCGATCGACCGGTAGAGCGCCTCGCGGACGCGCTTGTCCTTGAAGGGGTTCTTGTCGGCGACGTCGGACTCCACCAGCTTGTCGCGCAGGTTGAAGGCGAAGAACACCGTCCGCAACTCGTTGGTCTGCAAGACCTTCACGTCGGGCGAGGCGGACAGGCGCTGCAGGTCCTGCAGCGGCGCGCCGTTGGTGAAGTCGACCTCGCCGGAGAGCAGCGCGGCGACGCGGGTGGCCGGCGACGTGATCGGGGTGAACTCGATCCGGTCGATGTTGTGGACCTTCTTGTCCCACCAGTCCGCATGGGCGACGAAGACCGTCTTGGCGTCGGGCCGGCGCGACTCGACCTTGAAGGGCCCGGTGCCGTTGGCGTTGTTGGTGGCGTAGCCCTCCACGCCCTTGCCGGCGTCGGTGGGCAGCAGGCTGTTGTTGGCGACCAGCCAGGGCTTGCTGAAGATGTAGATGTTGGTGAGGTCGTTCAGCAACAGCGGATAGGGGGCGTTGACCTCGATCTCGACCGTGGCGTCGTCGATCTTCTTCGCCGACTTGTAGGCGGGAAGGTTGCCCTTCAGCGGCGAGTTGGCGTGGGTGACGCGCTCCAGCGAGGCGATGACGTCGTCGGCCGTGAACGGCGCGCCGTCATGGAACTTCACGCCCTTGCGCAGCTCGAAGCGCCAGGTGGTCGGGGTCGGGTTGCTCCAGGACGTCGCCAGCGCGGGCTCGATCTTGAGGTCTCCCGTGTAGCGGACGAGGCCCTCATAGACGTGGTTGAGCACGGAGAGCGTGAAGGTCTCGCCGAAGGAGTAGGGGTCGAGCGAGCCGATCTCGCGCGGCGCACCCCATTTCAGCGTCTTGGCGTCCGCCGCCAGGGGACCGGCCAGGGCGAAGGCCGAGACCGCGGCGAGGATGAGGCGTCTTGTGCTGCGCATGCGAAATCCCTCCGGCTGAAGCGTGAGCAACGGCGCTCTCCGACGGATTGTGTGCGATCTCGCTCCACATTGCATGCAGTTTTTTGCGCCAATCTCGGCCTATTTTTTTTCATCTGTATCGCATGCAATGAAGCATGGTATTTGTATGCGATCACTGTTGGGCCGCCTGCGCGGGCCACCGGCGGCGCAGGGCGGAGTCGCGGCATGGCGGACGAGGCGAAGGGGAACGGGACGCGGGCGAGCGCGGTGTACCGCTCGCTGAGGCGGGCGATCATCGAGCAGGCCCTGCGTCCGGGCGCGAAGCTGCCGGAGGACGCGATCGGCGAGCGGCTGGGCGTCAGCCGCACGCTGGCGCGCGAGGCGCTGGTGCGGCTCGCCGGGGAGGGGCTCGTGGAGCTTCGTCCCAACCGGGGCGCCTTCGTGGCCTATCCGACGCTGGAGGAAGGCCGCGACGTGTTCATGGTGCGCAACGGGCTCGAAAGGCTCGTCATCCAGGCCCTGGTGGGCCGGCTCGCGCCCGACCAGGTGACCCGGCTGAAGGCCCATGTGGCGGCCGAGGAGAAGGCCGCCGCGAAGGGCAGCGAGCGCGAGTCCATCCGGCTCGCGGGCGAGTTCCACGCGCTGCTGGCCGAGATGACCGGCAATGCGCTGCTCATCCGCTATGTGAACGAGACCGTCTCGCGCTGCTCGCTGATCCTGGCCCTCTATGGCCGGCCGCATTCGTCCGAATGCGCCGTCTCCGAGCATCGCGAGGTGATCCAGGCCCTCGTGGCCGGCGACGAGCGGCGCGCGCTCGACCTCATGGACCACCATCTCGGCGCGGTGATGAATCGGGCTTTGCTCGGCCGGCCGGCCGAGCCGGACCTGCGTGACGTCCTGGCCGCCTATGGGCGGGAGGAGGGGCTTTGAATGACAGCGTCGCGCCGCACGAGGCGATCGGTTTCGACTTCTCGGCCCTGACCGGGCGAGAGCGCTACAAGCTGCTGATCGGGGCGGTGGTGCCGCGCCCCATCGCGCTCGTCACCACGGTGGACCGGGACGGCCGGGTCAACGCGGCCCCGTTCAGCTTCTTCAACTGTCTCTCGGCCGACCCGGCCATCCTGGCGCTCGGGGTGGAGCACCGCCCGGACGGCAGGCCCAAGGACACCGGCCGCAATGTCCGCCAGACGCAGCAATTCACGGTCAACATCGTGTCGCACGCCATGCTGGACGGCATGAACGCCTGCGCGACGCCGTTCGAGCCGGAGGTGGACGAGCTGGCGGCGGCGGGCTTCACGCTGCGCCCCGGCGTGAAGGTCGGCTGCCCGGCCATCGCCGAATCCCCGGCGGCGTTCGAGTGCCGCCACCACGTCACGCTGTCGATCGGCTCCTCCCGCGACATCATCCTGGGCGAGGTGGTGCACGCCCACCTGCACCGCAGCGTCGTCGACGCGGGAAATCTTCACGTCGATCCCGTCGCGCTCGACGCCATCGGCCGCATGGGCGGCCATGGCTACTCCACGACGCGCGACCTCTTCGACCTGCCGACGCTCTCGGTGGCGCAGTGGCGCGCCCTGCAGGAGCGTTCGCCCGCCTGACGCGGCTCCTCGCGGGGTCGGTGCGGCGGCGACGTCATGGTTTCAGCCAGAGCCGCAGGACGAGGCCGACCGCCGCGACGGACAGGACGCCGCCGGCCCAGAGCGCCGCGAACCAGGCCAGCCTCGCCAGCAGCGGGCGCTCGGGCGCGGCGCTCAATGGTAGCCCTCGGCCCCGACCTTGCCGCGGAACACCCAGTAGGCGTAGGCCGTGTAGGCCAGGATCATGGGGATCAGCACCGCCGCTCCCACCAGCAAGAAGATCTGGCTGGAGCGCGGCGAGGCGGCCTCCCAGATGGTGACGCGGCCCGGGACGATGTCGGGAAAGATGCTGATCCCCAGGCCGATGAAGGACAACAGGAAGAGCCCCAGCGCGATCAGGAACGGCGCGCGCTCGGCGCCGCGCGCGAGAGTCCGGAAAAAGAGCGCCGTCCCGGCGACCACCAGCAGGGGCACCAGGCCGGTGAACAGGATGTTCGGAAAGGCGAACCAGCGCTGGGCGTAGGCCTTGTCGAGGAAGGGCGTGGCCGCGCTCACCGCCGCGATGCAGGCGATGGTGGCGATGGCGAAGCGGAACGACATGCGCCGCGCATGGTCGCGGGTCGATCCTTCGGTGCGCATCAGCAGCCACGTGCTGCCCAGCAGGGCGTAGCCGACGACGAGGCTGAAGCCGGTGAGCAGGCTGAAGGGGGTCAGCCAGTCATACCAGCCGCCGCCATAGGCGCGGCCGCTGACCGCGATGCCCTGCAGGAGCGCGCCGAGCGCCACGCCCTGCGCGAAGGTCGCCACCAGCGAGCCGCCCGCGAAGGCGACGTCCCAGAACGGCCGGTGCGCCGGATCGCGCCAGCGGAACTCGAAGGCGACCCCGCGGAAGATGAGGCCGAGCAGCATCGCGATGAGCGGCGCGTAGAGGGCCGGCAGGATGATGGCGTAGGCGAGGGGAAAGGCCGCCATCAGGCCGCCGCCGCCCAGCACCAGCCATGTCTCGTTGCCGTCCCACACCGGCGCGACCGAGTTCATCGCAGTGTCGCGCTCCTCCCCGGCCTGCAGCGTGGGAAACAGCACCCCGATGCCGAGGTCGAAGCCGTCCATGACCACATAGGCGAAGATCGCGAAGGCGATCAGGAGCGCCCAGACGGTGGTGAGATCGAAGGACACGCTCATGGGTTCACTCCGCCGGCCTGAGGGGCGGGGAGGGCGGGGCCCCCCGGGCGCGGGGCGGGTCGATAGACCGGGCGGGCGTCACCCCCCCCCCCCCCCACCGCAACCACCCCCCCACCCCCCCCTC
>NZ_JBTAMK010000012.1:143930-145568 GCF_054796215.1 Alsobacter sp. SYSU BS001988 | reverse complement strand
TTAGTGTTTTGAGATCTAAGGACAGGCTCATGGGGACCGGGGGCCGGGGGGGGGGGGGGGGGGGGCCCGCCCGCCCCCCCCCGGTCCGGATCGATCGCCGGGGCGGGCGTCACGCCCGCCGTCCGCAAGGGCTTGCCCCGGTCGAGGCCCGGCTCGCCGGAGTGCGGGGCGTGCGCCATCAGCCGCAGAATGTAGAGGACGCCCATCCCGAACACCGCGAAATAGATGAGCACGAACGCGACCAGCGACGACGCCACGGCCGGCGCCTGCAGGGGCGAGACCGATTCCGCCGTGCGCAGCAGGCCATAGACCGTGAAGGGCTGCCGGCCGACCTCCGTCGTGATCCAGCCCGCCAGCACGGCGACGAAGCCCGCCGGCCCCATCGCAAGCGCGAACCGATGCAGCCAGGGCGACTCGTAGAGCGCGCCGCGCCAGCGCGCCACGAGGCTGAGCGCCCCAAGCCCCAGCATGGCGAAGCCGAGGCCGACCATGACCCGGAAGGACCAGAACACCACCGGCACCGGGGGCCAGTTCTCGCGCGGGATCGTGTCGAGCCCGGGGAGCGGCGCGTTCAGGTCGTGCTTCAGGATGAGGGAGGACAGGCGGGGGATCTGGACCGCGTAGCGCACGACCCGTTCGGCCTGGTCGGGCCAGCCGAACAGGATGAGCGGCGCGCCGTCCTTGTGGCTCTCGAAATGGCCCTCCATGGCCATGACCTTGGCCGGCTGACGCTCCAGCGTGTTGATCCCGTGGGCGTCCCCCGCCGCGATCTGCAGCGGCGCGACCAAAGCCAGCATCCACATCGCCATGGAGAACATGGTGCGCGCGCCCATGTTGCCGCGGTCGCGCAGCAGGTGCCAGGCGCCCGTCGCGCCGACGACCAGCGCGGTCGTCAGATAGGCGGCCAGGACCATGTGGACGAGCCGGAACGGGAAGGACGGGTTGAACACGATGGCCCACCAGTCCTCGGGCACGAACTGCCCGGCGGCGTTGACCGAATGGCCCGCCGGCGTCTGCATCCACGAATTCACGGACAGGATCCAGAAGGCCGAGAACAGCGTGCCCGCCGCGACGGCGAGCGTCGCCAGGAAATGGAGCGTCCTGCCGACCTTGTCGACCCCGAACAGCATCACCCCGAGGAAGCCCGCCTCCAGGAAGAAGGCCGACAAGACCTCATAGGCCATCATCGGGCCCAGCACCGGGCCGGTCTTGTCGGCGTAGACGGACCAGTTCGTCCCGAACTGATAGGACATCACGATGCCCGACACGACGCCCATCGCGAAGGCGATGGCGAAGATCTTCATCCAGTATTTGAACAGGTTCAGGAACACGTCGCGCCCGGTCCAGAGCCAGAGCGCCTCGAGCACGGCGAGGTAGCTCGCCAGCCCGATGGAGAAGGCCGGGAACACGATATGGAAGGAGATCGTAAAGCCGAACTGCGCCCGGGCCAGGGTCAGGGCGTCGAGGCCGAAGATGCCCATGAGTGCTCCATCGCCGTTGCGGACGCCGATTGTCCTCCGAAATAGACGGCGAAGCGAGGGCGACCACCCCGGCGGGGGGGGGGGGGGGGGGGGGGGGGGGGGGGGGGGGGGGGGGGGGGGGGGGGGGGGGGGCGGGGGGGGGGGGGGGGGGGGGGGG
>NZ_JBTAMK010000012.1:0-143920 GCF_054796215.1 Alsobacter sp. SYSU BS001988 | reverse complement strand
AGACAAAATAGTCTGAGAATTCTGAGCTAAGCCAACAAACACACCCCCCCCACCCCCCCCCCCCCCCCCCCCCCCCCCCCCCCCCCCCCCCCCCCCCCCCCCCCGGGGCCGCGGGGCCGCGGGCGGGCTGTCGGCTCAGGCCAGCGGGCGCGCCTCGCAGGCGGCCCGGCGCGGGGCCGGCCGCTGATCCTCGTATCCGGCGAAGGCGGCCGGCGCGGGGTCGTAGGCCAGCGCCGGATCGACGGACAGGTCCATCAGCGACGGCGGGACGACCACCTTCCGGGGGAGCAGGAAGCGCGGCTTGCGCCAGTTCGGCAAGGCCAGACGGGGCCTCCGGAGGCGAGGGCGGGGCAGCTGCTCGGCGATGTGCTCGCACACTAGGCTGGCGGCCAGGAAGCCGTCCCCGATGATCCGGACCCGCCGTCGCGCCAGCGCGAGGCCCGCGGCCGCCATCGCGAGCGCCCCGAGCGTGAGCGGCAGGCCGAATGACGACGCCGAGGCGTCCAGCGAACCGACCGAGGCGACCGGGACCGCCCGGATGGAGCCGGTGACGATCGGATCCTCCTGCGCGGCCGCCGGCTGGGCCGGCGCCGGGGCCTGCGCGACCGACTGGGCCGCCGGAGCGGAGCCGGAGGGGGGCGCCGCGCTCGCCACGGCCACGGGCGCGGCCGGCGCCGCTTCGGCGATGTAGCGGTTCACGAGCTCCGCCATGGCGTTGTCGCGCGCGCGCTGCGACGCGCCGCCCAGGATCACCGCGACGAGGCTGCGGTCGTCCCGCCTCACGGAGGCGAGCAGGTTGAACCCCGAAGCGTTGGTGAAGCCCGTCTTGATGCCGTCCATGCCCTCCAGCCGCGACATCAGGCGATTGTGGCTCAGAACCTTGGTCCCGGCGTAGTCGAAGCTGCGCGTGGCGAAATACGTGAAGAGCGACGGGAACTGCTCCCGCACCTTCTGGCCCAGGATCGAAAGGTCGCGGGCCGTCGTGATCTGGGCCTTGTTGGGCAGGCCGGAGGCGTTGACGAAGGTGGTGTTGCGCATCCCCAGCGACGCGGCCTTCTCGGTCATCTTCTGGGCGAACTCGGCTTCGGTGCCGCCGATGTTCTCCGCCACCACGACCGCGACGTCGTTGGCGGAGCGGGTGACGATCGCCTTGATGGCGTCCTCGACCGTGATGGTCTCGCCCTTCTTCACGCCGAGGCGCGACGGGGCCTGGTTCATCGCCGCCGCCGAGACCTGCAGGGGGGTGTCGAGCCGGTACTCGCCGGCCTGCAGCTTCTCGAACAGGAGATAGAGCGTCATGACCTTGGTGAGGGACGCCGGATGGCGGGGCGCGTCGGCGTCCACGGCGTGCAGGATGCGCCCGGATTGGGGGTCCACGACGATCGCCGCATAGGGAGGCTGGTACGCGGCGGCCTTGTGCAGCGCCGACTTGCCGGGGTGCATCCGGCGCTTGCCGGCTTCGGCCGGACCCGCCCCGGCGATCGCGACGACGCTCACGAGGGCTGCGACCCACAGACGCGTCACGCCCGCATTGGTCCGGGCTTTCGCCGCGAAGCACGCCATCCTGTCAGCTCCTGAACTCAAACGCTGGTCTTGCCGGTGAGGCGAGACCGACCAGAGCCCGAAACCGGTGAATCAGGCGTTAAAGACCGCGATTTTCCGACCCGACCTGAGCGATTCGTTCGGATTTTGCGCAAAAGGCCAGCCCCGGCGGCGGCCCCTTCGGGATCATCGGCAGCCCGTTCATGGCAAAAGTCATGCGCGCGTTTTCCGTGGCTCTGCATCGGGATGACGAAAAGCACGGGCGTTCGCGCGAATATTGGGCTGATCGGCCGTCGTGACGATTCGGGCTTGGAATTCGCTGGCTTGGCGGCCGATACACCGCTCACTTGTCTGTTCTTCCCGACGTAAATAGCTCACTTTCACTGCTCAGCCACGCGCGCCGTTGGAACCTATGCTTGAGCTGAGCGTTGCCGCTGACCTGCTGTCTGTCTGGCGTGACGCCCCTTGGCGCCGCCGGCCAACATCAAAAGAAGAAGCCGGAGGAACTCCATGAAGTCGAGGACAAGCGCGTCCGTCGGAGCAGGCCGCAATGGGACGAAGTCGTCGCGTGCGGCGACCGCCGCCGTCCTCTCGTCGGACGTCCAGGACGCCGCCACGCCGCTGCCCCTGGACCAGCCCTCGCAGCTGGACCTCGGCGCCTTGCTGGCCGCCTTGCAGGCCATGCGGGTCGGCGACTTCTCGGTGCGCCTGCCGGGCGACCAGACGGGCATCGCCGGCAAGATCGCCGACACGTTCAACGAGATCGTGGCCGCCAACGAGCGCATGGCCGATCAGTTGGAGCAGGTGGGCCAGACCGTTGGCCGCGACGGCAAGATCCGCACGCGCGTCAAATTCGGCATCCAGACCGGCGCCTGGGCCGACATGGAGGGCTCGGTCAACACGCTGATCGACGATCTGCTGTGGCCCACCACGGCCGTGACGCGGACCATCTCGGCGGTGGCCAAGGGCGACCTGCTCCAGCCGATGCCGCTGGATGTGGACGGCCGCCCGCTGAAGGGCGAGTTCCTGCGCTCCGCCACCATCGCCAATGCGATGATCGAGCAGCTCAGCGTGTTCACCTCCGAGGTGACGCGCGTGGCGCGCGAGGTCGGCACCGACGGCAAGCTCGGCGGCCAGGCGCAGGTGAAGGAGGTCACCGGCGTGTGGCGCGACCTCACCGAGTCGGTGAACTCGATGGCGTCGAACCTCACCGCGCAGGTGCGCAACATCGCCGAGGTGACGATCGCGGTCGCCAATGGCGACTTGTCGAAGAAGATCACCGTCGACGTGCGGGGCGAGATCCTGCAGCTGAAGGAGGCCATCAACACGATGGTGGACCAGCTGCGTTCCTTCGCGTCGGAGGTGACCCGCGTCGCCAAGGAGGTGGGAACGGAAGGAAAGCTCGGCGGCCAGGCGATCGTGCCGGGCGTCGCCGGCACCTGGAAGGATCTCACCGACTCGGTGAACGCGATGTGCGGCAACCTCACCGCGCAGGTCCGCAACATCGCGCAGGTGACGACCGCGGTGGCCCGCGGCGACCTCTCGCGCAAGATCACCGTGGATGTGAGCGGCGAAATCCTGGAGCTGAAGCAGACCATCAACACCATGGTGGACCAGCTCAACGCCTTCGCCGGCGAGGTGACGCGCGTGGCGCGCGAGGTGGGCACCGAGGGCCGCCTGGGCGGCCAGGCCCAGGTGCCCGGCGTCGCCGGCACCTGGAAGGACCTCACCGACAACGTCAACTCGATGGCGTCCAACCTCACCGCGCAGGTGCGAAACATCGCGGAGGTGTCCACCGCCATCGCCAGCGGCGACCTTTCCAAGAAGATCACCGTCAATGTCAGCGGCGAGATCCTGGAGCTGAAGGAGACCATCAACACGATGGTCGACCAGCTGAACGCCTTCGCGTCTGAGGTGACGCGCGTCGCCCGCGAGGTGGGCACCGAGGGCCGGCTCGGCGGCCAGGCCAACGTGCTCGGCGTCGCCGGCACCTGGAAGGACCTCACCGACTCGGTGAACTCCATGGCCGGAAACCTCACCGCGCAGGTGCGCAACATCGCGGAGGTGTCGACCGCCATCGCCAACGGCGACCTCTCCAAGAAGATCACCGTCGACGTGAAGGGCGAGATCCTTCAGCTGAAGGAGACCATCAACACGACCGTCGACCAGCTGAACGCCTTCGCGTCGGAGGTGACGCGCGTGGCGCGCGAGGTCGGCACGGAGGGCAAGCTCGGCGGCCAGGCGCAGCTGAAGGGCGTGGCCGGCACCTGGAAGGACCTCACCGACTCGGTGAACTCCATGGCGTCGAACCTCACCGGCCAGGTCCGCAACATCGCCGAGGTGGCGACCGCGGTGGCCCAGGGCGACCTCTCCAAGAAGATCACCGTGAACGTCAGCGGCGAGATCCTGCAGCTGAAGGAGACCATCAACACGATGGTGGACCAGCTGCGCTCCTTCGCCGGCGAGGTGACGCGCGTGGCGCGCGAGGTGGGCACCGAGGGGCGTCTCGGCGGCCAGGCCGTCGTGCCCGGGGTCGCGGGCACCTGGAAGGATCTCACCGACTCGGTGAACTCCATGGCCGGCAACCTGACCGCGCAGGTCCGCAACATCGCCGAGGTGTCGACCGCCATCGCCAATGGCGACCTCAGCCGCAAGATCACCGTGGACGTGCGCGGCGAGATCCTTCAGCTGAAGGAGACGCTGAACACGATGGTGGACCAGCTCAACCGCTTCGCCTCCGAGGTGACCCGCGTGGCCCGCGAGGTCGGCACCGAGGGCAAGCTCGGCGGCCAGGCGCAGGTGCCGGGCGTCGCCGGCACCTGGAAGGACCTGACCGAGAACGTCAACTCGATGGCGTCGAACCTGACCGGCCAGGTCCGCAACATCGCCGAGGTGACCACCGCGGTGGCGAGGGGCGACCTCAGCCGCAAGATCACCGTCGACGTGAAGGGCGAGATCCTGGAGCTGAAGAACACCATCAACACCATGGTGGACCAGCTCAACGCCTTCGCGGGCGAAGTGACCCGCGTGGCGCGCGAGGTCGGCACTGAAGGCAAGCTCGGCGGCCAGGCGCAGGTGCCCGGCGTCGCCGGCACCTGGAAGGACCTCACCGACAACGTCAACTCGATGGCCGGCAACCTGACGGCCCAGGTCCGCAACATCGCCGAGGTGGCGACCGCGATCGCCAATGGCGACCTGTCGCGCAAGATCACCGTCGACGTCCGCGGCGAGATCCTCCAGCTGAAGGAGACCATCAACACGATGGTGGACCAGCTGCGCTCCTTCGCGGGCGAGGTGACCCGCGTCGCGCGCGAGGTGGGCACCGAGGGCCGCCTCGGCGGCCAGGCCGTCGTGCCGGGCGTCGCCGGCACCTGGAAGGACCTCACCGACAACGTCAACTTGCTGGCGGCCAACCTGACCACCCAGGTCCGCAACATCGCCGAGGTGACCACCGCCGTGGCGCGCGGCGACCTCAGCCGCAAGATCACCGTGGACGTGAAGGGCGAGATCCTGGAGCTGAAGAACACCATCAACACGATGGTGGATCAGCTCAACGCCTTCGCCGGCGAGGTGACCCGCGTCGCCCGCGAGGTGGGCACCGAAGGCAAGCTCGGCGGCCAGGCGCAGGTGCCCGGCGTCGCCGGAACCTGGAAAGACCTCACCGACACGGTGAACGTCATGGCCGCCAACCTCACCGAGCAGGTGCGCGGCATCGTCAAGGTCGTGACCGCGGTGGCGGACGGCGACCTGAAGCAGAACCTCACGGTGGCGTCGAAGGGCGAGGTCGCGGCGCTCGCCGAGACCATCAACAACATGACGGACACGCTGGCGACTTTCGCCGACCAGGTGACCAGCGTGGCCCGCGAGGTGGGCGTGGAAGGCCGCCTCGGCGGCCAGGCGCACGTCCCCGGCGCGGCCGGCACCTGGAAAGACCTGACCGGCAACGTCAACCTGCTGGCCGCCAACCTCACCACGCAGGTGCGCGCCATCGCCGAGGTCGCGACGGCCGTCACCAAGGGCGACCTGACGCGGTCGATCCAGGTCGACGCCCGCGGCGAGGTGGCCGAGCTCAAGGACAACATCAACACGATGATCGGCAATCTGCGCCTCACGACGGAGCAGAACACCGAGCAGGACTGGCTCAAGACCAACCTGGCCCGCTTCACCAACATGCTGCAGGGCCAGCGCGACCTCGCCGCCGTGGGCCGCACGCTCCTGTCGGAGCTGGCCCCCCTCGTGGAGGCGCAGCACGGCGTCATATACCAGGTCGGCAACGACGAGCTGGAGCTGCTCCATGCCTATGCGGACGACGGCGTCTCCGGCCATCCGAAGCGCCTACGGCTGGGCAAGGGCCTGATCGGCCAATGCGCCCGCGACGGGCGCCGGCTGCTGATCACCGAAATGCCGGCCAATGTCGTCCCGATCTCGTCGGGCGTGTTCAAGGCCATGCCGAAGAACGCCATCGTGCTGCCGGTGCTGTTCGAGGGCCAGGTCAAGGCGGTGATCGAGCTCGCGTCGCTCAAGCACTTCACCGACCTGCAGATGTCCTTCCTGGAGCAGCTGACCACCGGCACCGGCATCGTGCTGAACAGCATCGAGGCCACCATGCAGACGGAAGGGCTGCTGAAGCAGTCCCAGCAGCTGGCGGCCGAGCTCCAGACGCAGCAGAAGGAGCTGCAGCAGACAAACGAGCAGCTCGAGCAGAAGGCCCAGCAGCTGGCCGAGCGAAACGTCGAGGTCGAGGCCAAGAACCAGGAGATCGAGCAGGCCCGCCGCGCGCTGGAGGAGAAGGCCGCCGAGCTGGCGCTCACCTCCAAGTACAAGTCCGAGTTCCTGGCCAACATGTCGCACGAGCTCAGGACGCCGCTGAACAGCATCCTGATCCTCGGCCAGCAGCTCACCGAGAACGCCGAGGGCAACCTCAGCGCCAAACAGGTGGAGTTCGCGCGCACCATCCACGGCGCGGGCACCGACCTGCTCAACCTGATCAGCGACATCCTCGACCTGTCCAAGATCGAGTCCGGAACGGTGTCGGTGGAGGCCGAGGAGATCGTCTTCGCCAACCTCCTGGACATGATGTCCCGGCCCTTCCGGCACGAGGCGGAGACCCGCAAGCTGGGCTTCGAGGTGGACGTCGCCCCCAATCTCGAGCGCAGCTTCATCACCGATTCCAAGCGCCTCCAGCAGGTGCTGAAGAACCTGCTGTCCAACGCCTTCAAGTTCACCGAGCGCGGCGGCGTCAAGCTGACGGTCAGCCCGGCCAAGACAGGTTGGAATCCGGATCACCCGATGCTGCGCAACGCGCCTTCGGTGGTGGCCTTCGAGGTCTCCGACACCGGCATCGGCATCCCGCCCGAGAAGCAGAAGATCATCTTCGAGGCGTTCCAGCAGGCCGACGCCGGCACGAGCCGCAAATATGGCGGCACCGGGCTGGGCCTCGCCATCAGCCGCGAGCTCGCCAACCTGCTCGGCGGCGAGATCCAGCTGCGCAGCACGCCGGGCGTGGGCAGCACCTTCACGCTCTATCTGCCGCTGACCTATGTGGGCGCGGCCGCCCCGACCCTGCGCCCGGCCGGAGGCGATCCCTTCGTCGGCGCGGCGTCGGGCTTCATGCGCGCGCCGGAGAAGTCCGCCGACCGGCTGGAGGACGACCGCGCCCAGGTGGGGCCGGGCGAGCTCTCCCTGCTGGTCGTGGAGGACGACCCGCATTACGCGCGGGTCATGACGGACCTGGCGCGGGACAACGGCTTCAAGGTCATCGTCGCCACCCGCGGCTCCGAGGCGCTGGCGCTGGCGCGGCAGTACCGGCCGACCGCCGTGTCGCTCGACGTCTTCCTTCCCGACATGCTGGGCTGGAACGTGCTGAGCCAGCTGAAGCAGGATCCGCTGACGCGCCACATCCCGGTGCAGATCGTCACGCTCGACGACGACAAGCAGCACGGGCTCGCCCGCGGCGCCTTCGGCTTCATGAACAAGCCGACCACGATCGAGGGGCTGGAGGCGGCGCTGACCCGCCTGAAGGGCTTCGCCGAACCGCGCCGCAAGCGGCTGCTCGTGATCGAGGACAACGCCGCCGAGCAGATCGGCCTCGCCGAATTGCTCGGCCACGACGACATCGACATCGTCACGGCCGAGACGGGCGGGCAGGCGCTGGAGATCCTGCGGCGCGAGCCGCCCGATTGCGTGGTGCTGGACCTGAAACTCCCCGACATCTCCGGCTTCGAGGTGCTGGAGAAGATCCGCGACGACGAGGCGCTGTGCGACATCCCGGTGGTGGTGTTCACCGGGCGCGAGCTGTCGCCCGAGGAGGACGCCATTCTTCACACGATGGCGCGCAGCGTCGTCGTGAAGGGCGTGGAGTCGCCCGAGCGGCTCCTCGACGAGACCGCGCTCTTCCTCCACCGGGTCGTGTACGACCTGCCGCCCGCCAAGCAGCGCATGCTGGAGCGCCTGCACAGCTCGGATGAGGACCTGGTCGGACGCACGGTCCTGCTCGTCGACGACGACGCGCGCAACATCTTCGCCCTCAGCAGCGTTCTGGAGCGCCGGGGCATGCGCGTGCTGACGGCGACGACAGGGAGCGAAGCCATCGCCGTCATCGAGCAGACGCCGGAACTCGCCATCGTGCTGATGGACATCATGATGCCCGGAATGGACGGCTACGAGACCATGCAGGTCATCCGCGCCGACCCGGCCCACCGGCGCTTGCCCATCATCGCGCTGACCGCCAAGGCCATGAAGGGCGACCGGGAGAAATGCCTCGACGCGGGAGCGTCGGACTATCTCGCCAAGCCCGTCAATACGGAGCAGCTTCTCTCTGCGCTGCGCATGTGGTTGCACCGTTGAGCAGGAAACCAGCCGTGCAGGGTTGGGGCGGCCGCGAGCCGCCTGAACCGACTTCGCCCGTTCCCCAGGCCTTCCAGCCTGATCCGCCCGGGGCGGCGTCGCCCGGCGCGGGTCCGCCGGGCGGCGCGCCCGCGCCGGCCGCCTCGCCGGACAAGGTGAACATCCTCCTGGTTGACGACCAGCCGTCCAAGATCCTCAGCCACGAGGTGATCCTGGCCGAGCTGGGCGAGAACCTGATCACGGCCACCTCGCCCCGGGAGGTGTTCGAGCACCTGCTGCGCTGCGAGGTCGCCGTGGTGCTGATGGACGTCCAGATGCCGGAGCTGGACGGCTTCGAGCTCGCGGCGATGATCCGCGAGCATCCGCGCTACGAGAAGATCGCCATCATCTTCGTGTCGGCCATCCACCTCACCGATCTCGACCGGCTGCGCGGCTACGCCGCCGGCGCGGTCGACTATGTGCCGGTCCCGGTCGTCCCCGAGGTGCTGCGCGCCAAGGTGCGGGTCTTCGTCGACCTCTACCGCAAGACCCGCCAGCTCGAGCGCATGAACGAGGAGCTGGAGCGCCGCGTGGCCGAGCGCACCGCCGAGCTCGAGGCCTCCACCCGTCGCCTGACCGAGAGCGAGCAGCGCCGCAGCCTCGCCATGGCGGCCGGCTCCATGGGTTCCTGGGACTGGAACGTCGCCACTGGCGACTACGCCTGGGACGCCGGCCAGTACCGGATCTACGGGGTCGACCCGGCCCAGTTCCGCCCCACCCGCGAGACCGTGGCGGCGCTGGTGCACCCCGACGACCGCGCGGCGGTGCGCCGGGCCACCGGCGACGCGCTGCGCAGCGGCCGGACCTCGCGGGCGGAGTTTCGCATCGTCCGCCCCGACCAGCAGGTGCGCTGGTGCATCACGAGCGGCGCGACGACCTTCGACGCCGACGGCCGCCCCGTCAGGATGAGCGGCGTCACCTATGACATCACCGAACGCAAGCTCGCCGAAGAGGCGCTCGGACGGCTGAACGAGGAGCTGGAGCGGCGCATCGAGGAGCGCACGCGGGAGCGGGAGATGGCCCTGGCGCAGCTCTTCGAGGCGCAGAAGATGGACACCATCGGCCAGCTCACCGGCGGCGTCGCGCACGACTTCAACAACCTCCTCATGGCGGTGCTGGGCAGCCTGGAGCTGCTGCGCAAGCGCGTCGTCGACGAGCGCTCCCTGCGGCTCCTGGACAACGCCAGCGAGGGCGCCAAGCGCGGCGCCGCGCTCACCAAGCGCCTGCTCGCCTTCGCCCGCCGCCAGGAGCTCAAGCCGGAGGTGGTGGACGTCGCGTCCCTGGTCTGCGGGATCGAGGATCTCCTGCGCCGCGCCCTGGGTCCCTCGGTGCGGCTGACGACCGACTTCCCCGAAAGCCTGCCGGCGATCCAGGCGGACGTGAACCAGCTGGAGCTCGCTCTGCTCAACCTCGCCGTGAACGCGCGCGACGCCATGCCCGACGGCGGGCTTCTCTCCATCGCGGCCGCGGTCGTGGACGGGGCGCAGACCGGATCCGATCGCCTCAGGCCGGGCGAATATCTGTGCATCTCCGTCACCGACACCGGCTCCGGCATGGACGCCGCGACGCTGGCCAAGGCGGCCGAGCCGTTCTTCACCACCAAGGGGCCCGGCAAGGGCACCGGCCTCGGCCTCTCGATGGTGCACGGCATGGCCGGCCAGTCGGGCGGCGCGCTTCACCTCGCCAGTCGCCCGGGGGAGGGGACCACCGTGCGCATCTACCTGCCGCTGGCCGCGCCCGAACTGGCGGCGGCCGAACCGGCCCCCGCGCCAGGGCCGTCCTTTCGGCCGGACCTGCCGCGCCTGACCATCCTGATCGTCGACGACGACGAACTCGTCCGCACCGGCGCGGTGGCGATGCTGGAGGACATGGGCCATCACGTCCTCGAGGCCGCCTCGGGCGGCCAAGCGCTCTCCGTCCTGAACGAGCCAAGCGCCGCCGTCGATCTGGTCGTGACCGATCACGCTATGCCGGAGATGACCGGCGCGGAGCTGGTGCGCATCGTCGGCGAGCGCTATCCGGGACTGCCCACGATCCTGGCCAGCGGCTACGCCGAGACGCCGGTCGGGGCCGGAGCGATCGCCGATGTGAGGCTGGCGAAACCCTTCACCCAGGACGAACTCGCCAACGCCATGGAACGCGCCATCGCGGCGGGATCGCGCCTGGTTCAGGGCTGAACGCGCCGTCGCCCGCTCGCTCATGCACGGAATGGCATAATCGGCAGGAACATATCAGTTCCTGCCGAAGCGGCTTGGCTTAGGCTGCGCAGCCTCGATCACCGGATCCCGCCATGTCGACGACGCCGCGCGCCTTCATCCTCGGACATCCGGTCGCGCAGTCGCGATCGCCCATGATCCATGGCTATTGGCTGAAGACGCTGGGCATACAGGGCGCCTACGACTTCAAGGACGTGCCGCCCGAGGGCCTCGCCGCCTTCTTCGCCGGCCTTCGGCAGGAGGGCTATGTGGGCGGCAACGTCACGGCCCCGCACAAGACGGCCGTGATCCCCTATCTGGCCCGCATCGACGAGGCCGCCTCCGCGATCGGCGCCGTCAGCGTGATCTGGACCGAGGACGGCCGCTATGTCGGCGGCAACGCCGACGCCTACGGCTTCCTGACGAATCTCGACGACGTTCACCCCGGCTGGGACAAGGGCGGTCGCGTAGCGCTCGTCCTGGGCGCCGGCGGCGCCTCACGGGCCGCCGTCTACGCGCTGCTCCAGCGCGGCTTCGAGGTCCACATCGCCAACCGGACGCTGGAGCGGGCCAAGGACCTGGCGCGCGACTTCGGCCCGCGGGCGCACGCCCACGCCTGGGACGAGGCGGGGGCGCTTCTGCCGCAGGTGGATCTCCTGGTGAACGCCACGTCGCTCGGGATGGCCGGCAAGGCCCCGCTCGACTTCGACGTCTCCGGGCTGAAACGCGACGCCATCGTGTACGACGTCATCTCCGTCCCGCTCGAGACGGACCTCGTGAAGCGCGCCCGCGAGCGCGGGCACAGGACGGCCACGGGGCTCGGCTTCCTCCTCCAGCAGGCCGGCGTCGGCTTCGCGCGCTGGTTCGGCGTGACCCCGCAGGTGACGCCCGACCTGCGCCGGCTTGTGGAAGCCGACATCATCGCCAAGACGCCGCCGCCCGGCTGACCGCCAGCGACGCCGATCGAACAAGGGCCAACAAGGCCCGGACCATCTGGGAGGACATCATGAAGCCGATCATCGCCTGGACTTTGCTGGGACTTCTGACGCCCGCCGCGGCGCTGGCGCAGTCGACCGTCGTCATCCCGGACGTCGTCGAGCTGTCGGGCCCCGGGGCCGTGTCGGGCACGAACTGGCGCGACGGCGTCGTCCTGGCGATCGACGAGATCAACGCCAAGGGCGGCATCCTGGGCCGCAAGATCGAGACCAGCCACATCGACACCCAGAGCAACCCGGGCGTGTCGCGCGCGCAGATCCAGAAGGTGCTGGACCAGCAGCCCTATGTGGTGCTCGGGCCGATCTATTCCGGGTCCGTCAAGGTCAACATGCTGCTGACGCAGGCGGCCGGCGTGCCGCAGATCGTCGGCGCCGAGGCGGCCGAGATCACCCAGATGGGCAACCACTTCGTGTTCCGGACCGCCTTCGGGCAGCAGACCAGCATCCCCAAGCTCGCCAACTACATCCGCGACGTTCTCAAGGCCAAGCAGGTCGCGGTAATCTGGGTGAACAACGACTTCGGCAAGGGCGGCCGCGACGCCTTCCTGCGCGAGATGGGGTCGCGCGACATCAAGGTGGTGGCCGACATCTCGACCGAGCAGGGCCAGGTGGACTTCGCCGCGGACGTCGCCAAGCTCAAGCAGGCGACCGTCGACGCCGTGTTCGTCTACACCAACGAGGAGGAGAGCGCCCGCTTCCTGCTCGAGGCGCGCCGCCAGAACGTCAAGGCGCCGCTGATCGGCGAGACGACGCTGCTCAGCCAGAAGGTGATCGAGCTCGGCGGCGCCGCCGCCAACGGCGTGCGCGGCCATGTGGGCCTGTCGACGGACGCTCCGGTGCCGGCCGTCCGCGAGTTCTCAGAGAAATTCAAGAAGCGCTTCAACTACATCGCCGATCACAACGGCATCAAGGGCTACACGGCCGTCTACGCCATCAAGCACGTCACCGAGAAGATCGGGAAATTCGACAGCGCGCTCTTCGCCAAGACCCTGCACGGCCTGACGATCACGCCCGAGCAGGAGCCGGGCATCCTGATGGAGACGACCTGGGACGGCGCCGGCGACATCGACCGGATCAGCTTCCTGGCGGAAGTGGAGGGCGGCAAGCAGAAGATCGTCGAGATCCTGCCCAAGCTCGGCAAATAGGCGCGGCGGACCGGGACCGGGCCGACCATGTCGATATTCGACGAGCCGAAGATCGACTGCCATGTCCACGTGCTGGACCCGGCCCGGTTCCCCTATCGTTCCGACACCGCCTATCGCCCGTCCGGGCAGGAGATCGCCCCCCTGGAGCAGCTCCTGCCCGTGATGGACGCTTATGGCGTCGCCCACGCCCTGCTGGTCGGGCCGAACTCCGGCTATGGCGAGGACAATTCCTGCATGCTCGACGCCCTGCGGCGAGGGCGGGGACGCTTCAAAGGCGTCGCGGTCGTCCCCAACGACGCGTCGACGGGCGAACTCCTGCGCCTGAAGGAGGCCGGCGTCGTCGGGGTGGCCTGGAACGCCACCGTGAACGGCGTCGACGGCTATCGCAGCGCGGACGCGCTCGTGCGGCGGCTGAACGAGCTCGACCTCTTCCTTCAGCTGCAGGTCGAGGGCGACCAGCTCGACGCCTTCATGCCCCTCATCGACAGCGCGCGACCGCGGCTGCTGGTCGACCACTGCGGCCGGCCGCTGCAGGCGACGGGACTGGGCCAGTCCGGCTTCCAGACCCTCCTGCGGCTCGGCCGGGAGGGCAGGGCGGCGGTCAAGCTTTCCGGCTACGCCAAGCTCTCCGACGAGCCCTGGCCCCACCGCGACGCCTGGCCCTTCGCCGAGGCGCTGATCGAGGCCTTCACCCTCGACGCCTGCCTGTGGGCGTCCGACTGGCCCTTTCTGAAAGCGCCGTCCCGGGTCGACTACGGCCCGCTCCTCGTGCTAGCCGAACGCCTCGTGCCGGACGCAGCGCTTCGCCGCCGATGGCTGGTCGACACCCCGCGGCGCTTGTTCGGGTTCGAGGATCTCACCGGCTGAGGTCGACCGACGGGGCCCGGAACGGGCGCCGCCCGGACAGGATTCATGGATCAGCCCCTGGACGCCCGCGCGCGTCGCGCCGCCCCCGCCGGCCCCGAGCAGGCGTCCACGCGCCTCGTCTTCTTCGTGGCGGGATTCGCCACGGCCGCCTGGGCGCCCCTGGCGCCCTTCGCCAAGATGCGCGCCGGCGTCGACGACGGCGTGCTCGGCCTGCTGCTCCTGTGCCTCGGCCTCGGCTCGATCGTCGCCATGCCGCTGGCCGGCGCCATGTGCCAGCGCTGGGGGTGCCGGGCGGTGATCGCCGGCGCCGCGACGCTGGGCTGCCTCGCGCTGCCGTTTCTCGCCTATGCGTCGAACCTGGCCGCGCTCGCCGGCCTGCTCTTCGCGTTCGGGGCCGGCGTGGGATCCATGGACGTCTCCATGAACATCCAGGCCATCATGGTGGAGCGGGCCAGCCGCAGGGCGATGATGTCCGGCTTCCATGGCCTCTTCAGCCTGGGCGGCATCGTCGGCGCAGGCGGGGTCACGGCGCTGCTGGGCGGCGGAGCCGGCCCGCTGGCCGCTGCGACGGCCATCTCGGCCTGCAGCCTCGCGATCGTCGCGGTCGCGTTCCGCCATCTGCTGCCCTATGGCGGCGAAGGCGGCGGGCCGGCCTTCGCATGGCCGCGCGGCTTCGTGCTGGCGCTGGGCGGCCTGTGCTTCATGATCTTCCTCACCGAGGGCGCGATGCTGGACTGGAGCGCGATCGCGCTCAGCGCCGTCCACGGCGTCGAACCGGCGCTCGCCGGGCTCGGCTATGTGGCCTTCGCGATCGCCATGACGCTGGGCCGGCTCACCGGCGACAGGATCGTGCAGGCCTTCGGCGGCCCGACAGTGATCGCCGTCGGAGGCGTGTGCGCCGCCATGGGCCTCGCGCTGGGCGCGCTCGCGCCCACATGGGGCGGCGCGCTGCTCGGCTATGCGCTGGTGGGGGCGGGCTGCTCCAACATCGTCCCGGTGCTGTTCACGAGCGCGGGCCGCCAGACGGCCATGCCGGAGAGCGTCGCCGTGCCGGCGATCACCACGCTGGGCTATGCGGGCATCCTCGCCGGGCCGGCGGCGATCGGCCTCGTCGCCCATTGGGCGTCCCTGCAGGCCTCGTTCCTGATCCTGGCCGCCCTGCTGCTCGGCGTCGCCGCCAGCGCGCAGGCGCTGCGCGTCGGCGCGTCGCCTCCCTAGGCCGAGGCCGCCGCTCTCGTCCGCCGGGCGAGCTCGCCGAAATGGCCGCGCGCCTGCAGCAGCGCCAGCAGCGCTAGCCCCGGCAGCCCCGCCGCCACCGTGATCAGGAAGAAGACCGGCCAGCCCGTCCGCGCCGCCAGGAAGCCGCCGCCCGACGCCAGGAAGGTCCGGCCTACGGCGGTGAGCGCGGTCAGGAGCGCGTATTGGGTGGCGGTGTGGGCGCGCGCGCCGCACAGGGCCGACAGATAGGCGACGAAGACCACCGTGCCGATCGCGCCGGTGAAGTTCTCCACCACGATGGTCCCGGTGAGGAAGGGCACGTTGACGCCGATCACCGCCTGCGCGGTGAAGGCCAGGTTGGAGGCCATCTGCAGGACGCCGCCGATCCACAGGCAGGTGACGAGCGGCAGCGCCCGCGCCAGCATGCCCCCGGCGAACCCCCCGGCGAGGGCCGCCGCGAGGCCCACGCCCTTGACGATGCCCGCATAGGTCAGCTTGTCGAAGCCGATGTCGATGATGAAGGGCGCCGTCAGCACGCCCGCGAAGGCGTCGCAGAACTTGTAGAGCAGCACGAAGAGCAGCACGGTCCAGGCCTGCGGCCGCGACAGGAATTCCGTGAAGGCGCCCACCGCCGTCGAGACCACCCGGCCGAGCGGATCCTTGCCGCCGCGGGCGACCTCGCCTTCAGGCTCCCGCGCCATCAGGGTCGCCAGGACGCCGACCCCCATGCAGGCCGCGCCGAAGACATAGCCCAAGGTCCAGACGCTCTCCCGGGGGACGCGCAGCGCCTCCATCCAGGACACGAAGGCGATGACGCCCGCGCCGGACGCCAGCATGCCTATGCGGTAGGCGGCGACGTAGCCGGCCATGCCGGCCGCCTGTTCGGAGGGGTCGAGGCGCTCGACCCTGAAGGCGTCGACCACGATGTCCTGCGTCGCCGACAGGAAGGCGACCAGCAGCGCGCCGGCGGCGACCAGCCACGGCGCGCCGGCCGGGTTCTGGACGCCCAGGAACAGGATCGCGGCGACGAGCGCCAGCTGCGTGGCCATCAGCCAGCCGCGGCGGCGGCCGAGCAGCCGCGACAGGAGCGGCGCGTCCAGCGCGTCCACCACCGGGGCCCACAGGAATTTCAGCGTGTAGGGGAGCCCGACCAGGGAGAACAGGCCGATGGTCGATAGATTGACGCCGGCCTCCGTCATCCAGACCGACAGCGTGGTCCCGGTGAGCGCCAGCGGCAGCCCGGAGGAGAAGCCCAGCAGCACCACGACCAGCACGCGCGGCCGCAGATAGACCTTCAGCGCGTCCGCGAAGGAGAGCCGGGCCGGGGAGGGGGATCGCAGGGTGTCGTCGCTCATGTCGATTCGCTCGGCCGTCCCATCACGCGTGATACACGCAAGGAGCGCAGAACTGCAAAGGGCCGCGGCGACGGACAACCCCGCCATGCCGTGAGCGGGCTTGGCGCCGGGCGCGTTTATGCGTCTCCTGCGGCGGGGAGCCCGCCGGGCTCTCCGGACCATGCAGCGAGGACCGCGCGGATGACGCACCACCACCTCAAGGCGAGCGCCGAGACCTGCCATTGGGGCTTCTTCGACGCCCGGTTCAGGCCGTCGCTGACCATTCGCAGCGGCGACGAGGTCACCATCGATTCGCTGAGCGGCTCGCCTGACGTGCTGCCCCTCGGACAGGGCTTCCACATTCCTCCGGAGATCGCGGAGGTGCATGAGCGCAGCGAGAGGACGCTGCCCGGCCACATCCTGACCGGCCCGATCGCGATCGAGGGCGCGGAGCCCGGCGACGTGCTGGAGGTCAGGATCCTCGACATCCGCCTGCGGCAGGACTGGGGCTTCAACTTCATCCGGCCGCTCGCCGGCACGCTCCCCGACGACTTTCCCAACCCCAGGCTCATGCATATCCCGCTCGACGCGGAGCGCATGGTGGGCCGCATGCCCTGGGGCCTGGAGCTGCCGCTGTCGCCCTTCTTCGGCGTGATGGGCGTGGCGCCTCCGCCGAACTGGGGACGAATCACGTCGCTCATCCCCCGCGCGATGGGCGGCAACCTCGACAACAAGGAGCTCACGCCCGGCTCGACGCTGTACCTGCCCGTGTTCGTGCCCGGCGCGATGTTCTCCTGCGGCGACGGCCATGGCGCGCAGGGCGACGGGGAGGTTTGCGTCACGGCCATCGAGACGGCCCTGCAGGGGCGCTTCTCCTTTCACCTGCGCAAGGACCTGCGCTTCGCCTACCCGCGCGCCGAGACGCCGACGCACTACATCACGATGGGCATGGACCCCGACCTCGACCAGTGCGTCGTCCGTGCGCTTCGGGACATGATCGTGCTGCTGGGCGAGAAGGGCGGCCTCGCCCGCGAGGACGCCTACTCGCTATGCAGCCTGGCCGCGGATCTGAGGATCACGCAGACCGTCAACGGGTCCAAGGGCGTCCACTGCATGATCGCCAAGGCGCTGGTGGACAGGCCGAACGGCTAGCCATCGCAGGCGCTTGAGGAACCTGGGCTTGCCGACCGTGTTGGTCTGCGGGAGGTCCAGACCATGTCCAAGAACCCGTGCAGTGCGCGTCTTCTCTCTGGTGCGGCCGGAGGCTTGGCGCTCGGGCTCCTGGCCGGCCACGCCGCCCTGGCGCAGGTTCCAGCCTCCACCAACGCCTCGTTCGAGGCCTCGCTGAAGCAGTTCTGCCCCGCCAAGAACCTGGAGTTCCTCAAGCCGGACGTCCTGGCGAAGACGACGGACGCCTTCGTCCGCGCCTTGCCGCCGGACCAGCGCAAGCGCGTCAGCGACCTGGCCCGGCCCGGCGCCGCCGCCTGCGCCGGCTCGGCCGACGAATCCTGCCGCACGGCGGCGCTGCTGGGCAGCATCCGCTACATGGACCTGAGCGCGCCTCTGGCGCAGAAGTTCTGCGAGCTCTCGATCAGCTGCAAGGATTGGTTCGACTGCGGCGACGACCGCGCCCCCGCGGCCCAGCAGGAGGCGAGCGTCGCCCCGCCGCCGCCGCAGCCTGCGCCCCAAGAGCCGGCCCGGCCGCAGCAGCAGGCCGCCGCTCAGCCGCCCGCGCCGCCACAGCCTCAGCCTGAGGCGCCCGCCGCGACCGTTCCGCCTCCGCCCCCCTATTACCCGCCTCCGGTCGCGCGCGCCGAACCGCCGGCCGAAGCGGCGCCCGCGCCGCCCGCGCCTGCGCCCGGACGCTCCGCCGAGGTCGAGGCCCCCGCGCCGGTCCCGCTCCCGCCGCCGCGCGCGAGACCCGAACCGCCCAGGCCCGATCCGAGCGTGGCCGACCTGGAGACCGCGGCGCGCCAGCCTCCCGCCCGCATGGAGGACGAAGCCGCCGATCGCGCCCCCGGCGCCCGCGGCGCCGTCGCAGGCTTCTACCGCGCGCTCGGCCATGGCGACGGCATCGCGGCCGCCCGCTATCTCATTCCCGAGAAGCGCGGCCGCGGCCCCTTCTCGGCCGCCGCCATGAGCCGCTTCTATGGCGGGCTGCGCAGTCCGCTGAGGCTGGAGGGCGTCCGCGAGATCGGGCCCAGCACGCTGCGGGCGCGCTACACCTTCGCGGCGCGCGACGGCTCCGTCTGCCACGGGGACGCCGTCATCTCGGTGCGCCAGGGTTCGTCCGGCCCCCTGATCGAGAGCATCCGGGCCCTGTCCGGGTGCTGAGGCCTGAGACGCTGGACAGGCGCTGAAAATGCTCTAGGCCCAGTCGCTGGCGCGCATTCCGGCGCGCGAGGCGACCGGACCAGCATGCTCCAGTTCCTGGCGACCAGCACGCCCTTCTTCGCCGTCATCGGGCTCGGCGCGCTGGCCGCCCATCGCGGCCTGTTCGGCCCGGACGCCGTCAAGGTCCTGAACGCCTTCGCGTTCCTGATCGCGACGCCGGCCCTCGTGTTCCGCGTGATGGCGCGCCAACCCATCGCCCAGCTCTGGAGCCCGGTCTATTTCGGAGCGCTGGCCGTCGTCGCGGTGGCGCTCCTGACCCTCGGCATCGTGGCGGCGCGGCGCTTCGCGGGCCTGCCGTTCCCGGCGGCCGTGTCGCGTGGGCAGACCATGGTGGCCGGGAACTTCGCCTTCCTGGGCATTCCGCTGACGTTGGCCTTCCTGGGCGAGCGCGCGGCCGCCCCGATCGCCATGGGCCTGATCTGCGACACGGCCCTCGTCATCCCCCTCTCGATCGGCATGATCGAGGCCGGCCGCGGCGTGGGGTCGCCACTCGCTATCGCGGGCCGCCTTCTCCGCGGCGCGCTCCTCAATCCCTTCATGCTGTCGATCCTGGCCGGTGCGGCGCTGTCGCTCAGCGGGATCGCCCTGCCGGAACCCGTGGACCGCTTCCTCGTCTTCCTCGGGTCCGCCGCCGCGCCGGCCGGCGTGTTCGCGCTCGGGCTGGCCCTGCGCCAATGGATGAGCCGCGACGTCTGGCGCGTCTGGCCGCTCGTCGCCGCCAAGCTCGTGCTGCATCCCCTCGCGGTGTGGTGCGTGATGGCGCCGCTGCTGCGCCTCGACCCGTTCTGGGTCCAGGCCGGCGTGCTCTATGCGGCGCTGCCGATCGCCGCCAACGCCTTCGTGATTTCCGAGCGTTACGAGACGGGCGCCGCCGCCGTCGCGGGCTCCATCCTGCTCTCCACGGTGCTGGCCACGCTGACCTATCCTATCACCCTTTGGCTTATCGCCGGATAAGGCGCGGGGCAGGATGGGGCGCGAAACCGCTTGATCGCACGCCAATTATATTACTTATTTGGCGCGCGCCGGAGATGCGCGAGCCGTCAATGATTGCTCATTGGGAGAAGACGTATGAAGGGCTTTGGATCAGTTTTGGCCGTTTTGGCCGTAGGGGCTGTCGCGTTCGCGACCGGAGCCCAGGCGCAGAGCAAGGGCACCGTGGGCGTATCCATGCCGACGAAGTCGTCCGCCCGCTGGATCGCGGACGGCGACAACATGGTCAAGGTGCTCAAGGAGAAGGGCTACGACGTCGACCTGCAATATGCGGACAACGACATCCCGAACCAGCTCGCCCAGATCGAAAACATGATCACCAAGAAGGAAAAGGTCCTGGTGATCGCGGCCATCGACGGCACCACGTTGTCCGGCGCCCTCCAGAAGGCGGCCGACTCCGGCATCAAGGTCATCTCCTATGATCGCCTGATCCGCGGCTCGGCCAATGTCGACTACTACGCCACCTTCGACAATTTCCAGGTCGGCGTCCTTCAGGCGCAGAGCATCGAGACGGCGCTCGGCCTCAAGGAGGGCAAGGGCCCGTTCAACATCGAGCTCTTCGGCGGCTCGGCGGACGACAACAACGCCTTCTTCTTCTACAACGGCGCCATGTCGGTGCTGCAGCCCTACATCGACAGCGGCAAGCTCGTCGTGCAGAGCAAGCAGGTCGGGATGGACAAGGTTTCGACGCTGCGCTGGGAGGCCTCCGTCGCCCAGGCCCGCATGGACAACCTGCTGAGCGCCTTCTACACGCAGAAGAAGGTCAACGCGATCCTGTCGCCCTATGACGGCCTCAGCATCGGCATCATCGCCTCGCTCAAGGGTGTGGGCTACGGCTCGAAGGACCTGCCGATGCCGGTCATCTCCGGCCAGGACGCCGAGGTCCCCTCGGTGAAGTCCATCATCGCCGGCGAGCAGACCTCGACGATCTTCAAAGACACGCGCGACCTCGCCAAGGTCGCTGCCGGCATGGTCGACGCGGTGCTGACCGGCGGCAAGCCCGAGATCAACGACACCAAGACCTACAACAACGGCGTCAAGGTCGTCCCGTCCTACCTCCTGAAGCCCCTTCTGGTCGACAAGTCCAACTGGAAGCAGGCGCTGATCGACACCGGCTACTACAAGGCCGATCAGTTCAAGTAAGATCGTCGAGCATGGCCCTGCGCCCGCAAGGCGCGGGGCCATCGCGTCGCGAGCGGCGGCGTCCCGGGACGCCTCCGGGGTTCAGGCGTGCAGGTCGGGTCGGGACGATGAACGCAATCCTCGAGATGCGCGGGATCACTAAAAGCTTTCCCGGCGTGAAGGCGCTCCGGGACGTCAACCTCGTGGTCAAGTCCGGCGAGATCCACGCGATCTGCGGAGAAAACGGGGCCGGCAAGTCGACGCTCATGAAGGTGCTGAGCGGCGTCTATCCCTATGGGGACTACGAGGGCCAGATCGTCTACCAGGGCGAGGAACGACGGTTCGCCTCGATCTCCGACAGCGAACATCTGGGGATCATCATCATTCACCAGGAGCTGGCGCTGGTGCCGCTCCTGTCGATCGCGGAGAACATCTTCCTCGGCAACGAGCCCTCGACTTTCGGCGTGATCGACTGGTCGATCGCCCATGACCGCACGCGCGAACTGCTGAGAACCGTGGGTCTGAAGGAATCGCCCAACGCCCTGATCACCAATATCGGGGTGGGAAAGCAGCAGCTGGTCGAGATCGCCAAGGCCCTGGCCAAGAAGGTGCGCCTCCTCATCCTCGACGAGCCCACCGCCAGCCTGAACGAGACCGACAGCGCCGCGCTTCTCGAGCTCCTGATGGAGTTCCGCAAGCAGGGCATCACGTCGATCATGATCTCGCACAAGCTCAACGAGATCGCCAAGATCGCCGACAGCATCACCATCCTGCGGGACGGGACCACGGTCGAGACGATCGACTGCCATGTCGAGCCGATCAGCGAGGCGCGCATCATCAAGAGCATGGTCGGCCGCGAGATGTCCGACCGTTATCCGCCGCGCGAGCCCCGGATCGGCGAAACGCTGTTCGAGGTGAAGGACTGGCGGGTCGAGCACCCGCAGCACGCCGGCCGCATGGTGATCAAGGGCGTCGACCTCGCCGTGAAGGCGGGCGAGGTGGTGGGGATCGCGGGCCTCATGGGGTCGGGCCGCACCGAGCTGGCCATGAGCATCTTCGGCGGCGCCTATGGCCGCAACATCGCCGGCAAGGCCTTTATGAGGGGCCGGGAGATCGACGTGAGCTCGATCCAGAAGGCCGTCGGCTCCGGGCTCGCCTATGTGACGGAGGATCGCAAGGGGCTCGGCCTGATCCTCAGCGACGACATCAAGCACAACATCTCGCTCGTCAACCTGAAGGGCGTCGCCCGGAACGGCGTCATCGACGACGGCGAGGAGACCCAGGTCGCGCTGCGTTACCGCAAGCAGCTCAACATCCGCTCCTCCGGCATCCTGCAGAAGACGCTGAACCTCTCGGGCGGCAACCAGCAGAAGGTCGTGCTGAGCAAATGGCTCTTCGCCGACCCGCAGGTGCTGATCCTCGACGAGCCGACGCGCGGCATCGACGTCGGGGCGAAATACGAGATCTACACGATCATCAACGAGCTGGCGGCCAGCGGGCGAGGGGTGATCGTGATCTCGTCGGAGATGCCCGAGCTGCTCGGGATCTGCGATCGGATCTATGTGATGAACGAAGGCCGTTTCGTCGACGAGATGCCGGCCAGCGAAGCCAGCCAGGAAAAGATCATGGCCGCGATCATGCGCCAATACAGGGTGACGGCATGACGGAAGCAACGGGCTCCAAGAGCGTCATCGCGCCGAGCGGCGCGGGGACCGGGACCATGTGGAAGAGCCATGTGCGGGAATACGGCCTGCTCGGCTCGCTGCTGGTCATCATGATCTTCTTCCAGGTGGTGACCGGCGGGGTGCTGCTGCAACCCGTCAACATCACCAACCTGATCCAGCAGAACAGCTACATCGTCATCATGGCGCTGGGCATGCTGTTCGTGATCGTCGGCGGCAACATCGACCTGTCGGTCGGCTCCATCGTGGGCTTCGTGGGCGCCGTCGCTGCGATGCTGATGGTGGGCTTCACGGTCCCGGGCACCGAGTACTTCCTGAAGATCCACTGGTTCCCGGTGATCCTGCTGTCGTTGGCCCTGGGCGGCGCGATCGGGGCGGCGCAGGGATGGTTCGTCGCTTACGCGACGATCCCGGCCTTCATCGTGACGCTCGGCGGCATGCTGATCTTCCGCGGGCTCACCGGCAACATGCTGGCCGGCCAGTTCGTCGGCCCCTTCGCCAATGATTTCCAGAACATCAGCAAGGGCTTCATCCCCGAATTCTTCGACGTCGCGGGGTTCCGCTGGACCTCGATGCTGCTGGGCACGGCGGTCGCGGTCGCGCTGTTCCTGTTCGACTTCCGCAAATGGTCGCGGGCCAGGTCGCGCGACATCGAGACGGAGCCGGCGGCGCTCTTCATCGGCAAGAACGTCGTCTTCGCCGGCCTGATCGTCGGCGTCACCTATCTGCTGTCGTCCTACAAGGGCCTGCCCGTCGTGCTCGTCATCATGGGCGCGCTGATCCTGTTCTATAATTTCGTCACCGCCCGCACGGTGATCGGCCGCCGGATCTACGCGCTCGGCGGCAACGCCCTGGCGGCGCGGCTGTCGGGAATCCGGACCCAGCGGCTCGCCTTCCTGACCTTCGTCAACATGGGCGTGCTGGCTGGCCTCGCCGGCCTCATCGTGGCGGCGCGGCTGAATTCGGCCACGCCCAGCGCCGGCAACTCCTTCGAGCTCGACGTCATCGCCGCCTGCTTCATCGGCGGCGTCTCGGCGTCAGGAGGCGCGGGCCGCGTGATGGGCGTGGTGATCGGCGCGTTCTTCATGGGCATCATGAACAACGGCATGTCGATCATGGGCATCGGCATCTTCTGGCAGCAGGTGGTCAAGGGGCTCGTGCTGCTCGCCGCCGTCTATCTGGACGTCTACAACAAGGCGAAGTGAGGCGTGGTTCGGGGACCGGACATCGCGCCGTCCGGAGCGGAGAGGCCGCGGGCGGCGCAGCGCGGCGCCGCGTCCTCCCGCCAGGAGCGCGGCCGCTCGAGGTCCGCGCACGACATGGTGGCCCATGGGATCGGCCGCGACATCGTCGCCGGCCGGCTCGCGGTGGGCGCCACGCTGCCCTGCGACGCCGACCTGATGGAGCGCTTCAAGGTGTCGCGCACGGTGCTGCGGGAGGCCATGAAGACCCTCGCCGCCAAGGGCATGCTGGAGCCCAAGACCCGCGTCGGGACGCGGGTGCTCGGCGAGAAGTGCTGGAACATGTTCGACGCCGACGTCCTGGCCTGGAGGATGGCGAGCGGCGTCGACCGCGCCTTCCTGGCCCACCTGTTCGAGATCCGCCAGGCGCTGGAGCCTCTGGCGGCCGCCTCCGCCGCCATGCACCGCAGCGACCACGACATCGCCCGCATGAGGGAGGCGCTCGGCGCCATGCGCCGTCCCGGACACTCGCGCGACAGCTTCGCGCTGGCCGATCTCGCCTTCCACCAGACCGTGCTGGACGCCTCCGCCAATCCCTTCCTGCAGGCGATGGGGTCCGTGATCCAGGCCGCCCTGACGCTGTCCTTCACCATCAGCTCGCCCGTGGACGAGCCCGAGCGCTTCGTGGAGTCCGGCGCGCAGCATGGGGAGGTGCTCGACGCCATCGTCCGGCGCCGCGCCCAGGAGGCGGCCCGCGCCATGACGGCGGTCATCGTGCAGGGCGCGGTGAGCGCCGACATCCGCGACCCGAAGCCGCCCTCCATCACGGTGGGCATCGAGTTTCACGGCGCCTGACGCAGGCTCACCCGAGCTCGATCACGTCCGCGTCGGCGCCCAGCTCGCGCCGGGCGGCCTCGACCACGAAGCCATGGTGCGTGAACAGGATCGGCTGCACGCTCCCGCCGATCTCGGCCAGCGCCTTCAGCCCGAAGGCCGTGCGCCGGTCGTCGAAGGACGAGAACAGGTCGTCGCAGAGGAACGGCGCGGGCTCGGCCCGCACGGCGTAGTCCTCCACATAGGCGAGCCGCAGCGCCAGATAGAGCTGGTCGCGCGTGCCCTCGCTCATGTCGGCCACCGCCACCTCCGACCCGGTCGCCCGGCGCCCGACGAGATGCGGCGCGTCGTCCTCGTCGTAGACCTGCCCCAAACCCTGATAGGCGCCCCCGGTCATCAGGGCGAAGAGATCGCCGGCCCGCGCCATCATCGGCTCCTGGCGGCCGACGCGCTGGCGCTTGATCGCGGTCTCGATCATCAGCGCTCCGACGCTCAGGACCGCCCATTGGCGGCCGGCCTCCAGCATCTCCGCCTCGGCGCTGCGCCGCTGCTGCAGGGCGAGTTCCGCGTCGACCGAGCCTTCCAGCGCGGCGAGCCTTTCGGCGGCGCTCTGCCGGGCCGCGAAGGCCTGCTTGCCCTCCAGGTCCAGCGTCTCCGATTCGGCCGCGAGCCGGGCCGCGTCGCCGTCGGCGCGTTCGGGATCATAGGTCGCCAGCGCGTCGCGCAGGCTCGCCTCGTCCCGCCCGTCCGCGGCGTTGGCCAGCTCCCGCCGGCGCCGGTCGATCTCCGCCGCGATCGCGTCGCGCCGGGCCAGACGCGTCGCCGCGTCCTGGAGGTCGCCGGCGGGGTCCAGCCCGGCCTGGGAGGCCAGCGCGGCCACGGCGCGGTCGGCCGCCTCGCGGCCAAGCGCGGCCGCGGCCCGCGCCTCCCGCGCCTCGTCGACGCGCCGCGACTTCTCCCGGCGCAGCGCGTCCGCCGTGCGGGCCTCGGCCAGGCGGCGCTTCACGGCGCTGAGGACCTGATCGGGATCGCCCTCCGCCAGGTCCGGGGCGATCGATTGCGCCATGGCGCGCATCGCGGTCTGGAATTTCTCGGCGTCGCGGTTCATCCCGGCGATGCGCCGCTGCAGCTTCTCGGCTTCCGACGAGGCGGCCGGCACGTCTCGCCAGGCCTGAAGCACCGCCTGCGCCTCGCGCCGGCTTGCATCCGGCGGCAGGCCGATGCGCGGCAGCGCCGTTCGGAAGTCCTCGCGCCAGGCGGCGTGGGCCTCCTCCGCCGCGACGGCGTCGGCGTCCGCGGCCTCGACCCGCTGCTGCAGGTCGAGCACCAGGGCGTCGGAGTCGCGGCCCAGGTCCCAGGCCTCCGCCAGCCGCGCCACCTCCGCGTCCAGCCGGCGCAGGAAGTCGGTCACGGCCAGCCCCGGCATCGGCGGAAGGTCGAGATCGGCCGCGAGCGCGTCCATCGCGGCGCGCCCGGCGCCGATCCTGGCGCTCGCGGCGGCGGCGTCGGATCGCTTGCGCCGATGGTGCTCGCGCTGCTGGAGGAGATGGTCGAGCTGCAGGCGCCAGTTCCCCATCAGGGCGGGAGCCAGCGGAGCGATCCCGCAGGCGGACCACGCCTCGGTCCACTCCGCGCCCGCGCGCTCGCGATCGGCCGCGATCGCCTCGAGCCGGGCGCGCGCCGCCTCTGCGGCCTCGGAGCGCCGCCGCTGGTGGCGGAGGACGTCCGCATGGGCCGCGACGCGCTCGGCGTCCGCGAAGGCGGCGTCGGCCAGCCGGTCGGCTTCCGCCTTGGCGCGTTCGAAGGAGGCCGCCGCCGCCGCCAGATCCTGGCCCGCCGGGGCGTCGGGCCGGCCGAAGAGCGCGCCGGCGAGGACGGCCCAGTGGCCGTCGCGCTCGTCCCGCAGGGCGGCGATCCGGTCGCGCGTGGGAACCTCCCCGCCGGCCGCGAGGGCCGCGAGCTCGCCCGAGAGCCGGACGAGGTCGGCCATGGCGGCGTCGAGCGCCTGCCGCTCGCGGCGTTCGGCCTCGTCCAGCCGCTTCAGGGCGTCCAGCACGGCCGCGATCCGCTCCGGGGTCGGGAGGGGCGACCCCGCCAGCGCGTCGAGGTCCCGCACGGGCGGGTCCAGCCGGGCCGCCGCCTCGGCCAGCGCGGCGCCTTCGCGCTCCAGCGCCGGTTCATCGGCGTCGAGCCGTTCGGCCAGGCTGCGCAGGCCGTCCAGCGCGGCGAGCCTCTCGCGGAACCTGCGGGGATCGACCAGGCCGCCGCGCCGGGTCCGTTCCGCCTGCTTGTCGGCCAGGGCGGCGCGTTCGCGTCTCTGCGCCTCGCGCCTGCTCTCGAGAGCGAGCGCCAGCCGTTCGCCTTGGACGACGAGGTCGGCGACGCGCGCCGCGCTGGCGTCGTCGGGCCGGTTCGCCAGCAGGGCGGCGGCGTCAGGCAGCCGCAGCCGCGCCGCAAGATCCGCGAGCGTGCGGTTGACGCTCGCCTCGTCGCGCATGACGGCGGGAAGGTCCTGCAGCGCCTTGCGGTACTCGCCGGAGGCGGCGTGAAGCGCCTCGATGGCGTCGGACTGGGCCAGAAGCGCCGGGTCGACGGCGACGGCTTCGCATTCGGCCCGCAGCCGGCGCTCCGTCGCCTCGGCCGCCTCGAAGGCCGCCAGGGCGGCGGCGCGCTCCGCGAGACGATCGATCAACGAGGCGCCGAATCCTTCCGGCGCGTCCGGGAGGTCGCCTAGGCCCGCCAGCCTGTCGGCGTCGGCGTCGATGTCGCGCAGGATCGGGGCCGCGCGCCGCAGCCTCTCCAGCCGGGCGCGCTCCATGTCGATCTCGGCCTTGCGCTCGCGGATGGCGACGAGCCGGGCTTCGCTGTCGGCGAGCGTCTCGCGGATCGCCTTCAGCGCGCCGGCCCGGGTCTCGCGCTCGCGCAGGCGCGCGCGGGCGGCCTCGTAGCGGTCATGCGCCTGGTAGAAGAGCCGGTTCTGGGACCGGCGCTCGGCGAAGATCGCGTCGGCGTCCTTCTCCATCGCCAGCCTCGCGTCGCCGAAGCCCCGCAGGCCGGAGGCCGCCGAGAAGAGGGCGGCCCCGAGTTCGCCGTCGCTCTGCTTGAGCTCCTGCCCGCTGAGCCTGAGGGCCTCGGCGTCGAGCCCGAAGGCTCGTCGGAACACCTCGCGCGAGAGCCCGCCCAGATAGGGGGCGAGGACGTCGTCCGGCAGGGGCGCGTCGTCGGCGTCGGTGAGGAGCGGCTTCGTCTTGCGCCGCCGGAAGGTCAGGTCGCGCCCGGACCGGTCGCGCAATGTGGCGCCGAGGCGCAGGTCCTTTCCCGCATGGACGAAGCCGTAGCGCGTCGATCGCTCGATGCCGAACAGCAGGTCCGTGACGGCCGCGAGCGAACAGCTCTTGCCGGCCTCGTTCACGCCGAAGACGATGTGAAGCCGGGCGTCCGGCCGGAAGGCCAGGCGCTTGGCCGTGAACGGCCCGAAGCGCTCCAGGTCGAGGTCGACGATGCGCATGTCAGGCCACCGCGCGGGCGGCCGCGATCGCGCGGGCCTCCGCCAGGATGGCGTCGAGGTCGTCGAACGCCCCGTCCGCGACCCCGCCGGGGAGCTTGCCCGCCAGCAGCGCGATGCGCTCCTGCGCGCCGGCCCGGATCTCCGGATCGTGCTCCAGCCCGGCGAGGAGCGCCTCGGGGTCGAGCCCCGTGCCGTCCCGGCCCTCGGCCTGCGGCGTCGGCGGCGCCGTCGTGGCCAGCTTCAGCGCCTCCAGCCACGTGTCGTCATGGAGCCGGTGGGCGTGCGCCTGCACCTCGTCCCGCAGCTGCGCCGCATGGGTCTTGAGCTGCCCGTGCAGGAGCGTCTCGCCCTTGAGCGTGACGCGCAGCGCCGTCAGCCGGCCCTCGGTCTCGGCCAGGGGTTGCGCCAGCGCGTCCCGCACCGTGGCGAGCAGCTCCTCCTGGCTCGTCTCGCCGGTGAGCGCGACTTGCACATGCGCCCAGCGCGCCTTGTCGACGACGAGGGGCCGCAGCGCCGCCACCCTTCCATCGGCGACGTCGACCAGGACGGCGCCCTTCGGCCCGCATTCGCGCACGCTGCGGCCCTGCAGATTGCCCGGATAGACGACGTGGGGGTGCTCGTTCAGCACGGCGCGCTCGTGCACGTGGCCCAGCGCCCAATAGTCGTAGCCGCGTCCCACGAGGTCCTGCACCGAGCAGGGCGCGTAGACCGCGTGCGCCGGCGACCCCTCGCAGGAGGTGTGCAGCATGCCGATGTTGAACCAGCCCGACACAGGCGCCGGATAGGCGAGGGCGTAATTGTCCGGCGCGGCCCTGTCGGCGAAGCTGCGCCCGTGGATGGCGACCCTCAGGTCGTCCAGGCGGCGCGTGTCCGCCTTGCGGGTCGGGAATTCGAACACCGTCTCGGGAAGGCTCACCGCCTTGGTGATCTCGCTTTCGGCGTCGTGATTGCCCCGGATGGTGAAAACCGGGATCCCGGCGCGGGCCAGGCGGGCGACCTCGCGGTTGAAGAACAGGCCGATGGACGTGTCCTTCCAATCGCCGTCATAGACGTCGCCCGCGATCAGCACGAAGGAGACCCCTTCGGCGATCGCCCGTTCGACGAGCTCGGCGAAGGCGTCACGGCTGGCCGCCGCGAACCGGCGCGCGACGTCCTCGTCCTTCAGGGCGAGGCCCGTGAGCGGGCTGCCCAGATGGAGGTCGGCGGCGTGCAGAAAGGTGAAGGACGACATGGGCGCTGATGACCGGCTGGACCCGGGCCGCGGCGGACGCGCCGGGCTCGGGCGGATGATCATCATGCTTTCAGCGATTCGCCGGCTGGAAAGATGGCGGGACGACCCTTCGCGCGGATGTCCCCAGCCTTATGTCCCCACCCTTGTCGGCATCAGGAGGGCAGGGCGCCCAGGAAGTCCCGCTTGCCGATCTGGACGCCGTTATGGCGCAGGATCGCGTAGGCCATCGTCAGGTGGAAGTAGAAGTTCGGCAGGGCGAACTGGAGCAGGTAGTCCTGGCCGGTGAAGGTCATCGCCTGGCCGCCCACCGTCATCGTGACGGGGCGGTCCTCCGAGCCGTCGACGCTGGAGGCCGGCACGCTGTCGACGAGTTCGAGGGTGCGGCGAATGCGGGCCTGCAATTCCTCGGCGGTCTTCTCGACGTCCTCGATTTTCGGCACCTCGAGGCCCGCCAGGCGGAACATGGTGTTCTTGGCGAAGTCGCAGGCGATGAGCACCTGGCGGGTGAAGGGCAGCATGTCGGGCGCGAGCCGGTCCGCCATCAGCACGGCGGGATCGATCTTGCGCTCGCCGCACTGGGCCACGGTCTTGTCGAGGATGGCGGAGAGCGCGGTCAGTCCGGTCTTGAAGACCGGACCGGAAGCCTGGTGCATGGAGAGGGTCAAGGCGTAAAGCTCCTGGTCGGCCGCGCTCGAGGCGAGGCGGCGCGGGACGGCGGCACCATCGCGCTGCGCCCGGCTCGCCGCAAGCCCGGCGTAGGGCCGCTTTCGGAGCGGATCAGCCCAGGGCCTGGAGCAGGCCCGCCATCTCGTCGCGCGACGGGAAGGACGGCGCGGTGCCCCGGCGCGTGACGGCCAGCGAGGCCGCCGCCACGGCGACCCGCAACGCGGCTTCGACGGAAAGGCCGCAGGCCACGCCGCCCGCCCAGGCGCCGACCAGCGCATCGCCAGCGCCGGCGCTGTCGACGGCGGCGACCTTCGGGGCTTCGACCGCGAGCGTCTCGCCGTCGCGGGCCAGGATGGCGCCCTGCGCCCCCAGCGTCACCACGGCCATGCCGCGCGCGCGCCGGGCGAGATCGGCCGCTCCCTCGGGACCCGTCCGTCGCGCCAGCGCGCGGGTCTCCCCCGCATTGGCGATCACGCAATCGAACAGGCCGAGCACAGGGCCCATGTCCCAGGCGATCGGGGCGGTGTTCAGGATGGCGAAGCCTCCGCGCTCGCCGGCCCGGCGGGCCGCGGCGGCGGTGAGCGCCTCCGACAGGTTCCCCTGCATGACCAGAAGGTCGCCTGGCCCGAAGTCCTCCAGCGCGGCCAAGGCCTCGTCCTGCGTCAGGCCATGCGCCGCCGCGGCGCTGCTCACGATGACGTTCTCGGCGTCAGCCGAAACCCAGATGGCCGAATAGTCGGTCGGCTGCGCGCTCCCGATCCACCGCGCCTCCAGCCCGGCCTCGGCCCCCACCGTGCTTCGCAGCAGCGCTGCGTCGGGATCGGCGCCGATCGGGGCGGCCAGGATGGTCGGCGCGCCCGTCCGGGCGCTGGCGATCGCTTGGTTAAGCCCCTTGCCGCCGGCGCAGCGCTGCAGGCTGTCGCACAGCAGCGTCTCGCCGGGTTGCGGCAGCCGCGCGACGGTCTGCACGCAGTCCAGCGTCGCGTTGCCGAGGACGAAGACGCGCCTCACGCCCGCGCTCTCCGGACCACGTCCATGAAGCCGCGCACCCGGTCGGGATCGACCTCGTTCCACCAGCCGCCGTCATGCTTGAGCGCGCTCGCCACGATGACGGCGTCGGCGTAGCCGAAGATCGCGGCGACGTTGTCGGGGTTCACGCCGCTGCCGACAAGCACCGGCAGGGAGGTGGAGGTCTTCACGGTCTCCAGTTCGTCGAGCTGCGCGCTGTCGCCCGTGCGCTGGCCGGTGACGATCACGGCGTCCGCGTCGAAGAACTGCGCGTCGCGGGTGAGCTCCGTCAGCGACCGGTCCGCCACGATGGCGTGCGCCCCGTGCTTGACGTGGACATCCGCGAATACCGCGACGTCGCGCGCCTGGATGGCCGCCCGGTAGCGGGCGGCGAGCCCGGCCTTGCCCTCCATGAAGCCCTCATTCGCCACATAGGCGTTGGCCCACTGGTTGACGCGCACGAAGCTGGCGCCCGCCGCCTTGGCGGTCGCGAGCGCCTGGATGACGCCGTTGGCGAGCACGTTGACCCCGGTCGGCAGCTTGGCCTCGCGGCGCACCCAGTCGGTCATCACCGACATGACCGCGGCCGTCTCGGGGCCGAGCTCGTCGGGCTTGGCGAACGGGATGTCGCCGTGGTTCTCGACGATGAGGCCGTCCACGCCCCCTTCCGCGTAGCGGCGCGCCTCGGCGCACGCATAGGCGTAGATGCGCTCCACCGGGTCGCCGTCGTAATGGGGCGAGCCGGGGAGGGGCAGCGAGTGGATCACGCCGATCACCGCCTTGGTGCGCCCGAACAGGGTCTGGACCACGTTCGGCTTCGGCTTGTAGACGGACTGGGACACGCGACAGCTCCTGGATCAGACCGGCGCATGCGCCGCGAGGGGGGATGGGAGGGGCACGCCCGCCAGAGCGGCCAGCTGGTCGGCCGCGGGGCGGATCTCCTGGGCCCCGAAGCGGGTGCCGGCGAGGCCGCCCGCCGCGCAGGCGAGTCTGGCGGCCGTCGGCGGCGCCGCGCCGTTGAGCCAGGCGCACAGGAAGGCGCCCACGAAGGCGTCGCCCGCGCCCGTCTTGTCGACGACGTCCACGTCCGGCGCCGGCACGCGGTCCCAGCCGCGACCGCGGCTGAGCACGGTGGCGCCCTGGGCGCCGAGCGTGATGGTCACCACCTCCGGCCATTGGCTTGGCGGGGCCGCGGCCGCAAGGGCGGCGAGATGGGCCATGGCGGATTCGGGGTCGGCCGGACAGCCGGGAATCGCCGCCAGCGTCTCGCGATGCAGGAACAGGGCGTCGGCGCCGGCGAAAATGCGCGGCGCGTTCGCCGCCACCCATTCGGGCGGCAGGCCGGTCGCCTGCACGCTGGTGCGGAACCCCTTCAGGCGGGCGGCCTCGAGCGCGGCGATCTGCACCGGCGCCTGGAAACCCTCCAGATGCAGGCACCAGGTGAGCCCGACGGGGTCGGTCTTCTCGACGAAGCGCAGCACGTCCACCTCGGCCAGGCTGGACGGCTCGTTGACGATGGTGCGCCGCCCGTCCGCCTCCACCAGCACGAGGGCGCGGTCGAGCCGACCCTGCCGGCGCTCGCGCGAGACCAGCAGGTCGACCCGGCGGCTGGCCAGCTCCGCCGCGGCCCAGTCGCTCTCCTGGTCGTAGCCGATGGAGGTGATCAGCGAGGCGGAGATCGGCCAGGGCCGCCCGATCGCGGCCGCGACGGCGGCCACATTGGCGGCCGGCCCGCCGATCGCCTTGATGATGGTGCGCGCCTGCAGCCGCTCCTCGCGCTCCGGCATGCGGTCGAGGCAGGCGACATAGTCGACGCTGACATAGCCGACCGTGGTGAGGCGGGGCACGGCCGCGTCCACCCTGGCGTCGGGCTCCGCCCCGCGCTTGCGCGCCGTCAGCGACCGCGCCGTCTCGGCCGGCGCGTAGTCCAGGTCGCGGATGGCCGCCATGACGCGCTCGCGCGTGTCCGGGCGCACCACCACGCGGCCGTTCAGCACGTGCGACACGGTCGCCTTCGACACGCCGGCGGCGCGCGCCACGTCGGAGATGGTGGGCTGGCCGGAGCCGGCCCGCTCGGCGGAGCGCTCGCTCATCGCAGCGCCGCCGTTCCGCGGGCCTGCCGCAGCAGGTCCATGCGCAGCCGGTAGGCCGGCGACATGAGGCTCTCGTCGTCCGAGAGGGGCCGCACGGGCGCGAGTTCGCCCGCCCGGATGCAGGCGGCCTGATGGCCGCCGTCCCGGAAGGCGTCGAGGGGCGGCTCGGCGGCGCGGCACGCGTCCAGCACGAAGGGGCAGCGGGACGCGAAGCGGCAGCCCGGGACCGCGCTGAAGGGGCTCGGCGGCTCGCCCCGGATCTCGGCGCGCTGGCGCCGCGCGCCCGGGACGGGGCTGGGCGACGCGGCCAAGAGCATGCGGGTGTAGGGGTGGCGCGGATCGGCGAAGATCGCGGCGGCGGGCCCTGTCTCCACCATGCGGCCGGCGTAGAGCACGCCCACATGCGAGGCGAGGTGCCGCACCACCGCCATGTCGTGCGAGATGAAGACGTAGCTGACGCCGAGGCGCGTCCGCAGATCCGACAGGAGATTGATCACCTGCGCCTGGACGGAGAGGTCGAGGGCCGAGACCGGCTCGTCGCACACGATCAGCTCCGGCTCGACCGCCAGCGCCCGCGCGATCGCCACGCGTTGGCGCTGGCCGCCCGAAAACTCGTGCGGGAACCGCCCCGCATGGCCGGGCGGAAGGCCGACGAGGTCCAGCAGCTCCATCACCCGGTCCCGCACCTGCGCGGCCGGCCGAAGCCCGTGCAGGCGGATCGGCGCCGCGATCGCCTCGCCGATGCGCACCCGCGGGTCGAGCGACGCAAACGGGTCCTGGAAGATGATCTGGATGCGCCGGCGCAGGCGGCGGAGCTCGTCGGCCGCCAGCGCCCGCACGTCGACCCCGTCGAAGCGGATGTCGCCTTCGTCCGGCTCGATCAGCCGCAGCAGCATGCGACCGATCGTGGTCTTGCCCGAGCCGCTCTCGCCGACGAGGCCGAAGACCTCGCCGCGGGCGAGCGTGAAGCCGACCTCGTGCACCACATGCGCGCTGCGCCGCCGGCTCAGGAGCCCGCCGCCGCTGTGGAACGACTTGGACAGGCCGCGCACCTGGAGCAGGGGTCCGCTCATGCGCCCACGCTTTCTTCCAGCGGCGCGCGCCAGCACGCCGCGCGGTGGCCGGCCTTGACCTCAAGAAGGGGCGGGTCTTCCGCCCGGCAGCGGTCGACCGCGAAGGGACAGCGCGGGGCGAAGCGGCAGCCCGCCGGCATGGCGGCGACCTGCGGCACCTGCCCCTCGATGGAGGCCAGCCTGCGCCCGACGTCGCCGGCGCGCGGCATCGCGGCGAACAGCGACAGCGTGTAGGGGTGCATCGGGTCGTCGAAGAGATCCGCCCGGCTGGCGCGCTCGACGATTCGGCCGGCGTACATCACCGCGACCTCGTCGGCGATCTCGGCCACGACCGCGAGGTTGTGGGTGATGAACAGCACCGCCGCGCCGAACTCGGCGCGCAGGTCGTCGATGAGGCGCAGGATCTGGCTCTGGATGGTCACGTCCAGCGCCGTCGTGGGCTCGTCGGCGATGAGCAGGGCCGGGCGGCAGATCAGCGCCATGGCGATCATGACGCGCTGGCGCATGCCGCCGGAGAGCTGGTGCGGATAGGCGGCGAGGCGCGCCTCCGGATCGGGGATCTGCACCCGGCGGACCATGTCCAGCGCGACCGCCCGCGCCTCGGCGCGGCCGAGCCCGCGATGGGCCGCCAGGATCTCGGTCATCTGCTCGCCGATGGTCATGACCGGGTTCAGCGACGTCATCGGCTCCTGGAACACCATGGCGATGCGGTCGCCGCGCAGGCGGTTCACGCCGGACTCGGCGAGCCCCGTCAGGCTCGTCCCGTCGAAGTCGTACCGGTCCGCCGTCACCTGCGCGGCGGGAGGCAGAAGCCGCATGATCGACAGGGCGGTGAGGCTCTTGCCGGAGCCCGACTCGCCCACGAGGCAGAGGAGCCGCCCCCGCGCCACCGAGAGATCGACGCCGTCCACGATCGCGCGGCCCGGCCCGAACCCGATCCGCAAGCCGCGGATGTCGAGGAGCGGCGCGCCGGGATCGGCGGTTGGGCCGGGGTGCGCCTGGGCTGTGGCGAGTGTCGTCATTCGGTCGTTCAGCCTCGGGCGACCCATTGACAGGAGCAGCCTCAATACGGACTATCAAAACCATTGAACCGGTTCAAGAGCGGCTAAGGGGCGAATGGGACGGTATCTGCTGGGGCGCTTGGCGAGCCTTGTCCCGATCCTTTTCGGCACGTCGCTCGTCTCCTTCCTGCTCATCAGGCTCGTGCCGGGCGACCCCGCCATGGCTCTGCTCGGCATGGAGGCGGACGACGCCGCGCTCGCCGCCCTGCGCCACAAGCTCGCGCTCGACCAGTCGCTGCCGCTGCAATACGCGTCCTGGCTCGGCAACATCCTGACCGGCGATTTCGGCCGCTCGATCCAGGGCGGGCGGGACGTGCTGCCGCTGCTCGGCTCGGCGCTGGTCCCCACCGCGCTGCTTTCCGTGGCCGCGCTGGCGATCTCCCTCGTGATCTCCATCCCGGCCGGCATCGTCGCCGCGACGCGCCGCAACAGCGCGGCCGACTACGTCGCCTCCCTGCTCTCGCTGTGCGGCCTCTCTTTGCCGAGCTTCTGGCTCGGCATCCTGCTGATCCTGCTGTTCTCGATCACGCTCCCGATCCTCCCCGCGTCCGGCTACGTGTCGCCGCTGGTCGATCCGGCGGGCTTCCTGCGGCACCTGATCCTGCCGGCGCTGACGCTGGGCGCCGCGCTCGCCGCCGCGACGATGCGGATGACACGCGCCGCCATGCTGGAGGTGCTGCGGGCCGACTACATCCGCACGGCGCGCGCCAAGGGCATCGCGCCGCGTCGCGTCATCTGGCGGCACGCGCTCGGCAACGCCCAGATCCCGATCGTCACCCTGCTGGGCATCCAGATGGGCCAGCTGCTGGGCGGGGTGGTGATCACCGAGACGGTGTTCTCCTGGCCGGGAATCGGCAAGCTGACGGTCGACGCCATCTTCGCGCGGGATTACCCGGTGGTGCAGGGCGCGGTGCTGCTCACGGCCACGCTCTTCGTGCTCATCAACCTGGCGACCGACCTCGTCTACACGGTGATCGATCCGCGGGTGCGCTACGCATGAGCGTCGCCGCGATGGACGCGCCCCAGCGTCACCCGATCCTCCAGGCGCTGCGGGGGCTCGCCCGCGAGCCGCGGGCGGCCGTCGGCCTCGCGGTCGTGGCGCTCGCGGTCGCGATGGCCGCCGCCGCGCCCTGGCTGGCGCCCTACGATCCCGAGATCCCGGATTTCACGGCGATCCTCGCCGCGCCGGCCGGGGCTCATCCGTTCGGGACGGACGATCTGGGCCGCGACGTGCTGTCCCGGATCATCTTCGGCGCCCGCGCATCGATCCTCGTCGGCTTCTTCAGCGTGGCGGGCGCGCTGGCGGTCGGCGCGCTCGCCGGCCTGGCGGCGGGCTATTTCGGCCGCTGGGTCGACGCCGCCATCATGCGGGTGATGGACGTGGTGTTCGCCTTTCCGAGCATCCTGCTGGCGCTCGCCATCACGGCGGTGCTGGGACCCAGCCTGCGCAACGCCATCCTGGCCATCGCGGTCGTGAACCTGCCGGTGTTCGCCCGGATCGCCCGCGCGCAGACGATCGTCGTGCGCGAGCTCGACTATGTCGAGGCGCAGCGCGCGCTCGGTTTCGGGGCCGGGGCGATCCTGTTCCGCACCGTGCTGCCCAACATCACCGCGCCGCTCATCGTGCAGGGCTCGCTGCTGTTCGCCTCGGCGATCATCACCGAATCCTATCTGTCCTTCCTCGGCCTGGGCGTGCAGCCGCCGACTCCGACCTGGGGCAACATGCTGCGCAACGCCATCGGCTTCCTGGACATGGCGCCCTGGCTCGCCTGGTTCCCGGGGCTGGCCATCTTCCTCGTCGTGCTGGGCTTCAACCTGCTCGGCGACGGGCTGCGCGACCGCTTCGACCCCCGCGATTGACGATCCATTCACCTGGAGGAACCGACGATGAAACACCTGATGGGAGGCGCGATGGCGGCGCTCCTGGCGCTCGCGCCGATGGCGCTGGCGACGCCCGCCGCCGCGCAGGACAAGAAGACGCTCTCGGTCGGCATCGTCTCCGATCCGGTGACGCTCGATCCGGCCCAGATGGCCTCGTTCTTCGAGATCTCGGTCCAGTACAACATCCATGAGCCGCTGGTGCACATGACCCCGGACCTCAAGATCGAGCCAGGGCTCGCCAGCGTCGAGACGCCCGACCCGCTCACCTACAGGTTCACCCTGAAGCCGCAGCTCACCTTCCACGACGGGACGCCGATCGACGCGGCCGCCGCCAAGGCGAATTTCGACCGCATGCTGGACCCGGCGGCGGCCTCTCCGCGCCGAAGCGAGCTCAGCCCCGTGGATTCCGTCGAGGTCACGGGCCCGCTCACCTTCACGGTCAAGCTGAAGACGCCCTATGCGCCGTTCCTGCAGGTCCTGGCCAACCGGGCCGGCATGCTGGTGTCGCCCACGGCCGTGAAAACGATGGGAGCCGACTTCGCCGCCAAGGCGGTGGGCGCCGGTCCCTACCGGGTCGTGAGCTGGGCCAAGAACTCCGAACTCGTGCTGGAGCGCTTTCCCGGCTATTGGCGCGGCCAGCCGGCGATCGAGAAGATCGTGTTCAGGCCCATGGCCGACGAGACCGTGCGGGTGACCAATCTGCGCTCGGGGACCGTGCAACTCGTCGACGCCGTGCCGGCCCAGACGGTCGGCCAGCTCACCCGAGAGGCGAGCCTGACGGTGAAGCAGGCCAACGGCCTCGGCTTCAACGCCTTCTCGTTCAACACCACGAAGCCCCCGTTCAACGATCCGAAGGTGCGCAAGGCCTTCGCCATGGCGATCGACCCCGCGACGATCCTGAAGGCGGTCTATTTCGGAACCGGCGCGCCCGCCTATGGGGCGATCCCTCCGTCCATGGCCTGGGCCTATGACAAGTCCTTCGCGCCCTACAAGGCCGACCCGCAGGCGGCCAAGAAGGCGCTCGCCGACGCCGGCCAGACGGGTCCAGTCCCGGTCGTCATCACGGTGACGAACTCGCCGGTCCAGGTGCGGACGGCCGAGATCCTGCAGGCGCAGGCCAACCAGGCGGGCTTCAAGGTCGAGGTCAAGCAGATCGACGCCACCAGCCTGATCACCGTGCTGCGCCAGAAGGACTTCGACCTGTGCATGTCGCCCTGGTCGGGCCGCTCGGATCCGGACGGCAACATGTACAACTACTTCACCAAGGGCGGGCCGAACAACTTCGCCGGCTATGAGAGCGACAAGGTGACGGACCTCCTCGTGAAGGCGCGCAGCGCCGCTGCCCAGGACGAACGGGCCAAGCTCTACCGCGAGGCCGAGACGCAGATCGCCGCCGACGCGCCGATGCTGTTCCTGACCTTCCCGGCGACGATCCAGGCCTCCGCCGCGTCGCTGGACTGGCTGCAATATCCCGACGGAGCCTTCCGGCTCCAGTTCGCCCGGTTCAAGTAGACCGAGACGCGAATGCGCCCGGCCGCTTCCCCGGCCGGGCGCCGACCCCCGATCCGTTCCGAGGACCCATGACCACCAAGACCATCCTGCTGGCCGGCGAGAGCTGGACGTCGACCGCCACCCACATCAAGGGCTGGGACCAGTTCCCCTCCGTCACGCACCATCGCGGCGCGGACCCCTTCATGGCGGCGCTGGCCGACGCCGGCTTCGCCTTCGAATACATGCCCTGCCATGTGGCCGCCGAGAGCTTCCCGTCCACGCCCGACGCGCTGGACCGCTACGACGCGATCATCCTGTCCGACATCGGCGCGAACACGCTGCTGCTGCCGCCGGAGGTCTGGATCCACTCGCGCCGGTCGCCGAACCGGCTGAAGCTGGTGCGCGACTACGTGGCGCGCGGCGGCGGGCTGGTGATGGTGGGCGGCTATCTGAGCTTCCAGGGGATCAACGGCTCGGCCCGCTACCGCGGCACCGCCATCGAGGAGGCGCTGCCCGTCTCGATCCATCCTTACGACGACCGGATCGAGATGCCCGAAGGGGCCCACCCGGTCGCGAATCCGGGCGCGGGTGCGCACCCGGTCCTGCGCAGCCTCAAGGGCGAGCTGCCTTACGTTCTCGGCGTGAACGAGGTGGCGGCCAAGCCCGGCGCGGACGTGCTGCTGAGCCTGCCCGCCGACCAGGGCGGCCACCCCCTGCTGGCGACCGGGACCTTCGGCCAGGGCCGCTCAGCGGCGTGGACGACCGATATCGGCCCACACTGGCTGCCGAACGAGTTCCTGGCCTGGAGCGGCTTCAGGCCCCTCTGGACGGACCTGCTGGAATGGGTTTGCGGCGGCGCCCGGGCGGCCTGAGCGGCGCGCCTCTCAGACCGTGACCCCGAGAAGGCTGGCGTGCGCGCTGACGATGCGCCAGCCCTCGGGGGTGCGGATGAGCGTCTTGGTCTCCCGCCCCGGCGACGCCTCGCCGTCACGCTGGTATTCGGTGTTGGCGGTGGCGAAATCCGACCCGTAGGTGGTGATGACGGTGTTGATCAGGGTGCGGGTGAACCGGCCGAGCTTGCCGCTGCGGCGGAATGCGGAGATCGCCGGCCACCCATACAGGTTCTCGCCCACTCCGTAGCGCGTCGTCTCCGGCGCGTTCCAGAAGAGCTCCTCCAGGGTCGGGACGTCGTTGGCCTGCAGCGCCGCCTCGTAGCGCAGGAACACCTCCCGCACTTGCGCCACGACCTCGGGTCGGTTGATCTCCAGCACGGGTTCTCTCCGGTCACAGCGGGATGGGGGCGCCCACGGCGACGCCCTTGACCTGGGCGTAGACGGCGACGCCGGGCGCAAGGCCCAGGTGCTCCCACGACCGCCGGGTCACGCGCGAGAGCAGCCGGGCGCCCGCGCCGTCGTCGCCGAGGCCGAGCACGACCAGCGACTCCTGCGGGCCGAGCGGCCGGGCGTCCAGGATCCGGGCCGGCAGGATGTTGATGATGGTGCTGGCCTCCGCGGGCCGAAGCGCCAGGCTGACGTCGGCGGCCTGCACCCGCAGCCTGCGGCGCTCGCCGGGCGGGGCCGGCGGCCCGGGCGCGACGAAGGATCCTCCGTCCACGCGCAGCGTCAGGAGCCCGAAGCCGGGATCGTATCCCTGCGTCACCGCGTCGAGGCTCACGGCCGCGTCCCGCCGGGCGGCCAGGGGCAGCGCCGGGTCGCTCTGCAGCACCGCGAGCGGACCTGCGGCGACGACGCGCCCCGCCTCCAGCAGGACGAGATGGTCGGCGAGACGCTCCACCTCGGCCATGTCGTGCGTGACGTAGACCATCGGAAGGGACAGGCCGGCGTGGAGACGCTCCAGGAAGGGCAGGATCTCGTCCCTGGCGTTCCGGTCCAGCGCCGACAGCGGCTCGTCCATCAAGAGAAGGGAAGGCTGCGAGAGCAGCGCCCGCCCGATCGCCACCCTCTGCCGCTCTCCGCCCGAGAGCGACCGCGGATCGCGCTCGAGCATCGCCCCTAAGCCCAGGAGGTCCACGACCTCGTCCCAGCCGATGGCCGCGGAGCCCGGCCGCGGCGTCGCCCGCTTCGCGCCGAAGAGGAGGTTCTCCTTCACCGACAGATGCGCGAAGAGGCTCGCCTCCTGGAACACGTAGCCGACCGGCCTGCGATGCGTCGGCCGGAAGGTCCGGCCGTCCTGCCAGATGTCGCCGCCCACGGTGAGCGAGCCCTCGGCCAGGCGGTGCAGGCCGGCCATGCAGCGCAGCACGGTCGTCTTGCCGGATCCGGACGGACCGAACAGCGCCGTGACGCCGGAGGAGGGGGCCTCGAAGGCCACGTCGAGCGCGAACGCGCCGACGCGCCCGCGGAAGGCGCAGCGGATGGCGGGTTGCGGGGCCCGGGCGTCCATCATGCGCGCGGCCCGGCGAAGCGCTTCTCCGCCAGGGTCATCGCCAGCACGACCGCGAAGGCGAAGCCCGCCATGCCGGCCGCCACGAGGTGCGCCTTCCCCCACTGCATGGTCTCGACATAGTCGTAGATGGCCACGGACAGCACCTTCGTGCTGCCCGGAAGCCCGCCGCCGATCATCAGCACGACGCCGAACTCGCCAATGGTGTGGGCGAAGCCCAGCACCGCGCCGGTCAGGAGCCCGGGCCGGGCGAGCGGGACCGCCACGCTCCAGAACGCGTCGAAAGGCGACGCCCGCAACGTCGCCGCGACCTCGAGCGGGCGCTCGCCGGCGGCCTCGAAGGCGTTGCGGATCGGCTGCACCACGAACGGCATGGAATAGAGCACCGAGCCGATCACCAGCCCCCCGAAGGTGAAGGCGAGGGTCCGCGCGCCCCAGAGCCCGGCCACCCAGCCGCCCGGCCCGTCGGGGCCGAGAAGAACCAGCAGATAGAAGCCCAGCACGGTCGGGGGCAGCACCAGCGGCAGCGCCACGACGGCGGCGACGACCTCCTTCCACCGCGCCGGGGATCGGGCGAGCCACCACGCCAGCGGCGTCCCGATCAGGAGCAGGACGACGGTCGTGACCGTCGCCAGCTCCAGGGTGAGGCGGACCGGTGGCCAGATCTCGGCGGCGAAGCCCTGCATCGCGGCGTCAGTCCTTCGCGGTCTCGTAGCCGTATCTCTCGATCGCGGCGCGGGCCTGCGGCCCCTTCAGATAGGCCAGGAAGGCGCGGGCGGCCTCGCTGCCCTCGCCGCTGGCGAGCAGCACCGCGTCCTGCCGGATCGGCCGGTGGAGCGCCTGCGGCACGAGCCAGCGCGAGCCCTTCGGGCTGGCCGCCACCTGCGACAGCGCCACGAAGCCCAGCTCGGCGTTGCCGGTGTCGACGAATTGGAAGGCCTGGGCGATGCTGGCGCCCTGCACGACCTTGGACTGGATCGCCTCGTAGACGCCCAGCGCCTTCAAGGTCTCGACGGCGGCCGCCCCGTAGGGGGCGGCGGCCGGGTTGGCGATGGCGATCCGGGCGAAGGCGCCGGCCCGGAGCGTGGCCTCTCCGGTCACCGCGCCGGGATCGCGGCTCCAGAGCACAAGCCTGCCGACCGCGTAGGTGAACCGGCTGTCGGCCAGGGCGAGGCGGTCCGCGATCGCCCGGGCGGGCCGCTCCTCGTCGGCCGACAGGAAGGCCTCGAACGGCGCGCCCTGCGCGATCTGGGCGAGGAGCTGCGCGGAGGAGCCGTAGCTCAGGATGGCCTCATGGCCCGTCGCCTTGGCGAAGGCGGCCGCGATCTCCTGGGCCGCGTCGGTGAAATTCGCCGCCACGGCGATGCGCGTCTGCGCCGCAAAGGCCGGGGCAGGGCCAGCGGCTCGCCACCCCGCGAAGGCGAGCGCGCAGGGCAGGACCCTCAGGAGAAGCGCGGCCGCCGCCGCTGCGATCATCTTCATCGGCCGCCTTCGGCGTCGCGTCGCGTGTACGAAGTCTCGTATAGAGCCCCCTGCGCCCGGACGCCATCGCCAAGGCCGGACGGAGCCGCGCCGCGCTTGTGCGGGCCCGCCGGCCCGGCGAAAGTGCCCGACGCAGGCGGACCGCCGCCTCAGAGAACGGGACGCGACGGATGCCGGACGCAACATTGATCGACCTGACCGCCAACGACGTCGTGGGCCTGCTGAGGGCCGGTGAAGTCTCGCCCCTGGACTGCGTCGACGCGCTGGCGGCGCGGATAGCCGAGGCGGACCCGGCGGTGAACGCGCTTCCGACCCTGTGCCTCGACCGCGCCCGGGACCATGCCCGCCGGCTGCAGGACCGGCCGCCCGGCGAGCGGGGCCTCCTGGCGGGCCTGCCGGTCCCGATCAAGGACCTCACCGAGGTCGCCGGCGTGCGCACCACCTTCGGCTCGCCCATCTACGCAGATTTCGTCCCCTCCGCGAACGACATCCTGGTCGACAGGCTGGAGGCGAACGGAGGCGTGGTCTACGCCAAGTCGAACACGCCGGAATTCGGGGCCGGCGGCAACACCTTCAACGAGGTATTCGGCGCGACGCGCAACCCCTGGAATACGGACCTGTCGGCCGCGGGATCGTCGGGCGGCGCCGCCGTCGCGCTCGCGACCGGCATGGCGTGGGCCGCGCATGGCTCCGACATGGGCGGCAGCCTGCGCAACCCGGCGAGCTTCTGCGGGGTGGTCGGCTTCCGGCCGAGCCCGGGCCGGGTGGCGAGCAATCCGGGGTTCAAGATCGACCGCCTGCTCGGGGTGCAAGGCCCCATGGCCCGCACGGTCGAGGACGCGGCGCTGCTGCTGGACGCCATGACGGGCGAGAGCCCGGCGGATCCGATCTCGCTGCCGCGCACCGAAAGCTTCCTGGCCGCCGCGCGCTCGGGATGGCGGCCGAAGCGGGTCGCCTTCTCGGCCGATCTCGGGATCACGCCCGTCGACCCCGAGGTCGCAGCGATCTGCCGCAAGGCCGCGCTGCGCTTCGCCGATCTGGGCGCCGTCGTCGAGGAGGCCCACCCCGATCTCTCCGAGGCGCATGACGCCTTCCACGTGCTCAGGGCCATGAGCTTCGCCGTGGCGCACGCCGAGAAGCTGGAGCGTCATCGCGACAAGCTGAAGCCGGAGCTCGCCTGGAACATCGAGCAGGGCCTGGCCTGCACCATGGCGGACGTCGCAAGGGCCGAGCGGCGGCGCGCCGACATGCTGCGGCGGACCAACGCCTTTTTCGACGCCTACGACCTGCTGCTCTGCCCCTCCACCATCGTGGCGGCCTTCCCGGTGGAGCAGCGCTATGTGACGGAATGCGCGGGCCATCGCTTCGACAATTATGTCGAGTGGCTGGCGATCGCCTACGCCATCACGCTGACGACCGCGCCGGCGCTCTCGCTTCCGTGCGGGTTCACGGCCGACGGCCGGCCGGTGGGGTTGCAGATCGTGGCGCGGCCCCGGCGCGACGCCGACGCGCTCGCGGGCGGCCGGGCGCTGGAGCAGGCGCTCGGGCTCGGCCATCGGCCGATCTTCCCGCGCCCGCCGGGCGGGGCGGGGACCCGGGCTTAGCCGGCCAGGCGGCCCTCGACGGGCGCGTCGCCGCGGCGTCCCGCCGCGACGGCGTTCTCGATCGCGGCTTCGGCCACCTGGGCGAAGCGCGAGCACGGGCCCGCGGGGCCGACGCTCTGGCGGCTGACGCGCGCGCCCTCGACCAGGAGGGAGAGCGTGTCGGCCAGCATCTCCGGATCGGCCGCCCCGACCTCGCGGCACAGCGAGGCCAGCCGGTCGCGCTGGGACCGCTTGAAATCCTCAATCACCCGCCGCGCCGGATGGTCCTCGTCCGGCAGTTCGATGGCCGCGTTGGCCAGGTCGCAGCCGCGCGAGTCGACCGCCGCGCAGGCGGCGCCGAGCTGGACCCACTCGCGCAGGCGGCGCAGCGGATCCTCGGGGAAGGCCGCCTCCAGCTCCGCCCATTTCTGGGCCGCCATGTTGGCCTGGTCGCGAAGGCACTCGGCGATGAGTTCGTCCTTCGAGCCGAAATGGCGGTAGAGCGTCATCTTGTTGGTGCCGGCCGCCTCCGCGATGGCGTCCACGCCGATCCCCTTGACGCCGAATTTCCGAAAAAGATCGCGCGCCGTGTCGAGAATGCGATCCCTCGGCCGTCCTTTGACCGGGCAGGTCATGCCCATGACGTGATCCTTGTGGCAAAAACTCTTCCGAGGAGGGGTTGACGAGCATGTTACTGGTCTGTAACTTCCCGCCAACGTTACTTACCGGTAACACCCCTCCCGCGCAGCGTCAAGCGACGTCCGGCCCCGCCCCCGCGGGGGCTGGACGCCGCCGCGGCGTCGCCCGGTCCAGGGGATGGACAGCCGCCGGAGAAGCCCGATGATGATGCCCCCCGATCTCACTCTCGACGAACTCCTGAGCGATCCCCTGGTTCGCTCCCTGATGCGGGCGGACGGCGTCGACGCCCAGGCCCTGGCCCGCGACCTACGCGCCGTCGCCCCGCGCCGCACCCCTCCGGGGCGGAACGAGGCCGCCTGGCGCGGCCTTCGCGCTGTCGCCCAGGATTGCATCCAGTTCAAGGCGGCGCGCGCCGATGCGGCCGACGCCCTGCGCCGGGCGGCCCCGGCCAAGGCCGACCGGCCATGGTGAACTTCTTCATCAGCAGGCCTATCTTCGCCTCCGCCATCGCGGTGGTCATGGTGATGGCCGGCGCCATCTGCTACCTGACCTTGCCGGTCGCGCAATTCCCCGACATCACGCCGCCGCAGGTGGTGGTGAGCGCGCGCTATCCCGGCGCGGGCGCGCAGGTCGTGGCCGATACGGTCACGACCCCGCTCGAGCAGCAGATCAACGGCGTCGAGGGCATGACCTACATGTCCTCGTCGAGCTCCAACGACGGCAGCGCCACGATCACGATCACCTTCGACGTGGGCTACCCGCTGAGCACCGCCGCCGTGGACGTGCAGAACCGGGTGTCGCAGGCCGCCCCGTCCTTGCCGGCGATCGTCAACCAGTCGGGCGTGACCATCAAGAAGCAGAACCCGAACTTCGTCCTGATCGTCAACCTGACCTCGCCCGACAAGTCGGTCGACCCGGTGGCGCTCAGCAACTACGCCTATCTGCAGATCGTCGATCCGCTGAAGCGCCTGCCGGGCGTCGGCGACGTCCAGATCTTCGGCGAACGGCGCTACTCCATGCGCGTGTGGCTGGACCCGGACAAGCTGGCCAATCTCGGCATCGCGGCGACCGACGTCCAGGCCGCCATCGCCGAGCAGAACGTGCAGGTCGCGGCCGGCAAGATCGGGCAGTCGCCCGCGCCGGCCGGCACCGCCTTCGAGATGCAGGTCAACGCCGTCGGCCGTCTCGCCGACCCGGCGCAGTTCGGCGAGATCGTGGTGCGGTCGGACCCCGCCAGCGGCGCCGCCGTGCGCCTGCGCGACGTCGCCCGGATCGAGCTCGGCGCGCTGCAATACGCCTCCAGCGCCTTCTTCGGCGACGACCCCACGGTGGTGCTCGCCGTCTACCAGATGCCCGGCTCCAACGCCCTCGACCTTCAGCAGCGGGTCAAGGACAAGATGGAGGAGCTGTCGGGCCGGTTCCCCAAGGGCGTCGCCTACGCCATGCACTACGACACGACGCGGTTCGTCTCCGCCTCGATGCACGACGTGCTGGTGACCTTGGCCGAGGCGCTCGTGCTGGTGGTCGCGGTCGTGTTCGTCTTCCTGCAGAACTGGCGCACAACCATCATCCCGACCATCGCCATCCCGGTGTCGCTGATCGCCACCCTCGTGGTGATGAAGCTGCTGGGCTTCTCCCTCAACATGCTGAGCCTGCTCGGCATGGTGCTGGCCATCGGCCTCGTCGTCGACGACGCCATCGTGGTGGTGGAGAACGTCGAGCGCCAGCTCGAGGCCGGGCTGAAGCCGCTCGCCGCCACCCGCAAGGCGATGAGCGAGGTCACCGGCCCGATCGTCGCCACCACGGCGGTGCTCATGGCCGTGTTCATCCCGGTCGCCTTCATCCCGGGCGTCGCCGGCCGGCTCTACAACCAGTTCGCCCTGACGGTGGCGATCTCGGTGGGCATCTCGGCCTTCAATTCGCTGACCCTGAGCCCGGCGCTCAGCGCCGCCTTCCTGCGCCATCGCCCGCCGACGGGCTTCGCGCCCTTCCGCTGGTTCAACGCCGGCTTCGACCGCATGTCGCACGCCTACGCCAACGGCGTCCGCGCGCTGGTGCGCTGGCGCTGGGCCATGCTGACGCTGTTCGTCGCCGGCCTCGGCGCCACCTACGCCGTGTGGTCGCGCATCCCGTCGACCTTCCTGCCGGTCGAGGACCAGGGCTATTTCTTCGTCGTCGTGCAGCTGCCCGACGGCGCCTCCCTGGAGCGCACCGACGCGGTCGCCCGCAAGGTCCGCGAGGAGCTGCAGAAGACGCCCGGCGTCGACATCGTCGGCTCGATCAGCGGCCTCAACTTCCTCACCGGCGCGGCGCAGTCCAACTCGGCCGTGGAGTTCGCCATCCTGAAGCCCTGGGACGAGCGCGGCCCGGACCAGAACGCCTCGAAGATCGTCGCATCGGTCCGACCGAAGCTCCTCCAGATCCCCGACGCCTTCGCGCTGAGCTTCGACCCGCCGTCCATCCCTGGCCTGGGCTCGACGGGCGGCTTCGAGTTTCAGGTCCAGGACCTCACGGGGCGCGGCAGCGTGGCCCTGAACGAGGCCACGCAGGCCCTCATCGCCGAGGCGCGCAAGCAGCCCGAGCTCAACCCGCAGCAGATCTTCACCAGCTTCAGCACCTCGACGCCGCAGTTCAACTACGACCTCGACCGCAACAAGGCGAAGATGATGGGGCTCAGCCTGCCCGACATCTTCAACACGCTGCAGATCTATCTCGGATCGCTGTATGTGAACGATTTCAACATGTTCGGTCGGACCTTCCGGGTCACCCTGCAGGCCGACCAGGGCGCCCGCGGCTCGGCCGCGGACATCTCGCGCCTCTATGTCCGCAACGGTTCGGGCGGCATGGTGCCGCTCAGCACGCTCGGATCGCTGAAGCCGGTGGTCGGGCCCGAGACCGTGCCCCACTACAACAACAACCCCTCGGCTTTGATCAATGGCGGCGCCGCGCCCGGCTTCAGCTCCGGCCAGGCCGTCGCCGCCATGCAGCGGGCCGCGGCGACGGCCCTGCCACGCGACTTCGGCTATGAGTGGACGGGCATCACCTTCCAGGAGCTCAAGGCCGGCTCCGTCGCCACCCTCGTGTTCGGGCTCGCGATCGTCTTCGTGTTCCTGATCCTGGCGGCCCAGTACGAGAGCTGGTCGATGCCGTTCATGGTGCTCCTGGCCGTGCCGCTCGCGCTGTTCGGCGCGGTCGGCGCTCTGTGGGTGCGCGGCCTGCAGATCGACGTCTACTCGCAGATCGGCTTCGTCATGCTGATCGGGCTGGCGGCCAAGAACGCGATCCTGATCGTCGAGTTCGCCAAGCGCCGCCGCGAGGAGGGCCTCGACATCGTCGAGGCCGCCATGGAGGCCGCGCGCCTGCGGCTGCGGCCCATCCTGATGACCGCCTTCGCGTTCATCCTGGGCGTGGTTCCGCTGATGCTCGCCACCGGCGCCGGGGCGGCCAGCCGCCAGTCGATCGGCACCACGGTGTTCGGCGGCATGGTGGCGGCCACGATCCTCACCCTGGTCTTCACGCCGGTGTTCTACGCCGTCATCGAGCGCGCCCGCGAACGGGGCGCCGCCGAGCCGGCCGCCCCCCATCCCGCTGCGGCTCCCCACGCCGAAGCGGCCGAATAAAGTCCGGAGATCCCCCCATGCGCATCGTCAAACTGATCCTCGGCGTCGGCGTGGCCGCCGCAGCCGTGGCGGCGCTCACGCCCTCGCTCCGCCAGCGGCTCATGCCGGCGGCCGAGCGTCCCGGCGCCGCCGCCGCCGCGCCGGGCGCCTTCGCCATGCCGGTTCCGGTCGCGGAGGTGACGAGAAAGACGCTCCCGGTCCACCTGGACTATCCGGCCCGGACCGAGGCCATTCGGACCGTCGCCCTGCAGGCGAAGGTCTCGGGATACGTGCTCGAGCAGCTCGCCCCGGACGGCGCCGACGTGAAGGCCGGCGATCTGCTGTACCGGATCGACCCGCGCGACTACGAGGCGGCCCTCGAGCAGGCCAAGGCGCAACTCCAGCGCGACGTCGCCGGGCTGGACTATTCCAAATCGAATCTCGACCGCGGCGAGGAGCTGGCCAAGCGCGGCTTCCTCGCCAAGGACAGCTTCGACCAGCGCACCAGCTCGGTCCGGCAGGGCGAGGCCGTGCTGGCCATCGGCCGCGCCGCCATCCGCACGGCCGAGCTGAACCTGGAGCGCACGTCGATCCGGGCGCCCTTCGCCGGGCGGCTCGGCCGCGACCAGGCGCCCACCGGCGCCCTCGTCAGCGCCGGCGGCGCCCCGCTGAACACGCTGGTCCAGCTCGATCCGATCTATGTCACCTTCAACCCCAGCGAAACCGACCTGGCCGCGCTCCAGAAGGCGCAGGCCTCCGGCGCCGTCGAAGCCGACGTGGTGACGCCCGGCCGCGAGACCGCCGCCCACAAGGGCAAGCTCACCTTCCTCGACAATGTCGTGGACCGGGCGACCGGGACCATCACGGCCCGCGCCACGATCCAGAACGAGGACCGGATGCTGCTGCCCGGCCAATATGTGCGGATCCGTCTGCGGGTGGGCGAGCAGCCCGACGCGCTCCTCGCCCCGCAGGTCGCCGTGGGGTCGAGCCAGCTCGGCAAGTTCGTCTATGTGGTCGGGGAGGGGAACAAGGCCGAGCAGCGGCTCGTGGCGCTCGGCCAGGTCGACGGCGAGAACGTCTCGCTCCTCAAGGGCGTGTCGGCCGGGGACCGCGTCATCGTCGGCAACCTGCAGAAGATCGGCCCTGGCTCGCCCGTCCAGCCGATGCCCGCGCCCGTCAAGGCCGCCTCGGCGATGTGAGGCGGATCGCCTTCAGCGCAGGCCTGGGTCGTCGGGGCCAAGGTCGTCGATGATCAGGTCCGGATCGGTCCGCAGCAGCCCCTGGGCGGTGTCCAGCACGATCGACAGGTGCTGGCGCAGGGTGGCCTCGGCCTCGTCCGGGTCCCGCGCCTTCACGGCCTCCAGGATGGCCCTGTGCTGGGCGATGAGCAGATCGAGCGGCGTCACGTTCGGCAGGCTCAGGAAGCGGATGCGGTCGAACTGGGCCTTCTGCGTCTCGACGATGGACCAGAGGTCGCCATAGCCGAGCGTATTGGCGAAGGTCCGGTGGAAGGCGTCGTCCGCGTCGGTGAACCGTCCGGGATCGCCCTCGGAGGCCTCCTGCTCGGCGATGGCGCGCTCAAGGACGGCGACCGTGTCCTGGGACACGCCCTGCGTCGCCGCCTCGCGGATGATCGCCAGCTCCAGCGCGCTGCGCACGAAGCGGGCCCGCTTGACCGCCCTGAGCGAGATGCGGGTCACGAAGGTCCCGCGCTGCGGCCACACCTCGATGAGTCCGTCGTCAACGAGCCGGACGATCGCCTCGCGGACGGGGGTGCGGCTGGTCATGAAACGCAGCCCGAGCTCCTTCTCGGAGAGCTGCTCGCCTGGGCGCAGGCGCATGCGGATGATGTCCGACCGGACCGTCTCATAGATCGTCACGGCGCCCGCCGGGCCTGAACCGGGCCTGTAGAGCAGAGCCTTGTTCCTCTCCAAGGGACCTCCCGCGATGCTGGCGCCGGCGCGGCGGCATTCTTGACAGCGTGCATCTAGCATACAAGTATGCCGCGACCCTGTCGACGCCGTAGCGTCAAGGTCAAGTCGAGAGCGCAGCCGCAGATTCGCGCCGCAATAAGGGAGGACGATCGATGCCGTCACTGAAGAACCGCGCCAGGATGCTGGCGGCCGCCTCGTGGCTGGCGCTCGCGCCGCTCGCCGTCCCGGCGATGGCGCAGGACGCGGTCCCGACCAGCAGCCCGCGCGTTCAGGCCATCCAGAAATCCGGCGTGCTGCGCGTCGGCGTGCTCGCGAATCCGCCCTGGCTGGTGGAGAACACCACCGGCGGCGGCGAGCAGTGGTCCGGCCCCGGATGGACCCTCGCCAAGGAATACGCCAAGCTTCTCGGCGTGAAGCTGCAGCCCGTGCCGGTCTCGCACGAGACGAAGGTTCCGGTGCTCGCCTCCAACCAGGTCGACATGACGATCTCGCCGCTCTCGGTCACGCCCGAGCGGCTGAAGGTGATCGACTTCATCACCTACGCGTCGACGAGCCTGTGCGTCTTCGGCCGGGCCGACAATCCCAAGGTCGCCAACGCCAAGAGCATCGACGACTTCAACAAGGAAGGCGTCGTGGTGGCCTACTACACCGGCGGCGGCGAGGAGCACTGGGTCAAGACCCGCTTCCCGAACGCCACGCTGCGCGGCGTCTCGACCGCCGGCACGGCCGCGCCCGTCGAGGAGATCATGGCCAAGCGCGCCGACGTGACGCCGATCAACCGCATTCCCTGGGTGGCCCTCAACAAGAAGGTGAAGGGCCTCAAGGCCCTGCCGGACGGCAACAACTGCCAGGACAGCAAGGAGATGGGCACCGACATCGGGTCGGCCATCGACAAGAACCAGCCGGAGTTCCTCGCCTGGCTGAAGAGCGTCGAGGCGCGGATGCAGAAGGATCTGACGGCCGAGGAAACCGCGATGATCGAGAAGATGTGACCCTGGACGGTCAGGACCCCTGATCGACGCTGGGCGGCCATGGATCTGGACTTCTCACCCCTTCTGGACAGCTGGCGCTTCCTGGCGTCCGGCCTCCTGCTGACCATCCTGCTCTCGGTCGCGGCCGTGGCGTGCAGCTTCGCGCTCGGGCTGGCGGTCGGGCTGGGGCGGCTCTACGGGCCCGCATGGCTGCGCATCCCGCTGGTGTTCTACATCGACTCGATGCGCGCCATTCCGGTCTTCGTGGTGCTGGTCTGGATCTATTTCGCCGTTCCCATCCTGACCGGGCACAACTTCGCGCCGTTCTGGGCGGCCCTGACCGGCATCACGATCCACGTCGCCGCCTATGTGGCGGAGATCGTGCGCGCCGGCCTGACTTCGATCCGCAAGGGCCAGACCCAGGCCGCCCTGGCGCTGGGCATGTCGGGTCCGCAGATCCTGCGCGTCATCCTGCTGCCGCAGGCCATCGTGCGCATGCTGCCGGCCTTCGGCTCGATCGTGTCGGTCACCATCAAGGACACGGCCATCGCGGCCGTGATCGCCGTGCCCGAACTGATGCGCCAGGCCGAGACCGTGGCGGGCCAGAGCTACCGGCCCATCGAGATCTTCACGACCGTGATGGTCATCTATTTCGTCCTGATCTTCCCGGTGACGCGCCTCATCGACCGGTTCTACGGCCGCGTCGCGCATCTGGGTCGGTCATGAACCTCGATTGGTCGATCGTCTGGACCAGCCGCTGGCTGCTTCTCGAAGGCGCGCTGGTCACCATCCTGCTGACGGCGCTGACGATGGCGATCTCCGTGCCGGGCGGGATCCTGCTGGCGCTGATGCGCGGCTCGCGCTTCCGGCCGCTGGCCCTGTTCGCCACGGGCTTCGTCGAGCTGTTCCGCAACCTGCCGCTGCTGCTCCTGGTCTACTGGGCGTTCTACGTCATGCCCGTGCTGACCGGGCTCGGCCTCTCGCCCTTCGTGACCGGGCTCGTCGCGCTCTGCCTCAACGTCTCGGCCTACAATTCCGAGACCTTCCGGTCGGGCATCAACTCCATCCGGAAGGGACAGAGCGAGGCGGGGCTGGCGCTCGGCATGAGCAAGGTCCAGGTTTTCCGCGAGATCGTGCTGCCGCAGGCCTGGCGCCGGGTCCTGCCCGTGCTCGCCAGCACCTGGGTGTCGCTGTTCAAGGACACGTCGCTGGTGTCCGTCATCGCCGTCGGCGAACTCGCCCACACCGCCATGCAGATCCGGTCGCAGAGCTTCCGCGTGCTGGAGATGCTGACCGCCATGGCGGGGATCTACTGGCTGATGGGCTATCCGCAGGCCAAGCTCGTGGACTGGATCCACCGCACATACGGAGCGCGGGAATGACCGCCAGCACCCGCAAGAACGCCGACCAGGCCCCGATGCTCGCCTACCGGGACGTGCGCAAGCGCTACGGGACCTTCACGGCGCTGGCCGGGGTGTCCCTGCACGTCAACCCGGGGGAGGTGGTCTGCCTCATCGGCCCGTCCGGCTCGGGCAAGTCGACGCTGCTGCGCTGCTCGAACGGGCTGGAGACCATCGACGGCGGAGAGGTGCTTTTCGAGGGCAAGCCGCTGCCCAAGAGCGACGGCGAGATGCGGCTGGTCCGCCAGCGCATGGGCATGGTGTTCCAGAATTTCGAGCTCTTCCCGCACAAGACGGCGCTGGAGAACGTCGCGACCGGCCTCGTCACCGTGCGCAAGATGAAGGCCGAGGAGGCGAACCGCCGCGCCGAGGCGCTGCTCGCCAAGGTGGGCCTCGCCGACAAGACCGCGAACTATCCCAGCAACCTGTCCGGCGGCCAGCAGCAGCGCGTCGCCATCGCGCGCGCCCTCGCGATGGAGCCGCATGTGATGCTCTTCGACGAGCCCACCTCGGCGCTCGATCCGGAGACGGTGGGCGAGGTCCTCAACGTCATGCGCCAGCTCGCCCGCGAGGGCATGACCATGATCGTGGTCACCCACGAGATGAGCTTCGCCCGCCGGGTGGCCAACTGGGTGGTCGTGTTCGAAAAGGGCGAAGTGCTGGAGGAGGGCCCGCCCTCCCAGATCTTCGACGCCCCGCAAAAGGACCGCACCCGCGACTTCCTCAGCCATCTCGGCTGGGACGGCTGATCCGTTCCGCCCCCGCGGCGCGGCGTCACGCGCGCGGCGTGAAGTCCGGCGACACCGGGAGCGTCATCCTTCCCTCGATCGGCGCGACGGCCGCGCCTCGCGTCGCGATCGCGTGCAGCACGAGCTTCGCGGCGAAGAAGCGGAAGGGCGGGCCGCCGCCATGTCCGTCGCCGCCGAACCTGCCCCCTCCGCCCTTCGGCGGACGATGCGGGCGGGGGCCGCTGATGCGCTCGCGCGTCACCACCGCGAAGGGGGCCGAGGCGGCGAAGAGCAGCCGCGCGCCGGCCCCGTCCCGGCGCAGGATGTCGAACCGCACCGCGGCTCCGCCCGCGCCCATCTCCAGGGCCAGGGCGCCGATCTCCAGGCCTCCGGAGACGTGCACCGGCCAGGGCGCCTCCAGCAGGAGCCCGCAGAACAGCCACGGGCCGCCGTCGTCCCTGGTCCAGAGCCTGCTCAGCCGGGGCTCATGGGCCGCGGGCCGGCTCTCGACCCCCAGCGCCAGGAGCGCCGCCCGATAGGCGTCGTCGCCGAGCGCCTGACCCGCCAGTCGCCCGGCCGGCGAAAGGACGGCGAGATCCTCGGCGAGGGGAGGGGGACGCCGGGCGGGGTGTCCCGCGACGGCGAAGCCGAGGCCGGCGATCAGCTCCTCGGGCGCCGGCCCTCGCCGCGCCGGCGTCTCCGCATCCGGCTCCGCCTGCAGGGCGGCCGGGCGGTCGGCCGAGCCCGTGATCAGCAGGGCAGGGCCGACCGCAGCCGCGAGCCGCAGCCGAAACCCCGTCGCGTCCGCCTCCAGCTCCGCATCCGTCTCGCCCGGCAGGGAGACCGCCTCGCCGAACTCCGCGAGCGGACGTTCGTCGGCGTCGGCGTGCAGGATCACCCGGCCGCGCCATGCGCCCTCCCGCGGCGGCTCGAACGGGCCGACGATGATCAGCCTCGCCAGCAGACGGTCGAGCGCGGCCGGAAGCGCGACATGATCCAGGACGCCGGCGTGGGCGAGAGCGTCCTTGAGGGTCGTGACCATGTCGGCCTCCGCTCGGTCGGGTCCTCGATGTCGCACCGCCGCGCCGTCGCGCGGAGTGATGGAGGGGGAGCGACCGGCTGGAGCGTGGCCGCGCGTCCAGGATCATAGGCCCGCCGAGCCTCAGGCGTGTGAAGGCGTTCACATCGGCCGCGCCTTCGGGGCTCACGGCCTGCGGCGTCCCGGAGCGGGCGGCGAGCTTGCGCTTCCGGACGCAACGCGCGCCGGCCCGTTCGGGCCGGAACCCGGCCGGGGGATTGAAGGTTGTCACGCCCGGATGACGATCGGCTCGCCAGGGCAGGGGCCCGAGACCGGGGTGGGGGACATCATGGAAAACGATCTCGAAGCCCGCATTCGCGAGCGAGCCTACGAGCTTTGGACCCAGGAGGGCCGCCCGCACGGGCGCGAGCGGGACCATTGGGACCAGGCCCGGCGCGAACTCACCACGCCGGGCGGCGACGCGGTCGCGGCGTCCGAAGCGAAGCGGGAATCCGCCGTGGCGGAGCAGGCCGCCGGCCGCGGCCGCAAACGCGCCAAGGCGCCGGGCTCGACGCCGGCCGAGGCGGCCGCCACCGCCAAGTCCAAGCGCTGAACGCCGTCACGGCGCGGGTTCGTCCCCCGGCTTGGCCGGCGCCGCGACGATCTCGAGCGTGGGCTTGCTGAAGGGGAGCAGCGGCACGCTCGCCTCCTCCAGGACGCGCCTGATCTCGTCGCCGCGCCGGTCCAGGACGCCCTGCAGCTCGCGCCGGGCCTCCAGATCGCTGCGCCGCACCCCCATCGCGATCTCGAAGGTGAAGCGCAGCGGCGCGAACCGCGCTCCGTCCGGAATGGCGCTCACCCGAAGGGGAACGCCCGAGCCCCGCGCCGCCGGGCCGGCCAGGGGCCCCCACGCGATGGCCACGTCGACGTCGCCGCGCGCCACCGCCTCGATCAGGCGCTGGGGCGGGGCGTTCTGGCTGTAGTCGCCATAGATCGGATAGCCCACCACATTGCCGATCACGCCAAGCTGCGCGAGGGCATGGGCGGGCGGCGGATTGGCGCCTCCGTCGCCGATGAGGTGGACGCCGATCCTGAGGGTCCTCAGCCGGGGATCTTCGAGCGAGGCGAGGTCGAGCCTGCGGTCCGCCCGCGTCACGAAGACGTAGCTCGAGCGGTAATAGGGCCGCGTCCGCAGCGCCATGTCGAAGCGATGAGCCGGAACGCCGATCACCACGTCGCAGGCCCCCGCCATCAGCGTGTTGCGCAGGAAGCCGCGCCGTTGCGCCCACCACGCGTACTCCAGGGGACGCCCGAGGTCGGCGGCGACGATCCGCGCGATGGCGTTCTCGAAGCCCGAACCGTCCGCATGCGAGAAGGGGAGGTTGTTGGGGTCCGCGCAGACCCTCAAGGAGGGAGTCTGCGCGGCCGGCGCGCCCGCCGAACTCAGGGCGGCGACCCCCAGCGCGACGATCCCCAGGACCAGGGCGGAACGCTTGGCCGGCATGGCGCATCCTCGCGAAGGGCGACGAAGCCGGACGGGCTTCGTCTGCGTCCCGGGCAACGCCGACGGCGCCAGCCGCGTTGCATCATGCGCGCCGTTCGCTCTCGCGCAGCCCCGCGAGGGGTTGCCTGGCCGGCGTCGCTGGGGAGAATGGGCGATCGAGTCTGTCCAGGCGCCCACTGGGCCGACCTTGGACCGCAGACCGCGTCGCCCCCCGGACCGTGTAGCCATGTCAGTCCGCAGCACCACCCTGATCGCCCCGGCCTCGAGCGACGCGGACATCGACGCCGTCCGCGCGCTGTTCGGCGAATACATCGCCAGCCTCGGCGTGGATCTCGCCTTCCAGGGCGTCGAAGCCGAGCTGGCCGGCCTGCCCGGCCCTTACGCCCCGCCGCGCGGCGCGCTGCTGATCGCCCGCACCGGCGAGGGCGAGCCCGTGGGCTGCGTCGGCCTGCGGCCGTTGCGGGAGCAGGGGACCTGCGAGATCAAGCGGCTCTATGTTCGGCCCCAGGCTCGCGGCCAGGATCTCGGCAGGCGCCTGGCGCTGGCCGTCATCGCGGCCGCGCGCGCCGCCGGCTTCGCCCGCATGCGGCTGGACACCCTGGCGCCCATGCGCTCCGCCCAGGCGCTCTACGCCTCGCTGGGTTTCCAGCCCACGCCCGCCTATTACGACAATCCGCTGCCCGGGACCCAATACATGGCGCTGGATCTGGACGGGGCGCTCCAGTCCTCGTAAGTCCGGGGCGACCCGGAGGCAGCCTCGCACCATCGCCTTCGCCACACGGAACACGCCATGAGCCGCCTCGTCTTCGTCCTGAACGGTCCCAACCTGAACCTGCTCGGAAAGCGCCAGCCGCACATTTACGGGCATGAAACCCTGGCCGACGTCGAAGCCGAGTGCCGCGCCCTGGCCGCGGAGCTGCGGCTCGACATCGCCTTCCGCCAGAGCAACCGCGAATACGAGATCATCGACTGGATCCACGAGGCGCGCGAGACGGCGGTCGGCATCGTCATCAACCCGGCCGCCTTCACCCACACCTCGGTGGCGATCCTGGACGCCCTGAACGCCTTCGAGGGGCCGGTGATCGAAGTGCACATTTCCAACGTGCATAAGCGCGAGGCCTTCCGGCATCATTCCTATGTGTCGCTGCGCGCCGACGGCGTGATCGCCGGCCTGGGCACGCAGGGCTACCTGCTCGGGCTCCAGCGCATCGCCCGGCTCACCGCCGACGAGCCAGCGTGACGCGTCGCCATGATTGACGGCGCCACGATCCTGATCGCCCATATCGGCTATCCGACGACGACCTTCAAATCGCCGCTGATCTACAATCCCTATTTCGAGAGCATCGGCCTCAACGCCGTCGTGGTCCCGATGGGGGTGAAGGCGCAGGACTATGCGGCCTTCCTGCCCCACATCTTCCGTCTCACCAATATCCGCGGGGCGCTGATCACGATGCCCCACAAGGTCGCCACGCTGGACCTCGTGGACGAGGTGTCGACCACGGCCAGGATCGCCGGATCCTGCAACGCCGTCCTGCTGCGGCCCGACGGCACGCTGCTCGCCGACATGTTCGACGGCGAAGGCTTCGTGCGCGGCGTGCGGCGCAAGGGCCGCGAGCTCGCGGGCGCCCGCGCCCTCGTGGTCGGGAGCGGCGGCGTCGGCTCGGCCATCGCGGCCTCGCTGGCGGGGGCGGGCGTGGCCGCGCTCGGGGTCTTCGACGTCCATGCGCCCTCGGCCGAAGCCCTGGCGGCGCGCCTGCGCGCGCATCATCCCACGCTCGCCCTGCATGTCGGGTCGAGGGATCCCGCCGGTTACGACGTGGTGGTGAACGCCACGCCCATCGGCATGAACGACGGCGATCCGCTGCCCATGGACGTGGACCGCATCGCGCCAGGCGCCTTCGTGGGCGAAGTCGTGCTGAAGCAGGAGTTCACGCCCTTCCTGCAGGCCGCCAGGGCCAAGGGCTGCGCGGTTCAGGTCGGGACCGACATGCTGTTTGAACAGATCCCGGCCTATCTGGAGTTCTTCGGCTTCCCCACCACGACGGCCGACGAGCTGCGTCGGATCGCCCGGCTCGGCTAGCGCCGGCGAGGGCGCGTCCGTCTCGCCGCGTGCGCGCCTGAGGCGGCTGGCCCATGATGCTACTCTTTACAACCCGGAGTGGCCGCGAGCTGCGATGCTCGGAAAATCGTTTAAGATCAAAGTATAAGCCGCTGGATGTGGACTCCTCCAGGCTTTGTGAAATCCTCTCGGCATAAAAAACGAGCACCGGGGGGAAGAAATGTTCATCCAGCGGCAGAAGGATGCTGAAAGTACAACCTATACGGGTACTTTCGAACTCAAGGCCGGTTATCTCGGCGCCGCCGCGGAGTCCGTCGCGACGATCACGGACGGCGCGGGCAAGCTTGTCGGCTCCTGCGCGCTGGGCGGAAGCATCGTCGTGCCGCAAGGGGACCACTACACCGTCACGGTGAAGACCGGCGGCGTGGACAGGTCCGAAGCGCTGGCGGTCGGCGTGTCGGTGTTGGCCATCGGCCAATCCAACATGCAGTTCTGGTCCGGGGGAGGCAGCGCGCGTCCCATGGAGGACGGGACCTACGAACTCGGCGCCACGGGCAAGTCGCTGGCGGTCTCCGTCTTCACCGACACTCTCAAAAGCCTGCTCGGCGGCGTTCCGATCGGCTTCGTCCAGTCGGCCGTCGCAGGATCCGGGCTTCTTGCCTCCCCGCCGGCCTCCGGCCAGCCGCCCAAGGACTATTGGACCAGCTTCGCCAAGGGCGGCCTCTACGAGAGCGCGCTCGACGATCTCAAGCGGGCCTCGGGCGGCCGCGCCGAGGTCGTGCTCTGGAACCAGGGCGAGACCGATATCCGCAACGACAAGAGCTACGCCGAGTACAAGGCCGGGCTTGGCGCTCTCATGGACCGGCTGAAATCCGACATCGGGCCCTTCGACTCCGTGCTGATGGGGATCGGCGACAACAGGATCTCCCGCGCCGACCGCGCCGAATGGGCGGCCGTCGACCAGGCCAAGAAGGACTGGGCCGCCGAGCAGAGGGCGGCCGGCGCGAAAAGCTCCTACATGGACACGCCGGCGCTGATGCCGACCCGGGAGGACGACGTCCACTACGACAAGGTCGTGTATTCCTGGATCGCCTACGGGGCCGCGCGGGAGGCCGCCGCCCTGATCCTGGGCCAGCCCGCGTCGAGCCTTCCGGATCTGAGGACGGCCGGCGCGGCCGGCGACGACGTCCTGTCGGCCCAGCCGGGCGCCGAGGCTTATTTGTTCGGCGCGGGCGGCGCCGATCAGCTCCGGGGCGGCGACGGCGACGACATCCTGATCGGCGGCGACGGCGACGACACGATCCTGGGCGGCCTCGGGAACGACGGGCTCTCCGGCGACGCCGGCGACGACGTGCTGGCCGGCATGGCGGGCGACGACGACCTCTATGGCGGCGCGGGCTCGGACGTCCTGTCCGGGGGCGCCGGGGCCGACGCCCTGGACGGCGGCTCGGGCGACGACACGCTCGACGGCGGGGCCGGGAACGACACTCTCATCGGCGGCTCGGGCGCCGACAGCCTGAGCGGCGGCGACGGCGACGATCGCTTCTTCAATGCGGATGGACGCGAAACGATCGACGGCGGCGACGGCGTCGACACCCTCGACCTGAACGCGTCGGGCGACGCCTGGATCCTGGATCTCACGGTCGTGCGGCAGGCCGGCGGGCTGACGCTTCGGGGCGTCGAGAACGTCTCGGGCGGGCGACGCGCGGACGTGGTGAGCGGCACGGACGAGGTCAACATCCTCGCCGGCATGGACGGCGACGACGTCCTGTTCGGCCGCGGCGGCGATGACCGCTTGTCGGGAGGGCGGGGCTCGGACACGCTGGACGGCGGCGCAGGCGACGACGTGATCGACGGGGGCGGGGGGCTCGACGTCCTCCTGGGCGGGGACGGGAACGACCTGCTCGTCGGCGAGATGGGGGGCGACCGCTATGACGGCGGCGCCGGGGTCGACATGCTGGACCTGCACGTCGCGCTCCGCTCCGCGTCGGTCGACCTCAGGGCCGAACTGCAGGCGGACGGATCGAGGATCGCCGGCGTCGAGAACGTGTCCGGCACGAACGCCGACGACAGGCTGGTGGGCTCGAACGGGGCCAACCTGCTGAAGGGCGGCTCCGGGGACGACACTCTCGAGGGAGGCGCCGGGGCGGACACGCTGACCGGAGGGCTGGGCGCGGACGTCTTCGCCTTCAAGGACCGGTCCGGAAACGACGTCGTCACGGATTTCGCCATGACGGGCGACCAGCACGACGTGCTTCAGTTCGACCGATCGCAGGTCGCCGACTGGCAGACCCTGCTGTCCCACGCGAGGCAGGTCGGGACCTCGGTCCAGATCTCGCTCCCGACGGGCGATGTGATCACGCTCCAGAACGCCAGGCTGGCGAATTTCACGCCGGACGACGTGCGATTCCAGGGCGGCAGGGGCATGTTCATCCAGCGCGACAAGCTGGCCGACGGCTCCGGCTATGCGGGGACCTTCACCCTCAAGGCCGGCTATCTCGGCGCCAGGCCGGGATTGTCGACCGCGACCATCACGGACGCGAACGGCAGAACCGTCGGCTCGTGCGAGGTCGGCGGATCGATCCAGGTCCCCCAGGGCGACCACTACGAGATCGCCGTGCGCACCGGCGGAAGCGTGCAGACCGAGCCGCTGGCCGTGGGCGTCTCGGTGTTGGCGATCGGCCAGTCCAACATGTATGGCTGGGTCTACGGCCCTTCGGCCAGGGCCATGGAGGACGGAACCTATCTCCTCAACTCCGGCGGGCCGCACGCCGGGTCGACGGCCTTCACCGCCTTCCTGCGGGAGCGCCTCGGCGATGTCCCGATCGGCTACACCAGCGGCGCCGTCGGCGGCACGCCCTTGCTGGATCCGCAGAACGGCAAGGATTACTGGTCCAGCTTCGCCAAGGGCGGCCTCTATGACGACGCGATGGGCGCGCTGAAGGCCACGACCAAGGGGCGGGCCGAGATCGTCCTGTGGAACCAGGGCGAGGCGGACACCACGTTCGATCGCACCTACGCCGAATACAAGCAGGGCCTGGATGCGCTGATGACCCGGCTCGGGGCCGACATCGGCGCCTTCCAGACGCTCATCATGGGCACCCCTCCCAACAACCTCTACGCCGGACCGGGCCAGAAGCACTACAAGTCGGGCCTGGAGGTGGAGCAGGCCAAGAAGGACTGGGTCAAGGAGCACTCCGACGAGGCCGCCTTCATGGCGACGCCCGGCTATCTCGGCCACCGCGACGGGCTGCACTTCAACGGCGCGGGCTATGCCTGGATGGCGTACGGGGCCGCGATCGAGACCGCGGCGATGCTGCTCGACAAGCCCGCGTCCGAGATGCTGGACGAGCGCAAGCTCGGCACCGACGCCGGCGATGCGGTGACCACGCAGGCCGGCCAGCGCAGCCTCTATTTCGGCGGTCTCGGCGCCGACTCCATCGAGGGCGGCGCGCTCGACGACGTCCTCATCGGCGGCGCGGGGAACGACGTCGTGACCGGCATGGGCGGCGACGACGCCCTGGAGGGCGAGACCGGCGAGGACACCCTGTCGGGAATGGAGGGCGACGACGATCTGTGGGGCGGCGCCGACGGCGATCGGCTCCTGGGCGGGGCCGGCGACGACATGCTCGATGGCGGCAAGGGCGACGACACGATGGAAGGCGGGGCCGGCGACGACCTCTTCCTGGTGGATTCCCTGCAGGACGTCGTCATCGAGAACGCCGGCGAGGGGATCGACGAGATCTACTCCCAGTTCACCTACGCGCTGCCCGCCCATGTCGAGAACCTCACGCTCGGCCTCGCCGCCAACGCCGACGGGACCGGCAACGCCCTGGCCAATCTGATGACCGGAAACATGGGCGCGAACCGGCTCTCGGGCGAAGCCGGCGACGACACCCTGATCGGCGCGAGCGGGGCCGACACCCTGGTCGGCGGCGCGGGACGCGACCTCCTCGAGGGCGGCGTCGGCGCCGACGTCTTCGTGTTCCAGGCGGGCTTCGGCGCGGACGTGATCAAGGACTTCGACCAGGTCGGCGACGACATGCTGGAGTTCTCCACGGCCGCCTTCGCTGACTGGACCGCGGTCTGGGCCGCGACGAGGCAGGTGGGCGCCGATCTGGCGATCGCCAGGTCCGCCACGGACGTGATCACCCTCAAGAACGTCGCCCTGTCGAGCTTCACGGCCGACGACGTCCGCTTCGTCTCCTGACGCCCCGCCCGGCGCGCCCGCCCCGGGCGAGCTCGTCCTGACCCTGTCGGCGGTCGGATCGGTTCGACCGTCGAAGGGCAGGCGACGCGCGCGCCAAGGTCATGCAGGTCGCCCCCCGGGGCGGCCGGCTTCGACGCGCGCAGCGAGGAGCGCGACGCCAGTCTGTCGGACGTCCAGCGCCGGCGCTCCGCCCTGGCGCGGTCGCCGCCCCATCCCGACCCCGTGCGACGCACAGCATTGGGCCTGCTCCGAAAGCGTCCTGGAGAGGAAATTCGGGTTATCGGAAGTCAATCCCTTCGCGGTCCACGAATAGCCGCCAACAGGTCTTCCCTCCCGGCACGGACGGCTCGCATCACCAGTTCGCGCCATTCCTCTGGGGTTGCGGGCTCCGCCAACCCAAATCCCGAGGTGGGGAAATTTGTGGGGAACGTTGGGACCACGACTGACTACCTGAGGCACTGCCTCGAATTTGCGGTGTGATCTGGCGGAAGGGGTGGGATTCGAACCCACGGTGAACTTGCGCCCACGGCGGTTTTCAAGACCGCTGCCTTAAACCACTCGGCCACCCTTCCCGCGTTCCGGCTTGGCCGGCGGGCGGTCATCCATGCCGCGTCCGGGCCGGGAAGGCAAGATGGCGTGAACGGCGGGGCGCGCGCTGAAACCGGGAGGCTCCGGCGTCCGTACCATCCGTCGCGCGTCCTGGAGCGCGCGGCTGCACGGGAGGACGAGATGCGGGCATCGAAGGGGCTGGCCGCCATGGCGGCAGGCCTGGCGGCGATCGCGGCGGGGACCACGGACGCGTCCGCCGAAAAGCTGAGCGGGCCGGATCTGCAGCGCGCCGTGTCGGGCAAGCGCATCTTCCTCGCGGCGCCGCTGGGAGGCGAGTTCCCGCTCAACTACCGGCCCGACGGGCGCGTCGACGGGTCGGGCGACGCGGTGGGCCTCGGCCGCTTCATGAAGCCCAGCGACAGCGGAACCTGGTGGGTCGCGGGCGAGAAGCTCTGCCAGCAATGGCGCACCTGGTACGACGGGCGCGTCTTCTGCTTCACCATCGCCCGCAGCGGCCCCAACCGGCTGGCCTGGGTGCGCGACGACGGGACCAGCGGGGTCGCGCGCGTCGGCGAGTGATGTGGCGGCCGCGACACGCCGTCCGGCTTTCCGCCGGGTGAGCGCGCTTCGGCCGCAACCAACACATTTCCGCCTTGATCGGCCGCCGAATTGGTGGCGTCTTTCGGACTGGATCGTGGCGAAGCGTCAGCGTCGCGTTAACCGTCGCCTTGCCGATGACGTCAGGATTAACCGGACGTTCATGGGATCCCGGCAGACATGTCGGGTGCGGGCGACGGGTGCGCTCGCAGCCGGCCTGCCGTGAGACACGGCGGAAAGCGTCGCAAAAAGGTGAGCAGATGGGACTGAACCGGATTTCAACCGACCCAGCCGTCGCGTTCGAATCGTCGTCCCGTCTCCCTGTCCTCCTGTCGTCATCCGCTTCGTTCCAGTCGGTCCCCCGTGGGTCGGCGCTGTCGCGCGGCGCGCGCATCGGCGCCGCGATCGCGATCGGCCTCGTGGCGGCCAACTGCTCGTCCTCTCCGACGCGCGTCGCCCGCGGCGGCGGCGTCGATCCGAAATACGGAGTCAGCGCCAGCCCACGCGTGGTGGCCGACGGCCAGCCGGTGCCCAAGGGCGGCGGCCGCGAACTCGTCGGCAAGCCCTATGTGGTGGCCGGGCGGCTCTATACGCCGCGCGAGATCCCCAACTATTCCAGCGTCGGCACAGCCTCCTGGTACGGCTCGGCCTTCCATGGCCGGCTCACCGCCAATGGCGAGGTGTTCGACCGCAACTCGATCTCCGCCGCCCATCCGACGCTGCCGCTGCCCAGCTATATCCGCGTCACCAACATGGACAACGGCTACTCGATGATCGCCCGCGTCAATGATCGCGGGCCCTATCACGGCAACCGTCTCATCGATGTGAGCCAGCGCGTCGCCGAGTCGCTGCGCTTCAAGCACATCGGCACCGCCCGGGTGCGGGTGGACTATGTCGGGCGGGCGGCGCTGTCGGGCAGCGACGACGAGCGGCTCTACGCCACGCTGCGCAACGACGGCCTGCCGGCGCAGCTGCGCGGCTCCGCCACCCTGGTGGCGAGCGCCGAGCCGGCCTACGCGCCGCAGCCCATCCTCGCCGCCCGGCAGGCGCCCGCCGCGCCGGCTCAGGAGCCGGAGGACGACTCCGCCCAGGAGGCCGCCGCCCCGGTCCAGCCCTCCCGCGCGATCGCCGCGCCCCGCACGGCGCAGCCGGCCGCATCCTCGCCCGTCGTCGCGGCCTTGCCACTTGGGCGCCCGGCGCCCGGCGTGCCGCTGCCTCCCGACCGCCCCTTCGACCTCGGCACGATCCCGAACGCCGCCCGGCCCGTGGCGGCTCCCGTTCGCCGCACGGCCCAGACCGCCGGCGCGGTGACGGCCGGCCTGTTCTATGCGCAGGCCGAGCCCATGGCCTCGTCCTTCCGCAAGGACGACCCGATGGGCCGCCTCATCCAGCAGAACTTCGCGCCGCTGCGCGCCGGCGCCCAGTTCTGACCTGACCCGAGCCGATCCGCCACTGGGCGGGACAAACCTGTCAGCCGCCGTTGATTTCGCCGGTTCGCCCGCCCATTCTGCGGAGCGGGACCAAGGATGGCGGCGATGCGGTGGATTTCCTTCAGCGATTCGGGTGACGGGCCTTCGAAGGGCCGCGCCGGCCGGGCCTCGCCATGGCGGGCCGGGATCGCGGCCGCGCTCTGCGCGCTGCTGGCCCTCGCCGGCGCCGCGGTCCCTGACAAGGCGGCTCGGGCGCAGCAGCAGGGCGGCGGCGCCCAGCAGGGCTTCCAGACCTCCGCGCCCTACGCCATCCTGATGGACTTCGAGAGCGGCGCGGTGCTCTACGAGAAGGCCGCGGACGAGCTCATGGTGCCGGCCAGCATGGCCAAGCTCATGACCATCGAGCTGCTGTTCAAGGCCCTGGCCGAGGGCAAGGTCAAGCCGGACGACGAGTTCCTGATCTCCGAGAGCGCCTGGCGGCGGGGCGGCGGCCCCTCGGGGGGATCGTCGATGTTCGCCGCGCTGAACAGCCGGGTGAAGATCTCCGACCTGATTCCCGGAATCGCCGTGCAGTCCGGCAACGACGCTGCGATCGCGGTCGCCGAGGGGCTGGCCGGCAGCGAGGGAGCGTTCGCCTCCCGCATGACGGCCCGGGCGCGCGAGCTCGGGATGACGAAGTCGACCTTCACAAACGCCACCGGCCTACCCGATCCGGACCAGCGGGTGACCGCGCGCGAACTCGCGATCCTGGCCCACCACATCATCAAGACCTATCCGGAGCAGTACAAGGTGTTCGCCCTGCGCGAATTCACCTGGAACAAGATCCGCCAGCAGAACCGCAACCCGCTGCTGACGCTGGATGTCGGCGCCGACGGGCTGAAAACCGGCAATGTCGGCGAATCGGGCTTCGGTCTGGTCGGCTCCGCCGTGCAGAACGGCCAGCGGCTGATCGTGGTCGTCAACGGGCTGAAGACCTCCAAGGACCGGTCGGAGGAGTCGCGGCGGATTCTCAACTGGGGGTTCCGCTCCTTCGAGGCCAAGGAGGTCTTCCCGGCCGGCGCCGCCGTCGGCGAAGCCAAGGTGTTCGGCGGCCAGCCCGGCTCGGTGAGGCTGGTCGCCAACGGGCCCGTGAAGGTGCTGACGCCCCGGGGCAGCACGGAGCGCCTCAGCGGCCGCATCGTCTACCAGGGCCCGCTGCGCCCGCCCGTGAAGGCCGGGCAGGAGATCGGCCGCATGCGCATCATGCGCGGCGAGACGCAGGTCCTGGACCTTCCGGTCTATGCGGACGAGGCCTCCGAGCCCGGGTCGCTGACCAAGCGCGCCATGGACGCCGCGACCGAGTTCGCCGTCGGCGTCGTGCGCAACAAGTTCCAGAAGTCCGGGTCGTGAGCCAGGCGCGCGGGCGCGGCCGCTTCATCACGCTGGAAGGCGGGGAGGGGACGGGCAAGTCGACCCAGGCCGCCCGGCTGGTTTCGGCCCTGGCCCAGAGGGGCGTCGACGCCATCGCCACCCGCGAGCCCGGCGGCTCGCCGCGGGCCGAGGAGATCCGCGCCGTCATCCTGTCGGGCTCGGCCGAGCGGCTGGCCCCCGTGGCCGAGGCGCTGCTGTTCGCCGCCGCGCGGGCCGACCATGTCGCGAAGACGATCCGGCCGGCCCTGGAGCGCGGGACATGGGTCGTCTGCGACCGCTTCGCCGACTCCACCCGCGCCTATCAGGGCGCGCTGGGCGGACTCGACGACGCGACGCTGGGCGCGCTGGAGCGCATCGCCGTCGGCGACGCCAGGCCCGACCTGACGCTCGTGCTGGACCTGCCCGCCGCCGCCGGCCTGGCGCGGGCGGCCCGCCGGCGAGGGACGGGCGAGGTCGACCGCTTCGAGCAGGAATCGCTGGCCTTCCACGAGCGGCTGCGGCAAGCCTTCCTGGAGATCGCCAGCCGCGATCCGCAACGCTGCGCCATCGTCGACGCCAGCCTCGATCCGGACGCCGTGACGGCGTCCCTGATGGGCGTCGTCGACGCGCGGCTGGTCGCGCCGCACAAGGCCAGGGAGCGCGCGAGCTAGATGGCGCAGGACCAGGACGCCCCGGAAGCCGATCGGCTGGACGGCGCGCCGCATCCGCGGATGACGTCGGCGCTGGTCGGGCAGTCGGCGGCCGAGACCGCCTTTCTGGACGCCTACAGGGGAGGGCGGTTCCCCCACGCCTGGATCCTGGGCGGGCCGGAGGGCGTCGGAAAGGCAACCTTCGCCTACCGCGCCGCCCGCTTCGTCCTCGCGCACCCGGACCAGCGCTCCCCCGCCCTGACGCAGGCGCGGGACCTCGCCACCCCGCCCGACAGCGCGGTCGCGCGCCGCGTGGCGGCGCTGGCCCACACCAGCCTGTTCGTGGTCCGCCGGCAATGGAACCTGGAGAAGAAGTCCATGCCGTCGCAGATCCCGGTGGATCTGGTGCGCAAGGCGGTGTCGTTCTTCGGCTCGACCGCCGGGGAGGGCGGCTGGCGCGTCTGCATCGTCGACTGCGCCGAGGACCTCAACATTCCTGGCGCCAACGCGCTTCTCAAAATCGTTGAGGAACCGCCGCCCAAGTCCTTGTTTCTCATCGTGTCGCACATGCCTGGCCGGCTGCTTCCGACGATTCGGTCGCGGTGTCGGCTGCTGCGTTTCCGCACTCTGCGGCCCGACGATATCGGGCGGGCTGTCCGGTCGGCGCCCGTGGACGACGGCGAGGCGCCGGACGCCGCGCTCGTCGACCGGGCGGCCGCGCTGGCCGACGGTTCGGTGCGGGGCGCCTACAAGCTGATGGACGAGGGACTGCTCGCCATCGTCGAGCATGTCCGAGCCGCCCTGGACCGCTTGCCGGCGCTGGACTGGAAGGACGCCCACGCCATCGCCGAGGGGCTGGCCGGCAAGGCCAACGACGCGGCCTATGAGACGGCGATGGAGACGATCTTCGCGTGGCTGGGCGAGCAGACCGCGGCCCGGGCCGGGGAGGGCGCCCGCCGCCTTGCACCCCTGGCGGAGGTATGGGACAAGGTGGCGCGCTCGGTGCGAGAGACGGACACCTATAATCTGGACCGCCGGGCGCTTGTCCTGACCCTATTCTCGGACCTCTCGGACGCGCTCCGGGCGTCGCGCGCGGCCTGAGGCTCCGTTTTGTGAGAGACCGAGGCCGTCATGGCTGAAAAGCCGAGCTATTACATCACCACTGCGATTTCCTATCCCAACGGCGCTCCGCATATCGGGCACGCCTATGAGCTGATCGCCACCGACGCGATCGCGCGCTTCAAGCGCCTCGACGGCTTCGACGTCTTCTTCCTCACCGGCACCGACGAGCACGGGCAGAAGATGCTGCAGACGGCGGCGCGCGAGGGAGTCACCGCCCAGGAGCTGGCCGACCGCAACGCCGCGGTCTTCCGCGCCATGGCGGCCGCGCTGAACGCCTCCAACGACGACTTCATCCGCACCACCGAGGAGCGCCATCATCGCGCCTGCCAGGAGATCTGGAAGCGGATGCAGGCCAAGGGGGACATCTATCTCGCCTCCTACGCGGGCTGGTACTCGGTGCGGGACGAAGCCTATTACGCCGAGAGCGAGACCAGCGTCGGCGCGGACCAGGTCCGGCGCGGCCCCTCCGGCGCGCCCGTGGAGTGGGTGGAGGAGGAGAGCTATTTCTTCCGTCTCTCCGCCTATCAGGACCGTCTGCTGGCGCTCTACGACCAGCAGCCCGCCTTCATCTCCCCGGAGGAGCGGCGCAACGAGATCGCCAGCTTCGTCCGCGGCGGCCTCAAGGACCTCTCGGTCAGCCGCACCGCCTTCGACTGGGGCATCCCGGTGCCGGGCGACCCCAAGCACGTCATGTATGTCTGGGTCGACGCGCTGACCAACTACGTCACCGCGACCGGCTATCCGCACGACACGCCGCGGGCGCATTTCTGGCCGGCGGACGTGCACGTCATCGGCAAGGACATCGTCCGCTTCCACACGGTCTACTGGCCGGCCTTCCTGATGTCGGCCGACTGGCCCCTGCCCAAGCGCGTCTTCGGCCACGGCTTCCTGTTCAATCGCGGGGAGAAGATGTCGAAGTCGGTCGGCAACGTGATCGACCCGTTCACGCTGGCCGAGCATTACGGCGTGGACCAGCTGCGCTACTTCTTCCTGCGGGAGGTGCCGTTCGGGCAGGACGGCAATTATTCGCACGAGGCGATCGTCGGCCGCATCAACGCCGACCTCGCCAATGACCTGGGCAACCTGGCGCAGCGTTCGCTGTCCATGGTCGCCAAGAACCTCGACGGCGTCGTGCCGACGCCCGGTCCGCTGACGCCCGCCGACGCCGCCATCCTGGCCGCCGCGGACGACCTGCCGCGGCGGGCGCGCGACGCCATGGAGAACCTCGCCCTTCACAGCATGCTGGCCGAGATCTGGCGCGTGGTGGGCGACGCCAACCGCTACTTCGCCAGCGAAGAGCCCTGGGTGAAGCGCAAGACCGACCCGGAGCGTTTCGCGACGGTGCTCTACGTCACCGCCGAGGCGCTGCGCGCCATCGCCATCATGGCCCAGCCGGTGATCCCGCAGGCCGCCGGCAAGCTGCTGGACCTGCTTGGCTCTCCGGCGCAGGCCCGCGATTTCGCCCAGGTCGGGGAGGGGGCCCGGATCGTGCCGGGAACGGTCCTGCCGGCGCCCTCGCCCATCTTCCCGCGTTATGTAGAACCTGAATGAACGGCTATAAGGCCTTGAAACGTCTCTCGTGTTAGACAATCCCATGCTTGTCGACAGCCATTGCCACCTGGACTTCCCGGACTTCGCGCCCGAGCTCGACGACGTCGTGGCGCGGGCCCGTGCGGCGGGCGTCGGCGCGATGCTGACCATCTCGACCCGGGTCGCGAAGGCGCAGGCGTACCGCGCCCTGGCGGAGCGCTATGCGGACGTGTTCTTCACCATCGGCACGCATCCGCATCAGGCCGCCGAGGAGCCGGACGTCTCGGCGGACGAACTCGTCGCGCTGGCGGCGCATCCGCGCTGCGTCGGCGTCGGCGAGGCCGGGCTCGACTACCACTACGGCTACAGTCCGAAGGACGTGTCCGAGCGCGTGTTCCGCACCCACATCGCGGCGGCGCGCGCCACCGGGCTTCCGCTCGTGATCCATGCGCGAGACGCCGACGAGGACATGATCCGCATCCTGGAGGACGAGACCGGGCAGGGCGCCTTCAAGGCGGTTCTCCACTGCTTCTCGTCCGGGCCGGAGCTGGCCCGCGCCGGCCTCCGGCTGGGGCTCTTCGTCTCCTTCTCGGGCATCCTCACCTTCAACCGCTCCGAAGAGATCCGGGCCATCGCCGCCGAGGTCCCGATGGACCGGCTGCTGGTGGAGACGGACGCGCCCTATCTGGCGCCGCCGCCGCATCGCGGAAAGCGCAACGAGCCGGCCTATGTGGTCCACACCAACGCCGTGCTCGCCAGGGTCAAGGGCGTGAGCCCCGAGTCCATGGCCCAGGCCACGACGGACAACTTCTTCCGGCTCTTCGACAAGGCCGTGCGTCCGGCGCGGGCCAGCGCCGCATGACGGTCCGGATCACCATCCTGGGATGCGGCTCGTCTGGCGGCGTGCCGCGGGTCGGCGGCGGCTGGGGCAAATGCGACCCGGCCAATCCGCGGAACCGCCGCCGGCGCTGCTCGATCCTGGTCGAGCGGACCGGCCGCGACGGCGTCACGAGCGTTCTGGTCGACACGTCGCCGGACGCGCGCGAGCAGTTGCTCTCCGCCGACGTCCGCCACCTCGACGCGCTGCTCTACACTCATGACCACGCCGACCACACGCATGGCATCGACGACGTCCGGCCGCTGGTCATCCACATGCGCCGGGTGCTGCCGGCCTTCATGGACCAGACGACCTCCGACCTGATGCGCCACCGGTTCTCGTACTGCTTCGCGTCGCCGCCGGGCAGCGACTATCCGCCGATCCTGCGCGAATTCCGGATCACGCCCGGCCATCCGGTGGTGGTGGACGGCGCCGGCGGCGCGCTCAAGGCGCTGCCGATCCCGGTGCATCACGGCCCGAACTACGACGCGCTCGGATTCCGCTTCGGCGCCGTGGCCTATACGCCTGACGTCAATGCGATTCCCGAAGCCAGCCTGCCGCTGCTCGAGGGCCTCGACCTGTGGATCGTGGACGCGCTGCGGCCGACGCCGCATCCAACGCATTTCTCGTTGCCCGAGGCGCTCGACTGGATCGCCCGCATGAAGCCGCGGCGCGCGGTGGTCACCAATCTGCACACCGACCTCGACTACGAGGCGCTTCGCCGCGATCTGCCGGCCGGCGTGGAGCCGGCCTATGACGGCATGGTGCTGGAGGCCTGACCGATCCTGCGGCTTCGGCCCGGTCCCGGAGTCCATTTAGGTTCCATAATATATCTTATGCGAATCACGGATGGGCCGCCCTGGCCGTGCGACCCTGCGGCCGGCGTACGTTTTGACCCCCGTCCCTGCGCCGCCATGGAGCCTTGCCGGCTTAGGTCCGTTGCCCTGCGCGGGGCCCGCGGTCGGACCGATGGAGCACGTGATGACCGACGTCGAGACCGATCTCACGGGCTTTCGCGTTCTCCTCGTCGAAGACAACGGGCTTCTGGGCCGCTGCCTCGCGGACGCCCTGATGGACTTCGGCGCCCAGGTGCTCGGACCCATTCCCGATCTGGCCGAGGCGTTCCGCTGCCTGTCGGCCCGACACCCGGAGCTGAACGCGGCCGTCCTCAACGTCACCATCGGAACCGAGACGTCGTTTCGACTGGTCGACCTGGCCGACGGCCTCGGCGTGCCGTGCCTGTTCGTGACGGGCTATGCGGCGGAAGAGATTCCCGCCCGATACGGCCATGTGCCGATCTTCGAGAAGCCTGTGGAATCGAACGCCTTCGCGGCCTGCGTCGCCGAAACGGCGCGGAGAAGTCTTCCGCGGCGCTGAAGAGCCGGCCCCGGGCAGATGGCCCAGGGTTGAAACGCCATGGCGAACGCCTTACGGCTTCGCGCGATGACGAACCCTTGGCGCGCTATCCTCCAGGTCTGGGCCGTGACCGCCGTCGCGGCTGCGGCGGCCGTGGCGGCGCTGATCCTGGTCGTCGACCCCTACGACACCGGGCGGATCAGGGGCCTGGGCCTCGGCTTCACCCGCGAGCAGGCGCCCCGGACGGCCAACGCCAGCCGCGCCCGGAACGCGCGGTTCGACGCCGCCGTGCTCGGCAACTCCCATGTGCAGCTGCTGTCGCCGGCGCGGCTCGGCGCCGCCACCGGCGCGACCTTCGCGTCGCTGATCGTGCCGGGCTCCGGGATCCCGGAGCAGCTGGCGGTGCTCGATTATTTCATGCGCTGGCGCCCTGCCCCGCCGCGCATCCTCATCTTCGGCGTGGACGAGTTCACCTGCCGCACCGGCGTGGGGGCGCGCCAGAGCCTGCAGGTCGGGCCGTTTCCGTTCTGGCTCTACGCGCCGGGGCTCGCCGCCTATCTGGGCGGGGCGTTCCGCTACACCCTGGTCGAGGACGCCGTCACGCTGCTGTCAGGCTCCGCGCGCGCCGCCAGCCTGGCGGACGCCGACGGGTTCTGGAACTACGAGGCCAACAAGGTCTGGGCCGAGGCGGCCGCCGCCACCCGGATCGACGCCAGCCAGAAGCGGCCCATGGCGCAGTTCGAGGGCCCCTTCCCGGCCGTCGAGGCGCTGAGCGACCGGATCCGGGCCCTGCCGCCCATGACCAGGGTCGTGATCGTCGCCCCGCCCGTTTACGCGCCTCTGTTGGCCCCGCCAGGGTCGCGCGAGGACGCCGCCGAAGCCGCCTGCAAGGCCCGCATCGCCGCGATCGCCACGCAACGCCCGCACACGCGCTTTCTCGACTTCCATCGCGATACGCCGGTCAGCCGCAGCAAGGAATCCTTCTGGGACGGCTCGCACATGACGGGCGCGGTCGCGCAGGAGATCGAGGCCGCCATCGTGAAGGCGCTCGCCACCGACGCGGACTGATCCCGCAAACGCCAGCGGGCGGGCCCATTCAGGCCCGCCCGCTGCGGAGATATCGAGGCTGCCGGCCCGCGGTCAGGGCTTCGGCGGCGTCGCCGGGGCGGGAGCGGCCGCGCCGGGGGCCGGGGCCGCGCCGCCGCTCTGCTCGAGCTTCTTGCGCATGTCGTCGGCCTGCTTCTGCATCTGCTCCTGGAGCTGCTTTTGCTGCTGCTCCAGCACCGCCGGGTCGATCGGCGCGCCGTCATAGGCCTTGCCGAAGCCGGCCATCGGCACCTGGAACGTCACTTCGCGCGTGAACTGGTTCTGCACGCTGATGTTGAGGTTCGTGGCCTTCTTGAAGGAGTTGATCACGTCCTCCTTCACCGGCCCCTCGGCGAAGCAGCCGTTCGGGAAGCAGATCGCGTAGCGGCCGCTCTGGGCGCCGCCATTGTCCGCCGCGTAGCGGATGCCCGGCTGCAGCAGCAGGCCGAGCGGCATCAGGAAGCGCACGATCTTGTTGGCGTCGCCCTTCACGTCATAGACGGCGACGGCGAGGACCGGCTGGCCCTGGTCGGAGACGAAGTCGCGGGTCGTGTAGCAGATTTCCTTGCCGGCGGCCGGATCCTTCCCGCACACCTTCACCCAGTCGGCCTGGGACGGCTCGGGCTTCACCTGCACCACCGTGGGGCCCTGCGGCGCGGCGGCCTGCCCCTGCGGGGCGGCGGGCTGCGCGGGAGAAGCCGGGGCGGCGGGCTTGGGGGCAGCAGGCTTCGTCTGGGCGAGCGCCGGCGCAGCGACCATCAAGGAGGCGGCGGTGAGGAGCGCCAGCCGGCGCGGGCGCAGAGCGGACCACCGGTCGAAAGACATCAGGATAATTCCTCTTCGATTGGATGGGACGACGGCGGCTGCCGGCGAAGAGATCGAATGAGCGACGCCCGACCCGCGCCGGACAATCAGCCCATCGACGGATGCGCGCGCGCCGGATGGCCAAGACAGTCCCGACGATCCCAGGCCGCTGCATCGGCGCTGATTGAGGCGTCAGGATGACGAGGCCGATGCCTCATAGCTTGTTCCATCAAGGGTTTCCAGCCGAAAAGTCGCCCTCCGACCGCAGCGCAACCTGGCGGATGGCCGGCTTGCCGCTCTCGTGACGGGCCATGATAGGCTGCGCCGTGGTCACAGACGCTCGAATCAACCCTGGCCGGCGGCCGAAACGCCGTCCCTCCCCGGCCCTTGCGCTGGGCTTCCTCGCCCTGCTCTGCGCCGCGACGGTCGGCGCGGGCCCGGCCTGGCCCCAACCGCGGCACGGCGTCGCCATGCATGGGGAACCGGCTCTGCCGCCCGGCTTCGCCGCCCTCCCCTATGTCAACCCGGACGCGCCCAAGGGCGGGCGCATCGTCTTCGGCGTTCAGGGCACCTTCGACACGCTGAACCCGTTCGCGGTCCGCGGCATCGCGGCCCAGGGCGTCGCGCCGCCGACGGCGCTCGTCTTCCAGGGCCTGATGGCGCGGTCCTTCGACGAGCCTTTCTCGCTCTATGGGCTCGTCGCCGAGACCATCGAGACGCCGGACGATCGCAGCTGGGTGCAGTTCCGGCTGAATCCCAAGGCGAGGTTCTCCGACGGCGTCCCGGTGACCGCGGCGGACGTGCTGTTCACCTTCAACCTGCTCAAGGAGAAGGGAAAGCCGAACTTCAGGAGTTGGTACGGGAAGGTCGCCAAGGCCGAGGCGCCGGACGACAGGACGGTGCGGTTCGACCTCGCCGGCGCGGATGACCGCGAACTGCCGCTGATCCTGGCCCTGATGCCGGTCTTCGCCCGCCACGCCATGAACCCGGAGACCTTCGAACAGACCAACCTCGCCCCGCCGGTCGGCACGGGGCCCTACATGGTCGCCGCCGTGAAGCCCGGCGAGAGCGTCACCTATCGGCGAAACCCGGATTACTGGGCCAGGGACCTGCCCATTGCGCGCGGCCTGCACAACGCCGACGAGATCCGGTTCGACTATTTCCGCGACGCCAACAGCCTGTTCGAGGCGTTCAAGGGCGGCCTCTACGACGTCCGGGCGGAGGACAGCCCCACGCGCTGGGTTGGCGGCTATGACTTCCCCGCCGTCCGCGATGGCCGCGTGGTGAAGGACCCCGTGCCGGTGCGCACGCCCAAGGGCATGAACGCGCTCGTGTTCAACACCCGCCGGCCGTTTTTCGCGGATGTGCGGGTGCGCGAGGCGCTGGGCCTCCTGTTCGACTTCGACTGGGTGAACCGCAACCTCTTCGCCGGCGTCTATCGCCGCACTACGAGCTATTTCGAGGGCTCGGACCTCGCCTCGACGGGCCGCCCCGCCTCGGATGCGGAACGGACGCTGCTGGCGCGCTTCCCCGGCGCGGCGCGCGCCGACATCCTGGACGGGCGCTGGACCCCGGCGCAGGCCGACGGCAGCGGCCGCGACCGGGAGCAGGCCCGCCGGGCGATCGCCCTGCTGGAGGAGGCCGGCTACGTCCTGCGCGACGGCGCGCTGCGGGACCTGCGCACGGGCGAGCCGTTCAGCTTCGAGTTCGTGTCCGCGAGCCGGGTCCAGGAGCGCCTCGCCCTCAACTTCGCCCAGGCGCTCCGGCGCATCGGCGTCGAGATGCGCGTGCGGCTCGTCGACGACGTGCAGTACTGGCGCCGGCTGACCGCCTTCGATTTCGACATGATCCAGTTCACCTGGGGCGCCTCCCCCTCCCCCGGCAACGAGCAGTATGGCCGCTGGGGAAGCCGGTCGGCGGATCGGTCGGGCTCGCTGAATTATGCGGGCGCGCGATCGCCCGCCATTGACGCCTTGATCGAGGCCATGCTGTCGGCGCGCGAGCGGGCGGACTTCGTCGACGCGACCCGCGCGCTCGACCGAGTCCTGCTGTCGGGGTTCTACGTCGTGCCGCTCTTCAACCAGCCCGAACAGTGGATCGCCCACACGGCGGCCGTGAAACGGCCCGCCCGCGCCTCGCTGTTCGGTTTTCTCCCCGAGACGCTCTGGCGAGAATCGCCCTGACTCGGGCAAGGTGAACGCGCAACAGGAATTGTGCGAGCCGTGCGGTGAGCCACGCCATCGACATCGAAAGCGCCGCGACCGCGCCGTGGTCCGGGGTGACGCTCGTCGACCTGTTCCAGGGCAGCGCCAACCTCAACGGACAGGCGCTCGCTTTCGCCGAGCCGGTGACCAGCGGCGGGCGGATCACCCGCCGCACCTATGCGGAGGCCGCCGCCACCATCGACGGGCTGGTGCATCGGCTGGAGGAGATCGGCCTGGCGCGCGGCAGCCGCATCCTCGTGGCGCTGGGCGGCACGATCGAGGCGCCGCTGGCTCTCCTGGCCATCCTGAAGGCTGGCTACGTTCCCTGCCTGCTGCCCGTCTGGCTGCAGCCCGAAACGCTGCTCGACGCGCTGAGGGAGGCCGGCGCCAAGGCCATCGTGACCGTCGGCGCGCTCGGGCGCCTGCGTCCGGCCGAGATCATGCGCGCCGCGGCCGCCGCGCCGGACGGGCCGCGCTATGTGCTCGCTTTCGGCGACAGGCTGCCGGCGGGCGTGATCCCCCTCTCCGACACCCTCATCCGCAGCGTCGACACCGGCTTCCACATCCCGTTCGACGCGCCGGACGGCGCCCCCGCTCCCATCCTGACGCTCGACCTTCGGCCCTCCGGCGCGCGCTGGATCGGGCACGACCAGGAGGCGCTCGCCGCCGCCGCGCTGGGGATGGTCACCCAGTGCGGCCTCGGCTCGGCCGAGCCCATCCTGTCGACCCTGGCTCCGGTCAGCGCCGCCGCGCTCTGCACGGGCCTGATCCCGGCGCTACTGACGGGGGCGACCCTGCACCTGCACGGCGTCTTCGACGCCGCGACGCTGCTCCTGCAGCTCGGCATGATGGTCAAGCCGCATCTGGTCGCGCCCGCCGGGCTGGAGCCGTCGCTGCAGCAGGCCGGCCTGCTGGCGACCGAGACGCTCAGCTCCACCGTTTTGCTGCATCGCCCGCCGGCGCGCTTCGACCAGCGCGACAGGCTGCGCCGGCGCGAGTCCCCCGTCATCGACGCCGTCGCGCTCGGCGAGCGCGCCATGCTGCTCGCGGCGCGCACCGGCGAGGGCCTGCCCGGCCTCGCTCTGGACGCCGCGCGCCTGCCCGACGGGCCTGACGGCGCCCTGATCCTGGAGGCGCGGGCCGGCCCGGGCGAGCAGATCGAGGTCCGGGGCGCCGCCGTCAGCGCGTTTGAGGACGACGGCCCGCGCGCCGGCCTCGCCTGGCTTGCGACTGGCCATGCGGTGCGCGCCGAACGGGGCCGCATCCTGCAGGTGGATCCCGCCTGAGCCCGGCGATTTGCTCTTTGCGCCGATCGCCCTAGCTTGCTGGCCAACACACCCCGTCCGACAGGACGCGCACACGGGAGCGGCCCATGTCACACGACCCCTTCGACTCCCATCGCGACGACCCGATCCGCCAGGCCGACGAGGCCGCTGCGCAGGAGCCGGTCCCCGCCGTCGAGCCCGTCACCATCGACGTCGTCTCGGACGTCGTCTGCCCCTGGTGCTATGTCGGCAAGCGGCGCCTCGACAAGGCGCTGGAGATGCAGCCGGAGACGCCCGTCGTGGTGCGCTGGCGCCCCTTCCAGCTCGATCCGACGATCCCGGCCGGCGGTCACGACCGCAAGGAGTACATGACGCGCAAGTTCGGCGACCGGCTCGCCGAGGTCCATGCGCGGCTCGTCGAGATCGGCCGCGAGGAAGACATCCCCTTCGCCTTCGACGCGATCCGGCGCTCGCCCAACACGCTCGACGCGCATCGGCTCATCCGCTGGTCGTGGACATGGGGCGTGCAGGGCGCGCTGGTGGAATCGCTGTTCAGCGCCTTCTTCGTCGAGGGGCTCGACATCGGCGACCTGGAGGTTCTGGCGGACCGGGCCGCGCTGGTCGGCATGGACCGCGAGGAGGCCGCCGACTTCCTGCGCTCGGCCGAGGCCGCCCCCGAGGTCCAGCGGGAGATCGAGCAGGCCCAGCAGGTCGGCGTGCAGGGCGTGCCCTTCTTCATCTTCTCGGGCCGCTACGCCGCCTCCGGCGCCCAGCCCGCCGACGTCCTGGCCGGCGCCATCGCGCAAGCCTTCACGGCCGGCGAGGCCGACGAGGGGTAGCGCCCCCTCCCCGCTCCGCCGCCTCACGCCGCCTTCTTGGTCTCGGCGATGCGCGCCAGGTTGCGCAGGATTGTGGCGGCGCCCTTCAGGCGCTCCTCGACGTCGTCGAAATCGCGGATGAACACGATGCGCATGTCGGGGCGCACCTTGGCCAGCGAGCCCTGCTCGCCGACATAGCGCACGAGGCCTTCCGGGTTGGCGAAGGCGTTGTCGCGGAAGCTCACGATCAGGCCCTTGGGACCGGCGTCGACCTTCTCGACATTGGCCCGGCGGCACAAGGCCTTGATGCCCACGATGGCGAGCAGCTGCTTCACCTCGTCGGGCAACGGCCCGAACCTGTCGATCAGCTCCGCCCCGAAGCCCTCGATCTCCTGGTCCGTGTCCAGCGTCGACAGCCGCTTGTAGAGCCCCAGCCGCAGGTGCAGGTCCGGCACGTAGTGCTCCGGGATCATCACCGGAGCGCCGATGGTGATGCTGGGCGACCAGCGGCCGTCCTCGATGTCCTCGTCCGTGACGCCGGCCTTGAGCTGGGCCACCGCCTCCTCCAGCATCTGCTGGTAGAGTTCGTAGCCGACCTCCTTGATGTGGCCCGACTGCTCGTCGCCGAGCAGGTTGCCCGCCCCGCGGATGTCGAGATCGTGGCTGGCGAGCTGGAAGCCCGCGCCCAAGGTGTCGAGCGACTGGAGCACCTTGAGCCTGCGCTCCGCCTGCACGGTGAGGGTGCGGTTGGCCGGCACGGTGAACAGCGCGTAGGCGCGCGTCTTGCCGCGTCCGACCCGGCCGCGCAGCTGGTAGAGCTGCCCCAGCCCGAACATGTCCGCCCGGTGCACGATGAGCGTGTTGGCGGTCGGGATGTCGAGGCCGGATTCCACGATCGCCGTGGAGAGCAGCACGTCGTATTTGCCTTCGTAGAAGGCCGTCATGACGTCCTCGAGCTCCGTCGCGGCCATCTGGCCATGCGCGATGGCGACCTTGGCCTCCGGGACCTCCGCGGCCAGGAAGGCTCGGGCCTCCGCGATGTCCTCGATGCGGGGGCAGACATAGAAGCTCTGGCCGCCCCGATACCGTTCGCGCAGCAGCGCCTCGCGGATCAGCAGCGGATCGAACGGGGTCACGAAGGTGCGCACGGCCAGGCGGTCCACCGGCGGCGTGGCGATGATGGAGAGCTCCCGGACGCCCGTGAGGGCGAGCTGAAGCGTGCGCGGGATCGGGGTGGCCGAGAGCGTCAGCACATGCACCTCGGCCCTGAGGTCCTTCAGGCGCTCCTTGTGGGCGACGCCGAAATGCTGCTCCTCGTCGACGATCAGCAGGGCCAGGTCCCGGAACTGGATCGCCTTGCCCAGCAGCGCGTGGGTGCCGACCACGATGTCGATGTCGCCGCTGGCGATTCCCGCCTTCACGGCCTTCATCTCAGCCGTCGGCACGAAGCGCGACGCCTGGGCCACCTTCACGGGCAGGCCGTGGAAGCGCTCGGCGAAGGTCTTGTAGTGCTGGCGCGCCAGCAGCGTGGTGGGCACCACGACGGCGACCTGCCGGCCCGCCATGGCGGCCGCGAAGGCGGCCCGCAGGGCCACCTCGGTCTTGCCGAAGCCCACGTCGCCGCAGATCAGCCGGTCCATCGGCCGGCCGGACCCGAGGTCGTCGAGCACCGAGTCGATGGCGTTCTGCTGGTCCTCGGTCTCGTCATAGGGGAAACGGGCGGCGAACTCGTCATAGGCTCCGTCCGGCGGCGCCAGGCGGGGCGCCTCCTTCAGGGCGCGGGCCGCCGCGATCTTGATGAGCGCATGCGCCATCTCGCGGATGCGCTGCTTGAGCTTGGCCTTCCGCGCCTGCCATGCGCCGCCGCCCAGGCGGTCCAGCGCCACCTCGGTGTCTTCCGAGCCGTAGCGCGACAGGAGCTCGATGTTCTCCACCGGCAGGAACAGCTTGGTGTCGCCAGCGTAGTGGATCTCCAGGCAGTCATGCGGGGCCCCGGCGGCGTCGATCGACTTCAGCCCGACGAAGCGGCCGATGCCGTGGTCCACATGCACCACGAGGTCGCCCTGGGTCAGGCTGCCGACCTCCGCCAGCATGTCCTGCGGGCGCTTCGACCGCCGCGACTTGCGCACCAGCCGGTCGCCCAGGATGTCCTGCTCGGCGACGACCGCGAAGTCCTCGGTCTCGAAGCCGGCCTCCATGCCCCAGACCGCCAGGGTGGCGACGTTGCGCGGCTGCGCCATGGCGTGCGCCAGCACCTGCACGGAGACCGCGCCCTTCAGCCCGTGGTCGCCCAGCACATGGGCCAGGCGCTCGCGCGAGCCCTCCGACCAGGCGGAGAGGATCACCCGCTTGCCATCCTGCTGCAGCGCGCGGACATGGGCGACGGTCGCGTCGAACACGTTGGCGGCGCCGCTCTCTCCCTCATGGGCCCGCTCGGCCGCGAAGCTGCGTCCCTGCCGGCCGCCCATGTCCAGAACGGCCCTCCCCGCGCCTTCGGGCTGGGCGAAGGGGGTGAAGCGCGTCACCGTCGCGTCGGAGAGCGCGGCCGCCCATTCCTGGGGCGTCAGATAGAGCATCTCCGGCGGCAGCGGCTTGTAGGGCGGGCCGGACGGCGCCCCCGGCTGGCGCGACTTGTCCAGCACGGCCTTGCGGGCGTCGTAATAGTCCTGCACCTGCGCCAGGCGCTCGCCCGCGGCGTCGTCGGCGTTGTGGTCCAGCAGCACGGGCGCGCCGCCCAGATAGTCGAACAGCGTGTCCAGCTTCTCGTGGAACAGCGGCAGCCAGTGCTCCAGCCCGGGATGGCGGCGACCCTCGCTGACGGCCTCGTAGAGCAGGTCGTCGCGCGTCGCCGCGCCGAACAGCGCCAGGTAGTTCTGCCGGAAGCGCCGGATGTTCTCCGTCGTCAGCTGGACTTCGCTCATCGGCACGAGATCGAGCGCCCGGAGCTGGCCGGTTGTGCGCTGCGTCTCCGGGTCGAACGCCCGGATGCTCTCCAGCGCGTCGCCGAAGAAGTCGAGCCGCACCGGCGCGGGCAGGCCCGGCGCATAGAGGTCGATGATGCCGCCGCGCACCGCGTATTCGCCGGTCTCTCGCACCGTCGAGGTGCGCTGGAACCCGTTGGTCTCCAGCCAGCCGGCCAGGGCCGTCGTATCGACCATGTTGCCGGGCGCGGCGGAGAAGGATTCCGCCCCGATCCGCCGCATCTGCGGCACGCGCTGCACCATCGAGTTGATCGTGGTGGTGAGGATGCGCGGCTTGTCCTCGCCCGAGCGCGAGCGCGCCAGCCGGGCCAGCACGGTCATCCGCTTGGCCGCGACGGCGGCGTTCGGCGACACGCGGTCATAGGGCTGGCAGTCCCACGCCGGGAGCGACAGCACCTCGATTTCGGGCGCGACGAAGGCCAGGCCGTTCTCCAGCAGCGCCTGCCGCTGGCCGTCGCGCGCCACATAGACCAGCACGGCCGGCCGCTCCGGCCCCTTGCGGGCCAGGACGCGCGCGAGATCGGCCACCACCATCGCGTCCAGCCCGTCCGGCACGGAGGACAGGATGAGGCTCTGGCCCGACCCGATGAGGTCGGCGAGGCGGTCGGCGGGGCGTTGCGGCTTGGCCATGGCGGAGCTTGCGATTCCCATGCGAAGTGACCCGGACCCCGTTTTCGGGCCCGGGCGACGAAGGTCAAGACCGCCGGGCGACGTCCGGCTGGGTCGAAGCGGGCCCGAAGGCCCGCGGTGCGGCCGACGCCTTACACCATCACCACATGCACGTGGCAGGTCGGCTTCTTGCCCCAGGCCTCGCCCACGGCGGCGCGGACGGCCCGCTCGATGGCGTTCTCGACGAGATCCGCGTCGCGCCGGCGCTGCTTGGGCAGGCCGCGCAGGACGTTGATGATGGCGTCGTCGATGACGTCCTCGAAGGGCTCGCCGGAGCGCGTCTTCTGCGGCAGGCCGGTGATCTCGAAGGCGGGGTCGCCCACGAGGTCGCCGCGGCCGTCCAGCGCCAGCGCGATCGAGACCACGCCCGCGAAGGCGAGCCGCCGGCGCTCCTGCACGGTCGACTCGCTCGCGCTGATCAGCAGTTCGCCGTCCTTGTAGAGCTTGCCGTAGGTCACCTCGTCGATGACGCCCGGCTTGCCCGGGCCGAGCAGCACCATGTCGCCGTCCTTGGCGATGACCACGTTCGGCACGCCGAGCGACCGCGCCAGCTTGGCGTGCTCGTCGATGTGCAGCGCCTCGCCGTGCACCGGAACGGCGACCCTCGGACGCACCCACTCGTACATCCGCTCCATCTCGCCGCGGCGGGGATGGCCGGAGACATGCACCATATGGGTCCGGTCGGTCAGAACCTCCACCCCGCTGCGGATGAGCGAGTTGACGATCCGCCCGACAGCCTTCTCGTTGCCCGGGATGGTGCGGGACGACAGGATCACGAGGTCGCCCGAGGCGAGCGCCACGTCCGGATGCTGGTCCTCCGCGACGCGGGCCAGCGCGGCGCGGGGCTCGCCCTGGCTGCCCGTCAGCAGCGCCACCACCTTGTCGCGCGGCAGGGAGCCATAGGCGTCCGTGCCGCGGAACGGCCGGACCCCGTCCAGATAGCCGCAATCCTCCGCGACCTGGATCACCCGGTCCATGGCCCGCCCGATGGCGATGCATTCGCGGCCATTGGCGGCGGCGGCCTCCGCGACGGCCCGGATGCGCGACACGTTGGAGGCGAAGGTCGTCACCGCGACGCGGTTCTTCGCCTGCCCGATGATCTCGGTCAGCGTCTTGGCCACGTCCGCCTCCGAGGGGCTCTCGCCGCCCCGGATGACGTTGGTGCTGTCGCAGATCATCGCCAGCACGCCCTCGTCGCCGAGTTCGCGCAGGCGCTTCTCGTCCGTCACCCAGCCCGCGCCGGGCGTGGGATCGATCTTCCAGTCGCCGGTGTGCAGCACCAGGCCGGCCGGGCTGCGGATCGCCAGGGCGCAGGATTCCGGGATGGAGTGCGCCATGCCGACGAACTCGACCTCGAACGGCCCCATCCGCACCCGGCTGCCGCGCTCCACCACGTTCATCGGGATCTTGCGCGCGCCCTGCTCGTTGAACCGCCTCACTTCCAGGAGGTTCGCGGCGAACCTGGTCGCGTAGACCGGGGCCTGCAGCCGGGGCCACAGGTCCGTCAGCGCGCCGATATGGTCCTCATGGGCGTGGGTGATGATGATGCCCAGCAGGTCGTTGCGGTTCGCTTCCAGGAAACGGATGTCGGGCATCAGCAGGTCGATGCCCGGCAGGTCGTCGCCCGCGAAGGCGACGCCGCAATCCACCATGATCCACTTGCGGCGGCCTTTCGGTCCGAAGCCGTAAAGCGCGGCGTTCATTCCGATCTCGCCCAATCCGCCCAGCGGCACGAAGACGAGTTCGTCGTCGCCCAACGCCATCCGTTATCCTCTCTGTCTCAGCTGTCTGCAGGTTGCAGGTTCGTCAGGAACACGTCGCCTGCTTCGAAGGCGACCCTACGGCCGCCCTCGTCGAGGAGCAAACGCCCGTCCCCGTCCAGGTCCACGAAAACGCCGCGGCGCTCCCCTTCGGGACGCCGCACCACGATGGGCTCGCCGAGCCCGCCGGCCCGTTTCAACCACTCCCGCCTCACCTCGGCGAAGCCGGCGCCCGCGTCCCAGCGCCGCAGCGTCGTCGCCATGGCGTCCGACAGGGCCGAGAAGAGCGGATCCACGCCGACCGGAAGCCCCTTCTCGCCGAGATCGGTCGCCGGGTAGGGCGTGTCGGCCGGATGATGCGCGGCGTTGACCCCGATGCCGACCACGACGAGGAGGTCGCCGCCTTGGCGCGTCGCGCCCTCCACCAGGATGCCGGCCAGCTTGGCGCGGTCGAGCAACAGGTCGTTCGGCCATTTCAGCGCGGCGCGCCCCGGCGTCAGCCCTGTCGCCTGCTCCACCGCCGCGTGCAGGGCGACGCCGGCGACGAAGCCCAGCTGCGGCGCGACCGCGGGCCGGCACGGCGCCGCGAGCAGCAGGCTGGCGTAGAGGTTGCCCCGCGGCGACGACCAGGCCCGGCCGCTGCGCCCGCGCCCCCTGCCCTGCTCGCGCGCCACGATCCACAGGCCGCCCGGATCGCCGGCGCGGCCGCGGGCCATCGCCTCGTCATTGGTCGACCCGAGGCTGTCGAAAACCTCGAGGCGGAACTCCTGGGATCGCGCGGCGTCGCCCAGCTTCACGTCAGAACAGCGACTTCGCGGCGGCGGTCGCGGCCGTGACCAGCGGCGCCGGCCAGAGCCAGAACAGCAGGATGAAGGCGCCGGACAGGCCCGACACGATCTTCAGGGACGTCGCCATCGGCAGGAAGGCCTCCGCCGGCTCGTCGAAATACATCAGCTTGACGATGCGCAGATAGTAGTAGGTGCTGACCACGCTGGTGACGACGCCGATCACCGCCAGCGTGTAGAGCTTGGCGTCGACCGCCGCGGCGAACACGTACCACTTGGCGAAGAAACCCGCGAGCGGCGGGATGCCGGCCAGCGAGAACATCAGCATGGCGAACACGAAGGCCGTGGCGGGCGCGGTGCGGCCCAGCCCGGCGAGATCCTCGATGGTCTCCACATAGCCGTCCGGCCGCTTCATGGCGAGGATCACCGCGAAGGTCCCCAGCGTCATCACCAGGTAGATCGCCATGTAGATGGCCACGCCCTGCACGCCCGCCGGGGTGCCGGCGGCGAGACCGACCAGCGCGAAGCCCATGTGGCCGATGGACGAATAGGCCATCAGCCGCTTGATATTGCGCTGGCCGATGGCGGCGAAGGCGCCCAGCGCCATCGAGGCGATCGACACGAAGACGATGATCTGCTGCCACTGCAGCAGGATGCCCGGGAAGGCCGTGATCACGACCCGCGTGGCCAGCGCCATGGCGGCCATCTTGGGCGCGGCGGCGAAGAAGGCCGTCACCGGCGTGGGCGCGCCCTCATAGACGTCCGGCGTCCACATGTGGAAGGGCACGGCCGAGATCTTGAAGCACAGGCCCGCCATGACGAAGACGAGGCCGAAGATCACCCCGGTGGAGCCGTGGTCGCGCAGCGCCGCCCCGATCACCGGGAACTGCACCGATCCGGTGAAGCCGTAGACCAGCGACGCGCCATAGAGCAGCATCCCGGACGAGAGCGCGCCCAGCACGAAATATTTCAGCCCCGCCTCCGTGGCGCGCACCGAATCGCGGTGGATCGCGGCGACCACGTAGAGCGCGAGGCTCATGAGCTCGAGGCCGAGATAGAGCGCGATGAGATCCCCCGCGGAGATCATCATCATCATGCCCAGCGTCGAGAGCAGGATCAGGATGGCGTATTCGAAGCGCTGCACCCGCTCGCCGCGCCAGAAGTCGACCGACATCACCAGCGCCACGCCCGAACCCACCAGGGCGGCGATCTTCATGAACTTGGCGAAGTCGTCCTGCACGAAGGAGCCGTTGAAGGTGGTGGCCCGGCCGGTGCGGGTCATCACCAGCACGCCGACCAGCACCAGGATCGCCAGCGCGATCCCGTTGACGAGGTTGACCGAGCGCTCGCCGCGGATCGCGCCGAGGAGCACCAGCGCCAGCGCCCCGATGGCGAGGACGATCTCCGGAAGCGCGAGGCCGAAGGCCGGGATGGCCGCGTGAAGTCCAGGCATCGAACAGTCCTCAGTGCGCCAGCGAGGCGGTTTTCGCGGCGGCGCCGAGCGCGGCCTGGGTCGTCTTCAGGAGCGCGTCGGTCGACGCCGCGAAGGCGTCCAGCACCGGAGCGGGATGCACGCCGTAATAGATCGTGAGCAGGATCAGCGGCGCGAGCAGGCCGACCTCGCGGGGGGTGAGGTCGAGGATGCCCTTCAGGCTCGGCTTCTCGAACGGGCCGAACATCACCCGCGCATAGAGCCAGAGCGCATAGGCCGCCGACAGGATCACGCCGGTGGTGGCGAAGAACGCGACCCAGGTGTTCGCCCGGAAGGCGCCCAGCAGCGTCAGGAACTCGCCGACGAAGCCCGACGTGCCCGGCAGGCCGACATTGGCCATGGTGAACACCATCAGGGCCACGGCGTATTTGGGCATGCGGTCCGTCAGCCCACCATAGGCGGCGATCTCGCGGGTGTGCATGCGGTCGTAGATCACGCCGACGCACAGGAACAGCGCGCCCGATACGATGCCGTGGCTCACCATCTGGAACATCGCGCCCTGGATGCCCTGGGCCGTCAGGGTGAACAGCCCCATGGTGACGAAGCCCATATGCGCCACGGACGAGTAGGCGATGAGCTTCTTCATGTCCTCCTGCATCAGCGCGACCAGCGACGTGTAGATGATCGCCACGACCGAGAGGGCGAACACGAAGGGCGCGAAATACAGCGACGCGTCGGGGAACATCGGGATCGAGAAGCGGATGAAGCCGTAGCCGCCCATCTTCAGCAGGATCGCCGCCAGGATCACCGAGCCGGCCGTGGGCGCCTCCACATGGGCGTCGGGCAGCCAGGTGTGGACGGGCCACATCGGCATCTTCACCGCGAAGGAGGCGAAGAAGGCCAGCCACAGCCAGAACTGCATGCCGTGCGGGAACTTGTGCGCCAGAAGCGTCGGGATGTCCGTCGTGCCCGCGTCCCAGTACATCGCCATGATGGCGACCAGCATCAGCAGCGAGCCGAGCAGCGTGTAGAGGAAGAATTTAAAGCTGGCGTAGATGCGCCGCTTGCCGCCCCAGATGCCGATGATGAGGAACATCGGGATCAGGCCGGCCTCGAAGAAGAGGTAGAACAGCACGAGATCGAGCGAGGCGAACACGCCGATCATCAGCGTCTCGAGCACCAGGAAGGCGATGAAGTACTCCTTCACGCGCCGCTCGACCGACACCCACGACGCCACGATGCAGAACGGCATCAGGAACGTGGTCAGCATCACGAACGGCATCGAGAAGCCGTCCACGCCGAGCTTGAAGCGGATCGTCTCGGAGAGCCACGCGCCGTCTTCCAGGAGCTGGAAGCCCGGATTGGCGACGTCGAACCGGCCCCAGGCCACCAGCGACAGCAGGAAGGTCGCGATCGTGGCCAGGAGCGAGATCCAGCGGATGTTCTTCTGGCCGGCTTCCGTGTCGTCGCGGGTGACGAGCACGAACAGCGCTCCGGCCAGCGGCAGGACGAGAAGGCCCGTGAGCAAATGGGACATCATCTCAGTGGGCTCCGCCGAACATGTACCAGGTGATGAGCGCAGCCACGCCGATCAGCATCGCGAAGGCGTAGTGGTAGACATATCCGGTCTGCAGCCGCACCACCGCGTTGGTGACGTCGACCACGCGGGCCGACACGCCGTCCGGGCCCATGCCGTCGATGACCACGCCGTCGCCCTTCTTCCACAGGAAGCGGCCGAGCCACTTGGCCGAGCGGACGAAGAGGACGTCGTAGAGCTCGTCGAAGTACCACTTGTTGAGCAGGAAGCGGTACAGGAAGGGCTGGCTCTCGGCCAGGCGGCGCGGCAGGTCCGGCGACTTCACGTAGAACAGCCAGGCGACCGCGAAACCGATGATCATCTCCACCGTGGGCGAGTACTTCACCCAGCCCGGGATCTCGTGGATCGCGTGCAGGATGTGGTTCTCCGGCCCCGTGTGGAGGGCGTCCTTCCAGAACTCCTCATAGGCGTGGCCGAAGAAGGCGCTCTCGAAGAAGAGCCCGGCGAACAGCGCCCCGAAGCCCAGCAGCCCGAGCGGGATCAGCATGCTCATCGGCGACTCGTGCGGCTCCAGCGCGTGGCCGTGCGCGCCGTGGCCATGGTCGTCATGGGCGTGCTTCGCGTGGGCGTGCGAGCCGTGGCTGTCGTCCTCGGACTCCACGTGGTGGCTCACCTGCGGGTCGTGCCCGTGCGGCGTGTCCCAGCGCGGGCGCCCCATGAAGGTCAGGAAGAAGAGCCGCCAGGAGTAGAACGAGGTCAGCCCCGCCGTGATCGACAGGAGCACGAAGGCGTAGGCGTTGCCTGCCGTATGGGTGGCGAAGGACGACTCGATGATGGCGTCCTTGGAGAAGTAGCCGGCGGTCAGCGGGAAGCCCGTCAGCGCCAGCGTGCCGACCGCGAACATCGCCGTCGTGAACGGGATGCGGCGGGCGAGGCCGCCCATGCGGCGGATGTCCTGCTCGTGGTGCATGGCGTGGATGACCGAGCCCGCGCCGAGGAACAGCAGCGCCTTGAAGAAGGCGTGCGTGAACAGGTGGAAGATGCCGGCGCCGTAGGCTCCCGCCCCGAGCCCCACGAACATGTAGCCGAGCTGCGAGCAGGTCGAATAGGCGATCACGCGCTTGATGTCGTTCTGCACCAGGCCGATCGTGCCGGCGAAGAACGCCGTCGTGGCGCCCACGATCAGCACCGCCGCCATCGCCACCGGCGACGTCTCGAACAGCGGCGACAGGCGCGCCACCATGAACACGCCCGCCGTCACCATGGTGGCGGCGTGGATCAGCGCCGACACCGGGGTCGGGCCTTCCATCGCGTCCGGCAGCCAGGTGTGGAGCAGGAACTGCGCCGACTTGCCCATCGCGCCCATGAAGAGCAGCAGGCAGGCCAGCGTCATCGCGTTCCAGTCATAGCCGATGAAGTGGAAGCTCTGCTTGGCGACCTCGCCGGCCTTCGGGAAGATCTCGGCGAAGCCGACCGTGCCGAACAGCACGAAGACGAGGAAGATGCCGAGCGCGAAGCCGAAATCGCCGACGCGGTTGACGATGAACGCCTTCATGGCGGCCGCGACCGCCGAGGGCTTGTTGTACCAGAAGCCGATCAAGAGATAGGAAGCGAGGCCCACGCCCTCCCAGCCGAAGAACATCTGGACGAGGTTGTCGGCGGTCACCAGCATCAGCATCGCGAAGGTGAACAGCGACAGATAGGCGAAGAACCGCGGCCGGTGCGGATCCTCGTGCATGTAGCCGATCGAGTAGAGGTGGACGAGCGACGAGACGGTGTTCACCACCACCAGCATCACGGCCGTGAGCGTGTCGATCCGGAAGGCCCAGTCGACCTTGAGGTCGCCCGACGTCATCCACTGGGCGACCTGCACCCGCGTGGCGCCATGGCCGAAGCCGACCTGGAAGAACGCCACCCAGGACAGCAGCGCCGCCGCCACCAGGAAGGCGGTCGTGACCACCTCGCTGGCGCGCGCGCCGATGGTGCGGCCGAAAAGGCCGGCGATGAGGAAGCCGACGAGCGGCAGGAAGACGATGGCCTGATACATGTCCGTGTCCCGTCGGGGGCCTTACCCCGAGTCAGCCCTTCATCATGTTGATGTCCTCAACCGCGATGGTGCCGCGGTTGCGGAAATAGACGACGAGGATCGCCAGTCCGATCGCGGCTTCGGCCGCCGCGACGGTGAGGATCAGGAGCGCGAAGACCTGGCCGACGAGGTCGCCGCCGAAGGTCGAGAACGCCACGAGGTTGATGTTGACGGCGAGCAGGATCAACTCGACCGACATCAGGATGACGATGACGTTCTTGCGGTTGATGAAGATGCCGAACACGCCGAGCGTGAACAGGATCGCCGCGACCGTCAGGTAGTGACCGAGACCGATGATCATCGCTGAGCCCTCACACGCCCTGCCTGAAGGGAACCTTCTTCACCTCGACCGCCGATTCCGGCGTGCGGGCGACCTGCTGGGAGATGTCCTGGCGCTTCACGCCCGGCTTGTGGCGCAGCGTGAGCACGATCGCGCCGATCATGGCGACGAGCAGGATCAGGCCGGAGGCCTGGAAGTAATAGAGATACTGGGTGTAGAGCACCCGCCCGAGCGCCTCGGTGTTGGGGATCAGCGCGTCCGCCGAGGGCGAGGCCGGCGCCGGAAGCTTCAGCGCCCCGGGCTCCAGCGCGTAGGTGGTGACGACGAGCACCAACTCCACCAGCAGGAGCAGCGCCACGACGGCCCCGAAGGGCAGGTAGCTGAGGAAGCCCTGGCGCAGCTCGGCGAAGTCCACGTCCAGCATCATCACGACGAAGAGGAACAGCACCGCCACCGCGCCGACATAGACGACGACCAGGATCATCGCCAGGAACTCCGCCCCCATCAGCAGGAACAGCCCCGCGGCGTTGACGAAGGCGAGGATCAGGAACAGCACCGAATGAACGGGGTTCTTCGACGAGATCACCATCAGGGCCGAGGCCACCGTGATCCCGGCGAACAGATAGAAGAAGGTGGCCGCCACCATCGTGGAGTTCCTCATCGGCCCCCGTGAGGCGGCCTCGTCTGATCCATGGATCCTGGCCGGGCGGCCGGATCCTCCCTCGAAGGGCCGGCAAGCCGGCCAGAACCCTTTGTGCGCCCGTCTATAGACGCCGATTCCCGGAGCGACAACCCGACTTCCTGCGGGCCTTCGCCGGGACGCCGCCCTAGCGGTAGGGCGCGTCCATCGCGATGTTGCGGGCGAGCTCGCGCTCCCAGCGGGCCCCGTTCTCGAGCAGCCGGTTCTTGTCGTAGAACAGCTCCTCGCGGGTCTCCGTCGAGAACTCCATGTTCGGCCCTTCGACGATCGCGTCCACCGGGCAGGCTTCCTGGCAGAAGCCGCAATAGATGCACTTCGTCATGTCGATGTCGTAGCGGGTCGTGCGCCGCGTGCCGTCGTTGCGGCGCGGGCCCGCCTCGATCGTGATCGCCTGCGCGGGGCAGATCGCCTCGCACAGCTTGCAGGCGATGCAGCGCTCCTCGCCGTTGGGATAGCGCCGCAGCGCGTGCTCCCCCCGGAACCGGGGCGAGATCGCGCCGCGCTCATAGGGATAGTTGAGCGTCGGCTTCGGCTTGAAGAAGTAGCGCATGGACAGCACGAAGGCCTCCAGGAACTCCTTCAGGATCAGTGACCGCGCAGCCTGAGCGAATGCCATGTCGTCTCTCCGGGCGCTCGCGCGCCGCTTGTCGTGTCGCGGGCTCGCCCGCCTTCCATTTCATCGCCCGGAGATCGTGGCCCCGAGCAGGTAGCCGATCACCGGGAAGGTCAGAACGGTGCCGACGAACAGCACGGCGCGCAGGATGCGCAGCTTGCGTTCGAACACCGCCGCCTCCGCCGGACCGGACGATCGGTCCAGCTTGCGCAGACGCCCTTCCACCACCCCGCCGACGACGCGCCAGTCGACATAGCCGAGGACCGCCCCGATGGCGGCCCCGATCACGCCCGGGATGGAGACCTCCACCTCAATGCCCCGGCGCCCACCCGGTGAACTGCAGCACGCCGGCCACGATCACCACCATGGCGAGCGAGATCGGCAGGAACACCTTCCAGCCCAGCCGCATGAGCTGGTCGTACCGGTAGCGCGGCACGAACGCCTTCACCATGGCGATCAGGAAGAACATGAACGAGGCTTTGAGGACGAACCAGATCACGCCCGGGATCCAGGTGAAGGGCGGGAAGTTCGCCGGCGGCAGCCAGCCGCCGAGGAACAGGATCGTCATCAGCGCGCACATGGTCATGATGGCCACGTACTCGCCCAGCATGAAGAGCAGGTACGGGGTCGAGGAGTACTCGACCATGAAGCCCGCCACGAGCTCGGACTCCGCCTCCACCAGGTCGAAGGGAGGCCGGTTGGTCTCCGCCATGGCCGAGATGAAGAAGATCACGAACATCGGCAGCAGCGGCAGCCAGTACCAGCCGAAGAGGCCGGCCCGGGTGTCCTGCGCGTTGACGATGTCGGTCAGGTTCAGCGAGCCCACGCACAGCAGCACCGTGATGATCACGAAGCCGATCGAGACCTCGTAGGACACCATCTGGGCGGCGGAGCGCAGCGCCGACAGGAACGGATATTTCGAGTTGGAGGCCCAGCCGCCCATGATGATCCCGTACACGCCCAGCGACGAGATCGCGAAGATGTACAGGATGCCCACATTGATGTCGGCGATGGCCCAGCCGTCGTTGAGCGGGATCACCGCCCAGGCCGACAGGGCCAACAGCGTCGTCACCAGGGGCGCGAGCAGGAAGATGCCCTTGTTGGCGCCGGACGGGATCACCGGCTCCTTCAGGGCGAATTTCAGCAGGTCCGCGAAGGACTGCATCAGCCCCCAGGGGCCGACCACGTTGGGGCCGCGGCGCAGCTGCACCGCCGCCCACACCTTGCGGTCGCCATAGAGCGCGAAGGCGATGAAGATCAGCAGGGCGGCGATGAGCAGCAGGCTCTTGCCCAGCATCAGCAGCACGGAGAGGAAGACGTCCATGGTCGCTGTCCCTTACTCGGCCGCGACGGCTACGCCGCCCTGCGCCAGCGCCGAGCATTCGGCCATGACCGCCGAAGCGCGGGCGATCGGGTTGGTGAGGTAGAGGTCCGTGACCGCGCGGCGGAACGGCGCCTTGTCGGGCGAACCCGACGCGCCGCCCAGCGCCGAGAGCCCCGCCGGGTCGGCCGGAGTCACGGTCTCGATCCGGGCCATGTGGGGAACGTCGGCGTAGAGCTTCGCCCGCAGCTGCGGCAGCGAGTCGAAGGGCAGCCGATGGCCGAGCACGTCCGACAGGGCGCGCAGGATGGCCCAGTCCTCCTTGGCGTCGCCGAGCGGGAAGCCGGCGCGCGCGCCGAGCTGAACCCGGCCCTCGGTGTTGACGTAGGTGCCGTTCTTCTCGGTGTATGCCGCGCCCGGGAGGATCACGTCGGCGCGATGCGCGCCGCGGTCGCCGTGGGTGCCCTGGTAGATCACGAAGGCGCCGGGCGCGACGTCGATCTCATCCGCGCCGAGCAGGAACAGCACGTCGAGCGCGCCCGCGGCGGCCATGCCGGCGGCGTCGAGGCCGCCCTCGCCCGGCACGAGGCCGAGATCGAGCGCGCCGACCCGGGCCGCCGCCGTGTGCAGCACGCTGAAGCCGTTCCAGCCTTCCGCGACCGCGCCGACCGACTGCGCGACCTTGGCGGCCAGCGCCAGGATGGCTTCGCCGTCCGGCCGGGCCAACGCCCCCTGCCCCACGATCACCAGCGGCCGCTTGGCGTTCTTCAGCGTCTCCGCGAAGCCGACCGTGCCGTCGGCGACGCCGGCCAGCGTCTCCGGACCGGCGCCCAGGACCGCGACGTCATAGGTGAGGTCCACCGGCTCGCCGATGAGGCCCACCGGCAGCGGCCCCATGCGCCAGCGCTTGCGGATGCGGGCGTTCAGCACCGGCGCCTCGCGCCGCGGGTCCGTGCCGACCAGCAGGATCGCGTCCGCCTCCTCGATGCCCATCACGGTGCTGTTGAAGAGGTAGGAGGCGCGGCCGAATTTCGGGTGCAGCTTCGTCCCGTCCTGGCGCCCGTCGACATTCGTCGTGCCGAGCGACTGGGCCAGCAGCTTCAGCGCGTACATCTCCTCCACGGAGGCGAGGTCGCCGGCGATGAAGCCGATGCGGTCGGGCTGGGCGGCCTTCAGCTTCGCGGCGATGGCCGAAAAGGCCTCGGCCCAGGAGGCCGGGCGCAGCGCGCCGCCGACCCGCACATAGGGCCTGTCCAGCCGCTGCGTCTTCAGCCCGTCCCAGATGAAGCGGGTCTTGTCGGAGATCCACTCCTCATTCACGGCCTCGTTGAGCCGCGGCAGGATGCGCATGACCTCGCGGCCGCGCGCGTCGACGCGGATCGCCGATCCAAGCGCGTCCATGACGTCGACCGACTCGGTCTTGGACAGCTCCCAGGGCCGCGCCCGGAAGGCGTAGGGCTTGGAGGTGAGCGCGCCCACCGGGCACAGGTCGATGACGTTGCCCTGCAGCTCCGACCGCATGGCGCTCTCGAGATAGGAGGTGATCTCCATGTCCTCGCCGCGGCCGATGGCGCCCAGATCCGGCACGCCGGCGACCTCGGTCGAGAAGCGGACGCAACGCGTGCATTGGATGCAGCGGTTCATCTGCGTCTTCACGAGCGGGCCGATATACTTGTCCTCGACGGCGCGCTTGTTCTCGGCGAAGCGGGACGTGTCGACGCCATAGGCCATCGCCTGGTCCTGCAGGTCGCACTCGCCGCCCTGGTCGCAGATCGGGCAGTCCAGCGGGTGGTTGATGAGGAGGAACTCCATCACCCCCTCGCGCGCCTTGCGCACCATCGGCGACTTGGTGGAGATCACCGGCGGCTCGCCGTTCGGGCCGGGGCGGCAGTCGCGCACGGCCCAGGCGCAGGACGCGACCGGCTTCGGCCCGCCCTTCACCTCGACGAGGCACATGCGGCAGTTGCCGGCGATCGAGAGCCGCTCATGGAAGCAGAAGCGCGGGATCTCGGCGCCGGCCTCCTCGCACGCCTGGAGGAGCGTGTATTCGGCCGGAACGTCGAGCTCGATGCCGTCGACGATGATCTTTGTCATCGATGCACTCTTTCTTACTCCGCCGCCACGCCGTAGTTGCGGACAGGCTCGCTATGCGGGTTGGCGGCGTATTGGTCGATACGCGCCTCGATTTCGTGGCGGAAATGGGCGATCAGGCCCTGCACGGGCCAGGCCGCCGCGTCGCCGAGCGCGCAGATGGTGTGGCCCTCGACCTGCTTGGTCACTTCCAGAAGCATGTCGATCTCGCGCTTCTGGGCGCGGCCCTCGGCCATGCGGGTCAGCACGCGCCACATCCAGCCCGTGCCCTCGCGGCACGGCGTGCACTGGCCGCAGCTCTCGTGCTTGTAGAAGTAGCTGATGCGCGCGATCGCCCGGACGATGTCGGTCGACTTGTCCATCACGATCACGGCCGCGGTGCCGAGGCCCGATTTCAGCTTCGACAGGCTGTCGAAGTCCATCGGCGTGTCGATGATCTGGTCGGCCGGCACCATGCGCACGGACGAGCCGCCCGGGATCACCGCCTTGAGGTTGTCCCAGCCGCCCCGGATGCCGCCGCAATGGCGGTCGATCAGTTCGCGGAAGGTCAGGCCGAGCTCTTCCTCGACGTTGCAGGGCTTGTTGACATGCCCCGACACGCAAAACAGCTTGGTGCCCACATTGTTCGGCCGGCCGATGCCCGCGAACCAGGCTGCGCCGCGACGCAGGATGGTGCCCGCCACGGCGATCGACTCGACGTTGTTCACCGTCGTGGGGCAGCCATAGAGGCCCATATTGGCCGGGAACGGCGGCTTCAGCCGCGGCATTCCCTTCTTGCCCTCGAGGCTCTCGAGCAGCGCGGTCTCCTCGCCGCAGATATACGCGCCGGCGCCGTGGTGCACGTAGATGTCGAAGGGCCAGCCGTGGATGTTGTCCTTGCCGACGAGCCGCGCCTCATAGGCCTCGTCCACGGCGCGCTGCAGCGCCTCGCGCTCGGCGATGTACTCGCCGCGCAGATAGACGTAGCAGGCGTTCGCCCCCATCGCGAAGGAGGCGATCAGGCAGCCCTCGACCAGCAGATGCGGATCGTGCCGCATGATCTCCCGGTCCTTGCAGGTGCCGGGCTCGGATTCGTCGGCGTTGACCACGAGATAGCTCGGGCGCCCGTCCGACTGCTTGGGCATGAACGACCATTTCAGGCCGGTCGGGAAGCCCGCGCCGCCGCGGCCGCGCAGGCCCGACTTCTTCATCTCGTCGACGATCCAGTCCCGGCCCTTCTCGAGCAGGAACTTCGTGCCGTCCCAGGCGCCGCGCATCTGCGCGGCCTTGAGGCCGGGGGACTGCAGGCCGTAGAGGTTGGTGAAAATGCGATCGCGATCAGCCAGCATGTCCGCTCACCCCTTCGCCGTGTCGTCGGCGGGCTTCTTGGCTTCGCCCTGGTTCGGGTTGGCCACATAGGACGAGGCCTTGTCGAGGGTCGGAGCCTTCGGGCGCTTCGACGACGGCTCGTCGGAGGACGACTTCGAGGCGTCCCCGGCCTTGGCCCGGTCGGCGGCCGAGACCGCTTCCTTGCCTTCGGCGACCCGGTGCGCCGGAGTGTCGGTGGCCTTCGCGCCGGCCGTGTCGTCGCTCGGCTTGCCGGGCTTCGGCCGCGCCGCCGCCTCGGCCGCGAGGGCCTTGTCGTCCGCGGCCTTCTTCTCCGTCGCGCCCGCTTCGGAGGCGGCGGCCTTGGCCTTCGCCTCCTCTTCCTGGAAGCGCTTGCGCCAGGCGCCCACGGCGGAGCCGTCATAGAGCGCCGGATCCGTCAGCGTCGTGACGCCGCCTTCGGGCTCGGACGCGTGGCGGCTATTCTGCGGACCCTTCTTGACCGGCCGGCCCGCGGCGAGGTCGTCGAGGAGCCTGTTGAAGTTCTCCGTCGTCAGGTCCTCGTAATAGTCGTTGTTGATCTGCACCATCGGCGCGTTGCAGCACGCGCCCAGGCACTCGACCTCCAGCCACGAGAACAGCCCGTCCGGCGTGACATGGCGCTGGCCGCCGATGCGGTCCTGGCAGACCTTGATGATGTCCTCGGCCCCGCGCAGCCGGCACGGCGTCGTGCCGCACAGCTGGATGAAGTGCTTCCCCACCGGCTCGAGATTGAACATCGTGTAGAAGGTCGCGACCTCCAGCACGCGGATATAGGGCATGTCCAGCATGCGCCCGACATACTCGATGGCCGGCTTGGGCAGCCAGTAGTCGTTCTGCTCCTGGGCGCGCCACAGCAGCGGGATCACCGCGGAGGCCTGCCGGCCCTCCGGGTATTTCGCGATGACGCCCTGCGCCCAGGCCAGGTTGTCCGGCGTGAAGGCGAAGCTGGCGGGCTGCTCGGCGGCTAGTCTTCTGACTGACATGACGTCCTCATATCCGCACGAACCGCCGGGCGGCGCGTGCGCAACTTCTTCACCGATCGACCTCGCCGAACACGATGTCCAGCGATCCGAGGATCGCCGAGACGTCGGCCAGCATGTGGCCGCGGTTCATGTGGTCCATGGCCTGCAAGTGGGCGAAGCCCGGAGCGCGGATCTTGCAGCGATACGGCTTGTTGGTGCCGTCCGACACGAGATAGACGCCGAACTCGCCCTTGGGCGCCTCGACCGCCGCGTAGACCTCGCCTTCCGGCACCCGGAAGCCTTCCGTATAGAGCTTGAAGTGGTGGATGAGCGCCTCCATCGAGCGCTTCATCTCCGCCCTCTTCGGCGGCGCCACCTTGCCGTCGAGGGTGGTCACGGGCCCCTGCCCGGCCGGCTCGCGCAGCTTGGCGATGCACTGGCGCATGATGCGCACCGACTGGCGCATCTCCTCCATGCGGATCACCTGGCGGTCATAGTTGTCGCCGTTGCGCCCGACCGGGATGTCGAACTCCATCTCCTCGTAGCACTCGTAGGGCTGCGCCTTGCGCAGGTCCCAGGCGGCGCCCGAGCCGCGCACCATCACGCCCGAGAAGCCCCAGGCCCAGCACTCGTCCAGCGTCACGACGCCGATGTCGACGTTGCGCTGCTTGAAGATGCGGTTGCCGATGAACAGCGCGTCGAGGTCGTCGAGCACCTTCAGGAAGGGGTCGCAGAAGGCCTCGATGTCGTCGATCAGGTCCGGCGGCAGGTCCGCATGGACGCCGCCCGGCCGGAAATAGGCCGCATGCATGCGCGAGCCGGAGGCGCGCTCATAGAACAGCATCAGCTTCTCGCGCTCTTCGAAGCCCCACAGCGGCGGGGTCAGCGCGCCCACGTCCATCGCCTGCGTGGTGACGTTGAGCAGATGCGACAGCAGCCGGCTGATCTCCGAATAGAGCACCCGGATCAGCTGCGCCCGGCGCGGCACCCCGATCCCGAGCAGCTTCTCCACCGCCAGGCAGAAGGCGTGCTCCTGGTTCATCGGAGCGACATAGTCGAGCCGGTCGAAATACGGGATCGACTGCAGATAGGTCTTGGACTCGATCAGCTTCTCGGTGCCGCGATGCAAGAGCCCGATATGCGGGTCGACGCGCTCCACCACCTCGCCGTCCAGCTCCAGCACAAGGCGCAGCACGCCATGCGCCGCCGGATGCTGCGGGCCGAAATTGATGGAGAAGTTGCGGATGGCGGTTTCAGTCATGGCGCGGGGCCCTGCGCGAATGGCGAATGGCGAATGGCGAATGGGGTGAGCGCTGCGTCATCATCCTTGCGTCTCCATCCGCCTCTGCAGGGACCTGATCAGAGCCCTCAGCTTGCGTCCCAAATCATCGGCGCTGCTCATCAGAGCGTCGACCTCTTTATCGGCCGCCAGCTTGACCCGTCCGGCGAGCAACACGTGCGTTTCGAACTCCTTGAGGGAGCCCTGTGCGATCCGCAAGGATTGAACGAACGATCCGGTATGCTCGCGCCCATGGCCTTCCGCGATGTTGGCGGCCACGGACGTCGCAGAACGCCGAATTTGACTTGTCAATCCGTACATTTCGCTCTTCGGAAACGTCGCTGTGAACAGATAGGAGGCTTGAGCCAGATCCATTGAGGACCGCCAGACGGCGAGATCGCGATAGGATCGGATAACCTCATTCGTCACGACTGTCGCCGAACCCCCTATTCGCCATTCGCCATTTCGCCATTCGCCGGTTCACGGCGCCTTCGCCTTCTCATCCCCCGGCAGCACATAGTCCGTGCCTTCCCAGGGGGAGAGGAAGTCGAAGCTGCGGAACTCTTGCTGCAGCTTGACGGGCTCGTAGACGACCCGCTTCTGCTCCTCGTCCCAGCGCACCTCGACGAAGCCGGTGGTCGGGAAGTCCTTGCGCAGCGGGTGTCCCTCGAAGCCGTAGTCGGTGAGGATGCGCCGCAGGTCCGGGTGGCCGGAGAACAGGATGCCGTAGAGGTCGTAGGCCTCGCGCTCGAACCAGTTGGCGGCCGGGTAGACGTCCACCGTCGAGGGCACCGGCGTGATCTCGTCCGTCCGCACCTTCACCCGGATGCGCCGGTTGTGCTTGGGCGACAGCAGGTGCCACACCACGTCGAAGCGCTTCTCGCGGGCCGGGTAGTCGACGCCGCACAGGTCGATGAAGCAGACGAAGCGGAACTGCGGGTCGTCGCGCAGCAGTCGCAGGACCTGCACGATCTGTCCCGCCTCGGCTTCGACCGCGAGATCGCCGAACGCGACCGTATAGCCGGTCACCGCTCCGGGGAGAGCGTTCTTGATGGCCTCGCCGAGCTCGTTCAGCGTCTCGTCCATGGGACAGGCTTTCTTCCGGTCAGGATGCGCGGAGGCCGCGCTCAGGCAAACATGCGCGGGAGCCGCGCCGGGAGGATCTGGGCGGCAGCCGGGGCCGGCTGCCGGGGGCGGGCCGGAGCCCGGGTCAGCGCTCGATCGTGCCGGTCCGGCGAATCTTCTTCTGCAGGAGCAGGATGCCGTAGAGCAGCGCCTCCGCGGTCGGGGGGCACCCCGGCACGTAGACGTCGATCGGCACGATGCGGTCGCAGCCGCGCACCACAGAGTAGGAATAGTGGTAGTAGCCGCCGCCATTGGCGCAGCTGCCCATCGAGATGACGTAGCGCGGCTCGGGCATCTGGTCGTAGACCTTGCGCAGCGCCGGGGCCATCTTGTTGGTCAGCGTGCCGGCGACGATCATCACGTCCGACTGGCGCGGCGAGGCGCGCGGGGCGAAGCCGAAGCGCTCCACGTCGTAGCGCGGCATGGAGAGCTGCATCATCTCCACCGCGCAGCACGCCAGGCCGAACGTCATCCACATCAGCGAACCCGTGCGGGCCCACTGGATGAGGTCGTCCGTGGCGGCGACGATGAAGCCCTTGTCGGCGAGCTCGGCGTTGACGTCGGAGAAGAACGGGTCGGTCGCCCCTACGGGCCGGCCGGTGTTCGGATCGATGACGCCGCGCGGCGCGGGGGCGACGAGGGTTCCGGGAACGTTTGCGGTCAATCCCATTCCAGGGCTCCCTTTCTCCACTCGTACACGAAGCCGATGGTCAGCACCGCCAGGAAGGTCATCATCGACCAGAAGCCGAACAGCCCCACCTCCTTGAACGCGACCGCCCACGGAAACAGGAACGCCACCTCCAGGTCGAAGATGATGAACAGGATCGAGACGAGGTAGAAGCGCACGTCGAACTTCATGCGGGCGTCGTCGAACGCGTTGAAGCCGCACTCATAGGCGGAGAGCTTCTCCGGATCCGGGTTCGAATAGGCGACGATGAAGGGCGCGACCAGCAGGGCGATCGAGATCACCAGCGACACGCCGATGAACAGGACCAGCGGGAGATAGTCGACGAGAAGCTCAGGCATGGCGTCTCCGCACTCGCGGCGAAACTCGTGAAATTGCGAAAAGCCGGCCGGCTTTTCGGCACCGACGCAACCGGGAGAGGCGGGCAGGTCGCAAAAACGCCGAAGTCATGCGCCTCGAGCCCCTTTTGGAGGGTCGCGGGAGGCTTATCGCAGCGCACAGCGAACCGCAAGACGGAAGGGAGTCGCAGAGGCGGCCCATTCGACCAAATGGGCGCACATGCGCACGCAACCCTCGACCGGATCGTCCCGATCCGTATGATCGCCCCGGCAACCACCGGGAAAGTCTCAGTTATGACCAACAGGATCGATCTTCAAGGCCGCGCAGCCGCCGTGACCGGGGGAGCGCAGGGCATTGGCTATGCGGTCGCCGCGCGGCTCCTCGATTCGGGCGCCGCCGTCGCCCTGTGGGACCGCGACGAGAGCCTCTTGGCGGAGGCGGCCGCCTCGCTCCAGGCCGCGGCGCCCGCCGCCCGGGTGCTGACGGCGGCCTATGAGCAGACCGACCCGGACTCGATCGCCCGCGCCGTGGCGCGCACGGAGGGAGAACTGGGCCGCATCGACATCCTGGTCAACAACGCCGGCATCTCGGGCCCCACCATGCCGGTCGTCGACTACCCCATCGACGAGTGGCGGCGCATCATCGACATCGACCTGAACGGCGTCTTCTACTGCTGCAAGGCGGTGACGCCGGGCATGATCGCGCGCGGCTACGGGCGGATCCTGAACGTCGCCTCCATCGCCGGCAAGGAAGGCAACCCCAACGCCGCAGCCTATTCGGCCGCCAAGGCGGGCGTGATCGCGCTGACCAAGTCGCTCGGCAAGGAGCTCGCCTCCCACGATATCGCGGTGAACTGCGTGACGCCGGCCGCCGCCAAGACCCGGATCTTCGACCAGATCAGCCAGCAGCACATCGACTACATGCTCTCGCGCATCCCGCGCGGGCGCTTCCTGCTGGTCGAGGAGGCCGCAGCCATGATCGCCTGGCTGGTCTCGGCGGACAATTCGTTCACGACCGGGGCCGTGTTCGACCTGTCCGGCGGCCGCGCGACCTATTGAGCCGCGGCCCTCTCGGCGAGGCGCCGGGCGCCGCCGCCGACGCTCAGCCCCCCGCCGCCGTCTCCCGGCCGGCGGGGCCGTCCAGCAGCATGGACTCCTTGGTCTTCATCTTGCCGCCGATGCGCGGGTCCAGTTCGGCGACGTTCAGGTCGGGATAGAAGTGGCCGATCCGTTCCCACAACATCTTGGGAGAGAAAGGCTTGCGCAGCACGTGCTGCACCTCCCGTTCGGCGGCTTCGTCAAGCAGCCGGCGGGTCGGCCTTTGCGTCGTCACCACCACCGGGACGTTTGTCTCGCGCACGCGGCTCGGGTCGCGGATGATGTCGAGCACCTGCGAGGCGGAGAATTCCGGCGCCTCCCACTGCATGACGATCAGGGACGGCCTGAACTCGGCGAGCCGCTCCAGCGCCTCGTAGCCGGTCGCCGCGTCGGTGACGTCGCGTATCCCGACCTGCAGCAGCATGCCGCGCACGAGCCGCCGCACGAAAGGACTTTCCTCGACATGCAGGATACGAAGGTTTCCGAAGGAAGGTACGCTCACGACCGATACTCAGCCCTAGTCCAGATCATGCTACGGGACGTGGGATGAAGCTTTCGTGAATACATGAGAATCCGTAAGAATATGCAATTTTTGAGGTCTTTATTTGAAAGTACAACCTGGAGTATGGCGGCCCTGATCTTCGGCCGCTCGCGCTGTCGTCTCGCCGAATCCGCGCCGGGAGCGGCGCCCGCGCCGGGGAACCCTCAGGCTGAGCCCACGTTGTGTCCCCGATTGTCAAGTTCAATGGAGGACAACCGCATGAAGAACGCCCTTATCGCCGCCGCCGTCACCCTCACGCTCGCCGTTCCCGGCGTCGCCCTGGCGCAGTCCGGCCAGTCCGGCGCGGCGGCCGGCGCGGCCACCGGCGCTGTCGGCGGCGCCATCGTGGGCGGCCCGATCGGCGCGGCCGTCGGCGGCGTGACCGGCGCGATCGTCGGCGGAACGCTGTCGCAGAGCGATTCCACCCGCGTGCACCAGTATGTCGTCCAGCAGCGCCGCCCGTCCGTGACCTATCGCGAGAAGGTCGTCGTAGGCGAGCCCCTGCCGCAGACGGTGGAGCTCTATCCGGTCCCGGCCGATGTCGGCGTGCAGACCCAGTATCGCTATTCGGTGATCAACGACCGGACCGTGCTGGTCGACCCGCAGACCCGCCGCATCGTGCAGGTCATCGAGTGATCCTCGACGCCTGAACGCCAGTCTGGCGTGCGGCCCCGGAGTTCGCTCCGGGGCCGTTTCTTTTATGACGATGAACGCGAGCGCCCCGCCTTCTTGCGCCCGCCCCGGGCGGCCGGGAGCGTCTGCTTCAGCGTGAAGAAGCCCTCCCACGGATCGCGGCTGAGGAAGTCGAGTCGCTGCCGCAGGTTGTCGACGCCGAAATGGTCGGCCCGCACGGCTTCGGAGAGTTCGTCCCACTGCAGCGGCGTGGAGACGGGCGCCCCCGCCCTCGCCCGGGTCGAATAGGCCGCCACCGCCGTGGCGCCGCGTCCGTTGCGCAGATAGTCCACGAAGATGCGGCCCTTGCGCTGGACCTTGGCCATGTTGGCCACATAGAGGGTGGGCGAGTCCGCCGCCATGCGCTCCACCACCTGGCGCGTGTAGTCCTTGGCGGTCTCCCAGTCGATCGACGGGACGATCGGGACGACGACATGGAGCCCCTTGCCGCCAGAAGTCTTGACGAAGCTTTCCAGCTTGTCCTCGGCGAGCCGGCGGCGGATCTCCAGCGCGCCGTCGATCACCTGGCCCCAGGTCACCTCCTCGCCCGGGTCGAGATCGAAGATCAGCCGGTCCGGCTTCTCGATGTCCTCGACGCCGGAGCCCCAGGGATGGATCTCCAGCACCCCGGCCTGGACCAGCCCGATCAGCCCGCGCAGATCCTCGATATAGGTCATCGGCTCGGCGTCCCCGACATCCACGGGCCGGATGTCGGGCGAAAGCCCCTCCCACATGTGCTTCTGGAAGAAGCTTGGCTTGCCCACTCCTGACGGGCAGCGCACGAGGCTGAGCGGACGGCGCGTGACATGCGGCAGCACCCAGTCGGCGATGTCGGCGTAGAAGTCGGCGAGCCCCTGCTTCGTGACGCCCTGGTCCTCCCACAGGATCCGCTCGGGATGGGTGAGCCTGACGCCCGTGAGATCCGCGGCCTTCGCGGCGAAGGGTCTGGCCGGCGGGGCCGATCCGGATTTGCGCGCCGATGCGGACGAGGCCGCCTCGCCCGGCGTCGCCTCGCGCACGACCTCGGTGGGCGGCTTGTCGTCGCGCAGGCCCTTGAACGAGGACTGGCGCAGGAGACCGTCGCTCGTCCAGCCGCGAAACTCGATCTCGGCCACGAAGCGCGGTTCGACCCAGCGCACGCCCTTGTCGGCGCCGGCGGGGGGCTTTCGCCCCAGATCGGGCTTCGGCGCCGCGATCGCCGAGAGGCCTTCATGCAGGCTGCGGGCTTCGTCGCCCGAGAATCCCGTCCCCGACCGGCCGGCGTAGATCAGCTTGCCGTCCTCGTAATAGCCCAGCGCCAGCGAGCCGATGGAGCGCTTCGCCGCGGTCGAGAGCGTGTAGCCGAGGACCACGAATTCCTGCCGCATCACGCATTTGGACTTCAGCCAGTGCCCGCCGCGGTCCGGCAGATAGGGCGCGTCCTTGCGCTTGGAGACGACGCCCTCCAGTCCGAGCCGGCAGGCATGGACCAGCATGCTGCGCCCGTCATGCTCGAAATGCTCGCTGTAGCGGAGGGTCGAGCCCTCCGGGGCCTGCGCCAGCAGCGCCTCCAGCAGGCGCTTGCGCTCGATCTGGGGCGACTTGGTGAGGTCGGCGCCCTCCAGATAGAGCACGTCGAACACGTAATAGACCATCCGGTCCTTGCGCCCGGCCTTGAGGTCGGCCTGCAGGGCGCTGAAGCTCGGGACGCCGTTCTCGCCTTCCGAGACGATCTCGCCGTCGAGCAGCGCCGAGCCGACCGGGAGCCGCTTCAGGCTCTCGGCGATGGAGCCGAAGCGCTCCGTCCAGTCCAGCCCCTTGCGGGTGAGCAGCTGCGCTTCGCCCCCATCGAGGCGGGCCTGCATGCGGTAGCCGTCATATTTGATCTCGTGGATCCACTCGCCGCCGGCGGGCGGCTCATCGATCAGCGAGGCCAGGCTCGGCTCCAGGAACAGCGGGAGCAGGCCCTTGCGGGCGCCCTTCGCCTTCACGGCCTCGATCTCATGGCCTCGCTTGCCCGGCTTGCCCCGGCCCGGGGCGGCGCTCTTCGCCTGCCGGGCGGCGTGGTCCTCCCGGATCACGCCTTCGGCGGCGAGCTCGTCATTGGTCTTCCCGCTTAGGAAGGAGGTCGCGTCGGCCAGGACGTCGGGGTCGTCCGGCGCGCGGGCGAAGGCGTCGTCTCCCTTGAGGAGCAGCCACTGCTCCTTCTTCTCGTGCGGACGCGGCCGCATCCGCACCAGGTGCCAGCGCCCCTTCAGGCGCGACCCCTGCAGGGTGAAGTCCAGATGGCCCTTGGCGAGGCTCTTGCGGGGGTCCTTGTCCGGCGTCCAGGTCCCCTGGTCCCAGACGATCATGGTCCCGCCGCCATATTCGCCCTGCGGGATGATGCCCTCGAAGTCGAGATACTTCATCGGGTGGTCTTCGGTGTGGACCGCCAACCGCTTCTCGCCCGCGACGAGGCTGGGGCCTCGCGCCACCGCCCAGCTCTTGAGCACGCCGTCGAGCTCGAGCCTGAGGTCGTAATGCAGCCGCCGCGCCGCGTGCTTCTGCACGACGAACCGCCAGCCCTCCTCTGCGCCCACCTGCGCCGGCGGCTCGGCGGTGCGCTGGAAATCGCGCTTCTCGCGATAGAGCTTGAGCGGATCCTCGGCGTCCGTGGCCGCCGCAGACGCGCGCGTCTTGGGGGCCGCCCGCCGGGACGGCTTGGCCGCGGCGTCGGCCGCTGTCTTGCGCTGGACCGCCACGGCGCCCTCCCCGGCTCAGCGGCGGGTCGCGGCGGCGCGCCGCGCGGGACCGGCCTGCGGCTTGGCGACTCGGCGCTTCGGCTCGGCCTTGGGCTTGGCCGCGCGGCGCTCGGCAGGGCGATCCTCCTGCTGCAGGCTCTTGCGCAGCGCGTCCAGGATCCCGGCCGGCTTGGTCGCGGCGGGCGCCTTCGGCGCCTTGGCCGGCTTGCGGCCGGCCTTCTTGGCCTCCAGCATGGCGGTGAGCGCCTCCTCGTAGCGGTCGTGGAACTCCGAGGGGTCGAACGCGCCCATCTTGCGCTCGACCAGGGCGTCGGCCACCTCCAGCAATTCCTGGTCGATCTTCGGCGCCTTCGGGATTTCGGCGAAGGCGTCCGCGTCGCTGCGCACCTCGTAGGGCCAGCGCAGGACCGTGGCCATGATGCCCTCGCCCCGCGGCTCGAGCAGCACGATGTGCTCGCGCTGGTGCATCACCACGGTGGAGAGCGCCGCGAGCTTGCGCCGCGCCATCGCCTCGCGGATCACCAGGAACGCCTCTTCGGAGGGCTTGTCGTCGGGCGCCAGATAGTAGGGCCTGTCGAAATAGAGCGGGTCGACCTCGCGCCGGTCGACGAAGCGGTTCACCTCCATGATGTGGGTGGCTTCGAGCCGCACCTGCTCGAGCTCGTCCTCCTCCACCTCCACCATCTCGCCCTTGGCGATCTCGTAGCCCTTGGCCTGGTCCTCCTTCTCGACCTCCTGGCCGGTCGCCTCGTCGAAGAGGTGGATGCGCAGCCGGTTGCCGGTCTGGCGGTTGATCCGGTGGAAATGCACCGACTTCGCCTCGGTCACGGCCGGGTAGAGCGCGACCGCGCAGTTCACCAGCGAGAGCTTCAGGTAACCCTTCCAGACCGACCGCGGCGCCATGCCCGACATCCTCTTGCCCACGCGTCTGCCGCGCTGCGGATTAAGCGTCAGGCCCGGGGTCTGGTTCCGTCCACGCTTGAATGCGGGCCGCGGCGTGCGACGCTGTCCTGAGCGAACGGGAGGAGACGATGGCGCCGGCGATCACATCCGTGCTGGAGACCGTCCTCTATGTGGACGATCTCAATCGCGCCCGGAGCTTCTACCGGGAGACGCTCGGAATGGAGCTACTGTTCGAGGACGCGCGCATGTGCGCCTTCGACGTCGGCGGCCGCAGCGTCTTGCTGCTGTTCCGGCGCGGCGCCTCGACCGAGGCCGTTACCATGCCGGGCGGGGTCATCCCGCCTCATGACGGGTCAGGGCCGATCCACGTCGCGTTCGCGATCGCCGCCGCGGACCTTCCGGAGTGGGAGGCGGCGCTGGGCCGCGCGGGCGTGGCCGTCGAGGGCCGGGCGTCGTGGCCCCGGGGCGGCCGCAGTCTCTATTTCAGGGATCCGGACGGCCACCTCCTGGAGCTGGCGACGCCGGGCCTTTGGGCGCAGGACCGCTAGGTCAGGTGCCGCTCTCCAGGATCTCGATCACCTTGCGGGATTTCGGCTCCACCACGATGACGCGGCTGTTCTCGATCACGATGCCGTAGGCCCCGTTGGGCTGCACGATCACCTGCGCGCCGGCCGGCATGACGGCGCCGATCTTCACCGGCTTGGCCGCATCGGCGAGCTCCGGGGCCGCGGGAGGCGTCGCCGGCTTGGCGGAGACGGCCGAGGTCAGGGCGATAAACATGATCAAAGGCAGGGCGCGCACGGCAAGTCTCTCCAGTTGCCGCGGAAAACGGTTTGAGCGCCGATAAGTTTCCCGCGACGCGGGTCTTTTGCCATTGATGGTGAAGAGCCGCTGTGCGGCCGCGCACATCGGCGCCGAAGGCCGCCGGCCCGCGCGGTCCGCGGCGCCGGACGCAGCCTCGCGCGCAACCATTCGCCGGTCCGGCACGTCTTCAGGAACCCCGACGACAGCAGGAAGGCGTCACCATGGACATCGCCCTCGACAAGGTCTGCGCCCTCATCCGACAGGCCCGTCAATTCGACGTGAAGGAGGGCGAGACGGACCCGGATTCCGGCTCCAACCCCACCGACGACCGCTCCTTCGACGTGCTCGAGACCACGGCGGGCGATCCCGTGGAAGGCGAGATCCGCGCCTTCGTGGACGGGCTCAACGTCGACGAGCGCGCCAACCTGGTCGCGCTGGTCTGGGTCGGCCGCGGCGACTACGACAAGGATGAGTGGGACGAGGCCGTCGCCCTCGCCAAGGAGCGGACGGACACGCCCACCTCCGACTATCTGCTCGGCATCCCCAACCTCCCCGACCTCCTGGACGAAGGCCTCGGCGCGTTCGACCTGAGCTGCGTCGACGAGAACGGTGGAGCGGGCGTCTGAGGCGGGCTCCAGGGCGGGACGGCGGGCTCGGCCGGCGCTAGACTGCGCTCCCACGAGCCGCCGGATTCCGCATGACCCTTCCTGACGTCCCCGGGGCGGAGAGCCCTCCCCGCCCCTCGCGCGACATCGCCGAGCTGATCCGCATCATGGCCGCCCTGCGGACGCCCGGAACGGGCTGCCCCTGGGACCTGGAGCAGGATTTCGCGTCCATCGCTCCCTACACCATCGAGGAGGCCTACGAGGTCGCCGACGCCATCGCGCGCGGCGACGTCGTCGACCTGCGCGACGAGCTGGGCGACCTGCTGCTCCAGGTCGTGTTCCACGCCCGGATGGCCCAGGAGGCCGGCGCCTTCGATTTCGGCGGCGTCGTCGAGGCGATCACGACCAAGCTCATCCGCCGCCATCCGCACGTCTTCGGCGCGGCGCGCGACCTTGCGCCCGCCGAGGTCAAGCGGCTGTGGGGCGAGATCAAGGCGCAGGAGAAGGCCGAGCGCCGGGCGGCGCGGGAGGCGGCGGGCCGGCCCGAGCCGGAGCCTCCGTCGGGCCTGCTCGCCGGCGTTCCGGCCGCCATGCCCGCCCTCACCCGGGCCGTGAAGCTGCAGGCCAAGGCCTCGACCGTCGGCTTCGACTGGAACGACGCGCGCCTGGTCCTGGCCAAGATCCGCGAGGAGATCGGCGAGGTCGAGCAGGCGCTCGACCAGGGCGACCGCCGGGCCGTCGCGGACGAGGTCGGCGACATCCTGTTCGCCGTCGCCAACCTGGCGCGCCATCTCGATGCCGATCCCGAGGCGGCCCTGCGCGGCACGAACGCCAAGTTCGAGCGCCGCTTCGCCTTCATCGAGCGCCAGCTCGCCGCGAGTGGGCGCACGCCGGCGCAGGCCTCGCTGGACGAAATGGACGCGCTCTGGAACGCCGCCAAGCTGGAGGAGTAGGCGCCGCCCGTTTCAGCGCGTCCGCCGCGCTCCGGGGAAGCGGCGCGTCAGGCGCGGCTCCTTCTCGGGCGCGATGCGCGCCGCGATCAGGGTGGCGCCGGACGCGTCCTCGCGCCGGTCGAGCACTTCGGCCTCCTGGTAGAGCCAGTGCAGCCCGGCCCCGTCGGACGGGTCGACCGAGATGTGGAACACCGGCCGCTCATGCGCCAGGCGGCCCTCGATCATGGCCTTCAGCCGGTCTATGCCGTCGCCCGTGAGCGCCGAGACCAGCACAGGCTGGCCCTCGGCCGGGCGATGCTCGACCACGCCGAGGAGCCTGGCCCGCTCCTCCGGCTCCAGCAGGTCGGACTTGTTCCAAACCTCGATCAGCCGCTTGTGGTCGTCGGGATCGACGCCGAGCTCGCGCAGGATCGCGATCACGTCGGCCGACTGGGCCTCGGTGTCGCCATGCGAGACGTCGCGGACATGCAGGATCACGTCGGCGGAGATCACGTCCTCCAGCGTCGCGCGGAACGCCGCCACCAGCATGGTCGGCAGGTCGGAGATGAAGCCGACGGTGTCGGACAGGATCACCGGGGCGCCGTGCGGCAGCTTCACCACGCGGGCGGTCGGGTCCAGCGTCGCGAAGAGCATGTTCTCGGCCAGGACCTCCGCCGAGGTCAGGCGATTGAACAGGGTCGACTTGCCGGCGTTGGTGTAGCCGACCAGCGCGACGACCGGATAGGGAACCTTGCGCCGGCTCTCCCGGTGGAGGGAGCGCGTGCGCTTGACGCTCTCCAGCTCCTTCTCGATGCGGACCATCCGCTCCAGGATGACGCGCCGGTCCGCCTCGATCTGGGTCTCGCCGGGGCCGCCCAGGAAGCCGAAGCCGCCGCGCTGGCGCTCCAGATGGGTCCAGGAGCGCACCAGCCGGCTCTTCTGATAGGCCAGATGCGCCAGCTCCACCTGCAGGCCGCCCTCGCGGGTCCGCGCCCTGCGGCCGAAGATCTCCAGGATCAGGCCCGTCCGGTCGATGACCTTGGAGCCCCAGGCCTTCTCCAGGTTGCGCTGCTGGACGGGGCTCAGCGCGCAGTCCATCACGACGAGGTCGATCTCGTCCGCCTTGATCAGGCCCGCGAACTCCTCGACCTTGCCCTTGCCCAGATAGGTCGCGGGCCGGGGCGAGGCCAGCGGGGCGATCACGGCCTGGACGACGTGGAGGTCGATGGCCGCGGCCAGGCCCGCCGCCTCCTCCAGCCGCGCCTGCGGGATGCGCAGGTTGACCACGCCGCCGTCTTCGGCGGCGGCGGTCTTGCTGGCGCGGCGCGAGGTCAGATAGGGGCCCACGACCAGGGTCCGGGTGCCGGAGGCGATCTCCTTCTCGGGCTCCGCCGGGCCTTTGGTCAGCGTCTCGATGTCACCGGGCTTGTGCTTCAATTCGGTCCTTCAGGGGCATGGAGAGGGAGGATCATTCCTTCCCCGGGATCGGGCCGCCCTCTTCGCCCTGCTCGAACAGCGACACCGGATGCCCCGGCATGATGGTCGAGATCGCGTGCTTGTAGACGAGCTGCGAATGTCCGTCCCGACGCAGGAGTACGCAGAAATTGTCGAACCAGGTCACAACGCCCTGCAGCTTGACTCCGTTCACCAGAAATATCGTCAGCGGCACCTTGTTCTTGCGAACGTGGTTGAGGAAAGTGTCCTGAAGGTTCTGATTCCGCTCCGCAGCCATCGTTTCAAAGCCCCTCTTGTTGCTCACCAGCTCGCGTGGACGGGTCCGCTTCTCGGCTGGTGCGTTTCGTCGCGAATCACATCTCGAACGCGTTCCGGATCTCTCGCTGGCAGACGTTCGAAATTTCGCGACCCCGCCACGCTAACACGAACTTCGCCCTGCACCACCCTCACACAAAGGGAGGGGTGACGACATGTGACATTTCGGTCACGCCGTGAAGACCCCTGCGCAGCGCGGTCGCCACCGGGCCCGGCTGGCCGTCGGCCACGGGGGCGCCGTCGATCCTCACCACTGGAATCACCAGGCTGGAAGCGGAGGTGATGAACACTTCGGCGGCGGCCTTGGCCTCCTCCACCGTGAAGGCCCTCTCCTCCAGCGTCAGGTTGCGCCGGGCGATCAGGTCGGACACGGCGGCCCGCGTGACGCCGCGCAGGATGTTCGTGTCGGCCTGGCGGGTGATGACCTTGCCGTCATGGGTGACGATCCAGGCGTTGGTGGACGATCCCTCCAGCACGCGACCCTCCGGGTCGACGAACCACGCCTCGCGCGCCCCGGCCTCCTTGGCCTGCTGCTTGGCGAGCACGTTGGGCAGGAGCGACACGGACTTGATGTCCGGCCGCGCCCAGCGGGTCTCCGGCACGGTGATCACCGACACGCCCGCGGCGGCGGCCTTCTCTCCGGCAGCGGGGTCGAGGGACTTCGCCGTGACGACGAGGGCCGGCGCCGGCGGCGGGTCGGGGAACGGATGGTCGCGGCGGGCGACCCCGCGCGAGACCTGGAGATAGACGAGTCCGTCGCGGACGCGGTTGCGGGCCACGGTCTCGCGCATCACCGTCAGCAGAGCCCGGCGGTCCATCGGGGCCGGGATGCGCAACTCGCGCAGGGACCGGTCGAGCCGGTCGAGATGGCGGGTCTCGTCGACGAGGCGCCCGCCGAACACCTCGCAGACCTCATAGACGCCGTCGGCGAACTGGTAGGCGCGGTCCTCGACATGGACCATGGCCGATCCGTGCGGGACGTAGCGGCCGTTGACATAGGCGATGCGGCTCATGGGCGATCCTTTCAGCGGCGCCAGCGCGAGGGGTCGAAAAGCGCGACGAAAGCGAGGAAATCGAGGCGGCCCGCCACCATGGCGACCGCGCAGGCGAGCTTGTCGAACCCGTCCAGCTCGCCGAAGGCGGGCCAGCCGGGCCTCCACAGCCAACCCGGCCCATAGACCGGGCCGGCGTTCGTCAGCATCGCGGTGGCGAGCGATATCGCCCCCTCGAAGCTCGGATGGCTCAGCGCCAGCACGGCCGTCGCCGTAAGCCAGAGCAGGACGCCCAGGCTGAACACGGCGGCCACGCCCGCCCGGCGGACCGGATCCGCCTGCAGGCCGCCCTGCGGCACGGCCAGGACCACGTTGCGGTAGACGAGCCTGACGCATTCCTCGCCCACCGCCTGCAGCAGCAGGCCAATGCGAAAGAGCTTCAGCCCGCCCGCCGCCGAGACCGCTCCGCCTCCGGCCAGGACCAGGATGAGCACGAGCAGCGGCGGCGCGGCCTGCGCGACCTCAGGCGGAGGGGCGAAGCCTGTCGTCGAGACCAGCGACGCGATGGCGAAGAGCGCCCCGGTGAGCACGCCCGGCCCCGCCAGCGGCGGCCGCCCGAGCCGCAGGGCCAGGGCCAGGCCGAGGCCGAGCGCCCCCACGATGGCGACGAGCGCCAGCGCCTCGCGCCGGGCATGGGCCCGCTTGCCGGTGAGGGCCGCCAGCCAGGGCGCGCTCGCCGCTCCCGCCAGCATGAAGGGAATCAGGACCGCCAGCACCGGCGCCCCCGCGCCGGCCAGGAGTCCGTCGCGTGGCTCCATCCCTCCCGCCGAGAGGGTCGCCAGCGCCATGCACAACGCCTCGAAGAAGGGCAGCCCCGCGCCCATCAGGGCTGCGACGCAGAACGCCGTCATTCCCACATAAAGCGGAGCCGCCTGGCTCAGGGCGGTCCACAGGCGCACGGAGAGCCCGATCGCGCCCGGCTTGGCGACCCCGGCGGGACCGCCCGCCCCCGCGCTCGCCAGCACGGTCGCGGCGAACACGATGGTGGCCAGCCCGCCCCCGCCCTGCAACATGGCCCGCCACAGGATCACCGGCCTCGACAGCTCCGACAGGTGGGGAAACACCGTCGCGCCCGTGGTGGTGAAGGCGGAGATCGCCTCCACATAGGCGTCCAGCAGGGAGCCCGCGGCCTCCAGCAACGGCAGGGCCGCGAAGGCCGGAACCGCGAACCAGACCAGCGCCAGGAAGAGGACGCCGATCCCGGGCGGCGGAACCGCCGGCTGCGACGGCGCCGACAGCCAGAGCCCGCCGCCGACCAGGCCGGTGACCGGAAAGGCGAGCAGGAAGGGCTCGAGACCCTCCCCGCCCTGCGACAGCGCGAGCAGGATCGACGGCGCCATGGCGGCGGCGAGCATCAGGAGGACGGCCCCGAAAGGCCGGGCGAGCGCGGCGGTCATCCGGCGGTCAGAAGAATTCGAGACTGACGCGGAAGAGCTGCTCGATCTGCTTTTCCGTGCTGCGCAGGGCGAAGAGCACCACCTGGTCGTTCGGCACGATCAGCTGGTCCCCGGCCGGGAACAGCACCTTGCCGTTGCGGATGATCGCGCCGATGCGCACGCCGCGCAGCTCCCTGAGCTCGCGGAGCGGCCGGCCGATGAGCGGCGAACTGTCCAGCGCCTCCGTCTCGATGACCTCCGCCGCGCCTTCCAGCAAGGCGTGGACGTTGCGGATGCGCCCCCGCCGGACATGCTGGAGGATCCGCGAGATGGTGATGGCGCGCGGATCCAGATAGGCGTCGATGCCCAGCCCCCGCACGAACTGGGGATAGCTGCGGTTGTTGACGAGGCAGAGATTCTGATTCGCGCCCAGGCGCTTGGCCATCACCGAGGAGAGCACGTTGACCTGGTCGTCATTGGTCAGCGCGATCATCAGGTCGGCGTTGGCGATGTCGGCCTCGCGCAGGATCCCCTGGTCGAGAGCGCTGCCATGCAGAACGATGGCGTGTTTCAGGCTCTGGGCGATCTGCTGGGCCCGGTCGCGCGAGCTCTCGATCAGCGTCACCGACATGGCCGGGGTCCGGCGCTCGAGCTCCTGGGCGACATAGAGGCCGATCTGCCCGCCGCCGGCGATCACGATGCGGCGCGGCGGCATGTTCTCGCGCCCGAACAGCGCCAGCGTGCGGCCGACCTGGTCCTTGGGGGCGCACACGAAGGCGAGGTCGCCCGCATGCAGCCTGTCCTCGCCGGTCGGCACGGAGAGTTCGGCGCCCCTCTGCACCCCCACCACGACGGATTTCAGGTCGGGAAAGAGGCCGGTGAGCTGGCGCAGCGGCGTCTCGAGGATCGGGCACTGGTCCTCGCACGGGACGCCGAGGAACATGACCTCGCCATCCGCGAAGGGGACGGCCTCGATGGCGCCGCGCATGCCCAGGCGCCGCAGCACCGTCTCGCCGACCTCGATCTCGGGCGAGATCACCACGTCGATGGGCAGGTTGTCGCGCGAATAGAGCGAGGCGTATTCCGGCGCCAGATAGGCCTGCGCCCGGACCCGGGCCACCTTGGAAGGCACGTTGAACAGCGAATGCGCGAGCTGACAGGCCACCATGTTGACCTCGTCGACATGCGTGACCGCGATCAGCATGTCGGCCTGGGCGAGCCCGGCCCGGGCCAGCACGTCCGGATGCGAGCCGTGGCCCAGCACGGTGCGCACGTCGAGCTGGTCCGACATGGCCTGGAGCAGGCGCTCGTCCCGGTCGACGACGGCCACGTCGTTGCGCTCGTTCGCGAGACGCTCGGCGATGCCGAAGCCGACCTGGCCGGCCCCGCAGATCACCACCTTCATCGTGCTTCAGCCCCGTCCCGTGTCCCGCCGCCGTCCCGGCGCCGGGCGTCCGGCTGCCGCGATTCGCCTGAAGCTCAGCCTATGCCGAGCGACTTCAGTTTGCGATGGAGGGCCGAGCGCTCCATGCCGATGAATTCGGCCGTGCGCGAGATATTCCCGCCGAACCGGTTGATCTGGGCCACCAGATATTCGCGCTCGAAGATCTCGCGGGCCTCGCGCAGCGCCAGGGACATCAGCCGCTCGCCGCCGGCGCCGTTCGGCGTGGATGGCACCAGCGCGCCCACCTCGGAGGGAAGCAGGTCGGCCGTGACCTCGGCCGACGGGTCGCCCTCGGCCAGGATCAGCAGCCGCTCGATGTTGTTGCGCAGCTGCCGGATGTTGCCCGGCCAGTCATGCGACTGCAGCACCGCCAGCGCGTCGTCCGCGATGGTGCGCTTGGGCAGGCCGGTGGAGGCCGAGATCTGGTCCATGAAATAGGCGATCAGCTCGGGGATGTCGTCGCGCCGCTCGGCCAGGCTGGGCACCCGGATCGGCACGACGCTGAGCCGATGCAGCAGGTCCTCGCGGAAGCGCCCCGCCGCGATCTCGACGGAGAGGTCGCGGGCGGTGGAGGAGATCACCCGCACGTCGACATGGACCCGCATGGTGCCGCCGACGCGCTGGAAGTTCTGGTCGACCAGCACCCGCAGGATCTTGCCCTGCGTCTCGCGGGGCATGTCGGCGACCTCGTCGAGATAGAGGGTGCCGCCATGCGCCTCCTCGAGCGCGCCCACCTTGCGGCCCTTGCCGTCCGCGCCTTCGACGCCGAAGAGCTCGATCTCCATGTTCTCGGGCGTGATCGTGGCGGCGTTGATGGCCACGAAGGGGCCGCTGGCGCGTCCCGACAGCTGGTGGATGGCGCGGGCCGCCATCTCCTTGCCGGACCCCGGCGCGCCGGAGATCATGACGCGGGCGTTGGTGCTCGCCACCCGCTCGATGGTCTGGCGCAGCTGGTTCGACGTCTGCGACTTGCCGACGATGCGCGTGCCCTGCTGCGACTTGACGCGCAGCTCCTTGACCTCGCGCTTCAGCCGCGAGGCCTCCAGCGCGCGCTCGGCCACAAGCACCAGCCGGTCGGCCTTGAACGGCTTCTCGATGAAGTCGTAGGCGCCGCGCTTGATGGCCGAGACGGCGGTCTCGATGTTGCCGTGGCCGGAGATCATCACCACCGGGAGGTCCGGATGCTGGTCCTTGATCACGTCGAGCAGCTGCAGGCCGTCGAGGCGGCTGCCCTGGATCCAGATGTCCAGGAACACGAGATGGGGCCGCCGCGCCTCGATGGCGGCGAGCGCCTCGTCGGAATTGGCGGCCGTGCGGGTGCGGTGGCCCTCGTCGTCCAGGATGCCCGCGACCAGTTCGCGAATGTCGGTCTCGTCGTCGACGATCAGGATGTCGGCGCTCATCGCGCGGTCTCCCCTTGATGGCTGTTGTTCTTGATTGTCCGCGAGCGAGCGATCATCGCGCCTTCTCCTTGGCCGCGGCCCAATCCCTTCGTGATTCGGCGAGCTGCGCCGTGTCGTTCGACACACCCTGGCGGGGGAACCACATGCGGACGAGCCCGCCCATGGGCACGCCCGGATTGTCCAGGAGCTCGATGCCGCCCCCGTGGTCCTCCAGGATCTTGGCCACGATGGCGAGGCCGAGCCCGGTGCCGCCCTCGCGGGTGGTCATGTAGGGCTCGAGCAGCCGCTGGCGGTGCTCGCGCGGGAAGCCCTTGCCGTTCTCGGCCACCGTGATGACGACGTTGCCGCCGTCCTCCCTGACGGCGACCTTGACCAGCCCGGGCCCGCGCACGTCCTCCGGCACGGCGGCGATCGCCTCCGTCGCGTTCTTCACGATGTTGGTGACGGCCTGGGAGATCAGCCTGCGGTCGATCCGGGCGACGAGCGGACCTGCCGGCGCATCCTCCTCGAAGGTGATGTCGGGGTGGCCGACGCGCATCAGGAAGAGCACCTGGCGCACCACGGCGGCCACGTCCTCGTCCTCGGCCATGGGCTTCGGCATCCGGGCGAAGGAGGAGAACTCGTCGACCATGCGCTTGATGTCGTCGACCTGGCGCACGATCGTGTCGGTGCACTGGTCGAAGATCTCGCGATCCTGGACGATGACGCGGCCGTATTTGCGCTTGATGCGCTCGGCCGAGAGCTGGATGGGCGTCAGCGGGTTCTTGATCTCGTGGGCGATGCGGCGGGCCACGTCCGCCCAGGCGGCGGTGCGCTGGGCCGAGACGAGGTCGGTGATGTCGTCCAGCGTGATGATCCAGCCCTTCTCGCCGTCGGGCGACTGCTCGCTGCTGACCCGCACGGTGAGGGTGCGGTCCTGGCCGTTCGAGGTCACGGTGACCTGGCCCTGCACCAGCCGCAGCCGCTCGCTGAGCGCCTCGTCGACGACGGGCGCGAGCTCCGGGATGACCTCCTGGACAGGCTTGCCCAGCCACTTGTCGCGCGATCCCTGCAGCAGGCGCTCGGCCGAGGGGTTCAGCACCGTGATCCGGCCCATGCCGTCGATGCTGATCACGCCCGCCGAGACGCCCGACAGCACCGCCTCGGTGAAGCGGCGGCGCCGGTCGATCAGGTCCCGCGCCTGGGTCAGCCGGTCATGCTGCTGGCGCAGCTCGGAGGTCATCTTGTTGAAGGTTTCGGCCAGATGGGCGAGGTCGCCCTCGCTGCGCCGCGCCGGCACCTGGACGTAGAAATTGCCCGAGGCGACCTGGTCCGTGGCGTGGATCAGGCGCCGGATCGGCGCCACGAAGCGGTTGGCGAAGCTCAGCCCCATCCAGACCGCCGAGAGCAGCAGGATCAGCGAAATGAGCAGGTACATGCTGGCGAACGCCACCTGCACGTCGATCTTGCGCTGCGACAGCGCCTCGTAATAGGCGGCGGCCTGCTCGGCCTGCTGCGGGAACTCCAGGGCCTTGGGATCGACGGCGCGGGCCACGAACAGGAAGGTGTTGTCCATGGCGGGCACCTTCAGCACCGCCCGGAACACGTTGCCGGCGTTCGGGATGAGGCACCACGCCTCCGAATCCTGCGCCGCCGTCATGTCGTCCTTGCTGGGCAGGGGCAGGCCCTCGATGGGCTTGATCTCGATCCGCTCCACCACCGAGGCGTCGTCGCGCAGCAGCATCGCGACCGGGAAGCCGAGGAACACCGAGCGCGAGCGCATGAAGTCGCGATAGGCGTCCCGGTTCTGCTCCATCAGCGGCTTGGCGCGGGCGAGGTCCGCCGCCATCAGGTTGATCTCGCGGCCGATGGTGCGGCACTGCAGCTCGCGATAGGCGTTGGCGACGTCCACGGAGGTGGCCAGCAGGCCGCGGATATAGCGGCTGAACTGCAGGTCGAGCCCGCGCTCCAGCGTGATCCAGCCGACCACGGCCACCAGGATCGCCGGCAGCGCCGCCACAAGCGCGAAGAGGCCCACGATGCGGGCGTGCAGGCCGGACGCCGCCAGCCCGGCGCGCCGGGCCTTGATCAGGCGGTAGCCCTCCTGGGCGACGAAGCCGAGCAGGACGAGGACGAGCAGCGCGTTGACGGTGAAGAGCCGCAGCACGACGTCGTGCGTGGCCGGCACCGGCACCAGCCCGGCCAGCACCACGAAGGTGGCCAGCGCCGACAGGAGCGCCAGCACGACCGTGACCGAGCCGATCAGCCGCGACCAGCGCGAGCCCTCGCGCAGCGCGACGCCCGGCGTTTCCGGGAGGCTCGGGAGTGTTGCGGTGGACCCTGCCATGGCGCGCGCGTCGATCCCCATGCGGCCGCTCTCGGCGACTCGTCCCTGACTCTGTGATGCTTAAGCGCAACACTGTTGCTCAATGAAGACGAAAACGAGGCGCAGGGAAAGCCCCGGGCCGGACGTTAGGACGAATCGCCGGCTTTCCACAGCCTTTCCTTGCATCGGCGTGCAGCGCCCCGCCTCGGCCGGCTCAGGCCTTCGGCGGCTGCGCTGCGCCGCCATTGGCGCCGTTTCCGGCCCTCTCCAGCGCCGGCCCGCGGACCCGGGCGAGGTTCAGCGCCGTGTTGATCAGGCCGACATGGCTGAAGGCCTGGGGAAAGTTGCCGACCATTTCGCCGGCCGCATGGTCGTACTCCTCGGCCAGCAGGCCGACGTCGTTGGCGAGCCCGACGAGGCGCTCGAACAGGCGCTCGGCGTCGTCCCGGCGGCCCAGCATCAGCAGGCAATCGGCCATCCAGAAGCTGCAGGCCAGGAAGGCGCCCTCGTCGTCGGGCAGCCCGTCGCTGGTCTCGCCGAGGTCGTAGCGCATCACCAGCCCGTCGCGCATCAGGCGCTTCTCGATGGCCTCGACGGTGCCGACGAAGCGCGGATCCGCGGCGGGCAGGAAGCCGACATGCGGAATCTGCAGGAGGCTCGCGTCGAGCGCGGTCGAGCCGTAGGACTGCACGAAGGTGTTGCGCGCCGCGTCGAAGCCCTTGGCGCAGACCTCCGCGTGGATCTCGTCCGCGATGGCCCGCCAGCGCCGCGCCAGCGCCGCCTCGCCGTTCTTCCCGGCGCTCCTGGCCGCCCGGTCGAACGCCACCCAGGCCATCACCTTGGAGTGGGTGAAGTGCCGCCGGCCGCCCCGGACCTCCCAGATGCCCTCGTCCGGCTCGCGCCAGACGCCCTCCAGGAATCGCATCAGCACCGGCCGCAACTCCCGGGTGCGGGGATGGGGCGGCAGGCCGCCCTTGTTGGCCACCGCGAGGGCGTCGGCGAGCTCCCCGAAGACGTCGAGCTGGCGCTGGTCCACGGCGGCGTTGCCGATGCGGACGGGCGCGGACTTGCGGTGGCCGGCGAGCCAGGGGACCTGCCACTCCGGCAGCCGCCGCTCCCCCGCGATGCCGTACATGATCTGCATCTGGGCGGGCGAGCCGGCGATGGAGCGCATCAGCCAGTCCCGCCAGGCGGAGGCCTCCTCGAAATAGCCGGCGTCCATGAAGGCCTGCAGCGTGAAGCAGGCGTCCCGCACCCAGCAATAGCGGTAGTCCCAGTTTCGCCCGCCGCCGATCTTCTCCGGCAGCGAGGTCGTCGGCGCGGCCACGATGCCGCCGGTGGGCTCGTAGGTGAGCGCCTTCAGGGTGATGAGCGAGCGGCGGACGGTCTCGGTCCAGCGTCCGACGTCCGGGCAGCGGTCCGAGAAGGCGCGCCAGAAGGCCTCGGTGCGCGCCAGCTCGGCCTCGACGTCCTTCAGCGGCGCCCGGGGCTCGGTCGAGACCTGGTGGGTGAGGACGAAGGGCACGCTCTGGCCCGCCTCCACGGTGAACTCGCCGACGGTGCGCATGTCCTGCCCGTGCAGCGGCGCGCTGGTGTTCAGCGTGATCCGGTGCGGTCCGGCGACGGCCGACAGCGTCTGCGCGTCGAGGCGGTTCACCCAGGGGATCGTCAGCCCGTAGTCGAAGCGCACCACGAGCTCGGTCGCGAAGGTGAGGCGCCCCCGCTCGCCCCTGACGATGCGGATGATGTCGGCCCGCTGGTCGCGCGGCGGCATGAAGTCGATCACCGTGGCGGCCCCCTGGGGCGTCTCCACGCGCGTCTCCAGGATCAGCGTGCCGTCGCGATAGCGCCGGCTGCAGCGCGCCTTCGGGTCGACGCAGGAGAGCCGCCAGCGACCATTGCGCGAGGATCCCAGCAAGGCGGCGAAGCAGGCGTCGGAATCGAAGCGTGGCAGGCACAGCCAGTCGATCGAGCCGCCGCGCGACACCAGGCCGGCGGTCTCGCAGTCGCCGATCATCGCATAGTCTTCGATGCGCGAAACCAGGGCGCGCCCTCCTCACGGGGCGGAGCCCGCCCCTGCCCCCGCCCTTAACGGCCGCCGCCCCGCACGGTTCCGCGCCATGGCGGGCGGCCCTGTCCGACCCGCGAAGCGCTCCGTCGTCCCCGGCGGCGCGCAGCGCCGGGGATGACGGCGGGGCGTCGACGTCGGGTCACGCCCGCTCCCCCTCAAGGTGAGGGGGTTGTGGGCTGAACCGTTGGGAAGCGCCGCAGCCGGCCCCCTCGCCCCGGAACGGGGAGAGGGCTGGGGTGAGGGGCGGTGGGGCTTGGCTGGATTTCGGCCCCTCATCCGACCTCGCTTCGCTCGGCCACCTTCTCCCCGTGCCGGGGAGAAGGGAGCGCGTTCAGCTCCGCGGCCTTTCGGCCCGGAGGTGGAGGGCGGCGCGGAGCGGCGTCGCTAGGGGCCCCACGGCGAGTGGGGTAGAGAAAGTGAAGCCGGGAGGCCGCCAGGCCCCGCCGCTCCGCGCGCGACGTTTGAAGGATGAAAGGAAGATCCCGGGGCGCTTTCAGCCCCTTCGCGCTTCGCTGGTCGGACCTTGTCTTCCGTCCGCCGCCTCGAACCGGGTGGTGAGCCCGGCCTTCGGCGGCCGCCGCCCCTGGTCCACGTCCTCACGCTGCAGACGCCCCTCCGTGGATCAGAGCATGGACAGAGTTATAGGAATATTATCCGCCTGTCAAGCGTCATCCCCGGTGGCGCGCAGCGGCGGGGATGACGGGGTGGTCTCACGCTCGCTCCCCCTCATCCTGAGGAGCGTCGCCCCTGGGCGATGCGTCTCGAAGGACGAGGGATCCAGAGGGCGCGACCGTCGCGGCGTCCGGGCCGGGCGTTTCGCGCGTGGGGGGCTTGCCAACCCCCCTCCCCTCCGCTATTCACCCCCTCGCTTCGCCACCGCGCCACGCAGCGCCGGCCAAAGCCCGTTGGGGGATAGTTCAACGGTAGAACAGCGGACTCTGACTCCGTTAATCTTGGTTCGAATCCAGGTCCCCCAGCCAAATCTCAGACGCAGGTCGCAGCAAGGCCGCGCGCTCGCGGCCTGCCGGCCCCGCGGCGCATCCGGTCGTCTGGCGCGCATTCCGTCCGCTGCGGACCGATCACGTCCAAGCCGATAGGGCTCGGTCTCGCGAAGCTTTCTCGAGGGGAGAGGAAACGGAGCGCGGGTGGCCGGACGGGCGGTCCGGGCGCGGCTCCGGTCAAGCGGGCACGCCCATGCGGCGCGCGTCGGTCCGGCGGGCCTGGGAGGCGCGCATGGGCCGCATGTCGGCCAGGAGAAGGGCCTTAGAGGTCAGGCGGTAGGTGATGAAGCCGTCCGCGCCCGGCGCGCCGGCGTCGATGTCCAGGAGGCCGGTCGCAAGCATCACCTGCACGGCGCCCGAATGGCGGCCGGTATTCAGTCCGATGGTGACCGTTCCGTCAGGACGGCAGAGCCCGCCGATCTCACGCAATGCACGCAGAAGCATTTCAATCGCCCCCTCGACTTTTGTATCGCGATCACCTCAGCACGTCGCACCCAAGATCAGCGCGATCATGCGCTGGTCCAGTTCGAACGAGGCTGCTTTGGCGGCTTCGGCTCTAGTCTAGCAAAGGTCGGGGTGCTGTCCACAGCCAAAGCGCAGCCTCCCGCCAGAAAACGGCGAAAGATCGCTTGTGCGATGCAGCATTACTCGAAAACTTGAATGGAATACTTATTCCACCGGCAGGAGCTCTTCGCGAGCGCCGTTTCGTCCGGCCGGCCGGACCTCCACCTGATAGCCGCTGGCCAGCCACTCCCAGCCCGGGCGGACCGCCTCGGAGGGTTCGGCCGCGGCGGGGCGGATCCCGGCGTCGCGGCGTCCGCCGCGCGCGGCTGCGTCCCGGCGCACGCGCTTCAGGACCGCGGCGGCCGTCGCCGGGCGGGCCGCGGACGCGGCGCGCTGGAGCCAGGCCGCGGTCTCCTCGTCGAGCCCCATGGCGGCGCGCCCGAGCGCGAAGGAGGAGACGGCCTCGGCCAGGAAGTCGGTCCAGCCCTTGTCGGCGCGCGCCAGGGCGCCGTCCAGCGCCAGGAGCAGTTCGGCCTCGCGGGGGGTGGCGACGCCGGTCGGCAGGATGTCGCGCTGCAGCCGGCGCAGGTCGCCGAAGCCGATGCGCTTGCTCTCGTGGGCCTTGCGGGTGAAGTCGAGAAACGCGTTCATGACCGGACCCTCCCCTGCACGCATGATCTCTCCTGCATCATGAATGACGCCCAAAGGCTTGCGACGGCTGAACACGGGGCGCAGTCGTGGCGATTTCCGGGCCGATGGTGAAGGCTTGGTGGAGCGGCTCCAAGGATCCTATGCGGGGCCGCCCGGGTCAACGGGAACAGAGCGCGAAGGCGCCGGGCCTGCGGCCGCAGGCCCGTTCCCGATCCGGGACGGTCGGGAACCATGGCCCGCTCAAGCCGTTGAAATGTCAGATCGCCCGGCCGGCCTGATCACCCGCGACCGGGCAGGGCCTCACGGCCCGCGCCCCTGCCCGGACCGCCGCGCAGGGGCTTCTTCTTGCGCAGGCCCAGCTCCTCAGACGAGGAGCCGGTCCAGCGTGATCGGGAAGCTGCGCACGCGCACGCCCGTGGCGTGCCACACCGCGTTGGCCACCGCTCCGGCCGTGCCGGTGATCCCGATCTCGCCCACGCCCTTGACGCCCAGGGCGTTGACGTGGGGGTCATGCTCCTCGACCAGGATCGCCTCCAGCGACGGAACGTCGGCGTTCACCGGCACATGGTAGTCGCCGAGATCGGCGTTCATGATCCGGCCCGACCGCGCGTCCGTGACCGCCCGCTCGTGCAGGGCGAAGGACACGCCCCAGATCATGCCGCCGAAATACTGGCTGCGCACCATGCGGGGGTTGATGATCCGGCCCGCCGCGAAGGCGCCCACCACCCGCGTGGCGCGCACCTGCCCGAGATCCGGATCGACCTTCACCTCGGCGAACACCGCGCCATGCGCGTGCATCGCATAGGCGCCGGCGGCGGCGGGGTCCTGCGCGCTGGCGCCCTGGGCCTCGATCCGGTCGAGGCCGGCGCGGGACAGGATGTCGGCGTAGCTCTCGCTGCGGGACGGGTCGTCGCGCCGGATGAGGCGGCCCCCGCGGGCGGTCACGCCGGCGTTGCCGGCCCCATACAAGGGCGAGCGCTCGTCGCCGGTCGCCAGCGCGGCGAGCTTGGCGATGACCTCCTCGCCGGCCTTGTGGATCGCCATGCCGGCCGTCGCCGTATGGGCGGAGCCGCCCGCGATGCCGGCGTCCGGCAGGTCCGAATGGCCGGACACGAAATCGACCTGGTCGATGTCGAGCCCGAGCCCGTCGGCGGCGATCTGGGCGAGCGCCGTCCAGGCCCCCTGCCCCATGTCGTGCGCGCCGATCTCCACCGCGCCGCTCCCGTCGCGGCGGATGACGGCCGTGGCCTTGGCCTGGAACATGAGCGCGGGGAACGTGGCCGTCCCCACGCCCCAGCCGACCAGCAGCCCCGCCTCGTCGCGCATCTGGCGCGGCTGCAGCGCCCGCCGCGACCACCCGAACCGCTCCGCGCCCTGCCGGTAGCAGTCCCGCAGCGCCTTGGAGGAGAAGGGCTTGCCCGAGATGGGCTCGACCTCGGCGTAGTTCTTCAGCCGGAACGCCAGCGGGTCCATGCCGCAGGCGAAGGCCATCTCGTCGATGGCGCTCTCCAGGGCGATCGAGCCCGTCGCCTCGCCGGGGGCGCGCATGAAGAGCGGCGTCCCGGCGTCGAGGCGCACGCCCTCATGCGACGTCGCCAGCGCCGGGGTCGCGTAGAGCGTGTGCGAGACGTCCGACGCCGGCTCGAAGAAGTCGTCGAACGTGCTCGTCGCCGTCCTGGTGTGGTGATGCAGCGCCGTGAGGGACCCGTCGGGCGAAGCCCCGAGGCGCAAGGTCTGGCGCGTCGGAGCCCGGTGGCCGACGGGGCCGTACATGTGCTCGCGCCGCAGCGTCAGCTTGACGGGACGGCCGACCAGCCGGGCCGCCAGGATCCCCAGGATCTGCGGGCCGGAGATCAGCCCCTTCGAGCCGAAGCCGCCGCCCAGATAGGGGCTGCGGATCTTGATGTTCTGGGGCGCCACGCCGAACAGGCCGGCGATGCGGCCCTGAGCCATGGCGAGGCCCTGGCTGGGCGTGTCGATGGAGAGCCGGTCGCCGTCCCACGCCGCCACGATCGCGTGCGGCTCCATGGCGTTGTGGTACTGGGCCGGCGTGTCGTAGACCGCCTCGACGCGCAGCGCCGCCTCGGCCAGGCCGGCCTCCACGTCGCCCCGGGACGTCTCGGCGGGATTGCCGACGCCCACCGCCTTCGGGATGAAGCTTTCATCCCCGTCGAGGCCGGTGCGGGCCGGCTCGACCTCGTAGCGCGGGGCCAGCAGCGCCGCCCCCTCGGCGGCCGCCTCCAGCGTCTCGGCGATCACCACCGCGATGGCCTGGTTCGCGTATCGCACCCGGTCGTTCTGCAGGAGGTCGAGCCTGAACATGAAGGGGTTGGTCTTGGCGTCCGGATCCTCCGCCAGGGCCGGCCTGTTGGCCGGCGTCATCACCTCGACCACGCCCGGATGGGCCTTGGCGGCCGCGACGTCGAGGGACGCGACGCGCCCGCGCGCGATCCGGCTCACCGCCAGGACGGCGTGCAGCATGCCGGCGGGGTGGTGGTCGGCGGCGTAGTCGGCGGCTCCCGTGACCTTCAGGACGCCCTCGCGGCGCGTCAGGGGCTGGCCGATATTCGACCCGTGGCGCTGATGCGCGGGGTTCTGGTTCAGGGCGATGTCAGACATGCGGCGAGGCTCCTGACGAGACGAATGCGGGAGAAGCGAAGGGCGAGGCCGGGAGCGCCGGGACGCGCTCCGGCGTCCCGGCGGCGGCCAGCGCCAGGGCGCGGGCCACGACCCGGCGCGCGAGCTCGATCTTGAAGCCGTTGTCGCCGGAGGGTTCGGCGCCCTGGAGCGCCGCTTCCGCCGCCCGGCGGTAGCTCTCCGGGGCGGCCGGCGCGCCGGCCAGCAGGGCTTCCGCCTCGCGCGCCCGCCAGGGCTTGAGGGCGACCCCGCCGAGCGCGATCCTGGCCTCGGAGATGCGGCCGCCGTCGAGCCGCAGGGCGGCGGCGGCCGACGCCACCGCGAAGGCGTAGGACGTCCGCTCGCGGACCTTCAGGTAGCGCGCATGGGCCGCGAACCCGGCCGCGTCCGCCGGCAGCCTCACCGCGACGATCAGTTCGCCGGGCTCCAGCACGGTCTCCCGCTGGGGAGCGTCGCCCGGCAGGAGATGGAATTCCGCCAGCGGGATCTCGCGGCGCCCGGCCGCGCCCTCAGTCTCCACCACGGCGTCGAGCGCCGCCAGCGGGACGCAGAAGTCGGACGGGTTCGTGGCGATGCAGCTTTGGCTCCAGCCCAGCACCGCGTGAAGGCGGTTGTCGCCGCCCAGGGCGTCGCAGCCGCTGCCGGGCTGGCGCTTGTTGCAGGCGCTGGCGACGTCGTAGAAATACGGGCAGCGCGTGCGCTGGAGCAGGTTGCCGCCCACCGTGGCGGCGTTGCGCAGCTGCGCCGACGCGCCCGACAGCAAGGCCTCGGCGACCGCCGGGTAGAGGCGCGCCGCCTCCGGGTGATGGGCGAGGTCGGAATTGCGCACCATGGCGCCGATCCGCAGGCCGCCTCCCGGCAGGACCTCGATGGCGTCGAGCCCCGGCAGGCGCGTGACGTCGACGAGGCGGTCGGGGCGGCTGACGTCGCCCTTCATCAGGTCGAGCAGATTGGTGCCGCCGGCCAGATAGGCCGCGCCCGGCTGCGAGGCGGCCGCGACCGCTTCGCCGATGCTGGAGGGTCTGACGTAGTCGAAGGTCTTCATGCCGCGCTCTCCCGGCTGGCGGCGGCGAGCGCCTTCTGGGCTTCGAGCACCGCCTCGGTGACGCCCTGATAGGCGCCGCAGCGGCACAGGTTTCCGCTCATCGCCTCGCGGATCCGCTCGGGATCGTCGCCGGCCTGCGCCTCCCGGATCAGCCCGATGGCGCTCATGATCTGGCCGGGCGTGCAGAAGCCGCACTGGAAGGCGTCATGGGCGACGAAGGCGGCCTGCACGGGGTGCAGCGCATCGGGGCGCCCGACGCCCTCGATGGTGAGCACGTCCGCCCCGTCCAGGCTGGCGGCGAGCGCCAGGCAGGAATTCACCCGCCGGCCGTCGACCAGGACGGTGCAGGCGCCGCACTGACCGCGGTCGCAGCCCTTCTTGGTCCCCGTCAGGTCCAGTCGCTCGCGCAGGAGGTCGAGAAGCGTCACGCGCGGGTCGTCGAGTTCGATCCGGCGGGGGACGCCATTCAGGGTGAGGCTGATGGCTAGGCTCATGCCGTGCTCCGATGAGGGCTGTGGGCGTGAATGCGAGGCCGTGGCCGACGCGGAGCGCGGCGAGAACGCAAATCCGGGCTCCGGCGCTGGGCCGTCGGTCAAGGTGTCTGGAATGAACGCCTGGCGGGCGGCGGTCTTCCGCTCTTCACGCTCCGGCGATCCGCACTATACGGAGGCAACCTCCGTTTAGCAACCCCGGCGGCGCCTCGTCGATCCACATGGAGCGCGCGCGGCGCAAGGCAACGCCCAGCGGCCCTCAAGGCGAAGCCGCCGGATCGAGGGACGATGCGGCGGCTTCGGGCAGGCGATTGCGGGCGGCGAGGCACACAGATTCGGTTCAGGCGTTCAGGCCGCGCCGGAGCGCAGCCCGCGAGCCGTCATGCGGCGAGTCAGCGCAGCGCAGGCGTCAGCGCTTCTTGCCGAGCTCGGCGGCGATGTCCTTGATCATGAGCCCCGCCTTGCGATGCGCCGCCACGATCTGGTCGCGGGTCACGCCCCAGCGCTTCATCCAGTATTCGACCGCCTTGCGCTCGGAGAGGTCGAGCCGGTCCTTGTCGATGAAGCCGCGCTTGTCCTTAAGGCCCGCCATGATGCTCCGCTCCGCCGCCGATGGCCGGGGCTCACGCGCCGGTCGCGCCGCACAAGCTCCCCGGGCGACCGCCTGTCAACCCGGCCCAGGCGCCGCCCGCCCCTCGGCCCGTCGGCCGATGCGCCGTCGGGTGCGCGACAATGAGGCGACCGCGCCAGATCATCCCAACCAATCCACGGTCTTCGTCGATCGTTCCAGCCGCATCCAGCGTGCAGCGGGAGACCTGTGAGGCGCGTCACGCTCGACGATACGCGCCTGGGGCACGCTGTACGGGCGCCAGATCATGCACGAGGACGGGCGGCCAGCTCCAGGACTGATCCAGCCCCTCGATCACAGCCACGATGACTGGCGGCTTTGCGGCCGTTCCTGGACGTGAGCGGGAGACACATCATGCCGACGACGCCGATCAACGAGCTTCTCAAGCGCCCGATCGCCTGGAAGACCTGGGCCGCCGACGGCACGGTGCGCCGGCTCCTCAGCGGGATGCAGGCCAACATCGTCAAGGGGCATGGGCGCGAGCACACGCGCAACCTGTTCTGGTCCTTCCAGGGCGCCGACCCGAACGACCTGAGGGCCGTGGTCCGCCGCATCGGGCGCAACATGCCCTCCGCCCTCGACCAGCTGCAGGCGGCCGAGCGCTTCAAGGAGACGGGCGTCTCGGGCGGGCCCGTCCTGTGCTTCTTCCTGAGGCCGGGCGGCTATGCGGTCCTGCAGGCCGAGGCGGCCGCGCCGGACGCTGCCGATTTCGCGCAGGGCATGCAGGTCCGGGGCTCCTCGATCAACGATCCTGCCGTCGCCCAGTGGGACTCGACGTTCCAGCAGCCCATCGACGCGATGCTGCTCGCCGCCGGCGACACCGCCGCGGAGGCGGCCCAGACGGCGAATCTCTGGAAGGGCCGCCTGGAGGCGGCCGGCGCGACCCTGCTCGGATTCGAGGACGGGACGGCGATCAAGCGCAGGGTGGCGGAGAAGTTCGAAGGCGTCGAACACTTCGGCTATGTCGACGGCCGAAGCCAGCCCTTGTTCCTGGCCGAGGACGTCGAGGGCGAGCCGCGGTCGCACTGGGACCCGGCCTTCCCGCCCCATCAGTTCCTGGTGAAGGACCCCGGCGCGGACAGGCCGACCAGCTTCGGCAGCTTCTTCGTGTTCCGCAAGCTGGAGCAGAACGTCAAGGGCTTCAAGGACCAGGAAGAGGCCCTGAGCACGGCGCTCGGCCTTTCCGGCGGCCCCTTCGAAGAGCGCGCCGGCGCCCTCATCGTGGGCCGCTTCGAGGACGGCTCGCCGGTGGCGCTGAACCCGCTGCCGACCGACATGCCGCCCCCCAACGACTTCACCTACGCCAGCGACGAGCAGGCGCGCCGCTGCCCGTTCGTGGCCCATATCCGCAAGACCAACCCGCGGGGCGAATCCCCGCTCCACATCGCCCAGGACTTCGGCGCTGCCACCACCACGCGCCAGGAGCGCGGACACATCATGGCGCGACGGGGCATCACCTACGGGTCGCGCGCCTTCGACGAGGCCGCGAACGACTTCACCGACGAGCCGACGGGCGGGGTCGGGCTGCTCTTCATGGCCTATATGGCGAGCCTCTCCGACCAGTTCGAGTTCACGCAGGCGACCTGGGCCAACAACCCGAACTTCGTCGCCGCCGGGACCGGGGCGGACATCGTGATGGGCCAGGCCCCGGCCGGCCCGATCCCGATCGCGGACGGCTGGAGCGGCGGGGCCCCGGTGAATTTCAGCTTCGACCGCTTCGTCACGCTGAAGGGCGGCGAATATTTCTTTGCGCCCTCCCGCGATTTCCTGAAGGCGGTCTAGGAGCGTCGCGCCGCGGCGGTCGGCTTGGCCCAAGTCCGGCCGGAACCCGACCGCCGCCCAAACGTCTAAGCCGCAACGAGGCCGCGACGCGAGGATGGCATGCCGGAGCTTGGACGCAGATTCATCGTCGCCCTCTCGGGCGGCGTGGCGCTGGGCGCCTACCAGGGCGGCGCGCTGGCGCGGCTCTGCGAGACGGGACCCGCGCCGGACGGCTTCGCCGGCGCGTCGGTCGGCGGGCTGAACGCCGCCATCGCGGCCGGCACGCCCCGCGAGCGCACCGGCGAGGCGCTGCGGGCCTTCTGGACCTCCGCGTCCGACGTGCTCCTGGGCGGCTTGCTGTCTCCCGCCGCCGAGCCCGAGGCGCCGGATCCCTTCGGCGAGGGCCGGCGCGCGACCAGCGCCCTGGCGAGCCTGATGTTCGGCCGGCCGGGCATGTTCCGGCCGCAGATCTCCAGCCTGCACTGGGCCCGGCCGCAGCCGGGGCTCTACTCGCTCGAACCGCTGCGGCCGCGGCTGGAGAGCCTCGTCGATTTCGACCGCCTCAACTCTGGCGAGACGCAGCTCGTCATCACGGCGTCCGACGTCGTCACCGGCGAGCAGGTCGTGTTCGACACGAGGCGCGGCGACCGGATCGGGCCGGACCACCTGATGGCGTCCTGCGCCATGCTGCCCATCTTCGCCCCGATCGAGATCGAGGGACGGCTGCTGGGCGACGGAGGCCTGACCGGCAACATGCCGCTGGCGCCGTTCCTGGAAGACGGCATGCGCGAGCCGCTCCTGGCCGTCGCCATGGACCTGATGCCGCTGCGCGGAAGCCGTCCGCGCACCATGGTGGAGGCCGCCGCGCGGGCGGCCGACATCGCCTTCGCGAGCAAGACGTGGTCGCTGATCGCGGCCGCGCGCCGCGAGCACGAGCTGATGACGCGGGTCGCGGCGCTCCAGCGCGCGCAGGGCGAGGAGGCCTCGCCCCCCGGCGCCGCCGCCATCGTCCTGCTGGAATATCCGCTCGGTCCGTCGGAGCCGGGCCTCGCCAAGCTCTTCGACTACTCGGCGACCACGCTCGAACGGCGCTGGAGCGCCGGCGCGCGCGGCATGGAGGCGGCCCTCGCCGCCGCCATGAGCCTGGCGCAGACGAACGGCTTCGTCGCGACGCGGTGCGACGCCGAACCCCGTCGCGAACGCGCGAGCGCCTGACGCTCCGCGGCTTGCAAGGCCGCGCGGGCGAGATCACGCTGGCGCAAACAGGCGCAAGCGGGGCCACGGCCATGTCCATGACGGTCTTTCCATGACGGCCTATCTGGGCGTGGACGTCGGCACCTCCGCCGTGAAGGCGGCGCTGGTCGACGCGGACCAGACCGTGCTCGCGGTCGCCGAGGCGCCGCTGGCGATTTCGCGCCCCCATCCGCTCTGGTCGGAGCAGGACCCCGACGACTGGTGGGCCGCGGTGCGCCGGACGCTGGACGACATCGCCCGCCAGCGCCCTGGCGACATGGCGCGCGTCGCCGGCCTCGGCCTCTCGGGCCAGATGCACGGCGCCGTCCTGCTGGGCGCCGACGACCGCCCGCTCCGGCCCGCGATGCTGTGGAACGACGGCCGGGCCGAGCAGGAGGCGCGCCGGCTCGGGCTGGAGCATCCCGGACTGGCCGCCCTGGTCGGCGTCGCGCCGATGCCGGGCTTCACCGGGCCCAAGATCCCGTGGCTGGCGCGGCGCGAGCCGGACGTCCTGGAGCGCCTGCGCACCGTGCTGCTGCCCAAGGACTATGTCCGCCTGAAGCTCACGGGCGAGCGCATCACCGACATGTCGGACGCCGCAGGAACGTGGTGGCTGGACCAGCGCCGGCGGAGATGGTCGCCGGAAGCGGCGGCTGCGACCGGCCTGCCGTACTCCGCGCTGCCGGCCCTCGTCGAGGGCTCCGAGCCCGCGGGCGCGCTGCGCGCCGACTGCGCGCGGGACTGGGGCCTTCCGGCCGGGGTCGTGGTGGCGGGAGGCGGCGGCGACGCGGCCGCGGGTGCGGTCGGCGTCGGCGCGATCGGGGACGGCGACGCCTTCCTGTCGCTGGGAACGTCGGGCCAGCTGTTCGTCGCCGGAACGCGCTACCGTCCCGCGCCCGAGGCCGCCGTCCACGCGTTCTGCCACGCTCTGCCCGGCCGCTGGTTCCAGATGGGCGCGATGCTGAACGGGGCCTCCTGCCTCGCCTTCGCGTCGTCGCTCCTCGGCGTCGGGATCGACGCCCTGCTGGCGGCGGCCGAGGCGGAGCCGCCAGGCGCCGGCGGCTTGATCTTCCTGCCCTATCTGGCGGGCGAGCGCACGCCGAACAACGACCCGCACGCCAGGGGCGTCCTGTTCGGGCTCACGCCCTCGACCTCGCCCGGCGCCGTAGCCCGCGCGGTGCTGGAAGGCGTGGCTTACAGCTTCGCGGACGCGCAGGCCGCCCTCGTCGCCTCCGGGACGCAGATCTCCCAGGCGGGCGTGATCGGCGGGGGCGCGCGAAGCCGGCTCTGGGTGCGTATCCTCGCCAGCGTGCTGGACGTCCCCCTGGCGCGTTTCGCCGGCGGGGAGCGCGGACCGGCGTTCGGCGCCGCCCGGCTGGCGCGCCTGGCCGCGACCGGCGAGGCGCCGGGCGAGGTCTGCGCGGCGCCGCCGCCGATGGACGTGACCGAGCCGGATCCGGAGTGGCGCGAGCGCTATCGGGGTGAGGCGCACCGATTCCGGGCGCTCTACCAGGCTCTCAGGCCGCACTTCCGGCCCGCCCCCGACGGCGCTTGACAGCCGGCTCCTGCCGGCCAATCATAATTCACAATGAATTAATAAGCGCGCCGCGCGATGGATGAGGAACGCAAGGTGAGGACGGGTGCTCCCTCCAAGAGGCAGGGCTCGCGGTCGGTCCTGCTGGGCGACTACAACGAACGCGTGATCCTGTCGACGCTGCGCCGGCTTGGCCCCGCATCGAAGGCCGATCTCGCCCGCCGCGTGGGCCTCACCAGCAACGCCGCAGGCGTCATCGTCCGCAAGCTCGAGGACAGCGGCCTCGTGCGCACCGTCGGCAAGCGCTACGGAGGGCGCGGCCAGCCGGCCACCATCCTGGAGCTGGATCCCGAGGGCGCCTATTCGGTGGGCGTTCGGATCGACCGCGATCTCGTAGAGACCGTGCTGGTGGATTTCCGGGGCGCCATCCTGCATCGCGCCCGGCTGGACGCCTTGCCCGAGCCCGCCGCGGCGATCGCGGCCGTCAGCGACAGCGTCAGGCGGTTCCGCAGGGCGCTGGGTCCGAGCCGCCGGTCCCGCATCGCCGGGATCGGGCTCGCGACCCCCTACAATCTCGGCAGCTGGCTCGCCGAACTGGACCTGCCGGGCGCCACCCTCGCCGCCTGGGACGGCTTCGACGCGAAGTCCGCGCTGGCCGCCGCGACGGGGCTGCCGGTGCTGCTGGAGAACGACGGCAGCGCCGCGGCGGTCGGCGAGATGATCTACGGCCACGGCCGGGAGCATGACGACTTCCTGTATCTCTTCGTCGGGCCCGCCATCGGCGGCGGCGTCGTGCTGGGCGGCAACTCCCTGAGCGGGCGCCACGCCAACGCCGGCGACGTGGCCGTGATGCCGGTGGGACCCTCCGGGCTGGCCTCAGGGCCCCCTGCCCCCAAGGGACACCTGCCCCTGATGGCCCGCGCGTCCCTGGCCGCCCTCTCCCGGCATCTGCGCTCGCGCGGGGCGGACCTCACGAGCCGGAACGTGGCGGAGGCGGCCGCCGCCGATCCCGAGGGCTTCGCGGAATGGCGCCGCGACGCCGCGGACGCCTTGGCGCGCCCGGTCCTGACGAGCGTCCACCTCCTCGACATCGACCATGTGGTCGTCGCGGGCGACCTTGCGCCCGTGCTGCTGGACAGCCTGATCGCGCAGCTCCAGGAGGCGCTCGCCGCCGCCGTCGCCGAATCCCGCCGCCCTCCGACGGTCCTGGCCGGGGCCATCGGCCACGACGCCGGCGCGATCGGCGCGGCGAGCCTGCCGCTGCATGTCAGCTTCAGCCCCCTCACGGGCGTGCTGACCGGCGACGAGCCCCGGATCGCGACCGAAGGGTCGCGGACCCTGATGGAGGTGGCGTGATGGCCGCGTACCCGGCCCCGACGCAGGCCGCCCCCGTCCTCGAGATGCGCGGCATCTCCAAGACGTTCCCGGGGGTGCGGGCGCTGCACGACGTGTCGCTCGAGGTCCATGCCGGCGAGATCCACGCCCTCATGGGCGAGAACGGCGCGGGCAAGTCGACTCTGATGAAGATCCTGTCCGGCGCCTATCAGGCGGACCCCGGCGGGACCATCCTGATCGACGGAAGGCCGGTCACGATCGCCGGCCCGCTGGACGGGCGCCGGCTGGGCGTCGCGATCATCTACCAGGAGCTGGCGCTCGCGCCCAATCTCAGCGTCGCCGAGAACATGCTGCTCGGCCGCGAGCCCGCGAGGGCCGGCTTCGTCGACCGCGCCGCCATGGCGGCCGAGTGCCGCCCGGTGCTGGAGCGCCTCGGCGTGGAGTTCGGCCCGTCGGCGCTGGTCTCGGGCCTGTCCATGGCGGAACGCCAGCAGGTGGAGATCGCCCGCGCGGCGCACGCGCGGGCCCGCATCCTGGTGATGGACGAGCCCACGACGTCGCTGTCCTCCCGGGAGACGGAGGCGCTCTTCGCCCTGGTCCGGCAGCTGCGCGCCGAGGGGATGGCGATCATCTATATCAGCCACCGCATGAACGAGGTCTATGAGCTCGCCGACCGCGTCAGCGTGCTGCGCGACGGCGGCCATGTGGGCGCGCTCACCCGCGCCGAGCTGTCGGCCGACGCCCTGGTGCGCATGATGGTCGGGCGCGACCTGTCCTCCTTCTACAAGAAGGAGCACGACGCCCATGCGAGCCGCGGGCCCGTCCTCCTGTCGGTGCGCGACCTGGCCGACGGCCGTCGCGTGCGGGGCTGCTCGTTCGACCTCCACCAGGGCGAAGTGCTCGGGATCGCCGGCCTCGTCGGCGCCGGGCGCACCGAACTGGCCCGCCTGATCTATGGCGCGGATCGGCCCGTGGCCGGGACCATCGAGCTGGACGGGCGCCCCTTCGCGCCGCAAGGGCCCGGCGAGGCGATCGAGGCGGGGCTGGTCTACCTCACCGAGGACCGCAAGCATCTCGGGCTCTTCCTCGACATGAGCGTGCGCGAGAACATCAATCTGGGCGTCATCGGCCGCGACAGCCGATGGGCCGGCTTCCTCGACCGGGCGAAAGCCCGCCTGCGGTCCAGCGCGGCCGTCAGGGCGCTCGGCGTCAGGGCGCCGACCGACCTCTTGCCCGTGGGGGCGCTCTCGGGAGGCAACCAGCAGAAGGTGCTGCTCGCGCGCCTGTTGGAGACCAAGCCCAAGGTGCTGATCCTCGACGAGCCGACGCGCGGCGTCGACATCGGCGCCAAGTCGGAGATCTACCGGCTCATCGACGACCTCGCCCGCTCGGGCGTGGGCGTCGTGGTGATCTCCAGCGAGCTGCCGGAGATCGTCGGCGTCTGCGACCGCGTGCTCGTCATGCGCGAGGGCGCGATAGCCGGCGAAGTGGGCGGCGCGACCGGCCGGGCGATCACCCAGGAGAACATCGGCGCCATCGCCACCGGCGCAGCTGCGGAGCTCGCCGCATGACCCGGTCCGCGCCACGCTCCCCGACCATGAGGTTCACCCCATGACCGCCAGCCTCGACATCGCGTCGCAGGAGACCCGCCGGCGCCTCGCCGTGAAGTCGGCCGTGCAGGCGCTCGGCATGCTGCCCGTGCTGGTGCTGATCGCGATCCTGTTCCAGCTGCTGTCCGGCTGGGCCGAGTCCGGCTCCCTCACGGAGGCCTGGTCCGCCGGCCGGTTCATGAGCTGGCAGAACATCTCGATCGTCGCCCAGCAGGCCGCGATCAACACCGTGCTGGCCGCCGGGATGACCTTCGTGATCCTGACGGGCGGCATCGACCTCTCGGTCGGCTCGATCCTGGCGGCGGCCGCCATGGCGGCGGTCATCGCCTCCAAGATCCCCGGCTGGGGCTGGATCGGCGTGCCGGTCGCCATCCTGGCGGGCCTCGCGCTCGGCCTGCTCAACGGCGCCCTGGTGGCCTTCGCCAACCTGCCGCCCTTCATCGTGACGCTGGGCTCGCTCACCGCGGTGCGCGGCTTCGCCCGTCTGCTCGGCGAGGACAAGACCGTCTTCAACCCGCAGCTGCCCTTCGCCTTCATCGGCAACGGCTCGGTGCTGGGCGTGCCCTGGCTGGTCGTCATCGCCTTCGCGGTCGTGCTCGTCTCCTGGCTCGTCCTGCGGCGGACCGTGCTGGGCGTCCACATCTATGCGGTCGGCGGCAACCCCGACGCGGCGCGCCTCTCCGGCGTCAAGGTCTGGGGCGTGCTGCTCTTCGTCTACGGCGCCTCGGGGGCGCTGGCCGGGCTCGGCGGCGCCATGTCGGCGGCGCGCCTCTACGCGGCCAACGGCCTGCAGCTCGGCCAGTCCTACGAGCTCGACGCCATTGCGGCCGTCATTCTGGGCGGCACCAGCTTCGTCGGCGGCATCGGGTCCATCTGGGGCACGCTCATCGGCGCGCTGATCATCGCGGTATTGTCGAACGGCCTCATTCTCGTCGGCGTGTCCGACATCTGGCAATTCATCATCAAGGGTTTCGTCATCATCGGGGCGGTGGCGCTGGATCGCTACCGCCTGAAGGGTTCCGTGCGCACCTGAACGGGTCCGCGGTCACCGCCCCAGCCCTTTCTCGGTCGGGCCGGCGGGAACAATCAGACCGGAGGACGTGGAGGAAAGACTCATGAAGATCGCATTGCTGGCGGCCGCCGCCGCCGTCGCCCTTTCGGCCGGCGCCGCCTCGGCCAAGGACCTGAAGTCCATCGGAGTCTCGCTGGGCTCGCTCGGCAACCCGTTCTTCGTCGCCCTGTCGAAGGGCGCCGAGGACCAGGCCAAGAAGATCAACCCGAACGTCAAGGTCACGACCGTCGGCTTCGACTACGACCTCGGCAAGCAATTCACCCAGATCGACAATTTCATCGCCGCCGGCGTCGACATGATCCTGCTGAACCCCGGCGACGCCAACGCGCTCGAGCCGGCGATCAAGAAGGCGCAGGCCGCCGGCGTGCTGGTCGTGGCGGTGGACACCGCCGCCAAGGGCGCGGACCTCACCGTCACCACCAACAACGTCCAGGCGGGCGAGGTCGCGTGCCAGTACATCGTCGACAAGCTCGGCGGCAAGGGCGACGTCGTCATCCAGAACGGCCCGCAGGTCTCCGCCGTGGTCGACCGCGTGAACGGCTGCAAGGCCGTCTTCAAGAAGGCGCCCGGCATCAAGATCCTGTCCGACGACCAGGACGCCAAGGGGTCGCGCGAAGGCGGCCTCGCCGTCATGCAGGGCCACCTCACCCGCTTCCCGAAGATCGACGCCGTCTTCGCCATCAACGATCCGCAGGCGATCGGCTCGGACCTCGCCGCCAAGCAGCTGAACCGGACCGGCATCGTCATCACCTCCGTCGACGGCGCGCCCGACATCGAGGCGGCGCTCAAGGACGCCGGCAGCCCGCAGATCCAGGCCTCCGCCAGCCAGGACCCCTACGCGATGGCGCAGCTCGCGGTGCGGCTCGGCGCGGACGCCATGAACGGCAAGAAGCCGGCCCAGACCGTGACCCTGATGGAGTCCAAGCTCGTCACCCGCGACAATGTGAAGGACTACAAGGGCTGGTCGTCCCCGCGCTGAGCTGGGACCTTTCACCGCACGCCAGGCCGGGGCTTCCGTTCGCAGGACGGAAGCCCCGCCGCTTTTTGGGCCGGTCGTCTTCGCACCGTGTAATCCTTCTAAAGTAAAACTGCCCACGCGGCGGATCAGATCCGAGTAACGCGCTACTTTAGAACTCCTATAATCTTATCGGACCTGTGTTGACACTTGCTCCAGGCCGTTTAAGAGAGCGCTCAAGCTTGCTTGCAGGCTCCGGCTCAACACTCTTCCAGGTGGATCATGAATTCTGTCGCGTTCCGGTTCATGGCGGCTCTGGCCGTCACGGCGACTTCGGCGCTGGCCGTCTCGGCCCTCGGTTTCGGGGGCGCTCCGGCGCGGGCCGAAGGCGCCGGCATCGTGGTCTACAACGCCCAGCATGAGAGCCTGACGCAGGCCTGGGCCGACGCCTTCACCAAGGAGACGGGCGTCAAGGTCACGCTGCGCAACGGCGGCGACACGCAGCTCGGCAACCAGCTCGTCCAGGAAGGGGCCAACTCCCCGGCCGACGTCTTCCTGACCGAGAACTCGCCCGCCATGGCGCTGGTGGACGGCGCCGGGCTGTTCGCGCCCGTCGCCGCCGACGCCGCCGCCCAGGTGCCCGAGGCGTTCAAGCCCTCGCATGGCCGCTGGATCGGCATCGCCGCCCGCTCGACGGTGTTCGTCTACGACACGCGCAAGCTCTCGGCCGACAAGCTCCCGAAGTCGGTCATGGACCTCGCCGATCCGGCCTGGAAGGGGCGCTGGGCCGCCTCCCCGTCCGGCGCCGATTTCCAGGCGATCGTCAGCGCCGTCGTCGAGCTGAAGGGCGAGGAAGCCGCCGGCGAGTGGCTGAAGGGCATGAAGCAGAACGCCAAGGCCTATCGCGGCAACAGCGCCGCCATGAAGGGCGTCAACGCCGGCGAGGTCGATGGCGCGGTGATCTACCACTACTACTACTACGGCGATCAGGCGAAGACCGGCGAGAACAGCGGCAATGTCGGCGTGCACTATTTCCGCAACCAGGACCCGGGCGCCTTCGTGTCGATCTCCGGCGCCGGCGTGCTGGCCTCGAGCAAGCGCCAGTCCGAAGCCCAGGCCTTCGTGAAATGGATCGCCGGCAAGGGCGGCCAGGAGATCCTGCGCACCGGAAACTCCTATGAATACGCGGTGGGCAAGGGCGAGGCGTCGAACGCCAAGCTGGTCCCGCTCGCCGACCTGCAGGCCCCGAAGGTCGATCCCGCCCGGCTCAACAGCCGCAAGGTGACGGAGATGATGACGGCCGCGGGTCTGCTATAAGGACCGCGCCGCGGCGTCCATGGAGACGGCCGCGGCGCCCGAGAGGTCGCGTTCCCCACACCGATGTCACACGCCTTCGTCCCCCTCGACATGAGCGCCGGCCAGCGACCTCCATCGCTCGGCCGGCTCAGCCATGGCGGCCGCGCCCCGGTCGTCGCCGCCGCCGTGCTGGTGGCGCTCCTGTCGCTGCTGCCCTTCGGCTTCGTGGCCCTGATCGCCGTGCAGACCGGCTGGACGGACGCCGTCGCCCTCGTGCTGCGCCCGCGCGTGGGGGAGTTGCTGGTCAACACCGTCCTGCTCGAACTGTGCACCTTGCCGCCCGCCATCGCGCTGGCCGTGGCGACCGCCTGGCTGACCGAGCGAACGGACCTGCGCTTCGCCCCGGTCTGGTCATGGCTGGCGGTCGCGCCCCTCGCGGTGCCGGCCTTCGTGCAGAGCTACGCCTGGACGACCCTCGCCCCCGGCATGAGCGGCCTCTGGGCGGCCACGCTCGTCTCCGTGCTCGCCTATTCGCCTTTCCTCTACCTGCCCGTCGCGGCGCAGCTGCGGCGGCTGGATCCGGCGCTCGAGGACGCGGCCGCCTCGCTGGGGCTCGACCCCTGGCGCGTGTTCTTCCAGGTGGTGCTGCCGCAGCTGCGCCTCGGCGTCTGCGGCGGCTCGCTGCTCGTCGCTCTGCACCTCTTGGCCGAATACGGCCTCTATGCGCTGGTGCGCTACGACACCTTCACGACCGCCATCATGGACCAGTTCCAGTCCGCCTATAACGCGCCCGCCGCCAACATGATGGGCGGCGTGCTGGTGCTGTGCTGCATGGGGCTCCTGTGGCTGGAGTCGCGCATCCGCGGCGACGAGCGCTACGCCCGGCTGGGGCCCGGCGCGGCGCGGGTCGCCCATCGCAAGCCGCTGGGGCCGTGGGCGATCCCGAGCATGGCGGGGCTGGCGCTGGCCGCCGCGCTCAGCCTGGGCGTGCCCTCCTGGATCATCGCCCGATGGCTCGCCATCGGCGGCGCCGAGGTCTGGGGCCCGGCGGTGGCCTCCGCCCTGGGCGAGACGCTGCTGCTGTCGCTGGCCGGCGCGGTCGTGACGACGCTGGCGGCCGCCCCCATGGCGTGGCTGTCGGTGCGCGCGCCCGGGCGGGTCCAGCGCATGCTCGAGGCCTGCCACTATTATGTGGGCTCGCTCCCCGGCGTGGTGGTCGGCCTGGCGCTCGTGGCCGTGACGGTGCGGGTCGCCCTGCCGCTCTACCAGACGGTGGCGACGCTGCTGATCGCCTATGCGCTGCTGTTCCTGCCGCGCGCCATGGCGGGGCTGCGGCCGAGCCTCGCGCAGGCTCCGGTGGAGCTGGAGCGGGCCGCCATGGCGCTCGGCCGCACGCCCTTCCAGGCGGTCTGCGCCATCACGCTTCGCCTCGCCGCCCCCGGCGCGGCCGCCAGCATCGCGCTGGTGACGCTGGGCGCGGCCACCGAGCTGACCGCGACCCTGATGCTGGCGCCGAGCGGGACCCGCACGCTGGCGACGGCGTTCTGGTCCCTCACCGGCGAGATCGACTACGCCGCCGCCGCGCCCTATGCGGCCGCGATGGTGGTGGCCTCGCTGCCCCTCACCCTGGTGCTGCACGCCCAGTCCCGACGGATCTCCGGCCGATGAGCGACCTGCGGATCAGGGGCGTGTCCAAGCGCTTCGGCCATGTGACGGCCGTGGGCGGCGTCGACCTCGACGTGCCGGCGGGCAGCCGCACGGCCGTCGTGGGCGCATCGGGCTCGGGCAAGTCGACGCTGCTGCGCCTGGTCGCCGGGTTCGAGGCGCCGGACGCCGGGGTCATCGCCTTCGGCGACGAGGTGCTGGCCAAGGGCCCGCGCATCATCCCCGCCCACAAGCGGGGCATCGGCATCGTGTCGCAGGACGGCGCGCTCTTCCCGCATCTCGACGTGGCCGAGAACATCAGCTTCGGCCTCGACAAGGGGGCGGACAAGGAGGCCAGCGTCGCCGCCCTGCTCGAAGCGGTGGAGCTCGAGCAGCGCCTCGCCACGCGCCGGCCGCACGAGCTCTCGGGCGGGCAGCAGCAGCGCGTGGCCCTCGCCCGGGCGCTGGCCCGGCGGCCCCGGCTGATGCTCCTCGACGAACCCTTCTCGGCGCTCGACGCCAGCCTGCGCCAGAGCGTGCGCGAGGTGGTGGCCCATGCGCTGCAGAGCGCCGGCGTCGCCAGCATCCTGGTCACGCATGACCAGGCGGAGGCGTTGTCCTTCGCCGACCAGGTCGCGGTCATCCGCGACGGCCTCTTCGCCCAGGTCGGCCCGCCGCGCGACCTCTATCTGCGCCCCCTCACCAAGGAGACGGCCGTGTTTCTCGGCCGGGCCATCCTCATCCTGGCTTATGCGGGCCCAGGCTACGTGGACTGCGCGCTCGGGCGCATCCCGGCCGCCACGCGCGGCAAGGTCGGGCCGGTCGAGGTGATGCTGCGGCCCGAGCAAGTGATGGTGCACGCCAGCCCCTCGCTGGAGTCCACCTCGCCCGTCGGACGCGACGGGCGCGCCGTGCCGGGCGTGGTGACCGACTCCCGCTTCGAGGGCGCCGACTGCGCCGTCACCGTCTCGGTCGGCGACGGCGCGATGAGCCTCGCGCTGAAGCTGCCGAGCTTCGGCGCCCCGGAGGTGGGCACCGTCGTGCACCTGATCGTGGGCGGGGAAGCTCACGTTTTCTAGGTTGCGGCCTGACCGAAGTCAGCGCCCTCGTCACGTCTGCGTCATCCCGGTTTGCGCTTTCGACATTCGGCGCGCCGGGGCGTGGCTCCTGGCCGAAATCCTGCTTAGAAGGCTTCGGGGCGTTCCGGGTGCGCATGTCGATGCACGCAACGGGAGCATGGAATGAGCATCATCACGACGCAGGACGGCGCGCAGATCTTCTACAAGGATTTCGGCCAGGGACAGCCGATCGTGTTCCATCATGGGTGGCCGCTCAGCGCGGACGACTGGGACGCCCAGATGCTGTTCTTCCTCGGCCAGGGCTTCAGGGTGATCGCCCATGACCGGCGGGGACACGGCCGCTCGACGGAGACCGCCGACGGCAACGACATGGATGCGTACGCCGCCGACGTGGCGGCGCTGGCCGCCCATCTCGACCTGCGCGACGCCATCCATGTGGGGCATTCGACGGGCGGCGGCGAGGTGGCGCGCTACGTCGCCAGGCACGGGGCGGGCCGCGTCGCCAAGGCCGTCCTGATCGGCGCCGTGCCGCCCGTCATGGTGAAGTCCGACGCCAATCCGGGCGGCACGCCGCTCGAGGTCTTCGACGGCTTCCGCGCCCAGGTGGCCCTCAACCGGGCGCAGTTCTACCGGGAGGTGCCGATCCCGTTCTACGGCTTCAATCGCGACGGCGCGACGGTCTCGCAGGGGATCATGGACAACTGGTGGCGCCAGGGCATGATGGGCGGCGCGAAGGCGCAGTACGACTGCATCAAGGCCTTCTCGGAGACCGACTTCACCGACGACCTCAAGCGCATCGAGGTCCCTGCCCTGGTGATGCACGGAGACGACGACCAGATCGTCCCGATCGCCGATTCCGCCATGCTGTCGTCCAAGCTGCTGAAGAACGGAACCCTGAAGGTCTACAAGGGCCAGCCGCACGGCATGTGCACGACGCAGCCTGCGATGATCAACGCCGACCTCCTGGCGTTCTTCCGCTCCTGACGGCGTTGCGGCGGGCGTCGCGCCCGGTAGTCTGGGCGCGATGCAACCGGAGAATTCCGCCTCATGACATGGTCCATCGTCGCCCGCGATCCGCGGACCGGCGCCTATGGCGTCGCGGTCACGACCTGCGCCTTCGCGGTCGGCGCACGCGTGCCCTATGGCTGCGGCCGCGTCGGCGCGATCGCCACCCAGTCCTTCGTCAACCCGTTCTTCGGCGTGGACGGGCTGCAGCTCCTCAAGGAGGGCCGCAGCGCGGCCGAGACTCTCGCGATCCTGGTCGCGGCGGACCCCGGCGCGTCGAACCGGCAGGCCCATGTCGTCGACCGCGACGGCGAGACGGCCGTCTTCACCGGGGCCGACTGCGTCGACTGGCGCGGCTCGCTGAGCGCGACCGGCGTCTCGGTCGCCGGCAACATGCTGGCCGGTCCGCAGGTCGTGGCCGACACGCTGCAGAGCTACCAGGAGAACGGCGCCCTCGATTTCGACGAGCGCCTCCTGCGCGCCCTGGAGGCTGGCCAGGAGGCGGGCGGAGACAAGCGCGGCAAGCAGTCCGCCGCGCTCAGGATCTGGACCACCGAGGTCTACCCCGCGATGGACATCCGCGTGGACGACGACCCCGAGCCGCTGGCCGAGCTGCGGCGCCTCTGGCGCATGGCGCATCAGCGCTATGTGCCGTTCCAGGCGGCCGGCCCCACCCGCGCCCGACCCGGCGGCGTCCTGGACCGGGCCGAGCTCGACGCGTCCTGCGCCGCCTATACGCTGGAATGGAACCGCCGCCACCCGGAATAGGCGGCGGCGGGAGAGGACGCGTCGCCCGGACGCCTAGATGGTGCGGGCCTTCATCTGTTCGGCGATGTGGTTGGCCTGCCGGATCGCCAGCGCCACGATGGTGAGCGTCGGGTTCTCCGCGCCCCCGGTCGTGAACTGGCTGCCGTCGGAGACGAACAGGTTCTTCACGTCGTGGGCCTGGCCGAACTTGTTGACGACGCCGTCGCGCGGCTTCTCGCTCATCCGGTTGGTGCCGAGATTGTGCGTCGACGGATAGGGCACGGTCGGGAAGGTGCGGGTCGCTCCGACCGCCTCATACAGCTTGGAGCCCTGCCCGTAGCCATGGTTGCGCATCGCGACGTCGTTGGGATGATCGTCGAAATGCACGTCCGCGACGGGCATGCCGTATTTGTCCTTTACGGCGCTGAGCGTGATCCGGTTGGTCTCCTGCGGCATGTCCTCGCCGACAAGCCACATGCCGGCCATGTTGGAGTAGCCGTCGAGCGCGCTGGTGAACTCGCGTCCCCAGGCGCCGGGGTCCAGGAAGGCGGCCATAAAAGGCAGCCCGAGCGAGAGCGTCTCCATCTCGTAGCCGCCGACGAAGCCGCGGCTCGGATCATGGCGCGCCTCGTCCTGGATGATGCCCGCCATGGTGGTGCCCCGGTACATGTGCACCGGCTTGTCGAACACCGCATAGACCGACCCGGTCATGTGCCGCATGTAATTGCGGCCCACTTGGCCGGAGGAGTTGGCGAGGCCGTCCGGGAACTTGGAGCTCGCCGAGTTCAGTAGGATGCGCGGGCTCTCGATGGAGTTGCCGGCGACCGCGACGATGCGGGCTTTCTGGCGCTGCTCCTTGCCGTCCTTGTCGGCGTAGATCACGCCGGTCACCTTGCCGGACGCGTCGTGCTCGATGCGCATGACGTGGCTCTGCGGCCGGACCTCGAGCTTGCCGGTGGCCTCGCCCTTGGGGATCTCGGTGTAGAGCGTCGACCATTTCGCGCCCCATTTGCAGCCCTGGAAGCAGAAGCCGGTCTGCTGGCATGAGTTGCGGTCGTCGCGCTGCGTCGAATTGATGGCCATGCGGCCCGTGTGACACTCCTTGTAGCCGAGCTTGTCGGCTCCGGCCTTGAGGATCTTGAAGTTGTTGTTGCCCGGCAGGCCGGGCCGACCGCCGGTGCGGGTCACGCCCATCTTCTCCTCGGCGGCCGCGTAGAAGGGCTCCATCTCGGCCAGCGTGATGGGCCAGTCGAGGAGGTTCGCGCCCGGCACCCTGCCATAGGTGCTCAGTCCCCTGAACTCGTGCTCCTGGAAGCGCAGCGAGGCGCCCGCCCAGTGCGTGGTGGAGCCGCCCACCGCCTTGACGATCCAGGCCGGCAGGTTGGGGAAGTTCTTCGCCACCCTCCAGGATCCGGAGGTGGTGCGGGCGTCGGTCCAGGCGAGCTGGGAGAAGCTGGCCCACTCGTCGTTCAGGAAGGAATCGTATTCGTGCCGGGCTCCCGCCTCCAGGATCACGACGTTGACGCCCTTTTGGGCGAGTTCGTTGCCGAGCGTGCCGCCGCCCGCGCCCGAACCGATGATGACGACGACGCTGTCGTCGTTGTTGTCGAATTTCGCAGCCATGGTCTCGTCCCTCTCCTCGTCCGGTCTCGTCCGCGTTCGCGATGCGCCGCCTGGCTACAGCCAGTCGATGTCGTCGAAACCGCGCGCGATGTAGCCGCCCTTGGAGTAGGACTCGCCCTCATAGCCGAAGATCGGCCAGATCTCCGGCTGGTTGTAGAGGGAGACGACGAGCCCCGACCGGACCGTCTCGAACATCGGCGAGGCGCTGATGGCGCGCAGCAACGCGACGCGCTGCGCCTCCCAGCCGACGCCCGAATAGCCGCCCGGTCCGGCGGCCGCGTTCAGCCCCGCGACGCCCGTCTCGATCATCGCCTTGAAGGCCGGGTCCTTGCCGGCCTTCTCGTCATAGGCCTTCACCGCGATGGCGTAGAACCGGTCCGGCACCTTGTCGTGCGGGTAGATGTCGCGCGCCATGAGGATCAGGGTCTTCATGGTGGCGGGCTGCAGGCTCTTCACCTCCATCGCCCAGGCTTCCGCCGAGTTGAGCAGCGCGCCGGCCGAGGTGATCGTCACGGCCGCCGCGAACGCGACCTCCGACGAGCGCCGGAGGAAGTTGCGCCGGCTGAGCGGTCCGCCCGGCCCCTGTGAAGGTCCGCGCCAGCGGTCCTCGTGCTCGTGTGCGTGATGATGGCCTTCGTGCATGGTGTCTCCTCCAGGGATCGGCGCCTTCGGCGCTCGTTGGCGAAGCGGGGGGGGGGGGCCCGCCCGGCCCGCCCCGTCGCGGCCCAGCATCTTAATCAACCACAACAACTAGTACACCCGCGCGTGGAAGCACA
>NZ_JBTAMK010000011.1:0-155655 GCF_054796215.1 Alsobacter sp. SYSU BS001988 | reverse complement strand
CCACCGTCATCCTGCCCGTGGCGGCAGCCTGACAGACTCGGCTCTGCCCGAGGACGCTGTGCCAGCCAGGCCAGCTACACCACTCCGTGGGACACGACCTGAATGCGTAAGCGAAAGCAGCTTTCTCCATAGTAGATTCCTGTCTGGCCTCACATGACGCGACAGCGTCTCAAGGTTCAAGACCTGAATGGAACATTGCAGTTGCAATCCCGGACTTCATAAACCCGCGACGCTAGCGCTCTTTGATCGGCTGCTGCAACTGAAGAATACGTCGACCGACAGAGCCAGAAGGGTTCAATGTCTCTTGCGCCCGTGATCTGGCTACGCCTGCTTCGATACTGGGGCAGTTGGGCAATGCTCGGCTATGGCTTGTACGCTTAGAGCTCTTCTGGGCCTCGATGGGCTGACGAAGCGGCGGAGCGCCTCATTGCAAGCACGGATGCAACGGCAAAATCGCCCGTAGGCTAAACCCTTCCCAGCTTAGCGGGACGGGCCCCGGATCACGACGACGTGCACGGACGGGAAAAAGGCCGGTTGAAGCCGCTTTCGACCCGAAATGCCAGGACAACGACGGGCTCGGCTAACATCTTGCCTTAGCTGTGGGCGCGGCCGAGACAAAGATTGGGGGCGGCAACGGTCTGACTGACAAGCAGGTCGAGGCTCTCCAGCTTATCGTCGAAATGGCGTCGTCCACTGCCTAACCCTCGGTACAAAGAAGCCCTGCAGCAAGGGCGATCTGCTGCAGGGCTCTCTCACTGGTTGGTCGTTACGTAGCGCCGATACAACGACTCAGGCGAGGTCTGGTTCCGGCAGTCCCAAGGCTGCCCCGCGCGCACCCCACCCCGTGCCTGGCTCACCACTCGTCACGTTGGGCCCCGCCGACTGCCCCCGCAGCGCACGCGATGAAAGCGCCAAGAAGCATTGAGAAGAAGCTGTAGAATGCCATCTTTGCCGCGGCTTTCCTGGCCTGGTCGGCCGCATCCTTGGCCTTGGCGGCCGCGTCCTTCGCCTTGGCGATCGCGTCATCAACCCGCTTTTCGGCTTCCTGCTGGGATTGGCCGGTTCGGCTCACTATCATCTGCGCAAGATAGGTTTTGTCAGCAGGCTCGATCGAACCGTTGCGGACGCTGGTCAGCAGGATCCTGCCGGCTTCAGCCTTTGCCTCCTGCTCAGTCCCACTCGGGTTCGGCTTGTTTGAACGAAACAGACCGTCCAGCAGATAAGCGTTGGGATCAATGGAGGATGCGGCCTGTCCGGCTGCCTGGCTGGCGCCCTGAGCCGCCCCTGACAGCACCCCGCCCACGGCCTGAGCCCCACTGCTGAGGACACCGGTCGCTCCCGAGGCGACAACCGAGACTGTCAGCAGCGTCGCAACCGCCCAGGCCAACAATCCATGGGCGGTGTCGCGAAAGAACACCTCGTCGTTATGGACCCCGACCCATTTGGTCCGCAGACGGCCAGAGAGATAGCCACCGAGCGCCGATGACAGCCATTGGACGATGATCAGCCAAACCGCAGCCCAAACGGTGAAGGTGGTGGCGCTGACGCCTGAGTTGGCCCACGGCGAAATGGACGTCAGCCCCAAGCCGACCCCGACCAAAAGGAGGATCAGCGACAGAGCGGCCGCTATGACGCCGCCCGCAATGATCGAAGCCCAGGATATGGCTGAGTGGGAGGACTCGATTGTGGCTCCTGCTTCTCCGCCGCGCGTTGAGGCGACCGCCACTGGGCTGTTCGGCTGAGACATTCCACCACTCCACACGATTGTTCGTTCCACTCGTTGACGGATATCAACAAAGATGCCGTGTATTTAGTTCCTTTCCCTCCAGAAACGCTTGAGCCGCCTGCATGGCGAGCATCAGCACAGGCTGCGACAACCTGACGTCCCGCGTTGATGGGACAGGTGCGGAAGCGCCCTTTGGCCTGCCGCTGCAACCTGACTGGCCAGCAGTGTGTTCAGCATCGGCTCCCTTTGACGGTCGCGCCGAGAGGGGAGCACTCGGATTGGGGAGGTGGGCGGTACTCACCTCCCCACGCTTCGGTCAGGATCGCACGTCACCAAAGGTCGATGCGATAATCTGAACGGCCCAGTTTCGATAAGCGCAAGCTGCCGATTAAGATGTTCTCATCATCCTCTCTCGGGTGTCGCCCCCCTGCTGGCGATGATAAAAAGGCGATCGACCTGTTCCAACCCTTGACGGTGATTTATCTCGGAACGGCGGCGGTGCTTTCTGCCCCGGGCTGTATAGTGGCTCCCGTCTGACATTATCCGCTCTGTTCTGCCGTCAGTGAGAGCTGGCGCGGCGCAGTGAACGCCGTTCACTTGAACTCTCGTACTGGCGGTGCCAACGCTCTACGGCTTCCTCAATGCCGAAAAATCCAATCAACTCCTGGGGCGCGACGAGCCACCCGATGATGGTGAATCCGAGAAAGGTGTGGTTCATAGCCAGCGGGCTCAAGGGAGCCAAATCGAGCTGAAGCAACGTTATTAGGTCTTGCTGGTTCTTCGGGCTCAGTTCAACATCCAGAAACGTCTCGCCATGATCGCCAGGAGACGTGGAGGTGTGTTCTGGCGATTGTACGACAGGAACCGATTGCATGATACAGCGGGGATTACGAGTTCCCATTTCGATGTTCCTTTTGTGGCCCCCTGAGCAAACGACGTTTTCTCTGGACCAAGGTTCCGGATATCGACGTTTTGATTAGAATTTTTCGTCGTTTCAGCTCGGCTGCTGCTCTCCCGGATCGCGCTTAGCGCTTTGGAACGGTCCGCTGCGGCGACGATTGCACTAAAGACGGCACTCCGCCCGGAACTTGCCGTTCAGTCTCTCGATGAAGGCGTTGTGGTCGGCTTCCCCGGTCGGGAGAAGTCGAGCGTCTCTCCACGCTGGCTAGCTTAGGATCGGCCCTATGCAATGAGCAAAGTATGGCCCCGCTCCCGACCGAACGCGACGATTGCGGCAAGCGCAAAGAGGGCGTCGCCTTGCTGGCGAGGCGCAAACACGATCGCTCAACAGCCGGTAAGACGAAACGTCGGGGTTGGTGCCCGGCGGGTAGGATGGCCAAGGTCGTTCGCCAGCATGCGGCAAAGCAGGACTGGACCGCCGACCGCGGTACGTGAGATCCCCAAGTTGACGGCGCCAAAGAGTATGAAACGCTGCGGTGGTGAGGCTGGAGAATGGCCCGTGCCGAAACGCCTGACGATCCTTGTAGTCGATGATCAGCCCTTCGTGGCGCTTTCTTTGGCTGAAGTGCTGCGCGAGCAGGGACATGGCGTCATTTGCGCCAGCAGCGCCGGGGCGGGTTTGGCGATCTTTTCAGCAAACCCTGACATTGACCTGCTCATCATCGATATCGGCCTGCCGGACCGGCGCGGCGATGTTCTGGCGGCGCAATGCCGTTTGCTGCGCGCCGTCTCGGTGATTTTCATCAGCGGATATGATAGCGATGAAGTCGAACCGCTGGCGCATACGAGTTTCGTCGAAAAGCCCTTTACGACAGAAGACATCCTGCACGCCTTGGGGAAGCTCGCTGGCGAGCGAAGCTCGCCCGCAGGACTGGCCGGTGCGAAGACGTGCGTGCCGCGCGGCATAGGGAAATTGGAGAAAGCTTCTCGCGGAACGCCGGATCTTGTGTAGAGGGTCAGGGTCTCCCCTCCTTGGGCGACGTTATAGAAGAATGATCCAAACGCAGCGCCGGACAGTTCGACGCCAGCATCGGTGACCTTTTGCACTAGGGCCTGTCGGTCCAGTTCCGACGAGATCATTTGGCCGACGCGGTTCAAGGCATCTAAGCGATCCGTCTCGGCGCGTAGGCTTGCTTCAGCTTGATTTCGTCCCGCGGTCTGGCGAGCCACATCGGTCGCCGCTTGGCTCAGCGCCTGTGAGATCGCGTTGACTTCCTTCAAGCGAGTCTGGAGCGGCGCGATAGGTTCTGCGCGGGTCACAGAGATTGCCAGCTCAGCGACCGCACGAAGGGACTTGGAAATCTGCCGCCCGCACCAGCCTGCGGCGAGGGTCGCTAATGCCAGGACCGAGCCACCACCGAAGAGCAGCCACCACAGTGACCGCCGAAACGGGGCTTCTATCGCCGCAACTGGCGCACCGACGGCGACTCGCCAGCCAGACAGCGAGGATCGCGCGTAGGCCGAAAGAACCGGCGTCCCTTCCTTGGTAGTGCCAGCCCAAGTGCCCTGTTGCCCGGTCGTGTTCTCAAGGAGGTCGACCGTCGCAGTCTGGCCGATGAACTGTTCCGGGGAGCGAGAGCGCGCCACAACCTTGCCCGCTCCATCCACCAGCGCCGCGACCCAGTTCTGAGGCAGGAGCCTGGAGCGCAACACAGCCGAGAGCCGATTTGGCTCGATTGCCATGTTTACGAGACCGACGGCTTCGCCTTGGCGGATCACGGGTGCGTTCAGGCTCAAGATGGGTCGACCGGCCGTCGCACCCATAAACAGGTCCGAGATGACCGGCTTCATCTCCGCCAATGCGCGGCGGTCTCCCTGCGGCAGTGAGGAGGGCAACGACGTCCCAAAGGAAAAACGGGTATTCACGTGTTGCTGGCCGCTGGCGTCCTTGAAAACGATTCGACGCCTAAGAATTGCTTCACCTCAGTCGCTTGCCGGTACACAACGGACCAGTCCTTCGCGTCGAGGCTGATGTAGGTCGTCATCACCTGCAGCGCGCCTTGGAGGCCCGCCAACTCGCGATCAACATCGCTGGCGAGCTGCCTCGCAATATCCAGCGCGTCCGCTTGCTGACGGGCCCGCTCGCCTTCGGCATATCGGCTGAGGAGGACGCCCGTGAAAAAGAGGACGGGCATAAGCAGACAGGCAACAAGGGCAGCAAGAAGCGTCTGAACCGACGTAGCGCGGCGCATCAAAACCATTCAGTACCCCTTGGGTGGCCCAGCCGCATAACACGCAGCATCGCGCAATCCAAGCTTTGGCGTTTCAACAATGTGCCGAGCGACTGCACTTTGAGCATAACGCAATCGTCGTGGCGTACGTGGAAACACAGTGTGGAGCGGTGTCACGCAAGCTGCGCAGGTCGCGCATCCTCTGCCGGTTAGCGCGTGGAACGCTAGCGGTTCGCCGCTGGCGGGCAGGGTGTTAGACAGCGCGATGACGCGGTCATAATCGTCGCTGCCGCACTCGCGGCCAAGCTCGAATGCGGGATTTGGATCCGTCGCACGTCCTGCCATCACACATGGAGTCTGTCCACCGGCAGCGTCAGCCGCACGATGAGGCCCCGTTCAGCCCAGTCATGCGACAATGCGCCGCCGAGCTGGCTGGCCGCGCTGCGAGCGGCGAGTTCCGTTCCAAAGCCGCGTCGCTCGGGCTTGTGGTCGATGGGCGGCCCGCCGACCTCCCGCCACTGCAGCCGAAAATACGCGCCTGTATGTTCCGCCGTGACGTCGACGGAGCCGGTGGCGCTTGAAAGCGAGCCGTATTTCACCGCATTCGTGGCTTGCTCATGGAAGATCAGGGCGAGCGCAGTGGCGGTTTTGGGGCCGATGGTCACGTCCGCCCCGTGCAGCACGATCCGCTCCTGTCCAGCTTGCAGGTAGGGCGCCAATAGAAGGCGCAGCAGGCCCTGCACGGTCTGCTGCGCATGGGCCGGGCTGCGGCTTTGCGGCGAATGGGGCCGAATATACTCATGCGCTTGGGCCAGAGCGGTGAGCCGCTCGCGCAGGCGATCGGCGAAGGGTTTCGCCTCCGGTTCGCTGCGGGCGGACATCGCCACGATGCCATTCACCACCGCGAAGATGTTTTTGATGCGATGCGCCAGCTCGCGAGTCACCAACTCACGCGCTTCCTCCGCCCGCTTCAAGGCGGTGATGTCCACGGTCGCGCCGGGAAAGCGCGCCGGGCGACCGGCGCTGTCGAGCTGGCATTCGCCCCGCGCCACGACCCAGCGCGGCGCGCCGTTGGCGTCGCCCAGGCGGTGCTCCACTTCATAAAAGCCGCCTTTGGCGATGACCTCGGCCATGATCGCGTGGACGCGGTCGCGGTCGTCGGGGTGCACCGCTTGCGTGAAAGCCGCCACCGGCGCGCCCTGCGCCGCCTGCGCGGCATCCACCCCAAACATCTCAGCCAGGCGCTCATCGGCGGTGATCACGCCGGCTTTGAGGTCCCACACCCAGGTGCCGACTTTGCCGGCCGCCATCGCCAGTTCGACGCGCTCCTGGGCCAATCGTAGCGCGTCCTCGGCCTCTTTGCGGGCGGTGATGTCGCGCGAGATCGACAGCAGGCGCTCGACTTTGCCGCTGGCGTCGCGGATCGGCGTGACCACCACGTCCCACCAGCGCGGCGTGCCCGCCAGCGTCGGACAAAAGCCCTCAAACCGGCCGGTTTTGCCCTCTGTGGCGGCCTCCACCGCCGCTCGCGCGAAATCCTGCCCCTCGCCGCTCCAGAAGGCAGGCCATGAGCAGCCTTCGATTTTGCCGAAGTCGTCCACCTCCATCACCCGCATGCCCCCCTCGCTCATGAATTGAAGGCGGGCGTCGAGATCGAGCACTTTGATGCAGTCGTCGGAACTGGCCAAAACATTGCTGATGAATTGTTGGCGTTCAGCAAGCTCCGCTTCGCGCTGACGCAGCGCGATCTCCGCCTGTTTCCTGGAGGTGATGTCCATGGCGACGCCGGCCAGCCCCACCGCCCGGCCCTGCGCGTCGCGCGTCGCCTCGCCGCGGACCAAGAGCCACCCGATTCGGTCATGCGCCCGAACGACCCTGTATTCCTGCTCGTAGGAGCCGCCCGTCTGGATCGCCCGGCGGTGAGCGGCTTTGCTCTTCGCCTGGTCGTCGGGATGGATGCGGGCGACGACGGCGTCATAGGTCAATGGGTCAGTTTCGCCAAGGCCGTACAGCCGACCAAAGGCGCGCGGCGCGATCAGAGCATTCGTTCGGCTGTCCCACTCATAAGGGATCGCGCCGCCAAGCTCCTGTGCGCGCCGGAGCCGGTCCGCAACTTTCACCTCTTCACTCGGGTCTGACCTGAGGGGCTCGTCGCCATAGCCGTGCGCCGCGGCGCCCTGCGCACCTGTGAACCGCTCAGTCATGGTGAGGAACTCGCCCGATCATGGCGCTCAACGTTTGTTGAAGCAGCGGCGCCGCGTAGGGCTTCGCCACAAAGGGAGCGTGGGACAGAGCGTCGGGAACCGCGCCGGGCGACGACGCCGACACGAACGCGAATGGAATGCCGCGCGCGACGAGGGCTTCGGCGACCGAAAAGGATTTGCCGTCATGCACATCGACGTCAAGCAGGGCCACCCGAATCGGTTTGGCCAGCGCGGCCTGCGCCTCGACCACGGACGTGCACAGAACGATTTCCGCGCGAGGCACATGCGCCTGCACGATCGCTTCAAGATCCAGGGCCACGAAAAACTCGTCTTCAAGGATCAGCACGCGGGGTTGCGTCATCACTAGGTTCGCCTCTAGCGCCACACGGGGCGTAACATGCGGCCCGGATAGGTTCACAAGCGGCCGATTGCCGCAATGTGAAAGTTAGGCCGCCGGCGCTGTGGCCGACGCACCACGCCGCACAACCGACTGCACCTGGCCGAGCGCCGCGCCGCGTGGCGCATGGCGCCTCGTCTATTTGCGGGCGGCGCGGCTGCGCTCGCCGGCCGGCTCAATCGCGCTTCAACAGGCGTGAGGCTGCGGTATAGCCACCATTGCCGCCGACGATGAAGTGGAGATGCTGGCTGTCGCGCGCGGAGGTTACCAAGCAGGTCATCAGCGCCGTGGGCGAGGCGTGCACGCCATAGCGCGCCGCCCCTTCTCGCCGCCCTGGACTGTCCACGCCATGTCGGCCGGCTTTCGTGTCGCTGACGGCCAAAAACCTTCAACAGCCTCACCCTGCCCCTCGGAGCCGCACAGGCGGCAGCCGAGCTAGCCGCGCTCAGTCAACATGACGAGCGAAACGGAGAGCACAGGCTACCGTCTGGCATCCAGCCCCTGTTCTCCGTGAGGAGCGCGGGCCACGACGATAGCGCCCCTAGCTGGCCAAATGCTAAACGGCGGGCGGCCCAGGAGGAAATCATCTCCTGGGCCTTTCCTCCCGCCTGGGGAGGGCTGTTAGAGATTCTGAACGTGGGGTCGAACAGCGAGCGCTGTGTGCGCTGGTAGTCAGCTGGGAGCAAACTCGGTGCGAACAGGGGGTGCTAACGATGTAAAGTGCTTGGATGAAGCTGATCCAAAAAGCCGCCGCAGAGGCGGGCGGGCCCTGCCGTTATTGTTCTTGGGGCCAAAAGGGGCTTAGGCTCGGGCCCAGGTCGCCCGAGCCGGCCAACTTAGAGAACCTCGACCCGTGGAGCTCCCCCATCACGCGGAGTTGATCCTTTTTCCGCAGGTTTTCGGAAACGCGCTGCTCTTTGCGGTCGTAGTCGGATGTGGGCCCCAGATTGAGGGCCATCAGGGAGACCCACGATGACCTCGCTTATTCGCCCTCAAGCCTGCGCCGCCCTTGCGCTCGCCGCATCGCTGACGCTGTCGGGCTCGGCTCTGGCCAGAACGGTAATGGTCGGCGGCGCCCCCATGTATCCGACCAAGACCATCGTTGAGAATGCCGTGAACTCAAAGGATCACACGACGCTAGTGGCGGCGGTCAAGGCGGCTGGCCTCGTCGACACCCTCGCCAGTCCCGGCCCATTCACGGTGTTCGCCCCGACCAATGGCGCATTTTCAAAGCTGCCGACCGGTACGGTCGACAACCTCGTGCAACCGCAGAACAAGGGCACACTGACAAAGGTGCTGACCTACCACGTCGTGGCCGGCAACTACTCAGCGCAGGACCTGATGAGGATGGTGAAGCAAGGCGGAGGAAGGGCCACTCTTAAGACCGTTCAAGGTGAGCCGCTGACCGTCCTTCCCGGCAAGAGCGGGAAGTCACTGTTTGTCGAGGACGCCAAAGGCAACACGGCTCGCGTAACTATTTCTAATGTGATGCAGTCGAACGGGGTGATCCACGTTGTGGATGCGGTTCTGATGCCGTAGCTGACCAGCGCTGGGCCCAGGCAGAACCCTGGGCTCTTCGCTCAGCGGAAAGTGGAAGGAGAGCTGGCCCAGTCGGGCCGTACGATTCCAACTGGCTCAGCAAACGGGAGATTGAGTCGGAAGGACTGCCCTGGAGCTGGGCAGTCCTTCACGGTGTCTCTGGCCTTATTGCTTCGCCGGTGTGCGCCCCTTGACCGCGCCGGTGGCGCCCTCAGAGAAGGCATGCTTGAGATCGGCAGCCGCAAGTTCTTGCGCCTTCCCGGCGTCTTTCACCACAGCGTCCATGCCGAAGAACTCGTGTGTGACGCCGGAGAAGTTCTCATACTTCACCTTCGATCCAGCCTGCTTCAGTTTGTCCGCCAGGGCCTTGCCCTCCGACATCAGCGGGTCGATCTCGGCGGTGATCAGGGTGACGTCAGGCAGATCCTTCAGATCGGCCTTGCCGACCAGGTCGAGGCGCGGGTCGTTCCGATCAGCATCCTTCGACACCGTGTTTTGGAAAAACCATTCCATGGCCGGCTTGCTCAGCGGCATGGCGTGGGCGTTCTTCTGGTAGGACGGCGTATCGGTGTTGGCGCCCGCCACCGGGTAGACGAGCACCATATGGAGCGGCGCCTCGACCTTCTGGTCCCGGGCCATGATCGCTACGTTGGTGGCCAGATTGCCGCCGGCGGACTCGCCCATGAGGGCCAGGCGCTGCGGATCGCCGCCAAACTGACCGGCATTTTGCACGACCCATTGGTAGGCCGCGAAGGCGTCCTCGTGCGCAGCCGGAAACTTGTTCTCCGGCGCGTGACGATATTCGACGCTGGCCACGATCGCCCCGGTCTTATGGGCCATCGCCATGGCGGACGACTCGTAGGTGTCGAGGTCGGCGATGACCCATCCGCCGCCATGGTAGTAGACAACCACCGGCTTGGGCTGACCGCCCGAACCCTCGGGCGTGTAGATTCGGATCGGCTGCTGGCCGCCCCCCGTCGGATAGGTCATGTCCTTCTTGGCCACCTTGAGTTTGGCCATCAAGGCGGCTGCATCTCTCCCTTCATCCTTCAGGACGGCTTTGACCGCGTCGGCGGGCGTCGGACCTTTTCGGGTCTCCTCGACCGATTGCGTGCCGATGGGCTTTGCGCCGAGTGCGTGGAGCTTCTCCAGGACGCGTCGCATATCCTTGTCGGACCGCTGCATCGTTCCGCTGTCATCCGACATGGACGTCGAGGCTGAAGAGGCCGTCTGCGCCAAGGCTGAAGCGCCGAACGATGGGGTCAGCGCAGCAAGAGAAATCGTGGCCCAGAGTGCGGGCTTGATATTGGTCATGAACATCGTCCTCGGGGATTGGAGCGGTCCCAACGGGCCCGCGCGATCCTCGGCAACTGTACGGTGCACTACATGTTCCCGATGGGCGTTCACGATGCGCGGCGCATGCAGCGGTTGCCCAGCTCGGCTCGCGCCCTTCGAGCCGGGTGCATCCCCTCGATGGCCGCGATTTCAATCCGTGCGCTAAGCTTCACGGGGTCGTGAACTCAGGCTGAAACTCTCGGCCATGCAGATCCGTAAGCCCTCCTTCCAGCAAACCAAGGAGCGCTTCAATGGCCAGAGAAAACATATCTACCCTGAGGGGGTCGTCTGCGGTTGAGGCTCCGAGACCACGCGGGGACATGCTGCTGGGCCACGGGCATCAGCGGTCGGACGTGGATCTGATGCAAGAGCGCAAGCTCATGTTCCATGCCACCGGGGACAAGGATTTCCTGGCAGCTGACCACTTCTACTTCGCCGAGTTCACGACCCTGAACCACTCTGGGGTGACGGGCGGAGCGGTTCTCGCACTTGACGACCAGACCCACACGCTCACCATCGCAATTTCTGCGACGGGTCTGGAACCGAACCAGCCGCATGTTCAGCATATCCATGGCTTTGTAGACGGCACTGATTCACATACTCCCACGACGGCGAGCGACGCCGACAACGACGGATATGTTGAACTTGGGGAGGGCCTTCCCCAGTACGGTGAAATCCTGCTCAACCTCACCGTGAACCATGCCAATGGCACCGGACAAGATAACGGCCATAGCCATGACGGCGCCCTGACGGGGTTTCCGACTGCTCCAAGTGGCGTGATCTCATATGTCGAAAGCTTCACGCTTCCCGCAGGCAAGCTCACCCAGGATGCGATGCTAGACCTGCGTGAGATCGTGTTGCATGGCCTGACTGTCCCTGCTGGACCAGGTGCAGGAACGCCTGGCGAGGTGGACGGAACCGCCGGATACAAGCTCGTTCTTCCGGTTGCGAGCGGCGAGATCAACGAGGTCTCATCTGCGAACGACCTCCACTCCCTCGTTGGCCAAATTGCTCTTGCTCATGGCCAGGACGGCTGGATGATTTAATAGCCCGCGTTTTTGGGCAGTGCTCCGCAAAATAAAGTGCTGGGCACTGCCCCCGCGAGCACAACTCGCTTCATCTGGGCCGCGCATGACCGCCCACTACGTAGACCGATCTTCTATGAGCAGCATTGCTGGATGCTCGACAGCCCCTCCGAGCGAGCGCCCACTTCGGCCCTGTTCAGGTAGGGCTGATTCTTCTAGCCTCGCAGCACCCAGTACGGCCATCCTGGCGATGGAGCGGCGGTCCCGCTGGTGGCGAGGACTCTGCACGTAGGTCAGGATAATTCAGCAATGAGAAGAAATAACCCTATGATTGCCTCTTAGGGTTCGTCAACACGCTAAAACGTGTTGAGAAGGACCTCGCGATACCCGTATCGTTCATTAACTTCGACACGTTGACACGTTGACACGTGGGTTCCGGGATAACCGTCTACGACCTGGGCGGCAGCTTGCCATTCGGCTGGAGGCCGGTGTGAAACCCTTTATGGCCCGCTCGTTTCTCAGACCAACTAGAAGCCTCGCTTTGGAAGATGCTTGCCGGACACCCGCCTGGACCATGGGTGTTGGCTGGAAAGGCTGGCTGCGGTGGCAGCGATGGTATAGCTGATCGATGGTTACCGTCTAAACCGTATCCGGGACCGGGCTCAGCGCATAGAGGCCGGGATCAGCCGCGTAGGGGCAGAGGCGCGGCTCTGGAGCTCCAACGCGTTCGACTGGACCCAGCGTGCCTCTTCGGCCGAACGATCTCGCTCCAGCTGTCGGAAAGGTTGAAAAATTAGAGCCAGGAGCCAGGCCGCCTGCGCCTGAGTGATGCGCCGCACCAACATACCAACGGAAGCCAAGGGACAATGCCCCGGCGTAATTTGGTCTTGTGTTCGCGCCGCATCAAAAGCACCGATGTGGTAATCCACCCGATGATTTGCCTTGGATCCCTTAACTCAGCCGTTCTTGTCGTGAGGCGGCGTTTCCAACTCGAGAAGCGAGTTCTATCGATGCCCAATGGAAATGCCTAAACTGGCGGTCTCACACCTGCGGCTTCGCTTAACGTCTTAGGAGGGCCGAACTCCTTGGTGGCACCGTCCGCGCCCGCGAAATCGCCCGGTCGTAGGATCGTCCCGCCCTTGGCGAATCACGTCAAGCCCTGTCAGGAGGCGAGCCCTGTTCCACCGCTTTTTCGAGCCGGTGAATAGCGGTGGCCAACGCGTCGTCGATCTGATCTGCAATCTCTTCGAGAAGTGGCTGCGGCTGCGTTCCGGGCGGGACGCTGGCGATGATAAAGGCCGATCGTACGCGACATTGGGCGGCCAGCTTGCGCAACTCGTCGATGGTGTCTGGCACACCATGCACAACGATTTCCTCCAACGCCTCTTCGATAAGCCGATTGGCGTGACGGACGTTGTCTGTGAAACTTTGAACCTGCGACATTGTATTTTCTCCAAGAGGATAATGCAGGGTCGCAGCAAGAGCCTAACGGCTCAGGCGCAACGGTCATTCAAATGTGACGAACTGAGCGGAACCGATATGGCGGTCCAGGTCGCCAAGTCGCGCTCCCCTTCCCTCTCCAGTAAGCTGGCAAACGCCCGTGTAGCGCGCGGCGCGGTCGGGAAGGAATATGAACTGCCTCAACCAAACACTGAGACACTCCTGATACGCGACCACAACACGGTTCTCGTCGCCGGATGCCGAAAACGTGATCGGCCCGAATTTCGGCGGTAATCAAAAGGGTCGACCAGCGTGAGGTTGCGTACCGACGTTCAGCCGTCCCGTTGCCATAAGTTAAGTGCTTCCCGTTTCGACCGGACACCGACGTCAGACTGCCCCGGTCGCCGCGCCCGCAGGAGCGCCGCTGTTGTGGGCGAAACCCGACGTGGACGTGAAAGCGCTCGCCGCGACAACGGCGACCAACCAAAGCTTGTTCATGATTTCCTCCGATGCATCGGCTGTGCTGGTGGAAGAACGGTCCGCCCGGCGATGGTTGCCCAGCAATGCACGCCATGGTGAACGGATATCTAGGCGCGGCGGGGAAACCGAACGCCGCACACAACCGTGTCGCCCAATGCTTCGCTTTTTGGCTTGAGCCCGGCTCTGGACGAAACACCTGCGCTGTCGAGTCCCGCCTGTTTCGTCATTGCGGTGGGAGCAACTGAGGACTCAGCCCGGAACTGCTCGCCCCCCAAGGGGTAGGCTCATCGGGTCGAGGACATGCATCACAATCGCTCCGCAAGAACGAAGCGATTGTTGACCACGCCATAGTGAAGGCTGCTCTGCACGTCGAACGCGGCGGGAATCTCGTCCAGCCGAACGGTCTCGGGAAGGACCATGCCGGTCAGGACGGGGCCGAAATCGCAGCCGAAATCCGGGGTTGCTCGCGAGTTTCTGGCGCAGCTTGGCCAAATCAGCGGGGGCAAAGGCGCTGAGGCGACGAAGGCCGTCCCGTTCTGGCTGTCGCGCCGAGGCTCTGGGCCAATGACGGCGCGACGGTCGCCGCGAGCAGCGCGGCTGCGAAGCCAAGCGTAGACGTGACACCCGAATGAATCGCCATGGCGCGAATCCCCCCACCACTGTAGTGAACCCATCAACTCGCCCTGGGTTGCTGATCTTTTTTGCCGTGTAGATGAACACGTATTCAGGATGCGAGCGACGGCCTCGATTTTATCAGTGCGCTTCGGACCGCTGGGGTGCGCGATGATCCGGAAGATGGATCTTCAATCAAACGTTCTTCGCGCGCCCGACGAGAGACTGTCGGTCGCGTTATCGACCAGAACAGTGACTTTAGGCGGCTCGACAGGCTCCAGGACCGCCATTGCGCCCTCCCGAACTGTACTGCATCGCGCGAGGGAGCAGACTGGCGCGTTTTGCGCCCGAGTGGCAAGCTCGACGGTGCAGGATGGAGGACGACGATGTTCCTGAACTGGACGGGAATGCTAGCTGATCTGAAAACCAGTGTCGGCGAGCTTGCGAGACGAACTCCGCAGACGCGCGACGGCTACCGGCTGCTGCATGCGGCTGGTGGTGAGAAAAAGCTGCTGGATCCGAAAACACGAGAACTGATTGCGCTCGCGGTAGCAGTCACGACGCGCTGCGATGGCTGCATCGCCAATCACACGAAAAAAGCCATCGAGCTTGGCGTGTCGCAGGACGAGATCGCTGAGGCGCTGGGCGTGGCGGTGGCCATGAACGCAGGTGCGGCCCTGGCCTACTCTGCAAGAGTGATGGACGCCTACTCGGAGCTATCCAGGCATTAAGGCGAGCGAAACGTTAGGTATGCAGTGAGGAGGTGGTTGGGGCGATGACCGAGCACGCGCATGAGTGGGTCGCCCGACCATGAAATCCGTCCAACTATGGTCCCAGACACGCGACGGAGCAGTGCGTGTCTGGATGCCTGCAATTGGAGATGACCTCGCTCGTGCTGCTCACTGGCGCTGCAACAGCCGCTCCCGAACCTGAACGCCTTCAGCTTCCATTCTTGCGGCCGTGGTCACGTCGATGATCGGCTCAGCCTCAATCTCGTAGGTCGAGTAAACGGTGGCAAGCTTGTGTAAATTTGCAACATCGTCAGTCTCCAGGATCATGTAGCCACTAAAGCTACCAACCAACGACGAACTGTTGAATCGTTGTGTTGGGTCCAGCATCCCAATGCTCGAAGAGCGCCAACACTCGCTTCTGTGCTTCATCGTAGGCGGCTGGTGACCCCTGGGGCTTTTCCTTCCACTTGACCATAAAAAGCATGATTGCCTCCCAGTAAGGCGGGGAGCCATCATCTCACCAGCGTTCATAGCTTGCCACCACGCCCCACCTATACGCACGACCTACTCCCTGCCGCAAGTTGGACCGCGAGGGACGACTAGTGAGGCCGAGGTGGCCGACTTCACGTCCGGGCTTGTAAGCCAAAGATCGGAACCGAAGTCGCGCATTCCCGTCCAGAACGCCTGGATGGCACGGTCAATCTGGCTCGCGACCTGACCAACTCATCCAAACTATGGCGGGATAATTGTTATTCCTCTATTGTCCAGGTATGAAGGGCAGTGCGCCACTGGCCATTCTTGTTACTCAGTACATTTGTCCAGTGCAGGTGAAGCATGGACTTACCCTCCGGCTGAACATGATGAGGGTACGCCTGACGAGGGTTTTTGTCGCGCTCGTTACGTCCACCTATGACGAGCAAAAGCACGGGTCCTTAGCGGCCCAAAGGCGGCGCCATAGGGCGACCCAAGTTTGCCCTTGCCGGTTCGGGCCGACTTCTCGGCTAGTCGGCCGTGGGAACAGTCCGCATTGATGCTCCGGTCGCATTCCTGTTTTTGCATCGCATGACTGAGCGCCACTCTGCCATTTGATGAACAAGGACAGCATCCACTGCGTTGAGGAGGATAGGTGCTGAACGGTCCCCGCCGTTTAGCTTCGTGCAGGCCTGGCGCTGAGCGCCAGCCTGCCTGATGGCGTCAGGAGGAGATGATGGTGGTCGCATCGCAAGTCAATTTCCAGACCCTTGTGTACGCCACCAGCTTGCCGGATGTTTTCGTGGGCGCAGGAGGGGCGGCTGCCGTCGACGCTGTCAGCTACGAAAACGCCCCAAGCCTTGCGTCGATCGGCAGCTACGACATCGGCGTCGTCATCGACATGGCCAACTCCAATTCAAACACCGGCTGGGCCAGCGGCGACAGCTATGTCGGAGTCGAGGAGCTGATCGGCAGCCGCTTTACGGACGCGATCTATGGCGACGCGACCGGCAACATCATTGACGGCGGCGGCTCACCCGATTTCATCTTTGGCCGGGAGGGCGACGATCTCTTGTTAGGCGGTGGCGGGTTCGACTTCGTCTGGGGCGACGCCGGCGACGACATCATCGATGGGCAATGGCAGACGGACCAGTTGCATGGCGGCGACGGCGACGACCAATTGTGGGGCGGCACGAACTATATCGCTCACGTCTATCCTGGGACGAACTACGCCGACATTCTTTTCGGCGACGCCGGCAATGACGAGTTGCATGGCGACGCCAGGCCGCCCGCTGCCGGACTGCGCAGCGAATACGACCCTAGCTTGGATTTCATGGCCGGCGCCGACGAACTGCACGGAGGGCCGGGCAATGACAGGCTGAACGGCGACGGCGGCGACGACAAGCTCTGGGGCGACGCGGGCGCCGACAGCTTCATCTTCGACCCGACTTACACGGTCATCGACGCGACCGGCGCTCCGCTGCGGATCACGCCGGGCAACGATGTGGTGTTCGATTTCAACGCCAGCGAGGGCGACACGATCAACCTGAACGGTGAGATCTACACCACGTCAGACAATCCCGAGGGGTATCGGATCTTCATGCTGGAACCGGTCAATGGCGCGCTGCAAATCGCCGGCACCGTGACCTTGGCGAACCTTCACAGCTTCAACGACGCCTGGGTGACCTCAGGCTACCACCTCGTGTGAGGTGGCCAAGGTGAGCGTCCTGGCGATGGTCCGCCGTGTCGGGCGATTTCCAAGCCAGAATCCAAACGCCGCGTTTTGACTGTTGCCAAAGGCGGTCAGCGATCCGGCGTAACCATATCGTCATCGACCTGGTCTGACCGAGGCTGAACAGGGCATCACGCATGAGGCGAACGTAATTCGTCCCGACAGTGGGATCCGTGTCGAAATCGAGGGTGAATTTAAGCTGAGACGCGTTCGGCGCTTTGGCGCCGTAGTCCACCCCCATGTCGGCGCGTGAGGACTTCAGCGGGCTCGCTCCAGAGGGTCCAGAGTAGTGCGTCACGCCATTCGCGTCGACGAACGCCAGCGTATCCACGCCATTGGCGTAGTGCACGCCCCGCAGATCCAGTTCAAGGCCCTTCGGTGGATTGTTGACGACCGTCCAATCGGTCCCGGAGATTCCGGTTCCAGCGATGAAATCGCCGTTCGCCTTTTTGAGCGCCGGATCGATTGTTCCGTGCACGAAATGAACGGTGTAGTTCTCGGGCATAAGGACATTGTGGGCAACGTCGAATTTGAGCGCGGCCTGTCCGTCGGCGACGTCAGCGATCGTCCCATCATAGGATGGCCGGGCGCCCCACTCGCCGGTCTTGGCGATGATGTCCGACTCGCCCGCGAGGTGGCGGAACTTGAGTTGCTCCGTGTTGAGGTTGGACAGCAGATTGTCGTGGATCGACTAAAAACGGTGACGCTGCTGGCGCTGCCGCCGAGTTTGGCCGCGAAGTCGACCAGCGCCATGCCGCCCTTCTTGAGATAGTCGAGATATTCAAGGCCGAGATTGACGAAGGCCTGGTCCACGGCCAGCGCGGCCTCGCCTACCGTCGTCTTGCCCAGAATGGCGCGGCCCATCACGGCCGGGTTGGCGAAGCCGAGTCCGCCGCCATTGAGGGAATCGGCGCCGCCATTCTGTCCCGCGACATAGCCGTAATCGCTGTCCAGGTTGCGCCAGGCGGTCTCGACATACTGGGCGTAGGACCCATTGACCGTGTGAGTGCCGACATTGGTGAAGGTGACGCCGGCGATGTCGGCGTTCACGGCGACCGGAACCACGGCGCCATTCGCATCGAACTTGGCTTCAGCGACGGTCACTCCGGTGATGTTGACGTTGCCGGTGCCGTCAATCGTCAAGGCCTGGCCGTTGATGGTCGCGCCCGGGATTTCGATCGTGGACGGGACCGTGACGACCACGGTGCCGCCTCCCCCACCGCCGCCGCCGCCGCCGCCATTCCCGTTGCCGTTGCCATTTCCGGCGCCGGAATTGCCGTCGTTCTGGCCGGACTGACCCGGCGAACTGGAGATCTCGCCTTTGATCGCCGAAAATTCGAAGCTGTTCAGCGCCGAATCATTGTGAAGTGCGGCTTCGTTGGAGGACGACAGGTCTTGCACGAGCCCTGCCAGCGTAAGCTTCGACTCGGACCAAAACTTCAGGCCGCCGGCGTCGGCGGCGCGGCCAAAGATATTGACGTAAAAGTCCTTGATAATCTGCTCGCGGGTCTCGCCGGCGTGAGCCATGGTGAATTCAGGCGAGTCGACCAGGATGTGAGCGAGGTCGGCCAGCGACATGCCGCCTTGCGCGAGCGCGTTGACAAAGTAGTCGAGGCCACCGCCATCGGGCAGGCGGCCTAACGTGGTTTGGTACAAGAGAGCGACCTGATCGACATAGGCCCGGGCGGCGAGCGTTGTGGTGAAACCAGTGTTCATTGCGTCCTCTTTGGCTTTCGCAAACGCGCGAAGCCGCGGACCGAATCCGTCCGGATTCGGCCTGTTCTGCAGGTCCAGCGTTCATGTGCGACAACGGCCCGATGGCGACCGTGTTAATTTCTAATTAAATTTGTTGGGTTTCGTCAACGATTCGCAGCCGACGCGCGGCCAACGAATCAAGGCTACAGTTAAAATGACGTCGTTTGTAAGCAGATTTTATAGTCGTCAACGAATCGCTTTCTGTAAAGAACTGAGAAGAATATAGAGTCCGCCAGACGTTTATAGATGCGTTGTCTTGGAATATACCGCCAAACGCTGCTGGTTAGTCTGGATGAGTTTGCAGCTTCGAAACGCCCGAGTCGCCAGCCCCGAAGCTCTAATCACGACGCAAGGGAGGACAATCCGGAGGCTGATGAGAAGGCCCGCTCCCGTGGCTGGGTGACGTGCTCCGGCGCTCGCGCCGCGCCCCCGCAGCCGCGCTCGATCCTCGCCGCCACCGCTCCGGCCTGCGGCCTCGTGTGGCCGCCCGCGTTTGCTCCTCGGTTCGTGTAGACGTAGGCCAGCTAGGCGCCATTCCCGTCGGCGACGCATTAGCGCCCGGACGCGCGTGGACGGTCCAGGGTGGCGGGACGCGGAGGGTCATCGCCGCTTGTACCTCGGACAATTCACCCTCAACCATGGCTGCGTTGGTCCGGATTTAGACCGGCTGTCCCGGCGCTTCGTGATCGCCTGGCGACCCATCATGCACACGTGGTGGAAGGGGTCCTCCACTGCTCGAATGTGCTGGCGGCTTCCAGACATCGGCTAAGCAGAGGTCGACGGGCGAAATCATGAACGCTGAAAACGAACTTGTGCGTAAAGGGCGCTGCGATCGCCTCGGTTTTGCGAGTGAACGACCCGCTCTAATAAGATAGCTCCAAGTAGGATTTTATCTGCTCCGATGAAGCAAAAATCAGCTCGGGTTACGAGGGACTCAGCCTACCTCTCGAGTTTGTTGCGCTTACCAAACGCTATAATCACTGAATGCAATCTTTTAACTTGGAAACGAACAGCTTAGCCCCAGGTTTTTTCGAATTTCTATAAGTGTTATCAGAGCGTTAAGGTCATACAACATTGAGTGTTGCAGCGGGATCACAGATCAGAAATTCGGCGGAAAGCGCGATTTTTCAGTTTGCAGGGTATGGGGATCGCTGTATGAGTTTCATCCACCTGCTCTGGTCCGAGTCGACAGCGACCGAAGCGGTGCAGCTTTGAAGAGATAAAGGACATCACCCAATGGCAACTATCCAAGGCGTATACGTCGCCCTGTTCGGCCGCCCCGCTGACCCGCTTGGCCTCGCCTATTTCAATGGCGTGACCCAGAACGGCGCGAACCTGACCGCAGTCGGCGATCTGGCCGCGACCCCCGAGTACCAGAACCGCTTCAAGGGCCAGAGCCCCTCGCAGATCATCAACTCGATCTACAAGAGCCTGTTCAACCGCGATGCGGACGGCCCCGGCCTGACCTTCTTCGCGAACCAGCTTGCCACCGGCAAGATGAACATCAACAACATCGCGATCAACATCCTTGACGGCGCCCAGGGCGCTGACAAGACCGTCTCCGACACGAAGATCGCTGCCGCGAACACCTTCACCGCGCACGTCGACCTCGGCACCGAGATCGTCGCGTACTCGGGTGATAACGCTGCCGCTTCCGGCCGCGCTTTCCTTGCTCCGATCTCGACCACTGCTCCGACCGACGCGGCTGTTGACGCTGCCATCGCCGGCATCGTGACGCAGTCCTCCACGGGCGGCGGCACGGCTGGTCAGACGTTCACGCTGCAGGCGAGCGCCGCTGGGGCGGCTGGAGACACCTTCACGCCGACGAACAGCGTGACTGCTAACCAGACGACTGCTGGTGATGACACGTTCCGCGCGGACGCGGTTGCGGATTCTCTCCAAACGGTCGACACGATCGATGGTGGCGCGGGCAACGATACGTTGAATGCCAGCTTCACGGCTGCCGCGACCGTCAAGCCGGTGGTCTCGAATGTGGAGACCATCAACCTGAAGACTACTGCCACTGTAACCTACGACGCGGGCGACACCACGGGCGCGACTGCCATTTGGGATAACGCCTCTTCTGGCGCTTTGACGGTAGACAACATGAAGTTGTCGACTGCCGCTGGCCTGAACGGCAATGACACCGGTGCTGTCACATTCAAGTTTTCGGGCGCGACTAGTGCGACCGACAACGTGAAGCTGGTCATCCGTGAAGCGACCGCAGCTGACGTGACCCTCTCGGCCAATGCTGTTGGCGGAGTGGCTCAGAAGCTCGAAACGGTCACCATCAACCAGGTTGATCTGGCGTCGACAAGCACGAACGACGCGACGATTACCAAGCTCACCGTTACGGGCACGAGCACCATCAATGTCACTGGTGAGGGTAACCTCACGGTCGGCGCTGGCGGTGACCTCAAGGACATCACCAAGTTCGACGCTTCGGCGCATAAGGGCGATCTCACCGTCGACCTTTCCACGTCGACTGCCGGCGTGACTGTGTTGGCCTCTGCGGCTGGTACGAACGCGATCACCTTGGGCACTAACACTAACGTGGACACGGTCGTGTTCACGGCGGCGAACGTGTCGACGATCAACAAAATGACGACGGTGACCGGCTTCGACGCGGTTGCCGAAGATAAGCTCGATCTCAAGGCGTTCAACCTCGGAGCCGACACGACAGTTGGTACGACGACGGTTGCGGTTGCCGGCGACATCGGCGGCTTCTTCACTGGTACGAACCGCGCTGTGTTCAACGACACCACGAAGGTTCTCTACGTCGACGTGAACAAGGACGGCAACTTCAACGCTGGCACCGACCTCGCGGTCAAGCTGGCTGGCGTTGCAACTGCTGACCTTTCGGCTGCTGACTTCATCCTGTCCTGATCTCGTCTGATCTGAACTGAAGGTGGGCCGGTCCTCGTGACCGGCCCATTTTCGTTTGTGAGACCCTGAAACAAAAAGCCCGCCGCGACGTGTGCCGGGCGGGCGAGTCAGAGGGGCGCAAACGGAGTCACAGACAGAAGCCTGGGCGAGCTCAGCGAAGGCCGTCCGGGCGTACTGCCATCGTCTTTTTCATATGCCCGCACCATGCGGGCCTCGAACCGGCCTAGTGCCGAAAGCTCATCTCTGGCGACGCGGCATGTCGCTCTTGAACTCGGCGCTTCTCAGCTCGCGCATTGCTTCTCGTATGGTGGCGGCCGCCGTGTGCGAGACCAGATGCGGCAGGTGCTCATTCAGCTCCCGGATGGGCTTCAGGTCGATGAAGGGGCCACCGGCGAAGAACACGACTGTTGTGTGCTGCTGGGTCTCGGCCGCCTTGTGCCCGCCGCCAGGGCTTTCAGGCCCGTGAACACGGCGGCGATCAGTCCCGCCAGATAGGCGACCTACTGGTACTGCTCCGGGATCCCCGGGATTTCAGGCGACGCCATGCTTCTTGGCCCCGCGCGCAAACGCGGGCCTCTGGGTGAAACGGGGTCTTCGATTCCGCGTGGATGAGGCCGGTTGCGCTCGCTAGTGTTCCCATTGAGGGTGCGCGGCTGTATAGCTGTCGGCTACTGCCGGCTTCTCACGTCAAGGATCCCGCATGAGCGCTTGGACCGAAGGCTACGTCGCCGATATTCCCTATTCGCTGGGTTTCTACCGCGAGACCACGCCGGCCCATATCGCCTTCGCGGCCGTCTGCGTGGGCAAGAGTCCGGGCTTGGCGCTGCGGCCTCAACGGGTGCTCGAACTCGGCTTCGGCATGGGGCTTGGCTTTTTGATCAACGCCGCCGCCAATCCGGCGACGCAGTTTGAGGGCGTCGATTTCAACCCGATGCATGTGGCGCACGCCCGGGGCCTGGCCGACGAGGCGGCGCTCGCCAATGTGACGCTGCGCGAGGCCAGCTTCCAGGACCTGGCCCGGGAGGCGCAAGAGGGCCAGCACGACCTCGATCTCATCGTGCTGCACGGCATCCTGACCTGGGTGTCGGTCGACGCGCAGGAGGCCATCGTCGAGATCGCCCGCAAGCGCTTGCGGCCGGGCGGCTTGCTCTACGTCTCGTATAATTCCATGCCGGGCTGGGCCCCGGTGCTGCCGCTGCAGCGCCTGATGCGCGAGAACGCCAAGCGCCACGCTGGCCGCTCCGATCTGCAGACCGGCTCAGGGCTGGAGCTGGCGAAGGCGCTGTTGGGCGAAGGCGCGGCCTACTTCAAGGCCAATCCCCATCTGCAGACGCGGCTGGAGCAGATGGCGAAGCTCGACAAGAACTATTTGGCCCACGAGTATCTGAACGCGAACTGGTTCATTTTCCACGTCGCCGATGTGGCTGCCATGTTCGGCCGCGCCAAGCTCGACTTCGTCGGCTCGGCCACCATCCTCGAAAACATCGATGGGCTTGCGGTGCCGGAGGGCGTACGGGCCCGCATCGCCGCCGAAACTGATCCGGTGTTCAAGGAGACCCTGCGCGACATCGCCTCGAACAAGCAGTTTCGCCGCGACCTCTACGTCCGCGGAACGCTGACGCCCAACCCCAGCGAACACAACGCCATGCTGGCGTCAATGCGGTTCGCCCTGGCGACGCCGCGGACCAAGATCTCGTTCAAATTCGCCAGCCCGGTCGGCGAACTGGACGGCAACGCCGAAATTTATGGCGCGGTGGCGGATTTGCTGGCGCAGGGGCCCGCGAGTTTCGCCGAGATCGCCGCCTTGCCGGCCCTGCGCCAGGGCGGCGCCAGCGCCGCCTTGCAGGCGGTCAGCCTTTTGGTCCATAGCGGACAGGCGCTGCCTGCCCCCGTTCTTGAGGACAGGGGATCCGGCGCCGCCGCCGCCGTGGATGTCCGCCCGGCCCAGCGCCTCAACCGGGTGATCGCGGCCAAGATGCTGCAGGGCCGGGCCTATGGCTTCCTCGCCGCGCCCCTGGCCGGCTCCGGTCTGCAGGTTCCGCATAGCGAGCTGTTGATCCTGGCGGCCCTGCTGCAATCGGGCGCTCGTCCGGACGCAGCGCCCGCCGCTGACCCGGCCAGCCAATCCGCGCCCGCGACGCCCTCCGCCGAGAGCCTGACCACGCATGTGATTAATTCGCTGCAGCGTCTGGGCATGAATTATATGAAGGAGGGCCAGCCGATCACCGATCCAGGGGAGCGCCAGCAGGCGGTGCGCGCCGATGTCGAAGCGTTCCTTTCTGAGAAACTGCCGCTCTGGCGCCAGCTGGGCGTGCTGTAAGCCGTCCTTTGGGCCGGCCGCGGATCGCCGTCGCGTCTGGTCCCGGTCAGGGCCGCGAGGTCGGGCGACCGACTTCAGCTCAGGTCCGGTTCTTGGGCGTCAGGATTTCCGAGCCGACGCCCTGGGTGCCGTGGATCGTCCAGGTTCCCGACAGGACGCCGTCGGGGCGGACCTCGTAAAGCGCCAGCCCGGCTTTGCCCTGCTGGACATAGACCACCGCCAGCATGTCGTTTTGCACGATGCCGGTGCCGACATTCTCGCCAGCGCCGATGCGCCAGACCACCCGATAGGTGCGGCCCATGGGGGTGATGGTGAGGTCGCCGCGATAGACGCGCTGATCGCCGGCGTTCTGGCCCTCGACGGCGTAGGCGCCGCCGAGTTCGGCGGCGCTGAGAGGGCTCGCCGCGAGGGCGGCGAGCGTGCAAGCGATCAAAGCGCCAAACCGGCGGCGGGAGGTGACGGTCATCGGCGTCGTCATCGGCGTTCCTTGGGGTTGCGGGGGACTGGTTTCATGTAGGGTCGGTTCGCCTGTTTGACAGCCGGTCCTCGCCTGTCAATCGGATCGGCGGGCCTGTGCCCACCATGGCCTGCGGCCGCCCCTCACGCGCTCCGGCGGCTGCCATCACAGGCTGAAGCTTGCGGCTCGCGGGACCGGGCCACGGCAATCGGCTGGGGACATAAGGCGGGCTCAGTTGCCTCAAGGCTGCGTGAGCGCTACAGCCAACAGGCGAATGCGCCAGGAGGCCTTATCAGCATGGATCATCTGTCGGCAGGCGAGAGCGACGGGATCGACGCGATCTTGCGCCGCGTGCGCGCGGCCCTGGGCGAAGAGGCGCGCCCGGCGGCCAGCCAGGAGCCGCCGAAGAGCCGCGCCCGGCACTCGCCCTCGGCCATTCCGCTGATCCAGCCGGCCGAGGAGGCCGGTCTCGATCCGGCCCGGCGCGTCTACCGCATCGAAGAGTTCGGCGGCTTCGACGAAGAAACCTTCCTGCGCCAGGCCTACCGCATCGTGCTCGGCCGGGAGATCGACGAGGTCGGCCGCTCCTATAATATGCCGGCGTTGCGCGCCGGCCATATCAGCCGCGTCAGGGTGCTGGGCGCGCTGCGCCGGTCGGCCGAGGGCCGGGCGCATGGCGTGACGATCAAATGGCTGACGCCGGCGACCGTGCTCGACCGTCTCGCCGGCCTGCCCGGCGTCGGGCGCCTGTTCGCGCCGCTGATGCCGCTCGTCGTGCAGCCGGCGACCGACCGGCGTCTCGCCGACCTGTCCGTCAAGCATCTGGAGCTGGTGGCGGGCGTCAACGCCTCGCTGACGGCGCTGCGCAAAAGCCTGGTCGAATTCGAAACCCGGCTGGATGAGGCCAATCGCGAGGCGGCGGCGGCGCGGGTGCAATCCAAGCTGGCGATGGATCGGTCGCAGACCGCGCTCGACCGGTCGCAGGCGGCCGCAGCCAGCGCCAGCCGCGACGCCAGCGACGCCAGGGCGGGCCGGCGCCTTCTGGCCGAAGAGGCGCGCCAGTTGCGCCAGTTGACCGAGGCGCTGCGGGCCGGCGCCCCCGGCCAGGTGCGCGCCAGCGCCATCCTGGACAGCCTTGAGGATCATGCGCTCGACAGCCTCTATCTCGGCTTTGAAAACCGCTTCCGCGGTCCGACCGAGGAGATCGCCCGCCGGGCGCAACGCTACCTGCCGCTGTTCACGCAAAACGCCGCCGTGTCATCTGCCGGCGTCGTCTTGGACATTGGCTGCGGGCGCGGCGAATGGCTGACGCAGCTCGCCGGCTGCGGCGTCGCGGCGCGCGGCGTCGATCTCAACGTCGCCATGGTCGAGGCGGCGCAAGCCCTTGGCCATGACGTGGTGGCCGGCGACGCCATCGCCTATCTGGAGCGGCTTGAAGAAGGATCGCTGGGGGCCGTCACCGGTTTCCATATCGTCGAACATCTCAGCTTCGCCCAATTGGTCAGGCTGTTTGACGGGGCGTTGCGGGCCCTGAAGCCTGGCGGGGTCGTGCTGTTTGAGACCCCCAATCCGGAGAATTTGGTGGTGGGCGCCTGCACCTTCCACTACGACCCCACGCACAACAAGCCGCTGCCGCCTGACCTGTTGCGCTTCGTCGCAGAGGCGCGAGGCTATGAGGCGGTGCGGGTGATCCGCGCCGACGCCGACTGCGATCTCGGCCAGCCGGAATCGGGGTTTGCGCCCAGCGACGTGAATGACTGGTTTCGGCAGCCCCCCGACTACGCCATCTATGCGCAAAAACCGAGCGTCGCGGACCGCAGCGCATGAGGGTGGGCATCGCCACCGTGCATACGCCCGGCATTCATGGCGGGGCGGAGTATCTCGTCGACGGGCTGATCGAGGCGACGCATCGCGCCGGGCACGCCGTTCACAAGATCTCGCTGCCGTTTTGGTTCGATCCGCCGGCGGCGGCCGGCGCGGCGCTCGACCACTGCGAGACCGTCGATTTCTCCGACTATGGCGGCGGCTCGCTCGACGTCCTGATCGGCCTGAAATTCCCCGCCTATGTCATGCGCCATCCGGCCAAGCGGGTGTGGCTGTTGCACCAGCATCGCCCGGCTTACGATCTTTACGGCACCCCGTACGGCTGGCGCGCGGGGGCGGCGGAGACCGAGACGCTGCGGAGGCGGATCCAGCAGGCGGATCGTGCGGCGCTGGGCGGCGGCGCCCCGGTTTTCACCATCGCCCAACGCGTGTCGGAGCGGCTGATGGCCTCGCTTGGCGTCGCCTCCGAACCGCTCTACCATCCCCCGGCCAATGCGGCGGAGTTTCGTTGCGAACCCGCCCTGCCCTTCATCTTCGCGCCGAGCCGGCTGGAGACGCTGAAACGCCAGCACCTGCTGATCGAAGCGCTGAGCGAAGGCGGCGGCGGCCTTGGCCGGATGGGGGCGATCTTCGCCGGGGCCGGGAGCCTGCGGCCGCAGCTGGAGAGGCTGGCCGAGCAACGCGGCGTGAGCGACCGCGTGCGCTTCGTCGGCGCGGTCAGCCGGGCCGAAATGCTGGCGCTTTACGCGCGCTGCGCCGCGGTGTTTTTCGGCCCGCTTGACGAGGACTATGGCTACGTGACCTTGGAAGCCATGCTGTCGGCCAAGCCGGTGATCACCTGCACGGATTCCGGCGGACCCTTGGAGTTCGTCCGCGACGGCGAGACCGGCTTCGTCGTCGCACCGAGCCCCGCCGCCATCGCCGACGGCTTCGCCCGCGTGTTTGCGACCGCCACATCGGCGGCGGAGTTGGGCCGGCGCGGCCTGGAGCGCTATCAGGCGATGGGCGTCGGCTGGGATCCGGTGATCGAGCGCCTGCTGGCGGGCGTGACGCCGCTCGAGGCTCCCGTCGCGGCGGCGTCCGCCCCTGGAGCGGCGTCATGAAGATCGCCATCGTCACGCCCCATCCTGTCCCCTTCGCCCTGGGCGGGGCTGAAAATCTGTGGTGGGGCCTGCAGACCCATTTGGAGCGGCATACGCCGCATCGCTGCGACATCATCGCCCTGTTGGGCTCGGAGCGGTCGTTCTGGGACCTGATCGCGTCGTATCGCGCCTTCGCTGAGCTCGATCTCAGCGGCTATGACTGCGTCATCTCCGGCAAATACCCGGCCTGGATGGTCAAGCATCCGCGCCATATCTGCTACATGCTGCATCGGCTGCGCGGGCTTTATGACACCTATGCGCAAGCCGTGAGCGATCCCGCCGTGTTTGCGCTGCCGCCCGTGCGCGCGCTTCTCGACTGGATGGACGAGGTCGAAGCTTATGGCGGCGCGGCCGACGACGCCGAGATTGACGAGGCTTTCGCGCGCCTGGACGCGCTGCGCTCGGCCGGGCTGCCCGACAGCGCCTTCGCCTTTCCGGGCCCGCTGATCCGCCGCATCATCCATTTCCTGGACGCGGGCGGCCTGTCGCCGCGGCGCATCGCCCGTTACGCCACGATTTCCGACACGGTGCGGCGCCGCGCATCCTATTTCCCCGCCGGCGTGACGCCGGACGTGCTGCGGCCGCCGCCGCATCGTGACGACTATCACGGTGGCGCGTTTCGCTATTTCTTCACCAGCAGCCGGCTCGATCGGCCAAAGCGCGTCGACCTCATCATCGAGGCGATGCGCGGCGTCCAGCAGGAGATTCCCCTGCTGATCGCCGGGACCGGACCGGACCGGCAGCGGCTTGAGGCGCTGGCCGGGTCAGACCCGCGCATCCGCTTCTTGGGCCATGCGCCGGACGCCGCCATGGCCGACCTCTACGCCGACGCGCTGGCGGTGCCCTTCACGCCCTATGACGAGGATTACGGCCTGGTCACCGTCGAGGCGATGAAGAGCGGCAAGGCGGTGCTGACCACGGCCGACGCCGGCGGGCCCACCGAGTTCGTGCGCCATGGCGAGACCGGGTTGGTGAGCGCGGCCACGCCTCAGGCCTTGGGTGAGGCTTTGTCGCGCGTGGCGACGGACCCCGACCTGGCGCGCCAGATGGGCGAGGCCGCCCGGCGCGCGGTGGAGCCGGTGAGCTGGGAGGCCGTCGCGGCCGGGCTGCTGCGGACGGACGCCGCGCCGCAGCGGCTTCGGGCGCGCCGGCCCAAGCTCACGGTGGCGACCACCTTTCGGGTGTTTCCGCCGATGAATGGCGGACAGGCCCGCGTCTTTCATTTCTATAAGAACCTCGCGGAGTTCTACGATATCGATCTGGTGTGCCTGACCGGCTCGACCGAGGCGCGCAGCGAGACCGAGATCGCCCCGGGCCTGCTGGAGATCTGCGTGCCGCGCAGCCATGCCCACGCCGAGGCGGAGCGCGACATTTTCGATGTCGTCGGCCACATTCCGATCGGCGACATCGCCGCCTATGCGTTGACGGGGCTCTCCGGCGATTATGAGGAGGCGCTGGAACTCTCGGCCATGACCAGCGACGCGGTGATCGCCTGCCATCCCTATCTGGTCGGCGCGATCCAGAAGGTCGCCCCGGACCGACCGCTGTGGTATGAGGCGCAGGATGTCGAGATCACGCTGAAATCCGCCCTGTTTCAGGACCGCCCGGAGGCGGCGCGCCTGCTCGATGAGGTGCGTGAGGCCGAACGGGCCTGCTGGACCTCGGCGACGACGGTGTTCGCCTGCGCCGAGCGCGATCTTGATGAACTCGCCTCGTTGTACGGGCCGACGCGCGCCCGCCGCCTCGAGGCGGCCAACGGCGTGGCGCTGGACGATATCCCCTTCACGCCGTTGGATAAGCGCCGCGCCGTTCAACGGCGCGCCAGGCTGGGCCCGCTGCAAACGGCGCTGTTCATGGGCAGTTGGCATGGCCCCAATCTGGCCGCGGTGGAGGACATCATCCGCGAGGCGCCGTTGGCGCCCCAGACGCGGTTCGTGGTGCTGGGAAGCGCCTGCCTGCCCTTCAAAGAGCGCAAGCTCCCTGACAATGTCCATCTGCTCGGACCGGTCGATCAGACCGTGCGCGACGATCTTCTGGCGGCCGCCGACGTCGCCTTGAACCCGATGCGGTTCGGTTCGGGCACGAATCTGAAAATGCTCGACTATTTTGCGGCGGGCGTGCCGGTGATCTCGACCGCCTTCGGGGCGCGCGGGCTCGCCATTGCGCCTGAGGTCCACTACATCGTCGCCGCGGACGACGGTCTGGCGCAGGCGCTGGCCGGGCTGGCGGCGCGCGACGACGCCAGCCTGTCCATGATGGTGGAGGCCGCACGCGCTTTGGTGGAGGAGCTGTACTCCTGGAAACAGATCGCGACGCGCTTTGCGGAAACGATGCTGCGCGCCGACGCCGACGCCGACGCCGCGCCGCCGGCGAGCGACCAGGATGTTTGATGGAATCGCGCAACGTCGCCTATATCCCCGAAATCGACCACTTGCGTTTGCTCGCGGCCTTGTTGGTGTTTTTCTTTCATTTCTTTCATTTTTACACCAATGACTGGCGGCCCTGGCCGCATCTCGCCGCCTTTGGATTGATCACTGACGGTTATACGGGCGTCACGCTGTTTTTTGTGCTGTCCGGCTACATCTTCATGCGGATCGCGTTGGCGGGCGGACCGATCGCCTATGGCTCGTTCCTGCGCAATCGACTGCTGCGCATCGCGCCCTTGTTTGTGGTGATCTTTGTGGTGGCGATCTCGATTGGCCGCGATCGCTTCAAAGCGACCGACCTGCTCTATCTGGTGGTGACCAATATCGGCGATCCGCCGACCTCCTGGCATTTCGCCACGGGCCCGGCCTGGAGCATCACGGTCGAATTTGGCTTCTATCTGGTGTTTCCCTTCCTGGCGCTGTTCGCCAGGATGCAGGGCGTCGGCTATTTGGCGCGGCTGATCGCCATCCTGCTGGTCGTCAAGCTGGCCGCCTACTACGCCACTGACAACAGCCGGCTGATGCTCTACTCCACTTGGGTCGGGCGCTTCGATCAGTTCCTGATCGGCATGGCGGCCGCCATGCTGGCCGGATCCGCCCCGTCCAGCATGGGGATGCGTCGAGCGCTCCTGCCGCTGGCGACCGCGCTGGTGGTGGCGGGCGGCGCGGCGCAGGCGCGCTGGGTCAGCTTCCTGGCCGCTGAGCCCAAACAGGCCCTGGGCGTCATCGCCGGCACGATCGAAGCCATGCTGTGGGGCTTTTTCATCGTGGCCTATGTGGAGCGACGCCCGGCTTGGCCGGCCCGCATCGGGCGTTGGCTGCGCGCCGGCGGCGAGATGAGCTTTTCCTTTTATATGTGGCATGCGCTGATCATCTACGCCGTCTTCAAGACGTGTGGGGCGGTCGGCGGCGTGAGCGGGCCGGCGCTGATCGGCAACGGCCTGATGGTGCTCGCCATCACCCTGCTTTTCGCGCGGCTGTCCTACACGACGATCGAGCTGCCTTTCTTGCTGATGCGGCGCCAGTACACCGACCGCGTGGCGGCCGCTTCGCGGGAGACCGCTGCGCCCTAGCGGCGACCTTGCCCAGCGGGGTCGGCTGCGAGAGCCGATCCCGCCGCTATCACTCGACGCCTCAGTCAGGCGGGTGGTTGATCACAGCACGAGGTCGGCCGCGGTGAAGCCGGCCGCCGTCACGCCGGTGATCCTGACCGCCAGATCCGTGGTGGCGCTAAAGTTGCCGTCCTTGTTGACGTCCACATAGACGTTGTCGGTGGCGTCATTGAGCACCACCCGGTTCGTGCCGGTGAAGAAGCCGGCCGTATCGCCGGTCAGGGTTGCGCCCGTCGTGCCGACGGTGGTGTCGGCGCCCAGCGCGAAGGCCTTCAGGTCGAGCTTGTCCTCAGCGTTCTGGTTGAAGTTGGCGACCGTGGTGAGCTTGCCGACGGTCGAGACATTGTCGGCGGTGAATTTGATCGTGTCGGGCAAGGCGTTGGCCAATTTCAGCGTGATGCTGTTGACGCCCTCCGCCGACGGCAGGATCGTCAGGGGCTGGGTCGGGGGCGATCCGGCGGTGTTGACGTTGAAAGTCATGTCGCCCTTGTGATGCGAGGCGTCAACCGTGGTCAGCTTTGGGATCTGGGTTTGCGCCCCACCCAGATTGAGGGTTCCTTCTCCCGTGATGTCCAGCGTTCGCGCAGCGTTGATTTGCAGCCCGGCGATGGTGGAGACATTGCCCGCCGTCGCCGGATCATCCGATTGCTGAATGGTGAAAAGCTCGATGTTGTCAATGAACACGCTCTTGTTGGCCGTGTTGAACGTCGCCTCGCGCACCCGCAGCGTGGCTTTGTCTTCGGTTCCGGTCGCAGCGGGATAGATGAAGACCGTAGTCTCGGTGATGCCGCCCGTCAGCCCGGCGTCCGTGCCAAGTTTCATGCCGACGCCTTGCAATACGGTGCTCGAGCTCTTGTTCCACAGCACGGACACGCCGGTCGAGTCGCCGAGATCAAGCTGAACCGTATTCCCGGTCGCTTCAACGAACACGTTTTCGAGATTGGTCAGCACCGGCTTGGCGGTGGTCAGGACCGTGTAGAGCGCATTGAGGGTGTCGTTGCCGCCGCCGGCATCGATGTTATCGGCGGATGTGAGGGTGTTCGCCGTCACATTGGCGCGGAAGGTGTCGTCGTTCTCCGTCGTCTTGAACGCCGCGTTCGTCGCGGTCGGCAGGAAATTGTCCGCTCCGCCCGTCAGCGTAAAGGTCTGACCGGGCACTCCGCCCGTGCCTGGGCCGGCGGCGGACACGATGCCGGCGATGGCCGCATCGACCTGGGTCACCGAGGGCAGAGTCGTCAGCACCGCGGTGAGGAACGCGCGCCCCAGGCCGGCGGCCGCGGTGCCGTTATAGGCCGCGATCTCGGCGCTGGTGTCGATGTGGCTGGTGAACAAATCCGCGGCCGACACCTTAAGGTCGATGAGCGTCTTGTCGGGTCCCTGGGCCCCATCGAGGATGTTGATGGCGATGGTGTTGATCGTCTGACGACCCGACGTCAAAGCATCGACGAAGAATGCGAGCCCACTTGGTTCGGCATCGCGGTTGTACAGGCTTTTATAGATCGAGTTGACGATTTGAGTGGCGCTCTGCCCCGTAAACCGCGTCTGGTATTCCGCTGTTGACGCGAGGTCGCCGATTTTCGTGAGATCTTTTCCGCCTCCCGTGGCGTCGCTGAAGAATTTAAGACCTGCCGGATCGGCGGGTCGGTTGAACAGCGCAACATAGACTCCCTGGATGCTCGCCATGACATTCTCCTTGGGTAGCCTGCCGTTTCAGCACAAAGACCTGAGAGAGCTTCCGTGCCGCCGTGTAATCTTAATCAACGGTTGTCGCCCTCCTTGTGATCTGGCTCACCTTCACGATCGGCTGCCAAGCGGGAAAACGGCTGCGTTCGCTCGGACTAAGCCGGGCGTTTCGGCGCACCGCGTGCATCCCGCGTGTCCGACGATCCTCTCTTGTCGCGCCGGACGGTTTCAGCCGGCGGAAGGGCGACCCAGGCTCTTTCTTCAGAACCGTCTCCCTCCAAGACCATCCGCCGCTCCTTGTCGCGGGCAGCGGCCCGGAGGTGACCTGACGAGCCGGGCTGGCCGGCGTTGTCGCCACGCCGTCGCGTGCTGATCAAACAAAAGCCCCGCGAGAGAGGGCTCTCGCAGGGTGAGGCTTGTCTTGGTTCTTCATCTCGGCGTTTCAGACACTGTCCTGAGCCGTTGCTCGCCTCCAATCTGCAAGTGCTGCCGCACCGAGCCAATCAGGCCAGCACGAGGTCGGCGGCGGTGAACCCGGCCGCCGTCACGCCGGTGATCTTGACGGCCAGATCGGTGGCGGCGCTGAAGTTGCCGTCCTTGTTGACGTCGACATAGATCGTGTCGGTGGCGTCGTTCAGCATCACCCGGTTCGTGCCGGTGAAAAAGCCCGCCGCATCGCCCGTCAGGGTCGCGCCCGTCGTGCCGACGGTGGTGTCGGCCCCCAGCGCGAAGGCCTTGAGGTCGAGCTTGTCCTCGGCGTTCTGGCTGAAGTTGGCGACCGTGGTGAGCTTGCCGACGGTCGACACGTTGTCGGTGGTGAACTGGATCGTGTCAGGCAGACCGTTGCCGGCTTTCAGCGTGATGGTGTTGACGCCCTCGGCCGACGGCAGAATGGTCAGGGGCTGCGTGGGCGCCGTGCCCACATTGACCGTGAAGGTCAGGTCACCTTTGTGATGCGACGCGTCGAACTTGGTCAGCGCGGCGAAATTGCTCGCCGCTCCGCCCAAGCTGAACGTTCCTTCGCCGGTAACGTCGATGCTGCGCGCGTTCGACACCAAGCCCGCAATGTTGCTGATATTGGGGCCCGTGTCGGGATTGTCCGACTGCTGCAGGGTGAGATGCTCGATGGCGGTGATGGCGACAGTCTTGGTCGCCGTTACGAAGGTCGCCTCGCGTACTTGCAGCGTCGCTTTGTCCTCCGTTCCGGTCGCACCGGCATAGGAAAACACAGCGTTTTCGGAGATCACGCCGGTCAGGCCCGCGTCGATGCCGAGTTTCATGCCTGTCCCGGTGAACGCACCGTTTGAAGACTTATTCCACAGCGTGGAAACGCTCGGCGAGTCGGTGAGATTGAAGGTGACCGGCGCCCCAAGCGCTTGAACGAAAACATCTTCGAGGTTGGTGAGCACCGGTGTGACCGCCGTAGCGACAGTGTAGAGCGCGTTCAGGGTGTCATGCCCGCCCCCGGCGTCGATGTTGTCGGCGGAGGAAAGGGTGTTCGCCGTCACATTGGCGCGGAAGGTGTCGTCATTGTCTGTGGTCTTGAACGCCGCATTCGTCGCGGTCGGCAGGAAGTTGTCCGCACCAGCCGTCAGCGTAAAGGTCTGACCAGGCGTCCCGCCCGGCTTCGGGCCGGCGCCGGAGACGATGCCGGCGATCGCCGCATCGACCTGGGTCACCGAAGGCAAGGTCGTCAGCACAGACGTGAGGTAAGCGCGCCCCAGGCCGGCGGCCGCGGTGCCGTTATAGGCCGCGATCTCGGCGCTGGTGTCGATATGGCTGGTGAACAGGTCCGCCGCCGAAATCTTCAGGTCGATCAGGGTCTTGTCAGGTCCCTGCGCGCCGTCGAGGATGTTGATGGCGATCGAATTGATCGTCTGCTTGCCCGACGTCAGCGCGTCGACGAAGAATTTCAACCCTGTAGGTTCTGCATCTCTGTTGTACAGACTCTTGTAGATCGAGTTGACGATCTCCGTGTTGCTCATCCCCGTGAACCGCGTCTGGTATTCCGCCGTTGACGCGAGGTCGCCGATTTTGGTGAGATCCTTGCCACCGCCAGTGGCGTCACTGAAGAACTTAAGACCAGCTGGGTCGGCAGGTCGGTTAAACAGCGCAACATAGACTCCCTGAATATTCGCCATGATGCTTCTCCGTGGTCGCCTGCGCTGCCGGGATGAAAAGGGGCCAAGAAGTTGATCAGCAGCATCTTGAGACTAAGCGACGGAGACTTCCGTGAATGTGACCTTGCGCACCTTGGCTATCGGGGCGGTCGCGGACGGTGGCGCGCAAGAAACTGTTCGCGCCGGCGCTCACGTGTTTGTGCAGGCTTTTGGACAGGCTTGTCGTGCAACCGCCCAGGGAACCAGGTGCAACCGGGCAGGCCATAGACCGTCTCCCGGTCGGGGTCGGGCTGTCGCACACGCGGCTGACCGGCTGATCTCGCGACAGTGAGGTAACCCTTCCCGCAGGATAAGGGAAAGATCCCCGCGCTGGGCAGGCAGGCCAGGTTCGATGCCCCTCTCGCTCGGTTGCAGGTCATGCAAAAACGACCCGTCGGCGCAGAGGCGCACCGGTCGGAACGCCGGCTCTCAGACCGGGCGAGGCCGCCTCGACAGGGCTAGGTGGGCCGCCCTTCTCGCCCCTCGCTTGCGCCAGGCAAAAGCCTTTCGAAGAAGGTCCTCGCCGGCGGGTCGCACGACAGGTTAGGCGGGTTCCGGCGACTGGCTCGCTTGCGATCTTGCCTGCAGGTACTCTTCAGCTTTGCGCCGTCCCCGCAGCTGGTAGGGCCTTTCCAGCCACCGATAGCTCACGTCTGCGACGACGAGCGCGATCGCGAGCGACAGCCCCATGGCGGCGATCGCATAGGCCCGGGGCGCATCTTTCAGAAGCGATCCGGACAGCCGAAAATACAGTTCATAGACGGAGAGAATGACTGGCAAATGTGACACATACAGAGAAAAAGACCGGTCTCCAACCCAGACCATCAGCGCCATAAGAGGCTTTGGCAAGCCAAGATAGTTCTTCCGGTAGCTGGCGATGAACACCACGGCGCCGGAGGCGAGCGTGATGTAGAGCATGGAGCCTGGGAAAAATTTCAGCCAGGAACTGCCCACCGTCGCCACAAACAGCAGCAGCCCTGTCGCGGCGAGACCCACCCATCTTCGTTTCAAGAAGACAGGCTCGAGGTCGCCAGCATATTGCGTCTGGTGCATGCGATAGAGAAGGATCCCGAGCAGCAGCGGTCCAACTCGGAAAAACCAATAATGCGAACCAAGCAGCGTCGGCGAAGAACTCAACACGAGAATCAGAGGAATCAGCGCCCATGCCGTCAACAGGCGCGGGAACACGATCACCACAAACGGCAATATCAGATAAAACTGCTCCTCTAGAGAGAGGCTCCAGTAGGGGCCCACCGAGAAATTGAGGCCGTAAATCTCCATGATATTCTTGGAATACAGAAGAACAGAAACGAACTCCTGCGCCACAAGCTTGGGCGGGCCGAATGATCGCGAGGCGTTGAACGGCGCGAGGACGACCAGGAACAACGCCCAAAACCAGCTGGCGGGCAGCAGCCGATAGGCCCGCCTGATCCAAAAGGCGATGACGATGCGAACCCGCTCAGCCGTGGGCCGCTTCGGCTCCAACTGCGGAAAGAGCGAGCCAGCGATGACGAACCCGGAGATCACCAGAAAGACGTCCACCCCCGATGTGAGGTTCATCCTGCCGAGCATATTGAGTTTTGGATAGGCGATGGGCGCATGAGCGAAGAAGGTCATCAGCACAGCAATGCCCCGGAGGGCCTGCAGCTCCAAATTCTGCTTGTGAGATCGATCCATGTCAGTTCCAACAACGCCAAGGCGAAGGTCCGCCAGCGGCGACCGCCCGTTCCGAAGGGGTGAGCGGGTCGACGGATCTCTGGCGTCCGCTCGGGCTCGGATTTCGATGGGCCATTCTGGGGTGCGGGCTGGCCGGCCACAGGCGCGCCGATCACGCCGCCTGACCCATTTGGCTGCAAGCCGCTCTCGGGGCTGACAGCTTTCGCCACCGCTGCTGCGGCGTGGCCCGGATAGATTAAGTCAGGACGGAATCCGGGATGGATCCGACAATGGCGATGCTGGAGCCGTTGCCGAGTTCCCAGGTGTAAATCTCCCGGGCTGATCCCGCGAGTTGATGGGAGTCAAACAGGATGAAATCCTTCTCCGTCTTGATCACTTCAAAGTCCGGACGCTCGTGAATGAACCAATCGAGGGCGCTCTTCAGCACAGCGACATTCTGCACCGACCCGTGGATCACATCGGCCTTCGCAGGTTCCAGACTGGCGGGCTTGCCGGCCTCCGACGGGGTCTGCAGCGGCTCCACGGCAAGACCGACCAGCTTGCGGATCGCCAGCGCCTCGCTTGGAGAGACCGCGTCCAGCGCGGCCTTCAGGGCGGTCGCCCCAATCATCTTGTCGAGAAGATCGGCTGCGATCGGCTTCGCGCCATCGGCGGCGGCCGAACCGGTGCGCTCGGCGGCCGGCTCCGCTTCGCTGGCCGGATGCGGGCTCGTCGCGGGCGCGGCGGCGCTGACTGCGGGCGCGCTGGCGCCTGCGGGCGCGCTGGCGCCCGCCGAACCGCTTGTCGGCCGGCTAGCGGCGCCGCTCGGGTGAGGCGTGTCCGCCGGCGTCTGCGGCTCGAAATGCCGATAACCCAGAATGGGACTTATGGCGCTGGCGAGGCCCGCATCCTGGGTCAATGCGGGTTCGGGATCCGCTGCGGCCGCCATATGCGCGTCTGAGGCGGTGGACACGGGGTGGAGAACTGGCGGCGGCGCCTCGCGGGAGAGATAGACCTGCGACGTTGTGGGAGCGACATCGGACAAAGCGAGTTCTGTCCCGCCCAGTTGCGCCGGCGTGAGCCCGCCATGGTCGTTGGCCAATTCAATCGCCGACCCGTCATGCGGCCCCGCCAGCAAGCCGGACACGGAACTCGCCGCAGTTGGCCCGGCGGCATGATCTGACGGCAGCACAAACAGCGGCCTCAGCGCGTCTGACACACCGGCAGGTCGCGTGTCCATGGCCACGGCCATCGCGATGGCCATCAGATAGAGAGCCGATTGCCGCTGTTCGATCAACGGCGCATGGCGCTCGTCACGATCATCGGTCGATCCGGCCGGCGAAGGCGCGTGTTCCAGCCCGTGCCCGGCGCCGTCGACGGCCGCGGAGTGCGAGGCGTCCGAGGCGTGCCCCGCTCCTGCGTCTCCCGTCTCGCCCGCCAGGGCGTCCGTATTGAAGCTCTTGAACAGGAAGGTCATCACCAGCGCCACGAGCAGCGCCGAGGGATGAATGCGCAGCTTGCCGTCAGTCGCCTGCGGCATCACCACGGGATGCGCCGCGATGAGCTGCTCAATGATGGCCCGAAAATCACGCCCGGCGATGACGCCGTCGACGACCGGACTCGCCACGACATAGCGCCCGTCATAGCGGGCGAGATGGATGATGACGTCGCCTGTCTCTTCGCGGCAGAAGACGAACCAGGGGTCGCCCTCGTCGGTGACGCCGCGGTCGGTTTCGACCTGCACGCCGGCCCGGCCCAGCACCGCCTCGACCCGATAGAACTCCGCGAGCTCCTGATTCGACCAATCAACCCGAGAGGGGCCGGGCCGGAGGAAAGGCAGGACGCTCAGCGCCATCGAATCAGGACCCCGCTACGGCATGCTCGTCGAAGAGTATCTCGTAAGTGATCGGATCGTAAAACGGCAAAAGAGAGACGACGAAGTCGCGCGGATCCATGCCGAGAGCCCGGGCCCAGGCGCGATAGCGATCCGGCGGGATGCGGCCGCGGCCTGTCTCCAGCTGCGAGATGAAGGTGTAGTACTCGGTGCCGACGGCTTCCGCCAGCTGGCGCTGCGAGAGACCGGCGCGTTCGCGCTGCTCCTTCAGCCATCGGCCAGCCTCGCGCCGAAGCTCCAAGGTGTCCGACGCCAAACGCCGCTGTGGATTTCCGTACATCACGCGCTCCTGTGCAATCCTCTTCTAAGACAGTTTCCGACGGGTTTCAAGTTTGCTGTCACCCCCGGTTCCGCCGAAAGCAAGGCGGCCGAGTGAAGCTTGCGCTATGGGGTTGGTCAGGATGCGCCGGTCCGCAGACCACCTCGCCCAAACAACGACCCTGCCGGGCGCGGCTGGCCAGCAACGCACGCTTCCAAATAGTCCGTCACGTGGGGCTCGCTGCGGGCGGTGAACTCGTCGGACTGGGCCAAAAAGTGCAAGACTTCCCAGCGCTCCCGGCCGGAGCCCACCCAATAGGCGAGACCGACATCTTCGGGCGCACGGGCGAGCACCCGCGCATACAGGGCCCGCACGAAGGGACCATTCACACCCCTATCGTCGCCGTACAGGGCGACAAATTCGCTGGAGGCCGCGAACAGCTTGGTGAGCCGCACAAGCGTGAACGCGCCAGACGCGATGATGGACGCCCAATAGGCCACCACGGCGGCTTCGGGGACACGCCCGAACGAGGCTTCGTAGACCCGGATCACGGGCAGGACGAAATCCGCCGTGTAGGGCGCGTCAATGAGGGCCCGCTGGACTTGCGGCAGGGTCAGAGCGCCCGATTGGACCTGTGCGGCGTAGGATCGCGCCTCCGCCTGGGGCGGTTCCCTGAGCTGGATCCCGCGATAGTAGGTCTCGATGCTAGCGAGAACGGACATGCGTCTCCCAAAACCATGGATCGTTTGGTCCGATCAGGTCCAGCCGGAGAGGAGCTCTGAAACCGCCCGCCGGATCAGTCCGGCGACTCCTATCGAGCCTCGTCGAGCGAAGCAAGCCTTGCGGACTGAGCCGGCCTCGAGCTCCCCCTAGTCGCCGCTTGATCCGCGCCGACGCCACGCAAGCAGCTGGCCCGATCGCGCCAGCGTGCGGCCGAAGCGGGGCCGACTAGCGCAGGCGCAACTGCGGCAGTGTCACGGCGGTCCCCCGTTCAATTTCAGCACGGTCCGGTAATCCCGTTCATTAACGGATGACAACACTGATGATACTTCAAGCGATCTGCCGACACGGGACCTAGTGAAATTAACGAAACGATAACTCTTTCGTTTACAGCGATAGATGGCATTTGACATAAACGCCACCAATGGATGGGCCTATTTGGCCCTCGTTGGAGACCGAAGGTCATGGCGTCCGCCTCGCAAATTGAGTCCTGTTTCACCTCCGTCCTTGGCCGAGCGCCCACTCCGGCCGAGAGCGCGTTCTGGGTCGCGATCCAGGGTGGCGGCTTCCTTGACGATGGCGGCGTGGCGTTAGCGATCGCGGCGTCCGAGGAAGCTTCAGGCATTCCCTCCGAGGTGCTGCGGCTCTATGAGGCGGCCTTCGGGCGCAAGCCCGACGTGGCCGGGTTCAACGCCTGGACCTTGGCGCTGCGCGACGGAGCCAACCTGCACGACATCGCCCAAGGCTTCGTCAGCTCCCAAGAGTTCAAGGATCATTACGGCGCTGGCGCCGCCTTCGATCGCGCCGCCTTCATCACCGCGCTCTATCGCCATGTGCTCGACCGCGAGCCTGACGCGGCCGGCCTGCAAGCCTGGACAAAGTCCGGGATGTCGCCCGCCGACCTGCTGATCGGCTTTTCGCAGTCGCCGGAATTCATCAGCCGCGCCGCGCCGGAGGCGCTGGAGTTCTTCTTGCTCGCCGCCAAGGGCGCGGAGGATCACGTCGGCTCGATCTTCAGCGACCTCCCGCAGCAAGCCGGACAATCCGACGGAGTGCCGGACCTGCCCGCCGCCCTCCAGCAGCTCTACCGGGAGATCTTGCAGCGCGACCCGACCGCGGCGGAGCTGGCTTTGCGCGCCGAACAGCTCGGGCGTGGCGGCTTCACCTTTGAGCAGATCAGCGACATCATTGGAGCTTCGGGCGAGGCCAGCGGCAATCCCTCCGCCGTGGTCCGGCTTTACGAGTCCGTGTTCGGCCACAAGCCCGACGTCACCGGGTTCGACGTCTGGACCGACAAGCTGGCGGCCGGCGCCGGCCTGCACGACATCGCTCGGTTTTTCGTGACCTCGCAGGAGTTCAAGGACCACTACGGCGTCGGCTCGGATTTCAACCTGACCGATTTCGTCACGCAGTTGTATCGCCATGTGCTCGACCGCGAGCCCGACGCCGCCGGCCTGCAAGCCTGGACGCAGTCGGGCCTTGGCACGGCCGATCTGGTCGTCAGCTTCTCGCAATCGCAAGAATTCATCACGCGCGCCGCGCCAGCCATGTTGAAGTTCTTCAATATGATCGCCGACGGGAAGGAAAATTATCTGGGCTCGATTTTTGGCAAGCCGCTCACCGCGGCCGGCCAGAACGACGGCGGCGACGCCGACGCCAATCCCGGCGACGCGGGCGGCGATGCGCCCGCACCCAACAGCGCTCCAACCGCCATCATGGTGACCCCCGAGAAGGCGTCGGTGGCGGAGAATGCGGATCTGATTGGGGGCGTGAAGGTCGCCGACCTGTCCTTCACGGATCCGGACGCCGTCCCCGCAGGGACCTATAGCTTAACTGGCGCCGACGCAGCCGCGTTCGAAGTGCGAGGACACGGGCTGTACTTCGTCGGCCCATCGCCGAATTACGAAGCGAAAAACGCTTATGACGTGAGGGTGGCTGTCATCGACCCCAGCGTCATCGGCTCCACGCCAGTCAGCACAGCGTTCCATCTGGACGTCACCGACGTCAATGAGGCCCCGACAGCGCTCAGCATCACGGCCACGAACGTGAACGAGACTGCGGCTGGGGCCAAAGTCGCCGGCTTCGCGATCAGCGACCCTGATTTGGGGCCGGGTCCGTTCACGAGCTACACCTATCAGGTCCTGGCCGACGACGGCTCGGTGGACGGCCGCTTCGTGGTCGATCCAGCCGCCAAGAGCATCCAGCTCGCGTCTGGCGTGGCGCTTGATTATGAGCAGCCTGGCGATCTGAGCCTGCGCCTCAAGGCGACCAATGTGGCCGATCCCGGCCAGACGATCACGCAGGCCTTCACCATCGCGCTGAAAGACGTGAATGAGGCGCCGACGGCGCTCACCATCACCGCCAGCGTGGTTGACGAGAACACCGCTGGAGCCAAGCTCGCCGATTTCGTGATGACCGATCCAGACGGCGCTGGTCCGTTCACGACCTACACCTATCAGGTCCTGGCCGATGATGGCTTGGCAGACGGGCGCTTTGTGATCGACGCAGCCTCCAACTCCATCCGGCTCGCGCCCGGCGCGGCGCTCAATTTCGAGCAGCCTAGCGACTTAAGCCTCCGCCTCAAGGCGACCAATGTGGCGGATCCGAGCCAGACGATCACGCATGACTTCACGGTGGCGCTGAACGACGTCAACGAGGCGCCCACGGGGCTGACCGTGGCCCCGCTATCCATTCTGGAGAATGTGAACGGCGGTCCCGTGGGGTCGTTTGCGCTGGCTGATCCGGATTGGATCGCCTCGGGCTTTGCATCCTACACCTATCAGGTGCTGGCCGATGATGGATCGGTCGACAATCGATTCGTCGTCGACGGCGGCGCCCGCTTGATCAAGCTGGCCGCTGGGCAGTCCCTCGACTACGAAAACCCCGGCGATTTGAGCCTGCGTCTGCAAGCGACGAATACGCAGAACGGAGCGCATGTGCTCACGACCGATTTCGCCATCGACCTGAAGAACGTGCTGGATCTCACCACGACGACCGTCGCTTTCCCGTCAAAGCTGTCGGGGAGCTTCGATTTCACTGCGCCGAGCAACGCCAGCAACGCCGTGCTGGTGATCACTGCGCGAGGCGATTTCGACAACTACTCCAACGGCCAAAATCAAGAGCAGGAATACGCCACCATCACCATCGATGGGACAGGCGGCGGCGCTCGCTACGGCAACCCGGCGGGCGAGCAGACGACGCGCGACAAGTTCGGCGCCAATGACGTGCTGTGGTCGAAGACCTTCTCCAGCTTGCCGCAACTGGCCGATGGCGACATCCACGTCCTCGTCACGTCGTCGTCCGACGTCGCCGTGGTCGGGACGTCGTTCCTGAAGGCGGAGTTCAGCTATTATAGCTGACGACGCGTGCTCGCCCCCCATCCGCCGCCGTCGTGTTGGCCGCTTCGCGCCGCTGGGCGGCATGGGTCCTACGAGAGCCCGGCCTCGCCATTGCGTGCCGGTCGTCGGGCGTCGGGTCGGGCCGCCGCTCGAGACTCGGGCGGCGTCGTTTGCGCGGGCGAGTTCGCGCAGCATCGGGCCACCTGCGGGATCATTGGCCAGGACAGCGCGGCGTGCGCCAGCCTTCCCGCCTGGCCGCCACACGTCTGGCCAGGCGGCGCCGGGGCGCGCACCGGATCAGGCGCTCAATGCGATCGGCCCGGCCCGCGACAACGCCTCGCCTCCTGCGCCGCCAGCCGGTAAGCTGCGGCGCGCATCGCGATGATCGACGCATAGGCGCTCACGCTCCGTTTGGGCCCGCGCGTCGCCCTGCTCCTCCGACGGCTGACGGCTTGCCTCGCGTGGGAGAGAGTCCCCTCCCCCTTCTTTCCCTTTCCCTTTCCACCCTCCTCCGCCGCCCCTGGGCCCCCAGGGCCGTCCCGCAGGCGCCGGCCCGCTCCGCCACGGCCCGCCGCCTTGACCCGCCCCGCAACCGGCGTGGCCGACGCCGGCGGGCCAGAGCGGCGCAGAGTCCGCCAGTCAGGGTCGACGCCGCGGCCCCCCTTTGAGCTTTGGCGGCGTCGGGGCGTAGCCTCTCGCCGTTCGACATCCGGGACTGGCTCGATCCCGTCCTTCGCTGGCGCGTGTGAGCGGCGTCACAGGCGGCCGGCCGTTTGGTGCTATGATCAAGTTGGTTAACCTGCACAGATCCGCCGGACGGCGGCCTGAGACGGCCGCGCCCGCCGGCTGGTCGTCCGAGCGCCTTGATCTCGCCAACATAAGTGTTTGTTTCTACAAGACTAATCCACGGATTAGATCCAGGACTATGTCATGGGAACTAGTGGATAAAAGTTGACTGACAGCAAACTCCATTGTTAACTGTTTATAAATCAAGCTGTAGTTGGGGCCGATTTCGTAGCAATGAGGATGAGATGTCACCAATCTTGACGGTGATCTGCTCGACGTTAACTCACCCGTTTCTATGGGGGTTGAAATGAAGAAGATCCCTGAGAGCGAAAAACGACAGGACCCGCTGTTCTATTCTCCCTTCTTCTCCGAGCGCGCGAGGCGACATCATCACGACGGACTCTATCAGCCCTATTTCGGCCCCCGGCCGCCATTGGCGCTGAACGAGGACGCCGGCTCCGCCTCGTCGGAAGTCCGGCCGAAAGACCCCTCGTCGAGCATCGCCTAGCCGGCGACGCCCAACCCTCCACGTCGCCCCTCGCGGGGCGCCGATCACTCCGCCAGCGCAACACTGCGTTCGGGAGGTCCATATGAGTTTGCAATTCGAGCGCAGGCCCGCCAAGGGCAGGCTGGCGCGCGGCCTGGCGTCAGAGCCGCAGGAAACCTTCACCTATGTGTATGCGGGGGCCATCGAGTTCGGCCACTATTTCCGCGTCAGCACGAGCCGCGGCGTCGCCTGGCGATGGGAGGCGGTGTTCCCTGTGTTCTGCGACACCGCCGGCGAGATGCGCACCGAGGAGGAGGTCCGGGAGATCTTCCGGCGCCTCTATGACGACATGCTCCGGCTGGCGGGATTGCGGGAGCGTCGGCGCCAGCCCCGCCGACGCAGCCCCGCAGCCCGCCGGCCGGACGCCGAGGCTGCGGCCCTGGCCAACGCCTCGGCCCCGGCCTGATCGGCCGGGGTGCCTCCCTTCGCGGGCGGGCCTGACACGCCGCCCCCGCCAAGACGACTGCCAAGACGGCCTGCCCACCACGCGCCGGAGCTTTTCCGGCGCGGGGCCGCCTTTGCGCATTCTTTCCATCAATCCGGCATTAATCAACCGTGCAAAATTTAGATTAAATCCGACGGAACTCTTTCGTTCCAGGCCGTGTTTCTTGCTCGCTTGTTCGGAGCGCTACGCCATTTCAGAACAACGTTTCGCATACGCATCGCGTCATCCAGGAGTAGCGTCATGACGTCGGCATCCGAGATCACCCTTTACTACCAGGCCATTCTGGGCCGTGCGCCGACGAGCGCGGAACAGCGGCTCTGGGCCTCCCTGCAGGCCGGCGGAGCCATCGACTCCAAAGGAATCGTGCTGGCGCTGGCGGCCTCCACCGAGGCCAGCGAGGCGCCGGCCGAGGTGGCGCGGCTCTATGAGGCCGCGTTCGGGCGCAAGCCGGACGCGGGCGGGCTTAACAGCTGGGACGACGCGCTGCGCAAGGGCGCCAGCCTGCACGACATCGCGCAGGGCTTCGTCGCTTCGGCCGAGTTCCGCGACCATTACGGCGTTGGCGCGAGTTTCGACCGCGCGGGCTTTGTAACGTCGCTGTATCACAACGTGCTCAACCGCGAGCCGGACGCGGCGGGCCTGAAGTTCTGGACCCAATCCAGCACGGCCCCGGCGGACCTGCTGGTGGCGTTCTCGCAGTCGCCCGAATTCGTGTCGCGCGCCGCCCCGGAGGTGCTGGAGTTCTTCCTGCGCGCGGCGACCGGCGCCGAGGATTATCGCGGCTCGATTTTCACCGATGCGCCGCTGCCGCCAGGCGCGGGCGGGGTGGGCAACATCGGGGCCGCCATCACCGAGCTCTATCACGAGATCCTGCAGCGCGACCCGACGCCGGCCGAGCTGGCGCTGCGCTCGGCCCAGCTCTCCAAAGGCGGCTTCACGCTCGACGACATCACGACGGTGATCGGCGCCTCCTCGGAGGCGCAGGGCGGGCCCTCGACGGTGATCCGGCTCTACGAGGCCGTGTTCGGCCGCAAGCCCGACGCCGCCGGACTGGATGTTTGGACTGACGCGCTGCGCGGCGGCGCCAGCCTGCACGATATCGCCCAGGGCTTCGCCAATTCGGCCGAGTTCCGCGACCGCTACGGCGTGGGCTCAAGCTTTGACGTCAACGCCTTCGTGACCGAGCTTTACCATAACGTGCTCAACCGCGCCCCGGACGCGGCTGGCCTGCAGTTCTGGACCCATTCCGGGCTGTCGGTTCCGGACCTCGTAGCGTCGTTCTCGCAGTCGGCGGAGTTCGTGGACCGCGCCGCGCCGAACATTCTCAGCTTCTTCCACCACATTGCGGCGGGGACCGAGACCTATACAGGATCGTTGTTCGGTAGCGCCCCAGCGGTCGTGCCCGGCGGCACCGGCGGTGGCGGTGGAGCTGGTGGTGGCGGTGGTGGCGGCGGTGGTGGCCCCGTCGTGCCCGGCCCGCCGACTTACTCCATCGCCGGGGCGCAGACCACCGTCGAGGGCGGGACCCTGTCCTTCACGGTGACGCGCGACGCCTCCACGACCGCCGAGACGGTGAGCTACAGCCTGGATGGCACGGCGACGTCGGGAAAAGACTACACCGCCCCCGCCGGCACGGTCAGCTTCGCCGCCGGCGAGCTCACGAAGACCATCACCATCGACACCCTGACGGACTCTTTGGTCGAGGGCCCGGAGAGCGTCATCCTGACGCTGACGAAAGCCAGCGCCGGCGGGACGATCAGCGCCACAGCCGCCAGCGCCACCGGGACGATCACCGACCCCGCGGCCATTCCGACCTATTCGATCGCCGGGGCGCAGACCGCCGTCGAGGGCGGGAAGCTGTCCTTCACGGTGACGCGCGACGCCTCGGGCACCGCCGAGACGGTGAGCTACAGCCTGGATGGTACGGCGACGTCGGGAAAAGACTACACCGCCCCCGCCGGCACGGTCAGCTTCGCCGCCGGGGAACTTACGAAGACCATCACCATCGACACGCTGACGGACTCTTTGGTCGAGGGCCCGGAGAGCGTCATCCTGACGCTGACGAAAGCCAGCGCCGGCGGGACGATCAGCGCCACAGCCGCCAGCGCCACCGGGACGATCACCGACCCCGCGGCCATTCCGACCTATTCGATCGCCGGGGCGCAGACCGCCGTCGAGGGCGGGACCCTGTCCTTCACGGTGACGCGCGACGCCTCGGGCACGGCCGAGACGGTGAGCTACAGCCTGGATGGCACGGCGACGTCGGGAAAAGACTACACCGCCCCCGCCGGCACGGTCAGCTTCGCCGCCGGGGAACTTACGAAGACCATCACCCTCGACACGCTGACGGACAATCTGGTCGAAAGCCCGGAGAGCGTCATCCTGACGCTGACGGATGCCAGCGCCGGCGGGACGATCAGCGCCACCGCCGCCAGCGCCACCGGGACGATCACCGACCCCGCGGCCATTCCGACCTATTCGATCGCCGGGGCGCAGACCGCCGTCGAGGGCGGGACCCTGTCCTTCACGGTGACGCGCGACGCCTCCACGACCGCCGAGACGGTGAGCTACAGCCTGGATGGCACGGCGACGTCGGGAAAAGACTACACCGCCCCCGCCGGCACGGTCAGCTTCGCCGCCGGGGAACTTACGAAGACCATCACCATCGACACCCTGACGGACTCTTTGGTCGAGGGCCCGGAGAGCGTCATCCTGACGCTGACGAATGCCAGCGCCGGCGGGACGATCAGCGCCACCGCCGCCAGCGCCACCGGCACCATCACCGACCCTGCGGCGGTCCCGACCTATGCGGTTACGGGCGCGCCGGCCACCACCGAGGGCGGGACCCTGTCCTTCACGGTGACGCGCGACGCCTCCACGACCGCCGAGACGGTGAGCTACAGCCTGGATGGCACGGCGACGTCGGGAAAAGACTACACCGCCCCCGCCGGCACGGTCAGCTTCGCCGCCGGCGAGCTCACGAAAACCATCACCATCGACACCCTGACGGACTCTTTGGTCGAGGGCCCGGAGAGCGTCATCCTGACGCTGACGAAAGCCAGCGCCGGCGGGACGATCAGCGCCACAGCCGCCAGCGCCACCGGGACGATCACCGACCCCGCGGCCATTCCGACCTATTCGATCGCCGGGGCGCAGACCGCCGTCGAGGGCGGGAAACTGTCCTTCACGGTGACGCGCGACGCCTCGGGCACCGCCGAGACGGTGAGCTACAGCCTGGATGGTACGGCGACGTCGGGAAAAGACTACACCGCCCCCGCCGGCACGGTCAGCTTCGCCGCCGGGGAGCTTACGAAGACCATCACCCTCGACACGCTGACGGACAATCTGGTCGAAAGCCCGGAGAGCGTCATCCTGACGCTGACGAATGCCAGCGCCGGCGGGACGATCAGCGCCACCGCCGCCAGCGCCACCGGCACGATCACCGACCCTGCGGCGGTCCCGACCTATGCGGTTACGGGCGCGCCGGCCACCACCGAGGGCGGGACCCTGTCCTTCACGGTGACGCGCGACGCCTCGGGCACGGCCGAGACGGTGAGCTACAGCCTGGATGGCACGGCGACGTCGGGAAAAGACTACACCGCCCCCGCCGGCACGGTCAGCTTCGCCGCCGGGGAACTTACGAAGACCATCACCCTCGACACGCTGACGGACAATCTGGTCGAAAGCCCGGAGAGCGTCATCCTGACGCTGACGAATGCCAGCGCCGGCGGGACGATCAACGCCACCGCCGCCAGCGCCACTGGGACGATCACCGATCCTGTCGGGGCGGTCTATTCGGTCGCGGGGACGCCATCGGCAGCCGAGGGCGGGACGCTGTCCTTCACGGTGACGCGCGACCTCTCCGCCTCGGCCGAGACGGTGACCTACAGCCTAGGCGGCTTGGCGACGGCCGGCGCCGACTACACCGCACCGAGCGGCTCGGTGAGTTTCGCGGCGGGCGAGGCGTCAAAGACGGTCAGCATCTCGACGCTGACGGACGGTCTGACAGAGGGGCCGGAAAGCGTCATCCTGACCCTGATGGCGGCCAACGCCGGCGGCACGATCAGCGCCGCCAATATGAGCGCGACCGGGACGATCACCGACACGTTTGCGACCGTCAGCGGCGTGACGCTGAACGGAAGCCTCGCCGACTGGACCCAGGCCGACCGGCTGGACACCTTCGGCGGCGGCGCGGCGGGTTACGAGTTTTACGGCAAGTCGGCCGGCGGGAATTACGTCTTCGCCCTGAAGGGGCCGGCGGCTATCGGCCCCAACACGACCTTGTGGCTCAACACCGACGAGCAGGCGGCGACGGGCTACAAGATCTTCGGCGCCAATGGCGGCGCCGAATACAACATCAATTTCGACGCTGCGGGCGCGCCGCATCTCTACACGGGCGGCGCCGGCGAGACGCTGGTTCCCAACGCCGTGGTCTCCTACGGCTTCAGCGCGGACAAGCAGACCGTCGAGTTCGCGGTCGCATGGAACCAGGTCTCCGACCCCAATGGGGTCGCCCAGGTGCTGGCCGACGTCAATGACGCGATCTTCTTGCCGGCCAATTACGGCACGGGCGGCTACACGGTGTCGCCCGTCACGACGATCGGCGCGGTGACGCTGGACGGGGCGCTGACCGACTGGACGGCGAAGGACCGGCTCGAGACGGCGGCCAACAGCGTGGCGGGCGTCGAGGTCTATGGCCGCTACGAGGGCGACAGCTACATCGTGGCGTTGAAATCGGGCGCGGCGATCGGCGCCGGCACCACGGCCTGGCTGAACACGGACCGCAACGCGGCGACGGGCTACCAGATCTTCGGGAATTCGGGCGGGGCGGAATACAACGTCAATTTCGGCGCCGATGGCTCGGTCAATCTTTACAAGGACGGGGCTGGGCAGACGCTGGTGGCGACCGGGCTGGCGCATGGCTATTCGGCCGACCACACCACGGTGGAGTTCGCCATCCCGAAATCCGACTTGGCGGGCGCGCCCTCCTCGGTCGACTTCCTGTTCGACCTCAACGATAAGACCTTCCTGCCGACGACCTACACGTCGCCGCCTTACACGATCACCGACCCGGCCTCGCTGCCGCCGCCGGTGACCCATGCGCTGAAGGTCGGCATCGTCTATTCCGACACCAGCGCGGCCAAATATTTCAGCCCAACGGCTTATTCGGACCTGTTCATGGCGGCGCAGAACCAGGCCGCCATGGCGGGGGTGCCGTTCGACCTCTTGTCAGAGGCCGACCTGAAGAACGCCGATACGCTCAAGACCTATTCGGCGCTGGTGTTCCCCTCCTTCCAGAACGTCAAGGCGGCGGATTACGCCGTGATCACGTCGGCGCTGACGACGGCCGTGCAATCGGGCGTGGGCCTGATCACCGCCAACAACTTCATGAGCAATGACGAGAATGGCGCGGCGTTGGCCGCGTCCAGCGCCAATATGAACAACCTGCTCGGCGTCACGCCGGTCGGCTATGACAGCGTCACCACCGACACCGTGAGGGCGGCGGACGGCGCCGGCCCCGTCATCGGCTATGCCGCCAACGAACTGATCCAGACCTACTCGGCCAACACGGCCGGCAAGGTCGGGACGGCCTATTACGCGCCGGTGGATCCGAGCAAGGCCCAGATTGTGGCCACGCAGAGCGTCGTGGGCCATACCGCCGCGACGCTGCCCGACGGGACCTACAACGCCATCCTGGCCACCCAGACTTCGGCGACGGGCGCCAAAAACGTGGTGTTTTCGACCGAGTCGATCCTGGCCGATCACAACCTCCTGTCGAACGCCATTGACTATGTGGTGCAACAGCAAAGGGCCGGCGCGCCCGAACTCAGCCTGCATATAAGCCGCAGCAGCTCGATCCTGGCGACCCGCGTCGACATGGACCAGGCGCAGGAGGCCGCCGACGTCAACCCGCCCAACAACGCCCCCGGGATCTACGACGCCTTCGTGCCCTTGATGCAGCAATGGAAGCAGGCTTACAACTTCAATGGCTCCTATTACTTCGACATCGGCGCCAATCCGAATCAGGGCGAGTTCACTGACTGGACGGTGTCGCTGCCTTACTATCGGGCGCTGATGGCGCTCGGCGGCGAAATCGGCAGCCACACCATCACCCATCCGGAAGACACCAACCTCCTGACCGCGGCCCAGATCGCCAGCGAGTTCCAGGGCTCAAAGACGCAAATCGAGAGCCATCTGGGAAGCATAATCACCGGCGTGGCGGTGCCGGGCGCGCCTGAGACGCTGGCCACCGACCATCTCATTTTCGCCAACTCGACCTATAACTACCTCACCGGCCGCTATACCGGGATCGGCGCCGACTATCCGAGCGCGTTTGGTTATCTCACGACCGCGGCGACCGATCGTCAGCACGTCTATCTCGCGCCCAACATGAAGTCCGATTTCAGCCTGGTGGAAGCTGCGCCGGAATTTGGCGGCGGCCTCAGCCCGGCGCAGGCCTTGACCGAGTGGAAAGCGGAATATGACGCGTTGCGCCTCCATTCCGACCTGCCGGTGGTGCTTTGGACCTGGCATGATTACGGCGCCGCGCTGTGGCCGACGAACGCCCCGAAGCCGTCGCCCTACACCCAGGCGATGTATACCGATTTCGTCGCCTATGCGGCGCAGAACGGCTCGGAATTCGTCACCGTCGCGGATCTCGCCGCTCGCGTCGCCAGCTCCGAACAGGCCAGCCTTGACTACGCCTATGATGCGGCAAACGGCGTCCTCACCGCGACTGCTTCGCCGGGTGGCGGCGATCTGGGCAAGTTCGCGCTGGACCTCAACCCGGGCCAGCAAATCGCCAGCGTGACCGGATGGTACGCCTATGACAATGATAGCGTGTTCCTGCCGACCAGCGGCGGCAGCTACGAGATCCACCTGCTGACTGGCGGCGCCGCGGCAAACGTCACGCATATCACCGCGCTGCCGGCCCGGGCTGAACTCGCCAGCGTCACGGGAGACGGGACGAATTTGCAATTCGCCGTCACCGGAGACGGGACAGTCAGCATCGATCTGGCGGATGTCGCCGGCAAACATGTCGCCGTGACCGGCGCCAACATCGTCGCCCAGAATGGCGAGCAGTTGACTTTGGGGCTGGCGGGCCTTGGGCAGCACAGCGTCTCAGTGACGCTCGTGGCCGGCGCCGCGCCGAGCACGGCCGCGGTCGCCGCGACCACAGCAGCGCCCGACAGCTTCGTTTTCAACTCGACCATCGGCAAGACCGTCATCAGCGGCTTTGAACCCGGATCGCTGCCGACCCACGACACGCTCGACTTCGCCACGTCCTTGTTCGCTGACGCAAACGCCGTCTTGGCGGCTGCGACCCAGGTTGGCAACGATGTCGTGATCAGCCATGGCGCAGACGAGAGCATCACGCTGAGCGGCGTGCTCAAGAGCGCGCTCGTTTCGGCCGACTTCATGTTCCACAGCGGCTGAAGGCCCGCCCCTCTTCGAAACGCCAGGGCCCGCTCGCACGAGCGGGCCCTTTTTTTCGTCTGGCGCCGAGGAGCCTCGGACATGAAAAGGCCGCCCGGCTGGGAGAGCCGGGCGGCCAATGTCTCTAATTTGTTCGGGGGATGCTTGCGTCCGGTCAAAGGCCCAGGGATGCGAACATCATCATCCGCATATTGGCCTTCGATCTGGGTTCGGTTTTGCTCCGGATCTCTGTTTTGCGCTCACGCGTCGGCTCGGCGATCAGCCCCTTGATGCGACCGTCGCGCCCGTCGAGGACGGCGCGCGCGGCGGCCGGCGCGAGGGAGCCATGGACCGGACCGGCCTCTCCGAGCTGCTGGACCATCGGCGGCGACTGCGCACGCAGCCCGGCTCTGTCAGGACCGCTCATTCGCATCCCTTTCACTGACGGACGCCGGGCCGACTGGACCCGCGCGCCCTACCACGAATTATACAATACTTACTACCGAGGCAGCAATCTAAATTGCCCCGGTTTGGTTCCACTATCGGTCGCATAAATCGTGCAGTTTTCAACGCTGCCTGCATTTGATAAGTCGACCGCTTCCTTAACGGACTTACTCTTAACAGCTTGAGCGTTGTGGCAGCCAACAGGCTGCCCTCCTCTGGGATTTCCCTTGTGGCCGCAGGGCGGGGCCGAGTGGTCCCATCGCCCAACCCCTCCCCGCATGCAATTCGTTAATTTGTGGTTAACGGTGAAGATTTTTGCTGCAATTCGACGTAGATATAGTACTGTATTCGTATTCGCCGCGATCGAGAAATAAGTGATGAAGTGCGTCAAGGGTCAGCTGGGTACGAGGGACGGTTCTCAGCCGGCCCCCGCAGCCGCTTTGACCGCTTCCGAGTGCGCGCCAACTGGCGCGCTTGCGCTCAATCGCAGGCAGCTCGCCACTTTTGCAGGGCTCGCATCCTGCGTCATGCTTACGCAGACCCGCGTCCTGGCGGAGTCGGGCGGACCCGAGCAGACCTTCCTGGTCTATTACGGGGCGAAGCCAGACCCGGCCGTCGGGGATTTCGGCATCGTCGCGCTGGACAGCGATTACGATCAGGCCGCCTTGTCCGAACTCCGCGTCAAAAGCATAGTTCTTGGATACCTAAGTATAGTTGAGGTTCATACCGCGCGTCCCTATTTCGGCGAGATGGCGGCCGCGGGCATGCTGGGGGCCGAAAACCCGGCCTGGCCGGACGCGCGTTTCGTCGACGTGCGGGACGATCGCTGGCGCCGCCGCATCCTCGAGGACATCGTTCCGGCCATCCTGAAGCGGGGCTTTCACGGCCTCATGATCGACACGCTGGATTCGGCCGAGACGCTGGAGCGCACATCGCCCAGCACCTATCCGGGGATGATCGACGCCGCCGCGCAAATCATGCGCGACATCAGGTCAAGATTTCCCAAGGCGCTTATCATGATCAATCGCGGCTATGCGGTTCTGCCGCGCATCGTCGGTCAATTCGATATGCTGCTCGGCGAGTCCGTGATGACGACTTTCGACGCCCGCTCGGGCCGCTATCGCTATGTGCCGCCGCAGGACTACGCCTGGCAGAAGCGGCAGATGCGCGCAGCCCAGAGCCGGGACAAGCGCGTCAAGCTGTTCTCCCTCGACTACTGGGACCCGCAGGACAAGCCCGGCATCCAGAAGATCGCCGCGGAGGAGAGGGCCAACGGCTTCATTCCTTGCGTGTCGACCCCCGACCTCACCCGGATCGTGTCCCTGCCATGAGCGGCTCGGCTTCCATGAACGGACCTGACGCCGGCGGCGCGCACGGGCGGCCGGCGGCCGAACGCAGGGCGAAGCCGCCCGGAGCGGCGCGGTCCGGCTCGCGGCGGGGACTGGCGCTCGCCCGGTTCCGCGCCCAGGCGCCGGTCTTCGCGCTGGCGCTCACCGCGATCGCGTTCAGCGCCCTGATGGTTCCGCGCGGACGCGAATTGGCCCTGCTCGCCCTGGAGGCGGGCGACGCCGCGTGGGCGCGCCACTCCCTGGAATCGAAGTTCGCCTCCGGCGACCGCTCGCCCAGCACGGTGGCGGCGCTGGCCAAGGCGCGGGCCCGCACCAACGACATCGCGGGCGCCGTGTCGCTCCTGGAAAATCTTCGGATCGATCTGCCGAGCGATCCCGCCCTGCTGCGAACACTTGGCGAATACTATCGCAAGATGGGCCGGCGCGCCGAATATGCGCGGATCTTCGAGCAGCTGGACAAGGTGCAGCCGACCGCCGAAACCAAGCGGCTCCTGGCGCAGGCCTATGGCGAGCTCGGCTGGACCGACAAGGAGAAGGAGATCCTCCAGGCGCTGATCGGCGGCGGCCTGGGGGCCGCGGGAGACTTCATCGCCCTGGCGCGAATCGAGGGACGGGCGGGCCGCCCGCTGGTCGGCGCCGATCTTCTCGAGCGCCTCGCCGCGAGCTATCCGGCGGCGGTCGACGGCAGCGTCGTCGCCTTCGAGATGCGCCTGCGGGTGAGCGGCGGAGACTTCGATCGCGCGCTGTCGAAGGGGCGCGACTGGGTGGCGTCCGGAACCCGCGCGCCGGCGACCTTCGCCATGCTGGCGGGCGCGCTCACCTCCGCCGGACGTCCCGATCTCGCGGCCGCCTTCCTGCGCGAATACGACCATGACGGCGCGCCGGAGGAGATCGTGCTGGCGCTCATCCAGGCCGAGATCGACGCGCACAGGGCCGCGGCCGCGCTCGAGCGGCTGGACCGCTTCGAGGCGGAGCCCGGCCGCAAGCAAAGCAAGGCGGTGACGCAGCTGCACCTTCGCCTCACGCTGCTGCAGGGCGAACTCGACCGGTCGATGGCCTCCGCCGAGGCGGTCGGCTTCGAGACCCTCCCGGCCGACGTCGTGGCCATGATGACCGAGGCGGCGCTCGCCGCGCAGCGGCGCGACATCGTCGAGCAGATCAGCCGCAAGGCCGGCAACGACTTCTTCCTGACCGACCCGGTGCTGGCCGGCCAGGTGGCCCTGTATCTGGGCGACGAGGCCGGCGCCCGCCGCTGGAGCGACCAGGCGCTCGATTCCGCCCGGGGGCAGCCCATCCGGGTGGTGCGCCTGGCCGATCTCGACCTTCGGCTTGGCCGGCGCGGCCGGGCCCTGGCGACCATCCGCGAGGAGCTGCAGTCGAGCTTCATCGAGGGGACGGCCGACCGCCTCGCCGCCTCCGGCGAGGCCGCGGACGCGACGCTGCTGGACTTCGCCCGCCTGTTCATCCGGCTGGGGGCGCCGCAGGACGGCCGCGCCATCATGGCCCAGGTGCGCGCGAAGCGGCCCTCCGACGAGGCCGACCGGGCCTGGGCGCTGCTGGCCGGCGCGGGAGGAACGCCGCGGGAAGCGGCCGCATGGCTGCGCCAGGCCGACCCGGCCCAGTTCACGCCGGGCTATCTGCGCGAGTTGATCTTCTGCGCCTATGCGGCGAACGCCTATGAACTCGCCGGCCTCGCCGGCCGGCGGCTGGTCCAGATCCGCGGCACGGACAGCGACCGCATGCTGCTGGCCGAGATCATCGCCACGGACAACCAGCCCTGGACGCCGCTGCGCGAAGCGAAGCAGGCCGGCTTCCGGACAGCCCTGCAGCCGTCCCGCGCGGGACGGCAGGACGGTGAATGATGCGTAACGGATCGCCCTCTTTCAGAACGAGCCGGCGCGCGCGCTGGCTGGCGCCGGCGTTGGGCCTCCTCGCGGCCGCGGGCTTCTGGGGCCTGCCGGCCCACGCCGAAACCTATGCGCTCGGGCCGCAGGACAAGGTGAAGGTGAACGTCGTCGAATGGTATCCGGGCACGAGCGAGCTGCGCTCGCCCATCAACGGCGAATACACGATCAGCCCGGCGGGCACGATCTTCCTGCCGCTCCTGGGCGAGGTCCAGGCCGCCGGCTCGACCGAACCCGCGCTGGCCAACGCCATCGCCGAGCTGATGCAGGCGAAACTGTCGCTCAGCCAGCGCCCGAGCACGTCGGTCGAGATCGCGCAGTTCCGCCCCTTCTACGTCATGGGCGACGTGGACCGGCCGGGCGAGTTCGCCTTCCGGCCGGGCATGACGGTGCTGCAGGCCGTCAGCATCGCGGGCGGGTTCTACCGCAAGCCCGGCGGCGGCGGCGCGCCGGACGACGCGGCGTCGACCCGGGCTGAACTTCGCGGCCTCCTGGAGCAGATCGACGAACTCGCCGTGCGCCAGGCGCGGCTGACGTCCGAGCTGGCGGGCGCCAAAGGGGTCGACTTCCCCGCCGAGCTGCGCCGCCGGACCGACGATCCCGAACTCGTGGCCCGGATGCGCCTGGAAGAGGCGCTGTTTGAGTCCCGCTCGCGCGCCTTCCAGGCCTCCATCGACACGCAGCGCAAGCTGGCGGCGCTCTATGACCGCGAGGTGCAGGCGCTGCAGGCCCAGGCGGTCAACCTCAAGCAGCAGGAGGACGCCGTCCAGCGCAGGGCCGAGGGACTCGGCGCGCTGCAGGCCAAGGGGCTCTCGGCGCCGGGCCGCGAGCTGGAGGTGGAGCGGCTCCTGTCGGACGTCTCCGCCAAGCAGAGGGAAGTCGACGTGCGCTCCCTGCGCGTCCAGGAGGAGCGCGTGCGGGCGGAGGAGACCCTTCTCAAGTTCGACACGCAGCGCCGGCAGGAGATCGCCACCGACCTGCAGGCCACGCGCTCGCGCCTGGCCGAGGCCCGCCGCCGCGCCGAGAAGCTGCAGCGCGCCGTGGCCGAGCAGGACCGGACGCCGGGCAGGACGCAGTCCGGGCCGTTCAGCATCACCCGCAAGGCGTCGGGGGCCGAGGCCGCGATGCCCGCCAGCGAGTCGACCCCGTTGCACCCCGGAGACGTCCTCACCGTTCAACTGGGGGTGGCCGCGCCTGCTGTGCGTTAACGCGCATCGGTTCGCCTTCGGCGAACCTAAGATGAGCCTAAGTCGTCCCATGATGTGTTCAGCTCCTAACCGGGTGCACGCTTAAATGACCGCCAGGTCCTCCGCCGATCAGGACAGCCCCCAGCAGCCGCGCCGCATCTTCGGATTGCGCCTTGCGGCCGTGCTGGAGACCGTCGCCTTCTTGGCCGTGGCGCTCGCCATCGACGCGCTGTTCGGCTCCGGGAAGCATTTCCTCGGCGTCTCGCCCCACCCGTTCTGGATCCCGGTGCTGCTGACCTCGGCGTTCTACGGCACCAATGAAGGCCTCGCGGCGGCGATCCTCTCCAGCGCGGCCCTGCTCACCGGCAACGTGCCGCAGCAGGGCTTCGACGAGGATTACTCGGCCTGGCTCCTGCGCATCACCAGCGAGCCGGCGCTGTGGTTCGTGGCCGCCGTCGTGCTGGGCGAGATCCGGGCCGGCCAGGACCGCGTCTCGCAGGCGCTGCAGCGCCGGCTGAACGACGCCGAGGCGCAGGCGGAGGCGATCACCGAAGCCTATGAGAAGCTCGCCCGCCTCAAGAGCAACCTGGAGGCGCGCGTCGCCGCGCAGGGCCAGACCGTCCAGACCATGTACACCGCCTCGCGCGCGATCGAGCGCCGCGGGCCGGGCGAAGTGCTCATGGGCGTGAGCGAGCTCGTCCGGAACGTGCTCAATCCCGGCAAGTTCTCGCTCTTCCTGCTCAACGGGACGGTGCTGGAGGCGGCGGCGTGCCAGGGCTGGACCGCCGACGACCGCTATCTGCGCGAGATCGAGGCGACGAACCCGTTGTTCACGGCCGTGGTGGCGCAGAAGCGCTGCCTGGCGGTCGTCAACCGGGAGCATGAGGGCGCGCTCGACGGCCAGGGCATGCTCGCCGGCCCGCTGGTCAGCGCCGAGACGGGGCTCGTCGTCGGCATGCTGAAGATCGAGGAGATCGGCTTCGCCGAGCTGAACCCCTCGGCGGTGCAGAATTTCCGCATCGTCTGCGACTGGATCGGCGCCGCGCTGGCCAACGCGCAGCGCAACGGACAGCGCGCCGACAGCATCGACCTCGACCCGATGCGCCGGCTCCTGCCGCAACCCCTCTTCGACGGGCTGCGCGACATCACCGGCGCGCTCGGCAAGCGCATCGGGTTCGACGTGTCCTGCATCAAGCTGTCGGTCAAGCTCGTCGACCCGCAGGGCGACGCGGCCGCGCAGGCGCAGGAGCTGTTCTCGGGCGTGGCGGACACGCTACTGGGTCCCAGCGACCTGCGCTTCGAGCACCGCGACGGCGGATGGGACTTCGCCATCCTGCTGCCCGGAGTGGACCGCGAGGGCGCCGCAGCCATCGCGGCCAGCATCGAGGAGACGCTCGGCGCCGAGCTGAATCTCGCCGGACTGCGCGCCCACATGCACCATGCGCTGGACGTCGTCTATGCGACGGGCCGCCAGACGCATCAGGACGGCCTGCGCCGCTACGCCAACCGCGCCTTCGCCTTCCTCGACCATTCCGGCCACTGGGCCCAGGGCGAACGCCGATGATCGGCCTGTCGGACGTCATTCCTCTGGCGCAGGCCTGGGCGGCGCCCGCCCTGGCGCGCGCGACGGAGTGGACCGCCGCGATGGGCGGGCCGATGGTCCCGCTCGCGGCCGCGCATCTGGTCTGCGCGGGCGGAGCGGTCGGGATCGCGCTGGCGCGACGGCGCCAGGGGTTGAGCCCGGTCGCGTTCTTCGCGCTGATGTCGATCGTCGCCCTGGGCCCGATCGGCGTGTTCGGCGCCGCGCTGATGGGGATCCTGCACCGCATCTTCGCCCGCACGGCCACGCCCTTCGCGCAGTGGTACGCCACCCTCTTCCCTGAAGCCGACATCGACCGTCCGCGCTCGCTGCACGACCTCATCCGGCTGCGCGGCGCGGGTCCCGGCGAGCGCAGCACCGTCGCGCCCTTCGCCGACATCCTGGCGCTGGGGAGCGTCCAGCAGAAGCAGTCGGTCATCACGCTCATCGCGGACAACTTCATCCCGGCCTTCGCGCCGGCGCTGCGCAGCGCGCTCAACGATCCGGAGCCGGCCATCCGCGTGCAGGCCGCCACCGCGGCGGCGCGCATCGAGAACGACTACCTGATCCGCTCCATGCAGCTGCAGGAGGCCCGCCAGGCCAACCCGTCCGACGCCGCGCTCACCCTGGCGCAGGCCCGGCAGCTCGACGACTACGCCCAGACGGGGCTGCTCGACACCGGCCGCGCCAATGCGGTCCGGCAGTCCGCCCTCGCGCTCTACGAGAGCCTGCCGGAGGACGTGCGCGGCACGCCCGCGATCGCCGAAGCGGCCGGCCGGCTCCTGGTGCAGCTCGGCCGCTGCCAGGACGCGGTGGCGCAGCTGGATCCGTGGCTGAAGCAGCCTTCGCCCGGGCTGATCGCCTGCTATGTGGAGGCGCTGTTCGAGCTGAAGCGCTATGACGGCGTGCGCCGCGCCTGCGCCCAGTTCGGCGCGCTGCTGGGGCCGCAGGACATGCCGGCCCGGATCCGCGACGCGCTCGCGGCCTGGTCGGAGCCGGCGCATGCGCGCCTGGGCGGAGGTCCGGGATGAGGGCGCAGCCCGGCGAAGCCGATGTCTGCCTCATCCTGGAGGGCGCCTATCCGTTCGTGGCCGGAGGCGTCTCCAGCTGGGTGCACGACCTCATCAAGGCGCAGAACCATCTCAGCTTCCATCTGGTCGCGCTCTCGGCGGACGGCGCCGAGCAGCAACTGCGTTTCGAGCTGCCGAAGAACGTGACCGGCATGACCAAGATCGTACTGCAGCAGTCCGAGACGCGGGTGCGCAACGGACTTGCGGTCGAGCGGATGATCGAGGACCTCGAGGGAGGACTGACGCGGCTCTTCGCCCGCGGCCATCTGGAGGACTTCCAGGAGGTGCTGGCCGCGGTGCGCGGCAACCCCGACCTCGCCGGCCGGCCCGCTCTGATGAATTCGGAAGCCGCCTTCGGCATGCTGGAGCGGATGTACGAGAAGTCCGTCCCCGGCAGCTCGTTCCTGAACTATTTCTGGACCTGGCGGGCGCTGGCCGGCGGCCTCTTCGCCACGATCCTGGCCGACATGCCGCGGGCCGGCGTCTATCACGCGATCTCGACCGGCTACGCCGGCCTCGCGATGGCCCGCGCCGTGCTGGAGACCGGGCGTCCGGGCGTCCTCACCGAGCACGGCATCTACACCAACGAGCGGCGCGTCGAGATCGCGCTGGCCTCCTGGCTGGCGGACCAGCTGCCCGGATCGCTGGACATCGAGGGCCGCCGGCGCGACCTGCGGGACGTCTGGATTGACGCCTTCATCGGCTACTCGCACGCCTGCTACGAGGCCTGCACGTCGATCACCACGCTCTACACGGGCAACCAGGCCCTGCAGCTGCGCGACGGGGCCGATCCGGCCAAGTTGAAGATCATCCCCAACGGGATCGACTATGACGGCCTCTCGGCCATCCCGAAATCGACCGAGGAGCGCCCGCCGACCGTGGCGCTGATCGGGCGCGTCGTGCCCATCAAGGACGTGAAGACCTATATCCGAGCCGCCGCGCTGCTGCGCGACATGGTGCCCAATGTGCGCGTCCTGCTGCTCGGGCCGACCGAGGAAGACCCGGAATACTTCAAGGAATGCTCCGACATGGTGAAGTATCTCGGCCTGTCGGAGATGTTCACCTTCACCGGCCGCGTCAGCCTGCACGACTATCTGGGCAAGGTCGACGCCATCGCGCTGACCAGCATCAGCGAGGCGCAGCCGCTCGTGCTGCTGGAGGCGGGCGCCGCCGGCGTGCCCAGCGTGGCCACGGATGTGGGCTCCTGCCGCGACATCATCCTGGGCCGGGCCGACGAGGACCCGCAGCTCGGGCCAGGCGGGTTCGTGACGCCGCTCGCCGATCCGATGGCGACCGCCAAGGGGCTGGCGAGCCTGCTCCTCGATCCGGCGCTGCGCCGGCGGGCCGGCGAGGCGATCCGCCGCCGCGCGGAGCTGCACTACAACAAGAAGGTGGTCGACCGGATGTATCGCGGCCTCTACGAGGAGTGCCTCACGATGCCGGACAGGGCCGCCGCCGTGGAGGCGCTCTGATGGCCGGGATCGGTTTCGCGCTCGAGCGGCTGGCCAGCCGCAACTCCATCTTCGCCGGCCTGCAGAGCCTGTCGCACGCGGCCGCGGTCTCGGCCGGGCCGTGGCTGTTCACCGTGCTGGCGCTGGCGGGCGCGCAGCTGTTCGGAGCGCAATTCGTCTCCCGCGACGACCTTGGGCTGTTCTCGGTCATCACGACCTACAATTTCGCCTTCTCGCTGGTGATCTCGGGACCCGTGGTGCTGGTCGTGACCCGGTTCCTGGCCGACAGGATCTACGAGAAGAAGGCCGAGGAGGCCCCGGGGGCGCTCTGGGGCTCGCTGGCCCTGCTGCTCTCCGTCCAGACGGCGATGGGCGGCGTCTTCTATTTCGGGCTGACGGACCTCACGCCGATGCAGCGCTACATCGCGCTGCTGCAGTTCCTGGTGGTCGGGGCGATCTGGCTGACCTCGGTCTTCCTCTCGGCGCTGAAGAGCTTCGGCACGATCAGCGCGGCTTTCGCGAGCGGGCTCGCGGTGGGTTGCGCGGCCTCCATCCTGCTCACGGAGTCCTACGGGGCGACCGGCATGCTGGCGGGATTCACCCTCGGCCTCACGGTGGTGCTCTATGTGCTGATGGCGCGGGTGCTGGCCGAATATCCCTATCCGATCGTCCGGCCCTTCGCCTTCATGGCCGGCTTCACGCGCTACTGGGAGCTCGCCGCGGTCGGGCTCGTCTACAATGCGGCGATCTGGGTGGACAAGTGGATCATGTGGCTGGCGCCCGGGCGCAAGGAATACGCCCATTTCCTGGTGGCGCATCCCGCCTATGACGCGGCCATGTTCTTCGCCTACCTGACCATCGTGCCGGCGCTGTCGCTCATCCTGGTGACGCTGGAGACGCGCTTCTACAAGCATTATGTGGGCTTCTACCGGGCCATCGAGACCCACGCGACGGCCGAGCAGATCCGCCGCAACCACAAGGACGTGGTGGCCTCCCTGCTGGGCGGCTTCCGCAACATCACCGTGCTGCAGGCGGTGATCTCCTATCTGGCCATGCTGGTCGCGCCGGGACTGATCGGGCTCGCCAGCGGCGGCGGAGAGCTGGTGCCGATCTTCCGCTACGGCGTGCTCGGCGCGCTGTTCCACGTGCTGTTCCTCTGCACGATGGTGGTGATCTCCTATTTCGACCTGCGCCGGCTGCTGCTGGGCGTGTCGCTGGCGTTCTTCATCCTGAACGCCAGTCTGACGGCCGCGATGCTGCCGCTCGGCATAGCCTATGAGGGCTACGGCTATTTCCTCGCCTCGCTGTTCTCGTTTCTCTACGCCTATGTGGCGGTCGCGCGGCGCATCTCGCGCCTGCCTTACATGACGTTCGTGGCCAACAATCCGGGGCTGCGCTGAGCAGGAAGCATCAATGAGGAAAGCCGTCCTGGTCGTCGAAGACAACGCGCTGCTGGTGGAGATCTACAAGGCGCTGTTCGCCTCCATGAACTGCCGGGTGGTGCTCGCCCGCAACGTGGCCGACGGCGTGGCGGCGCTCGGAAGCCAGGACGGCGCGGCCAAGGAGCTCGACCTGGCGATGATCGACATCCGGCTGCCGGACGGCTCCGGGGTGGACGTCATCCGCGAGATCCGCAAGCGCCCGGCCCTGAAGGACGTGCCCGTCATCACGGTCAGCACGAAGGCGATGGAGCGCGAACGCGAAGCCGCGCGCCTGGCCGGCGGGACGGCGTTCCTGGCCAAGCCCATCAATGTCGACGAGCTCGACGCCATGGTGCGCCGCCACCTCGGGATCTAGTTTCCTGGCACTCGCATGCTTTGGCGCGAAAAGCCGGTTTCCACCTTTTCGCAGCATGCTCCAGCGCCCCGGGAGGGACGCCTCAGGCCGATTGGGACAGGACGGCGCTGAGCTCGGCCTCCAGGGCGGAGCGGCAGACCGTGATCTCGGTCTCCAGCGCGTCGACGAGGTCCCTCGCCCGCGCAAGGTCCCGCACCGCGCAGGCCTGCTCCAGCCGGCTGCCGAGCGAGCCCAGCCGGACGCCCCCGAAGGTCGCGGCGGTCCCGGCGAGGTCGTGAGCCTCGCGCCCGACATCCCTGAACGCGCCCGCGGCGACCATCCGGCGCATGCGGCCGATGCTCTCCAGCGAACCCGCCAGCCAGGAGCGCGACATCGCGGCGACCTCCTCCGAACCGAGGAGCCGGGCCATCTTGGCGAGCCGCAGCCGGTCGAAGGTGACGGCCTCAGCCCGCTCGACGGCCGCCGGCGCGGGGTCGTTGGCCGCGCCGTAGCGCGCCACCTCCGCCCGGAAGCGGTCGATGTCGATGGGCTTGGGCATGTAGCCGGAGGCGCCGGCCGCCATGCACTGCTCGCGGTCGCCGCTCATCGCGTGGGCGGTCATCATCACCACGGGCACCTGCGAGGCGCGGCCGGAGAGCGCCCGGATGCGGCGGGTCGCCTCCATGCCGTCGAGCACGGGCATCTGCACGTCCATCAGGACGAGATCGTAGTTCTTCTCCTGCACGGCGCGCAGCGCGTCCAGCCCGGTGCCGACGGCGTCCGCCTGGATGTCCATCGTCTTCAGGATCGAGAGCGCCAGCTGCAGGTTGGTGGGGTTGTCCTCGGCCACGAGGACGCGGCGGCGCACGCCCTTCGGGCCATGCGGCTCGGCTTCCGGGCGGTCCGTCCCGCGGTCGAGCAGGCGCTCGATCGCGGCGACGAGGACGCTGCCCCGCATCGGCTTGCGCAGCACGGGGGCGCCGGATTTCAGCTCGGGCTCGCCCTCGCCCAGCGAGGTGAGGAGCACGACCTGCATGCCCCGGCCCGGGCCGCAGATGCGCGGGATCGAGTGCTCGATCAGCTCGCGCCGCTTCTCGCGGCCGATGTCCTCGTCGAGCAGCGCCACGTCGAAGCCGCCGATGCGCTCCATCGCCGCCAGGGCGCGGACCGCCTCGGGCGCGCTCTCCGCCTCGGCGACGTCCATGCCTTCGGCCTCGAGCCGTCGGCGCAGCCAGCGGCGCGTCATGGCCAACTCGGCCACGACCAGCGCGCGCCGGCCCTGCAGCGTCGGCGCAGGCGAACTCCGCCGCTGGTCGCCCAGCGGCGCCAGCCGCAACGGCATGGTGAACCAGAAGGTGCTCCCGACCCCGGCCTGGCTCTCCACCCCGATCTCCCCGCCCATGCGCGAGACGAGGTCGCGGCAGATCGCAAGCCCGAGCCCGCTGCCGCCATATTGGCGCGTGATGGAGCTGTCGGCCTGGGTGAACTTCTCAAACAGCTTGGCCTCGACGCCCGGGCTGAGGCCGATGCCGGTGTCCCTGACCTCGAAGCGCAGCTGGGGCTCGCCCTCGCCTTCCGGCGCAAGGCCGATGTCGAGCTCGACCCCGCCATGCTCGGTGAACTTGACGGCGTTTCCGAGCAGGTTGAGCAGCACCTGCCTCAGCCGCAGCGGGTCTCCGCGCAGCCGCAGCGGCGTCTGCGGCGCGATCGAGGAGGCGATCTGCAGGCCCTTCTCGGCCGCGCGGGGCGCGAGCAGCTCGATCACCCCGCCGGCGAGGTCCTCCACGTCGAAATCCACCAGCTCCAGCTCCAGCTTGCCGGCTTCGAGCTTGGCGATGTCGAGGATGTCGTTGAGGAGAGTCAGCAGCGCATTGGCGCTGTCGCGGACGGCCGCGGCGTACTGGGCCTGCTCGGGCGAGAGCTGCGTGCTGAGCAGCAGCGCGTTCATCCCGATGATGCCGTTCATGGGCGTGCGGATCTCGTGGCTCATATTGGCCAGGAACTCGCTCTTGGCCCGGCTGGCCTCCTCGGCCTGCTGCTTGGCGACAAGCAGTTCGCGCTCGCGCATCCGCGCCTCGGTGACGTCGACGCACAAGGTGGCGAAGCTGCCGTCCGAGAGCGGCACGCCGTGCACCTGCATGACGGCGCCGTTGGGCCGGGTGCGCTCGATCACCACGGGGCGGCCGCGCCGCAGCTGCTCCAGCCTCTCCTGCACGACCTCCTGGGGCTCGTCGTCGGAGAACTCGCCGCGCGCGGCGAGCTCCCGGAACAGGTCCTCGAAGCGGTCGCCAGGATGCAGCCGCTCGGGCGGGATCTGGAGATAGTCCAGATAGGGCTTGTTGAAGGTGACGACGCCGAGCGTCTCGTCGGTGAGGCTGACGCCCACGGGCAGGTGGTCGATCAGGTTCTGCAGCCGGGCGTGGGCGCGCTCGGCGCGCGACTGGGCCGCCCGGAGCTCCACGCCCTTGGTGTCGAGTTCGTCGCGGTGGCCGCGCGCCGAACGCCGGCAGGCGCGCAGCTCGATCGCGTCGCCGACCATGGCCGCCAGCGCGTCCAGCCGCCCGCGGTCCCGCTCGGAGAAATCGCGGCGGGGCTCGGCGTCGAGGATGAAGAGCGCGCCGATGCGCGGGCCGTCCGCGACGCCGAAGGCCGCGCCCGCGAAGAAGCGGGCCTGGGTCGGCGCGGCCGCGAGGCGATCTCCGGAGAAACGGCCCGAGCGCGCCAGGTCGGCGACCACCAGAGGGGCGGCCGAGCGGAGCGTCGCGTCGCAGAGCGAGCCGGCCCGCGGGGCCTCGTCCCCCTCGAAGCCGCGCCTCGCCATGAACCAGACGCGGTCCGCGTCGACGAACCCGATCCCGGCCCCGGAGGCGCCGAAAATGTCCGCCGCGAGCGCGACGATGCGGTCGAACTCGGCCTCCGGGGCGACGTCGAGGATCTCGGCCTTGCGCAGCGCCGCCAGCCGGTCGCGCTCCGACGCGCTCACGGGCCTGCGCGCCCTTTGGGGGACCGACATGCGTTGGCTTCCGATCATTTCCTCGCCTGGACAGCTGATCGCGGCATGGTTTTCAGATCTGCCGCGAATATTAGACTTCGCCTGTCGCCTGCATAGCAATCAATGCACCGCGTGATCTTTTGTGCAAGCATAGAAAGCACTCTGAGGATGTTTTGGATTCCACAAGGGCTTCTTGAACAGGGGCGGCCGACTCTCGCTCGCCGCTTACCGGCTTGAAGCCGGACCGCGGCGGACGGAATCAACCATGAAGGCGGATGAAAACCTCGTCATAGCCGAAGGATGGTGCACCGTATTCCATTTCAGTGTACTCTCACTAACATAGTTTAAACGGTCCTGCTAAGCGTTAAATTGCAGAATATTTCGTCTCTTAACTTAACGATTTTTTTGCACGCCGGCGCTCGCCGTCGGCTTCGAATGGCGTCGGCGTCGGTGGAGCAGCGTTATGGAGTCAGTGGGTCACCCCGATCGTTCCGGCGAGCTCCGGTCGGCCTTGTCAGCCTGCCGCTACGCCTTCGTCGGGACGGCGGCGATCAGCGGCGTCGTCAACGTTCTCTATCTGACCGGCTCGTTCTTCATGCTGGAGGTCTATGACCGGGTCATTCCGAGCCGCAGCATCCCGACCCTCGTCGGGCTCGTGGTCCTGGCCCTGATGCTCTACTGCTTCCAGGGAGTGCTCGAGATCCTGCGCTCGCGCGTGCTGGCACGCGTCGGGGCGGCCTTCGACGAGGCGCTGAGCGAGCGGGTGTTCGACGTCGTGGTGCGCGCGCCGCTGCATGGCGCGGCCCCCAGCGACGGCCTGCTGCCGATGCGCGACCTCGACCAGCTGCGCTCCTTCTTCTCCGGCACGGGACCGTCGGCCTTCTTCGACCTGCCCTGGATGCCGATCTATGTCGCGATCTGCTTCGTCTTCCATCCGCTCATCGGCGTCTCGGCGATCGCCGGCGTCGCCATCCTGGCGACCGTCACCCTCGTCACCGACCGGGCGACGCGCGGCCCGACCCAGGCGGCGACGTCCCACGGGCTGAAGCGCACGAGCCTCGCCGAGGCGGGCCGGCGCAACGCCGAAGTCCTCGCCGCGATGGGCATGCAGGAGCGGATCCTGGGACGCTGGTCGGCCGCCAACCGCGACCACATCAAGGCGCACCAGCGCGCCTCGGACGTCGCCGGGGGCTATGGCGCGATCACGAAGGTGTTCCGCACCGCCCTGCAGTCGGGAGTGCTGGCGCTGGGCGCATGGCTGGTGATCAACAACCAGGCGACGGCCGGCATCATCATCGCCTCCTCGATCCTGGTGTCGCGGGCGCTCGCCCCGGCCGAGCTCGCCATCGCCAACTGGCGCGGCTTCGTGCAGGCGCGCCAGGCCTGGGGACGGCTCTCGCGCATGCTGGCCCGGGTGCCGGCGGCGACGCCCCGCCATCCCCTGCCCGCTCCCAAGCGCAGCGTCAGCGCCGAGCTGATCAGCGTCGCGCCTCCCGGCGTGCAGCGCATCGTGGTGAACGACCTCGCCTTCACGCTGCAGAGCGGGCAGGCCATGGGGGTGATCGGCCCGAGCGCCTCGGGCAAGTCGTCGCTCGCCCGGGCGCTGGTGGGCGTGTGGACTCCGCTGCGCGGCAAGGTGCGGCTCGACGGGGCCGCGCTGGACCAGTGGTCGAGCGCCGCGCTGGGGCCCCATGTGGGCTTCATGCCGCAGGAGGTGGAGCTGTTCGCCGGCACGGTCGCGGAGAACATCGCGCGCTTCGAGCCGAACGCCGCGCCCGACGACGTCGTGGCCGCCGGCGTCGCGGCCGGCGCGCACGACATGATCCTGCATTTGCCGGAAGGCTACGACACGCCCATCGGCGAGAACGGCGCGGGCCTCTCGGCCGGCCAGCGGCAGCGCATCGGCCTGGCGCGGGCGCTCTATCGCGACCCCTTCCTGGTGGTGCTCGACGAGCCCAACTCCCACCTCGACAATGACGGCGACATCGCGCTGACGCAGGCGATCCTGGGCGTGCGCAGGCGCGGCGGCGTCTGCGTGGTCGTCGCCCACCGGCCGAGCGCGCTGGCGGCCGTCGACATGATCCTGGTGATGCACAACGGCCGGGCGCAGGCCTTCGGCCCGAAGGACGAGGTGCTGAAGCAGGTGATGCGGCCCACCGCCGTCCACACGGCGCCGCAGGAGGCGCCCGCCGCTATCGCCGGGACACCCGACGGCCCCCGCGCCATCCCCAGCAGCGCGACGGCGTAGGAGCAGAGCATGGGCGCAAGCCTCATCACCGCCGCCGACGGCGCCGTCCCGCAACGTCCGAGCCGTGAGGCGCACCGGTCGATGCGGACGCATCTGCTCGCCGCCGTGGGCCTCTCCGTGGTCCTGGTCGTCGGGCTGGGCGGCTGGGCCGCCACGACCTCCTTCAGCGGCGCGGTGATCGCGCCGGGGCAGCTCGTCGTCGCCACCGACGTCAAGAAGGTGCAGCACCCCACGGGCGGCATCGTGGGCGAGCTGCGGGTCCATGACGGCGACGCGGTGCGCGCGGGCGATGTCCTGATTCGTCTCGACGAGACGCAGACGCGGGCCAATCTGGACATCGTCCTGAAGGCCATCGACGAACTGAGCGCCCGGCGGGCGCGGTTCGAGGCCGAGCGCGACGGCGCGCAGGACATCGCCTTCCCGCCGGAGATGGTGGCGCGCGCCTCCGCCAACCCGGTGGTCGGCCAGCTGATCGCCGGCGAGACGCGGCAGTTCCTGAACCGGCGCGCCAGCCGCAACGGGCAGAAGGCTCAGCTGCGCGAACGCGTCGCCCAGCTCGACCTGGAGATCGCCGGGCTCAAGGAGCAGACCGCCAGCAAGACCAAGGAGATCGCCCTCATCCAGGACGAGCTCAAGGGCGTGCGCGAGCTCTGGCAGCGCAATCTCGTGCAGATCTCGCGCGTCACCGCGCTGGAGCGCGACGCGGCGCGGCTGGAGGGCGACCGGGGGCGCCTCGTCGCCTCCACGGCCCAGACCAAGGGAAAGATCAGCGAGACCGAGCTGCAGATCCTGCAGATCGACCAGGACCTGCGCTCGGAGGTGACCAAGGAGCTCGCCGACATCCGGGCGCGCTGGTCGGAGATGGTGGAGAAGAAGGTCGCCGCAGAAGACATGCTGAAGCGCACCGAGCTGCGCGCGCCGGTCGACGGCGTCGTCCACCAGATGACCGTGCACACCATCGGCGGCCTCGTCACCTCGACCGAGCCGGCCATGCTGATCGTGCCGCATGGCGACGACCTCGTGGTGGAGGTGAAGCTGCAGCCGCAGGACATCGACCATGTCCATCTCGACCAGCCGGCGCATCTGCGCTTCCCGGCGTTCAACCAGCGCACCACGCCCGAGATCGCCGGCGAGGTGTCGAGGATCTCGGCCGACGTGACCACCGATCCCCGGACGGGCCTGTCCTACTACACCGCCCGGATCCGCGTATCGGAGGAGGAGAAGAGCCGCCTCGGCGGCGTGAAGCTGGTGCCGGGCATGCCCGTCGAGGCGTTCCTTCAGACGGGCGACCGCACCGTCATCTCGTATCTCACCAAGCCGCTGACGGACCAGCTGGCGAAGGCCTGGCGGGAGCACTAGTCGGGCCCGTGTAGATCGAAAGGCCTCCGGAGATACTGCGAACGGGCTATCCACAAATTTTTTTGCAACGGTCAAGTTGGAACGACGCAAAGCGGAAAATTCAACGGTATTCCGTCATTTTCCCTGAAATATCCGTGAGCCGTTTGATCGTTAAGCGCTCGGGTCATTGAACATCCTGAACGCGTGATCTGGCGTCCCGCTCAGTCCCAGCCGTTTTTCTGCCGTTTTCGACACCTGATCTCCTGCTCTCGCATTCGAGAAAAGGGGCAAAAATGGCGAAGACCGGAATGTATGTGCTGCAAGGAGTGGACCCGGCCGAGGTGGCGGCCGCTCCTTTCGACGTGAAGGTGGTGGACGTCTACAACAATGACGGCGCACTGTTTACGCCGGCACAGGTCCAGCAGATGGGCGGCGGCGCCGGCGGGGGACTCCTGCTGGGCTATTTCAGCATCGGCGAGGCCGAGGTCTATCGCGACTACTTCAAGACCATACCGTCAGCCGCACTCGGGCCGGAAAACCCGCAGTGGAAGGGCAACTACGAGGTCGCCTTCTGGACGCCCGAGTGGAAGGACGTGGCCACCACCTACATCGACAAGATGATCGCGGCCGGATATGACGGCGTCTACTTCGACGTGGTCGACGAATACCAGCAGTCCTGGGCCAAGAACCATGCGCCGGGCGGCGACGCCGAAGGCGCCATGGTCAACCTGGTCAAGCAGCTGGCGGATCACGCGCACACGCTCAATCCCAACTTCAAGATCTGGGCGAACAACGCCGAGGAGCTCCTGAGCAACCCGACCTACGTCAAGACGCTGGACGGGATGTACAAGGAGAACCTCTACTACACGGACAGCGGCCAGAAGCAGCCCGCCTCCGAGACCCAGTACAGCCTCGGCCTGCTCAAGACCATGCTGGACGCCGGCAAGGACGTGGTCTCGATCGAGTACGTCTCCGGCGCCGCCAAGATCGCGGACGTGCAGCAGCAGGCCGCGCGCGACCACATCAGCTCCTATGTGGCGCATCTCGACCTCGACGGCGTCGACCTCGACGGCGTGCTGCCCGGGCAGGTCATCCATGACGACGGCGTCGTCCCGACCACGCCCGTCAACGCTCCCGCCACCCCGACCTCTCCGGCGGCTCCGGTCGGCTCCCCCGACAGCGGGACGGATGCGCCGCCCACGACCGGCGCTCCGGCCAGCCCCTCTGCGCCGAGCAGTCCGACCGGCGGCGACTCCGTCGTCGACACCGGCGGCGGGACGGGCGCGAGCGATCCGTCCACCCCGTCGACGGGCGGCGACAGCTCCGGCGGCGGCCACTGGTGGCAGGACCGGCGCGCAAGCCAGTCCGGGTCCTTCGCGGACGACCAGGACGGGGGCTCCAGCAGCTGTTCCGGCTGGAGCCAGCAGACGGTGGGCCATGGCCACCACGCCCACCACGACTGGGCCTGGGGCTGACGCTCCAGCGCCGCAAACGACGACGGCCGGGGCGTTCCCCGGCCGTTTCGCGTTGGCGACAGTGAGGGTCGGCCTGCGGCTCAGACCAGCCAGATGCCTTCGGAGATCTGGGGCGCGACCTTGGCCTTCATCTCGGCGCTGTCGCTGAAGGCCAGCAGCACGGCCTCGCGGCTCTGCCCGGAGGCCAGCACGCCGGTCCAGTTCTGCAGGCCGGCCTGGTCGGGGGCGCGCTCGAACACGTTCTCGTAGAGAGCCGTGACGAAACCGGAGTCGGAGATCGCCGCCCCATAGCGCGCCTGGAACTCGCCCGACTGGACGAAGCCCTGGGCGATGCTGGTGAGCGCCGCGCCCTGGTCGGCCGCCTTGACCCAGTCGGACAGGCCCTGCGCGTCCGGCGTGCGGTTCAGCGCCGCCTGGTAGAGGCGGTAGATCTGGCCGGTTCCCGTATCCGTGTCGAGGGCCAGCGTGGCGTCGGTGAAGACGATGCGCTCGACGCTGACCAGCGTGTCCGCCTCGCCGGCGTGGCTGGTCAGCACGAGGGAGCCGTCCGCCTTGCGGGCGGTGACGTAATCCTGGCTGGAGCCGGCGAACACGGCCACGTCCTTGCCGTCGCCGCCGTCGAGCATGTCGGAGCCCGGGCCGCCGACCAGCGTGTCGTCTCCCGCGCCGCCGCGCAGGACGTCGTCGCCGCGCCCGCCGAACAGGATGTTGGCGGCCGCGTTGCCGACGATGACGTCGGCGCCGTCGCCGCCGACTGCGTCCTCGATCACCACCCCGGCCGCGATCGTGAGGGTCTGGCCCGCGATCGTGGAGGCGGCGCCGGGCGTCAGGTCGATGCGCGAGCCGGAGGCCACGGCGGCCGCGTTGATGGAGTCGTGGCCCGACGCGTCGGTCAGGACGGCCCGGGCCGGGTTCGACCGGGCGAGATCCGCGTAGTCGTCGGTGTAGACATAGACGTCGTCCGGGCTCTGCGCGGCGCCGAAGACCGACAGCTTGGCGCTGCTCAGCGTCCCGGTCACGCCGGCGCTCGCGTCGCTGACGCGCAGGGTCCACACGCCGCCGGAGTCCTCGCCCCGGAACGCGTTGGACGACATCTCCCATACGCCCGAGACGCCGCCCGCCGCGTGGTCGAGGAGCTTGGAGACCGTGCCGCTAGGCGACACCAGCTCGACCAGCACGTCCGCCATCCGGGTGTGCGTGAGGCCGAGGTCGAGCACCGCGCGCTCGATGGAGACGCCGGGCGCGAGCGTGAAGGAGCGCGTCAGCGCGCCCGACCCGTCCGGGATCGCCGAGAGGGCCGTGGTCGACGCCAGGGCCGAGGCCGACGCTTCGTTGGCGGAGGTGGAGGACAGCGTCCAGGTCTCGGCCAGGCGGACGGCGGCGTGGGCGTCGACGAGGCCGAAGCCGTAGTCGTTGGAGAAGTGGAACCCGCCGCCGTTGGAGGTCTTGCCGGCGTTGACAGCCCAGGCGCTCTCCTCCGCGCCGCTGGGCGCCGCCCCGATCGCGCCGCCGACATGGCGGGCGGTGAGGGCCAGGATCTCCTGGACGTCGCGCCAGCCCAGCGTCGGGTTGGCCTCCAGCAGGAGGGCGGCGACGCCGCTGACCATCGGAGCCGCGGCCGAGGTGCCGCCGAATTCGGTGGTCTCGCCCGACGAGTAGCCCTGCGCGCCGGCCCGGTCCGTCGTGGTGATCCGGAGGGAGCCGCCCGAGGACAGCGCCGAGACCAGCACGGAGGCGCCGGGGTTGCTGTAGGGCGCGACCACGCCTGTTTCGGTCACCGCCGCCACCGTGATGACGTGGCGGTCGGCCGACATGCCCTCGTTGTTGGCGTCGCCGCCGGTCGCGCGCTCGTTGCCGGCCGCCACCACCACGATCGTTCCCAGGCCGCCGCGGCCGTTGTCGGCCGCTCCGGCCATGCCGGCGAAGAAGCTCGTCCACGCGGGCTTGGAGGGCGCATCCTGGAAGGGCGTCGTCCAGCGCCAGCTGTGGTTGACGACGTCGAAGTCGCTCTCCCGGTTCATCAGCGCGCCGAGATCGCTCGTGGTCCGGTCGAAGATGCGCACGCCCGTCAGCCTGGCCCCGTAGGCGACGCCCACCGCCTCGTCCCCGTCGGCCGACGCGCCGATGATGCCCGCCACCGCGGTGCCGTGGTTCTGCGTGACGCCGGTGGGCGTGGGGTCGCCCGCGCCGCCGATGGCGAGCTGCCGGGTGGCGTCGTAGCCCTTGGCGAGGTCGCGCACCGCGCTGTCCAGCCCGTCGTCATAGACGGCCACGTGGACGCCCTTGCCGGTGTAGTCCGCCCAGACCGACTTGACGTTGAGATCGTATTTCGCCGAGGTCCCGACCGCGGACAGATGCCAGAGCGACCTGCTGAGCAGCGGGATCGATCCCGTGTCGGACGCGCCCCGCGCCGCCACCTGAACCAGAGCATCCTTATCGAGGATATCCATCTGCATAAGCCCCAAAACTCGAACACTTCGAACCTTGGGGACTTGATTTAAACGCGACCCGATATCGATGACTTCCGTGATTCAGTACAATTTGATGGAAACGGATTTTCGCGGGTCGATTTTACTGTCTGATAACGCTGGTCGTTCAGACGTGCTTTGCGGATCCTTAATGGCGGGCAGGCGCTGCTCTGGCTCGGGATGCGCACAACCTCACGCACTCGAAACGCGTGGTGACAGCCGCTTGTCCCTAAGCTCTCCTGCCGGCGATTCAGCAAGCCCGATGGGCGACGCGACGTTTCGAACAGGTGATTGCGATGACGACCGGAGTTCTGCTCACGGGCACAAGCGCCGCGGACTCTCTCGTGGGCGGGCTGTTTGACGACACTTTGCGGGGCGGCGCGGGAGACGACACGCTCGCTGGGGGTCAGGGAGCCGATATCCTCGACGGCGGGACAGGGATCGACTTCATCGATTATTCCGCCTCGTCCGCAGCGGTCCAGATCACGCTCACGGGCAGTTCGGCTCCGCAGGTCGGCGGAGATGCGGCCGGGGACGTCCTGACCGCAATCGAAGGCGTAATGGGCAGCGCTTACGGCGACACGCTCGTCGGAGGCGGCGGAAACCGGGCCGTTACGCTGCGCGGCGGCGACGGCGACGACGTCTTCGACATGAGGAGCAATATCGGCGCGGTCGAAGGCGGAAACGGCGTCGACACGCTGACGTGGTCCATCTACACGAGCGAGACCATCGACCTCGCCGCGGGCGTCGCCAGACTTGCGAATGGGCAAACTCTGAAGATCTCCGGCGTCGAGAATGTGGTCGCATCCTCTTCGTCCGACCGCATCATCGGCTCGGCCGCCGACAACCGCCTCGAGCTCGGGCTCGGCGACGACTATGGCGAGGGCCGAGCGGGGAACGATACGCTCCTGGGCGGGGCCGGCGCCGACACGCTGGCCGGCGGAGAAGGCGCCGATCTCCTGTCCGGAGGAATGGGCTACGACATCGCCGATTACTCCAGTTCGAGAGCAGGCGTTAAGGTCACGGTGACAGGGTTCACGGGGGCCCAATCCGGCGGCGACGCTGAGGGAGACGTCTTATCCAGCATCGAAGGGGTCATAGGCAGCGCCTTCAACGACGAGCTCGTGGGCGGGAGGTTCGGCGCAGTCACCCTGTCGGGCGGAGGCGGTGACGACTACCTCGACATGCTGAATTGCCTCGGAACGGCGGACGGGGGCGCCGGCTTCGATACGCTCCGCTGGTCGACCTCCGTCGCCATGACGATCAATCTGGCGCGGGCGGAGGCCACCTTGTCCAATGGCCAAAAGCTCACGATCAGCGGGGTCGAGGGCGTCATTGGATCGTCGCTCGCGGACGTGATCGTCGGAGATGGGCTCGCCAACCGAATCGACCTGGGCTCCGGCGACGACGTCGGATCCGGCGGCGCGGGGCTCGACACGCTCTTGGGCGGAAACGGAAACGACACGCTGGACGGTGGAGCGGGCGCCGACAGCATGGCCGGGGGCGCCGGAAACGACGTCTACTACGTCGACGATGTGGGAGACGTGGTCACCGAACTCGCCAACCAGGGCGTGGACGAAGTTCGCACTGCGATCGCCTCCTATGTGTTGACGGAGAATGTCGAGCGGCTGGTCTATGTCGGTTCGGATGACTGGAGCTCGACCGGCAATGCGAGTGCGAACTACATCAGCGGAGGCCGGGGCGACGATACGCTGAACGGCGGCCTCGGGAACGACACGCTGCTGGGCGGGGAAGGACTGGACTGGCTGGACTTCAACGGCGCGGCCACGGGCGTGACGGTCGACCTTTCCAAGCAGGGCGCCGCCCAGAACACCGGGGTCGGAACAGACCTCCTCACCGGGTTCGAAAACGTGGCCGGCGGCTCCGGGAACGACAAGCTGACCGGCGACGCCGGCGACAACGCGTTCAAGGGACGGGGCGGCTCCAACGTCATCGATGGCGGCGCGGGCGGCGGCGATACCCTCGTTCTTTCGGGCTCGATGTCCGACTACTCCATCGTCTGGAGCGGAGCCACGAAGACCTACGTCGTGAAGGACCTCCGCGCCTCGGCGCCCGACGGCGTCGACACCCTGCGCAACGTCGAATGGGTGCGCTTCGGCGAAGCCTTCGCATCGGATACGTATTCGCTGGAGTATCTGACGCACTCCAAGCGTTACGACAAAGTGATCCATGGGCCTGCCCCGGGAAGCGAGCTGACGGGCGGCGCGGGCTACGACACCTTCTATGGACAGGGCGGCGACACGATCGACGGCGGCGCCGGAGACGACACGGCTGTCTTCGGGTCGCTGTGGAATTATGAGTTCTCCATTTACCCGGGCGAAATCGATCTGACGGATCGAACGACAGGGCGAACCACCTATACTTCCAACGTCGAACACTTCCAGTTTGACGAAGGCCGGTTCAGGATCAGCGCTTCCGACGCGTTTCAGTATGAGTCAACGATCAGCCTAGGGGGCGGCCTGTCCGGCGCCCGCCCGGACGTGTTTCTTTCCGGTCTCGTAGATTATTCGGCGAGCACGGCGGCGGTGCAGATCGATCTGGAAGCGCGCTCCAGTCACGGCGGTTATGCGGAGGGCGATGTCCTGGCGGCGGTCTCCACGATCGTGGGTTCAGCCTATGGAGATGTGCTGACCGCACCCAGGAGCGGCGCCTGGCTCGAAGGCGGAGCCGGAAACGACACCCTTACGGGCGCCTACGTCTCCGGCGGCGACGGCGACGACGTGCTGAACGGCGACCGTGCCGAGGGCGGCGCTGGGAACGATACGCTGGTCGGCTCTTTCCTTGACGGAGGCGACGGCGACGATCGCATGATAGGCGGCATGACGTTCATCGGAGGAAGCGGCTCCGACACCGCTGTTCTGGACACATGGGACCAGAACTATGTTCTCTATGATGAAAATGGAAACGGAGGGATTGAATTCTTCCGGCATGGCAGAATGTACTATGATCCATACGTTTCACTGGGCGGAATCGAATACATAGAATTGGACGGCGTGACTTACGCGTTCGGCGGCGAAGCCGGCATGCACGGCTTCTTTCTGGGCGGCGGATCGGCCGGCGCTCAGAGCGACATCTTCATCATGGGCAAAGTCGACTACTCGGCGAGCACGTCGGCGGTGCAGATCGATATGGATGCAGGCTCCATTTACGGCGGTTATGCGGAGGGCGATGTCCTGGCGGCGGTCTCCACGATCGTGGGTTCAGCCTATGGAGATGTGCTGACCGCACCCAGGAGCGGCGCCTGGCTCGAAGGCGGAGCCGGAAACGACACCCTTACGGGCGCCTACGTCTCCGGCGGCGACGGCGACGACGTGCTGAACGGCGACCGTGCCGAGGGCGGCGCTGGCGACGATACGCTGGTCGGGTCCGACCTCGACGGCGGCGCCGGCGACGACAGGATGGTCAGCAACCAAGGACCTGGAGGCATCCAGAGTTTCACCGGTGGTGGCGGCGGCGCAGACACCGCCGTCTTCACAAATTGGAATCGTAATTACATTGTATACGACGAAAACGGCGGCACTGATTATTTTATACACGGCACGAAATATTACGCACCATACACCTCACTTGACGGAATCGAATACATAGAATTGGACGGCGTGACTTACGCGTTCGGCGGCGAAGCCGGCATGCACGGCTTCTTTCTGGGCGGCGGATCGGCCGGCGCTCGAAGCGACATCTTCATCATGGGCAAAGTCGACTACTCGGCGAGCACGTCGGCGGTGCAGATCGATATGGATGCAGGCTCCAGTCACGGCGGTTATGCGGAGGGCGATGTCCTAGCGGCGGTCTCCACGATCGTGGGTTCAGACTATGGAGATGTGCTGACCGCACCCAGGAGCGGCGCCTGGCTCGAAGGCGGAGCCGGAAACGACACCCTTACGGGCGCCTACATCTCCGGCGGCGACGGCGACGACGTGCTGAACGGCGACCGTGCCGAGGGCGGCGCTGGCGACGATACGCTGGTCGGGTCCGACCTCGACGGCGGCGCCGGCGACGACAGGATGGTCAGCAACCAAGGACCTGGAGGCATCCAGAGTTTCACCGGTGGTGGCGGCGCAGACACCGCCGTCTTCACAAATTGGGATCGTAATTACATTGTATACGACGAAAACGGCGGCACTGATTATTTTATACACGGCACGAAATATTACGCACCATACACCTCACTTGACGGAATCGAATACATAGAATTGGACGGCGTGACTTACGCGTTCGGCGGCGAAGCCGGCATGCACGGCTTCTTTCTGGGCGGCGGATCGGCCGGCGCTCGAAGCGACATCTTCATCATGGGCGATGTCGACTACTCGGCGAGCACGGCGGCGGTCACCGTCGATCTCGCCATGGCGGTGGGGCGAGGCGGCTACGCAGAGGGCGACATTTGGGCCGCAGTGACGGCGGTTACGGGTTCAGCCTACGCGGATACGCTCACGGACGAGGCTGGTTCGGCCCGACTGTATGGCTGGGGTGGGAACGACACCCTCACGGGCGGCGAGTTGCATGGCGGCGATGGCAACGACGTTCTCCACGCGCAGTCCGCTGGCGGCTGGGCCATTCTCGACGGCGGGGCCGGGAAAGATCACCTCTACGCCAGCGCCGGCGTGGACACATTGACGGGCGGCGCCGGGTCCGACGTGTTCCTTTTCAGCCAGGGGACCGGAGCCGATTACGTCACCGACTTCGGCGCGACCGGCCTGGAGAAGGACGTCATCCGCTTCGATCCGGCGATGTTCGCCAATTGGACACAGGTCCGCGCGGCGGCCGTGCAGGTCGGCGGCGACGTCGTCATTTCGGCGTGGTCTGGCGACGTCGTCACTCTGATGGGCGTCAACAAGGCGGAACTGACATCGTCCAACTTCCAATTCGGATTTTAGCCGAACGCGCCGGCGCATCCACATCGCGCCCGCGCCGGCGCCGATCGACCTGGCTTGCCAAAATCAAGAGCGTATCGCGGAGGCCCACCTACATTTTCGCCATGGTCCGCCGCTAGGAGCGGCAAGTCATGGACGGCCTCGACGGGGTAAGAAGAAGAATTCGACCTGTCGAGCCTGAGCTATAAGGGGGCGCGCTCTTGCGATCATGCCTGGTTCGCCGCAGGACGACTGCGGGCGGCTGCGCTGCGGCCAAGATCATTGGATTTTTCACCGCTTTCGTGACGCTGACCGTGGTGGCGGAAACCACGCCGGGGGCTTACGCCGAGGGGGACACGCGGTCCCTGACGCTGTTCCACACCCACCGCAACGAGACCGCGACGATCACCTATCGGCGCCACGGGCGCTTCGATGCCGACGGCCTCGACCAGCTCAACGCCTTCCTGCGCGACTGGCGCAACGACAAGTCCACCAGGATGGACCCGCGGCTGTTCGACGTCGTCTGGGAGGCCTACCGCGAGGCGGGGTCGCGGGCGCCGATCCACATCGTCTCGGCCTACCGGTCGCCCGAAACCAACGCCATGCTGCACCGCCGCTCGCGCGCGGTGTCCGAGCAGAGCCAGCACATGCTGGGCAAGGCGATGGACATCCGCATGCCCGACGTAGAGACGGGCAAGCTGCGCTCCGCCGCGATGCGGCTGCAGCATGGCGGCGTGGGCTACTACGCCTCCGAGGCCTTCGTGCATGTCGACACCGGCAGCATCCGGGCGTGGCCGCGCATGACGCAGGACCAGCTCGCCCGCCTGTTCCCGGACGGCAAGACCGTGCACCTGCCGAGCAACGGCAAGCCCCTGCCCGGCTACCAGACGGCCCGCGCGGAGCTGCTGGCCCGCGGCGAAACCGTGGGCGGCGAGACGGTCGCGGTGGCGCAGGCGCAGATCGGGACCAAGAGCCTGTTCGCGGCCCTGTTCGGCGGCCGCGACGAGCCGGCCGCGCCGGCCGAGCCGGCCCTTCCGACCTCCGTGGCGGCCTATGCGCCGCCGGAGGACGCCGTCAGGGTCGCCGCGCCGCTCCCGCTGCGGCGGCCGGCCGAACTTCCGGGCGCCTTCCTGACGGCGGCGGCGGACACGCTGGTCAAGCCCTCCGACATGGAGACCTCCTCCGTCCTCGGCCGCTTCCTCAGTCACGAGGCGGGCTGGGCCACGGCGCCCGACAAGCCGTCGGGCGTGAAGGCGCTGTTCGTCGTGGGGACGAAGCCCGCGGCCCGCAAACAGCCGCTGCGGATCGACGTCGCGAAGGTGCGCCCGCGCGCGCCCGAGCCGGTCGCGATCGCCGCGGGGCCGGGCCCGGTGCTGGACATCACCTTCTCCAACGCGCCCAACGCCGATCTCGGGCTGGCGCGCTTCTCCGGCCCCGCGGTGCGTCCCCTGCCCGTGCTGATGATCGCCGACGCGACCGACGCCGGAATGCGCATGGCGCGCGCCGTGACGCAGTAAGAGCACGGATCCCGGCGGGCTCCATGGCCGGGACTGGCGTCGGCACGTTCTTGGGTGGGAGCGCCTGACCTGTGCCGGACCAGTTCCGCGAGGGCCGCTCACGGCCTCGGCGCGACTGTAGAGATCGGCTCCGCGGGCGCTATCCCGGTTGCGCCGGCCTGTCCCGATCGCGCCGGGCCTGCGGACATGGAGCGCCTCCGTACCGTCGGGGCCTCCGATCCGGACTTCCACGGATTGCCGGACGGGCTGCGGTCGACGACCCTGCGTGGCCAAGCTCGAGCCAAGACCTGTGGGTCGCCATGTCCGTCCAGGACGTCGACTACCGCAGCCCTGACGAAGCCATGGAAGGGCTGCAAGGCCGAACGAGCCGCGTCGTCCGCGTGACGGCCGAGAGTCGTCGCTTCCGCTTGCGCTATCGGTCGACCGCTTTCTCGGGCGTCCACGTCTCCCGGACCTGGGAGACGAACGCCTGCTTCGACATCGTCGGCCTCGCGGTCCCGGTGCTGTTCTTTCCGCTCCAGGGCGGGACGACGCTGGTCACTTCGTCCGGGCGCCACGACATGACGCCGCGCTGCGACGGCTGCTTCACGGTGGCCGAGGACGCCAAGTTCATCCCGTCGGACGGCTACAGCGAGTTGGTGCTGCGGCTCGACCCGGCAGTCCTGCAGGCTCATCTGCGCCTCATGGAGGTCGACGACCGGCTTCCCGACGCGCTGCGGGCCGCGGCGCTGCGGGACGACCTGCCGGGCCTGCGCCGGCTGCGCGAGATGGCCGCCGAGGCGCTCGAGCCCGACAGGGCGGAGCCGGCCCCCTTCCGGGCGCGCTTCGAAGCCAGCATGGCGGAGGCCCTGACCCTGCGGGCGGCGGCCATTCTGGCGAGCGCGGCCGGACGGGAGCTGGCCGCCCCGGCGGCGGAAGCGCAGGGGCTGGGCGCCCATCGCGCGCTCGATCGCGCCGTCGACTACCTGATCGCCCGGCTGGACGAGCCGGTGCGCCTCGCCGAGGTCGCGGCCGCCTCGGGGGTCAGCCTGCGTCGGCTGCAGGAGCTGTTCCGCCACAGGCTGGGCTGTTCGCCCGGAGAGTTCCTGCGCCGGCGGCGCCTGGCGCGCGCCCATGACCTGCTGCGTTCCGGGCATGTGGGCAGCGTCACGGAATCCGCCATGGCGAGCGGCTTCAGCCATTTCGGCAAGTTCAGCGCCTGGTATCGCCTGCGCTACGGCGAGACGCCGTCCTCGACGCTGCGCGGGCCCGGGTGAGAGCCGCGCCGGGGCGCGTCAATCCACCCGTCCGGAATAGCGCGCCGCCAGCAGCCTGGCGGTGGCCATGATGCTTTCGCCCAGCTGCGGGATCTTCGAGGTCGGCATGCGCACGGCGGGCGCGGAGATCGACACCGCCCCGATCGGCTCGCCGTTCTCGTCGCGGATCGCGGCGGCGACGCAGCGCATGCCGACGGTGTGCTCCTCGTCGTCGACGCCGTAGCCCCGTTCGCGCACCGCGTCGACGTCGGCCTTCAGCGCCGCAAGGGCAGTGTGGGTGTTGGGGGTGAAGCCCTGCAGCGTCAGCCGGGCCATCCGGGCGTCGCGCTCGTCGTCCGGCATGGCCGCCATGATGGCCTTGCCGGCCGCCGACGCATGGATCGGGAGCCGCCGGCCGAGGCGAAAGAACGCCCGCACGGCGGCGTGGCTCTCCGCCTGCGCGACGCAGACCAGTTCGTCGCCGTCCAGCATCGAGAGATTCACCGTCTCCTCGACGCGCTTCAGCAGCTCGCGGATGATCGGGCGGCCGATGTCGGGAAGCTTGCGGATGCGCAGATAGGCGCCGCCGACCCGGAACAGCCCCACCCCGACGGTCCAGAGCCCCGTCTCGGCGTCCTGCGCGACGAAGCCGCGCCGCTGCAGCGTCATCAGCATGCGGTGGGCGGTCGAGGTCGGCAGGTCGCTGCGCCGCGCGACGTCGCTCAGGGGCAGTCCGTCCGCGTTGGACAGCACCTCCAGCACGCCGATGGCGCGGTCGAGCGATTGGATCTCGCCGCCGGCTTCGGCGTGGACGGACGGTGGACGCCCGCGCTTGCGGGAGGGCAGCGGTGATGGGGCGGCGACGTCGACCATGGAGGCCTCCAGAACGCCTGATCTAGCACGGAGCGCGGCCGAAACAAATTTTCCGTCTGCCAAGATGAATTTCCATTTGCATCGTCCCATCTGGCATGCCAGCATTCCCACATCGCGAAATGATTTCTCACTCCGCAACGGACGGAGCGGGCCAGGGAGGGTCTGATGGCGCAGATGACTGCGATGCAAGCCGCTATGCGCGTGCTCGAAAGCGAAGGCGTCGACCTCGTCTTCGGCGTGCCGGGAGCCGCGATCCTGCCCTTCTACGAAGCCATGAAGGAGAGCAGCGTCCAGCACGTCCTCGTGCGCCACGAGGAAGGCGGAACCCATGCGGCGGAGGGCTACACGAGGGCCCGGTCCGGGGCGATCGGGGTCTGCGTCGGCACCTCGGGCCCGGCCGGCACCAACATGGTGACCGGGCTCTATTCGGCCATCGCCGACTCGATCCCGATCCTGTGCATCACCGGGCAGGCGCCGCGCGCCAAGCTGCACAAGGAGGATTTCCAGGCCGTCGACATCGCCGCCATCACCCGCCCGGTGACCAAGTGGTCGGTCACCGTGATGGAGGGCGCGCAGGTCCCCTGGGCCTTCCGCGAGGCGTTCCGGATCATGCGCTCCGGCCGGCCCGGCCCGGTCCATATCGACCTGCCCATCGACGTCCAGAAGGAGATGATCGAGTACGACCCGGAGGTCGACGCCCCCCTCCCCGTCCACCGGCCGGCGCCCAATCCCAAGGCCATCGCGCGCGCCGTCGACATGCTGCTCGCAGCCGAGCGGCCCCTCATCGTGGCCGGCGGCGGGGTGATCAACGCCGACGCCTCCGAGCTCCTGGTCGAACTGGCCGAGCTCACCGGCACGCCGGTCGTGCCGACCCTGATGGGCTGGGGCGCCATGGCGGACGACCATCCCCTCAACGCCGGCATGGTCGGGCTGCAGACCCAGCACCGCTACGGCAACGCCAGCTTCCTGCAGAGCGACCTCGTGCTGGGCATCGGCAACCGCTGGGCCAACCGCCACACCGGCGGTACGGACGTCTACCGCAAGGGCCGCGCATTCATCCACATCGACATCGAGCCGACCCAGATCGGGCGGGTGTTCTGCCCGGACCTCGGCATCGTGGCGGACGCCAGGCTGGCGCTTCAGGCGCTGGTCGCCGAAGCGCGGACGCGGCGCGTCCCGCAGCGCTCCTGGCCGGCCGAATGCCTCGCCCGCAAGCAGACCATGCTGCGCCGCACGGACTTCGACGACAAGCCGATCAAGCCGCAGCGCGTCTTCCACGAGGTCAACAAGGCCTTCGACCGCGACACGCAGTTCGTCACCGCGATCGGGCTCTACCAGATCGCGTCCGGGCAGTTCCAGACGATCCATAAGCCGCGCAACTACATCGTGTGCGGCCAGGCGGGCCCGCTCGGCTGGGAGATCTCGGCCTGCACCGGGGCCAAGCTGGCCAATCCGGACAAGGAGGTGGTCGGCATCGTGGGCGACTACTCCTTCCAGTTCCTCATCGAGGAGCTGGCCGTGGCGGCCCAGTACCGCGTGCCCTTCGTGATGGTGATCCTCAACAACGCCTATCTGGGCCTCATCCGGCAGGCCGAGCGCGGCTACAAGATGGACTACGAGGTCCAGCTCTCCTTCCAGAACATCAACTCGCCCGAGATCGGCGACTACGGCGTCGATCACGTGAAGGCCGTCGAGGCCTTCGGCTGCATCGCGGCGCGGGTCTTCGATCCGGGCGATCTCGGCGCGACCCTGCGCTGGGCGCGCGAAGAGGCGCGCACGCAGCGCGTGCCCGTCGTCGTCGAGGTGATCACCGAGCGGGTCACCAACATCGCCATGGGGCCGGAGATCGACCAGGTGGTCGAATTCGAGGAGACGCTCGACCTGGCGCTCGCGCCCGGATCGGCCCGCTGAACGACCCGCCCATCCACTTCACGAACCGGGGAGACATCTCATGAGAGTGACCGTTTACGGGGCCGGCGCGATCGGCGGCTACATGGGCGCCCTTCTGCACAGAGCGGGCGCGGACGTGACCTTCATCGCCCGCGGGGCGCATCTGGACGCGATGCGGCGCAACGGCGTGCGGGTCATCCGCAAGGAGGACGAGATCGTCGCCCATCCCCGCTGCACGGACGACCCGTCCGAGGCCGGGCCGCAGGATTTCGTGATCCTGGCGCTGAAAGCCCATTCGGTGCCGGGCGTCGTGGAGGCCATGCAGCCGCTGCTCGGCAACGAGACCGGCATCGTGACCGCCGTCAACGGCATCCCCTACTGGTACTTCCACCGCCATGGCGGGCGCTTCGAGGGATCGACGCTGGAGAGCATCGATCCGGGAGGCGAGCAGTGGCGCCGCCTCGGCCCGGAGCGCGCCATCGGCTGCGTCGTCTATCCGGCCACCGAGGTGGTGGAGCCGGGCGTGATCAAGCATGTCTATGGGGACAAGTTCCCGATCGGCGAGCCCTCCGGCGAGCTGTCGGACCGCGTCCAGCGCTTCTCGGCGCTGATGGCCGACGCCGGGCTGCGCGCGCCCGTGCTCGACAACATCCGCGACGAGATCTGGCTTAAGCTGTGGGGCAATTTGTGCTTCAACCCGATCAGCGCGCTCACCGGGGCCACGCTCGACGTGATCTGCTCCGACCCCGGCACGCGGGCGGTGGCCAAGGCGATGATGCTGGAGGCCAAGGCCATCGCCGACGTCATCGGGGTCCGCTTCCGGGTGGACGTCGAGCGGCGCATCGACGGCGCGGGCGCCGTGGGCGCGCACAAGACCTCGATGCTGCAGGACCTCGAGCGCGGCAGGCCGATGGAGATCGACCCGCTCGTCACGGTGGTGCAGGAGATGGGGACGCTGGTGGGCGTGCCCACCCCCACCATCGACACGGTCCTGGCGCTGTTGCGCCAGCGCGCCGCCACCGCCGTCCGGCATTGAGGCGCGCGCCATGACCCACTGGATCCGCTATCTGCATGACGGCGAAGTCGGCTTCGGGTCGCTCGACGGCGACGCCATCCGGGCGCATGGGGGCGACCTGTTCGCCCCGGGCCGGCCGACCGGGACGATTCTGCGGCTCGCCGACGTCGACGTGCTCGCCCCCACCCGCCCGAGCAAGATCATCGCGCTGTGGAACAACTACCGGGCGCTCGCGCAGAAGCTCGGGTCGCCCATCCCGGAGGAGCCGCTCTATCTCCTGAAGGCGCCGACGAGTTGCGCCCGCCCGGGGGCCGAGATCCGGCGCCCCCGGTCCTATGACGGCCGCATCGTATTCGAAGGCGAACTCGGGATCGTCATCGGGCGGATCTGCAGCAACGCCGACGAGGCGGACGCGCAGGCGTCCATCCTGGGCTATGTCTGCGTCAACGACATCACGGCGGCCGACCTGATCGGCAAGGACGCGAGCTTCCCCCAATGGGCGCGCGCCAAGAGCTTCGACGGGTTCTGTCCGTTCGGGCCGGTGGTGGCGACCGACCTCGATCTCGCCCAGGCGAGGATCCGGACGCTGCTCGACGGCGAGGAGCGCCAGAACTACCCCCTTTCCGACGCGGTGTTCCAGCCGGCGCGCCTGGTGAGCCTGTTGTCGCGCGACATGACGCTGCTGCCGGGAGACCTGATCTGCATGGGAACCTCGCTCGGCGTCGGGGCGATGCGGGGCCCGGCGAACAGGGTCGAGGTGGTCATCGACGGCGTGGGGACGCTGAGCAACATCCTGGCCGGGTAGCGCCCGGCGGTCGCAACCGGATGCAACCTCGTGTTAAAGGCTCATGGACTCACATCTGGAGAGCTCCATGACCTTCGTCCGACTGGCCGCCGCAACCCTCCTTCTCGCCGGCTCCGCCGCGCAGGCTCAGACCCAGGCTCCGGCGCAGTCGGCGGCGCAGGCCGTCAGCCACAAGGCCGAGGTGGAGCCCGGACAGGATGCGCAGCTCGGCATTTTCGGAGGGCTCAATCCCGACTGCACGCCGGTCCCGGTGCCGGACATCCGCATCGTGAAGCCGCCCACGAAGGGCACCGTGATCATCCGCGCCGGGCGCACCACCGTGCCGGCCAGCGCCGCGCGCTGCGCCGGCGTGGACGTGCCCGTGCAGGCGCTGTTCTTCCGGGGCGAGCCGAAATTCGCCGGGCCGGACGTCGTGACCGTGGAGGTCGGCTCGGGCGCCAGGATCCAGACCCACATCATCGACGTGGTCGCCAAGCGCTGAGCGCGCCGGACGCCCCCCTCGCCTGGCGCGCCGCGCCTCGCGGCGACGCTTGCGCTTGCAACCGGCGAACACGACCCCATATGGGATGAGTGCGACGGACCCCGGCGACGCCGAGCGGGACCGTTCATCCGAGCTATCGTCCGACCACGGATGTACTGGCGAGTTGATCGCTCGGAGCCGCACCAAGGGAACGCCGCCTGGAGGAAACTCTTGGCGGCTTTTTCGTGCGCGGGGTTCGGCTTGCGAAAGCAACAACATAGCTTCCATACGTAAGTTGCTGGATATGCGACAGGTCTGAATCCGACCGTCGCAAAATCGCCGTGCCAATTTGGAACAATCCACCGATCGGACGCTTGTGAGATGGCCGCAGGACTAGTGGCCGTGCATCACCGATCGGAGACTTTCTTATGAATGTTGAGACGTTACCCGTTTTTGGATACAAGCCTGCTTCGAATGACCTGAATGAATTGACATCCGAGGTCTGCCAGACCATCGATCGTGGCGAGCCCGCGCGGCTGATCGTCACCATGAACGTCGACCACGTGGTGCAGCTCTCGAAAAGGCAGGATTTCCGCGCCGCCTATGCGTGCGCATGGCTCGTCACCATCGACGGCGCGCCCGTCTCGGCCTTCGCCAAGCTGAAGGGGCTGAAGGGCGCGCGGCGGGTCACCGGCGCCGACCTGTTCGCGCAGGTTTTCGACCGCCTCGCGGCGGGTCGGCAACGCCCCTTCTTCGTGGTCAGCAACGAGACCGTGCAGGCGGCGCTGGAGAGGGACCTGCAGTCGCGCGGCTTCACTTCCCGCGACTATGCGTTCCACATCCCGCCCTTCGGCTTCGAGCGGTCGGAGAGCGCGTCGGCCGACCTCCTGGACGCGATCAAGGATTTCGCGCCCACCCAGCTGTTCTTCGGGGTCGGGGCGCCGAAGTCCGAGGTGTTCGTCGCCGAGCGCCTGGAGGAGCTCGGCGGCAGCTACGTCCTGTGCGTGGGGGCTGGCGTCGACTTCAGGGCGGGGGTCCTCAAGCGGGCCCCGGTCGCCTGGCGGGAGGCGGGATTCGAATGGCTCTGGCGGCTCGCCTCGGATCCGAAGCGGCTCTACCGGCGCTACCTCATCGATTCCTGGCGCTTCCTCTATCTGGCCTCTAAGGATCTCTTCTCGATGGAGACCCGATCCGATTCGGCCTTCAACAGGCTGGGCGGCTGACGGCCCCGCAGCCTTCGCTCACACTTCGCGCCCGGTCCGCGGCAGCTTCTCGCCGCGGACGCGGCTGCGCCAGACGGCCGATCCCCAGCCTGAGACCACGAAGCCCGCCTGCATGGCGAGCGCGCCCGCGAGCGCCATCAAGGCGGCGGCGCCGAGCGTCTGGCCGCCGACCCACGCGCTCAGCAGCACGGCTGCGAACAGGACGACGCTGGTGATGAAAATGATCACCCAGCTCAGGAAGAAGCCTGAGCCCAGTCCCGCCAATCCCATGAGAACGCAGAAGATGATCATCGGCCCATCAGGTTCGCCGCAGGGGTTTCGCCACCCTCTCGCTCCGCGACGGATCGGAGGATAGCAGCGCAAGCCCGGGCTGTCTCGAATTAGAAAAACTTCTTATCCAAAGACTTAAGAACCTGCAATACGTAGAGAAACGCACCGCTTTACTGTGAAAAAGCGCGCGCTCGACTCCCAGAGTCAAGGACCGCTCCCTCTACCGCCAAGCCTGAGCTTGGCTCAGCTTTGGAACTGTCGCGACGGCCTGGCGGCCGGCCCGGCGAAGGCTTCGGGTCCGCGCCTTTACCTCTCATTAACGACGAAGCCTTCCCATGGCCCCAATCGGAGTCGCGGCGGAGCAAGGTTGATGGTCGCCCTCAGCGCCTATGTCGGTAACGATCCGTCGGACCTCGCCGCGTTCTCGCATTGGCTTGGCCGACCGGTCGACCATGTCCTGTTCTATCTCAACGACTGGAACTGGGCCGCCTTCGACAGCTCCGTGCCCTGGGCCGCCAATCTGTGGAAGGAGTCGGGGGCGGACGTGATCTGGTCCGTCCCTCTCGTCGTGCACGGAGCGAGCCTGGAGCAGGCGGCGGCCGGCGCCTTCGACAGCCACTACAAGCTCGCCGCCAACGCGCTCGCCCAGTCGGCCGACAGCAGCGGCCCCATCTATGTGCGGGTCGGATGGGAGTTCAACGGCGACTGGATGCCGTGGTCGGCCAAGGGACACGAGGACGCCTTCATCGGGGCCTTCCGCGATCTCGTCCAGACCTTCCGGGGCGTGTCAGACCGGTTCAAATTCGTCTGGGACGTGAATATCGGCGGCTCGGTGATCGACCCCGCGACGGCCTATCCGGGCGACGCCTATGTGGACGTGGTCGGGACCGACTTCTACTACAACCTGCAATGGGACTCGCCGGACGGGCGCGCCGCCTTCCAGAGCAAGGTCAACGGCCCCTACGGGCTGCAATGGCAGCAGGACTTCGCCGCCGCCCATCACAAGGCCACCGCCGTCTCCGAATGGGGGGTGCAGAGCGACAACGCCGAGGCCTACATCCAGGACGCGGCGCGCTGGTTCAACGACCACGGCATGGTGTTCCAGAACTACTGGGAAACCAACGCGGCGAACTTCAACGGCCAGTTCCACGCCGGCCAGAACCCGCATTCCGGCGCGGCGTTCAAGGCGGCCTTCGGGCCGGCCGCCTCGTCCGGCGGCGGCGGGCAGGCTTCTGCGCCGGGCGCCAGCCTGGATCCGGACGCCGCCGGCGTGGGCCGGCTCTACTGGGCCATCCTGGGCCGGGACGCCGACCAGGGCGGCCAGACCGCCTTCACCGGCGCCGTCAAGCACGGGGCGAGCCACTCGGACGTGGCCGCCACGATGCTGAACTCGCAGGAGTTCCGGCAGCAGCACGGCTCCCTGGCGTCGTCCGCCTTCGTGGACCTTCTCTATCAGGGAGCGCTCGGCCGCTCCGCCGACAGCTCGGGCCTGCATTTCTGGCAGGGCCTGCTGGATACGGGCGTCTCGCGGGCGTCGGTGGCGGTCGGGATCGCCCAAAGCCCCGACGCGCAACAGCATCTCGCGTCCCAGATCCATACGGCCTGGGCGCTGCTCTGACCCGTCCGCGGCTCAGCCCTGGGGACCGGCCCGGTACATGCGGGCCGCCGCCTGAGGCTTCAGCACGCGCCGGAGCGCGCGGAACGCGCCGGGAAACCGCCAGCGCAGCGCCGTCTTGACGGCGAGGGCCCGCTCCGCCGCGTTTTGCGGGCGGCGCGAGCGCAGGGGGTCGGGCAGGCCGGCGGCGTCCTGCGCGGCGAAGAAGAGGTCGCTGTAGTGGACGCGGAACGCTTCGTTCCACGGCTTGTGGCTCGTGGTGTAGTGCACGAGCCGCGGCCGGCGGCGCAGCTCGCGATAGTCCGCCTCGGTGAGCTGCAGGAAATCGGGCGGCACGTCGGCGCAGCGGGGCTGGTAGTTCCACTCCATGCCGACGAAGCGGACTTTTCCCCGCAGGACCATGTTGAGCGCGTCCTGGTCCATCCAGGGCAGCTCGCGTCCTCTCGCGGCCAGGAGGTCGAGGATGGCGGCTTCGGCCCCCTCCTCCCTCCAGCGCGCGCGGTCGATCAGCAGCATGCCGGAATTGAAATAGGGTTCGTCCTCGGCGAAGCCGATCTGCTCCGGTTCCTGCCGGAACGGATCGCGGGACGCCGCCAGCACCGCGCCGCCGAGATCCGTGCTCCACAGCGGCCGCAGGTCGCCGCACACCACCACGTCGGCGTCGATGTAGAGCACCCGCTCGATGGCGGGGTCCAGGAAGCGGTCGAAGATGAGCCTCGTGTAGATGCTCCTCGGGAAGGCCTTGGTGACGTGCAGGCCGTCGAACACCGACGCGTCCAGGTCATGGAAGGTCAGGCTCATGTCGGGATGGCGCGCGACCAGCGGGTCGAAGATCGCGGCCGATGCGGCGCGGTCCCGGTCGAAAGCCGCGATGTGGACGTCGAGGCCGCCCGGGGTGGCCCTGGCGAGCGAGCTCACGGCGACGCCGGCCTGCCGCCGGTAGTTCTCGTCGACGCACAGGAGAATGCAGATCCGGTCCGTCACGCTGCGGTCCTCCGGCGGTTCTCGGGAGCGATGAAGGAGCGCGCCGCCCGACGCAGCGCGCCGCCATATTCGGGGGTGGTGAGCCGGCCGTTCGCGACGAAATAGGCGCCCACGGCCAGCTTGCGCACGAATTCGCGCATGAGGCTCGGCTTGCGCCAGGCGTGGCGGGACAGCACCAGCAGCGTGCCGGGGAAATATTTGGAGGCGGACGCCTGGTCCGATTCCGGATGTCCGACCAGCGCCCGGGGGATGAACCCGACCGACCGCGCCCGCAACGAGGCGCGGATGACGAAATCGGTGTCTTCGCCGCCCTTGGCCGGGGTGCCGAGCCCCAGCTCCGGATCGAACAGCCCAAGCTGCGGCAAAAGGACGCCGCGCAGCATCATGTTGTTGGAGCTGCTGAGCCGGACCAGCTGCGGCGTCGTCGGCGCGACGACCTCCTGGGACGTCGGCGGCCGCTCGTCGGGCGTCATCGAGACCCGGCAGATCAGCAGGTCGAGGGTCGGCCGGGCCGCGAACAGCGCCATCACCGAGCCCAGCAGGCGCTCCGGCAGCCAGCAGTCGTCGTCCGGGAACGCGACGAGATCGTCCTCGCCGAAGCTTTCCGCCGCGAGCGCCGCGCGCAGGAGTTCGTTGCGGGCGGCGGACAGCGACATGCGGCCAGGAGACCGCATCAGCCGCAGCCTGGCCGGGGCCGTCGCCGCATAGGCGCTGAACTCCTCCTCGGCGCAGTTCTGCAGCATCACATAGTGCACGACGGGACTGGCGAGCCCCGACTGCGTCGCGACGGAGTCCAGCAGGCGCTGGAAGTCCGCCTTGCGCGGTCCGGCGAAATCCGTCGTCGAGAACAGGTAGATCGTCATCGCGAGTGCACCTCGTCCGTTCGGGCGTCCGCGCTCAATGGAGCAGCGTCCTGAAATCGATGCGGAACATGACCGCGACAGCGCCGTAGAACGCCGCCGCGGCCGCGACTCCGCCGAAACACGCCATGGCCCAGTCGAGGCGGGCCAGCTGGGGCGCCGCCCATGCGAGCAGCGCGAGCGCGGCCAGCGGCGCGAGAGGCGCCCCGAGGCAGAGCCAGGCGACGCGCGGCGTGAAGGCCTGCGCCCGCAGCGCCCAGCGCGCATAGATGATCGCCGCGCCGAATTCGGCCGCCACGATGGCGAGCAGGAAGGCGTCGAGATCGCGCGTCAGGATCAGGATCAGCCCGGCCGGCGCGACGGCGCAGGCCGACATGATCGAGCCCAGGCTCACCAGCCGCGTCCGGCCGGACGCATAGGCCGCCGGCACGGGCAGCATCATCATGAACTTCACGAACACGCTCATGCCGGCCAGGCACATGAAGAGGCGCGTCGGCCGGTAATGGGCGCCGAAGACGAGGCCCAGCACCTCGTCCCCGAGCAGCGCCAGTCCCAGCCCGTAGAAGCAGCCGAGCGCGGACAGGAGCCAGGCCCACAGGTCCGACACGCGGGCCAACCTCTCCGGCTGGGCGCGGCTATTGGTGAAGATGGGCACGAACATGCTGTTCAGGAACTTGGACAGCACCGAGCGCGGCAGCGTGGCCGTGCCATAGGCGACGTTGTAGAGCGCGAGCGCGGCCGGCCCGAGCAGGCTGCCGACGAGCAGGCGGTCTCCCATGGCGAGAGACACCGCCATGCCGTTGACGAGCAGCGGACGGCCGAACCGGGACGCGTCCTGGGCGGCGTTCGCGTTCCACCCCAGCCGATAGGGCCTGGGCGACAGCCCGTGGGTCAGCGCCACCTCGGCGACGGTCGCGGCCAGCATGCCCCAGATCATGCATTCGAAGCCGCCCTGAAGCGCCGCGAGCGCGACCGTGACCACGGCCCAGACCGTCTGGGTGCTGGAGATCACCGTGGCCTCGCGCCAGAACACGTAGTGGCGCATGCACTCCTTGGGGCCGAGATTGTTGAAGCCCCGCAGCAGCGCGATGACGCCCAGCAAGGCGTAGACCCACGCCTTGTCCCCCGCGCCGAAGAGCTGCGCCACCAAGGGCGACGCAGCCGCCAGCACGGCGCCGATCGCGGCGGCGCGCAGCAGGGCGAGGCTCTGGAGCGTGGGCATGATCTCGTCGTCGGAGGCCGTGGTGGTCTTGCTCACGGCGAAAATCGGCAGGCCGAAATCGGTGATCACCTCGATCATGCCGAGCACGACGGACAGCGAGATCGCCAGTCCGAACTGATCGGGCGCGATGAGGCGCGCCAGGGCGATGTTGCGCAGGAAGGGAAGGATCGCCTCGAGCAGGTTCGCGCCGAGCAGCGTCCCGCCGGCGCTCACCCGGCCCTTGCGCGCCGCGCCGTCCGCCAGGCCGGCCTCCGCCTCGGTGGAGATCGCCGTCATGCCGCTGGCTCCGGGCTGCGGCCGGGAAGCGGCGCCAGGCCCATCGGGTCGCGCCGCGTCCGACGGTCCTGCAGGACCGGCAGGATGCAGGCGAGCGCGAAGGCCATCGAGGGGAAGCCCACGAGGCCGTTCACGATCGGCTCCGTCATGCCGTACAGCATGAAGAACAGCAGGTAAGCCACCTTGGCGTGCGCGCCGGCGCGGGCCGCGCGCCGGATCGAGGCGATCAGCGCCGCCATGAACAGGCCGAGGCCGACCAGCCCGCCGGAGAACAGCGTCTCCAGGAAGACGTTGTGGGCGTGCGCGGCGGCGACGAAGAGCATTTCGTTCTTCGGCAGGATCTGCCCCGAGGAGGTGAAGCCGAGCCCCAGCAGCGGGTGCTCCAGCCACAGGCTGATCACGACCTCCCAGATGCGGGTGCGGCCGGTGCCGGTCAGGACCTCCTCGGCCGAGCCGGACCGCGACACGAGGTCGAGCAGTTGCTCGCCCCACAGATAGCCCGCCAGCGCCGCCACGCCCGCGCCGACCAGAAGGAGCGCGATCTTGAGGGGCTTGTCGCCCTTCTGGATGAACACGTAGCCGAAGGCCAGGCCGGCGGCCGCCAGCGCCATCCGGTTGTTGCTGAGCACGAGGCAGAACGCGAAGGAGGCCACCGCCGCCCAGAACAGGAGGCCGCGTTTGCCGCGCTCCAGCACCAGGAAGCTCAGCATCAGCCCGACCGCGCCGGCCGATCCGGCCGCGTTGGCCGAGCCGAAGACGCCCTGGAGGCGGGACGTGGGCACGAACACGTTGTTCACCCAGTCGCTCATGCGCCCCAGCGACGGGACCGCGAAATAGACCACCACCGAGGCGGCGCAGAGCGCGAAGCAGGCCAGGATCATCATCTTGACGACGCTGGCCTCGCCCTGCTCCTCGCCGATGCTCCACAGATAGAGATAGCCGCCGGTGATCGAGACGGCGGCCACCGCCGCATAGGCGGGCGCCTCCGCATAGACGCAGGTCATGATCGTGAAGCCGAGCCAGCCCAGCCACAGCGACCAGGGCGTCGCAAAGCCCGTGCGGAAGCTCCTGAACAGAGTGGGCGCGCTCAGGGCGAGCAACAGCGCGATCCCGCCGAGCTTGAGGGCGACCTGGAGGTCGATGCTCTTGTCGGCGTATTCGCGCGTGCGCCAGCTCGCGCTCTCGATGAGCACGATGCCGATCGCCAGCATCGTCGAATAGGGAGCCACGCCCATCAGCGCCCGCTGGCCGGCGAGGAGCGCGACGGGCGCGAACGGGATCGCGAGGATCAGGACGAGGCTGACATAGTCGTCGTCCATGAGGGCGGCCGCGGCCAGGCCGACATAAAGGGCCGCCAAGGCGGCGCAGGCCAAGGCCATGGGTCCCGCCAACAGCGGCGGGAGCCAGCCGCCGGCCGCGGCGGCCGGCGCCGAGGCGGCCGGGGCCGGGCCGTTCGCCCGCCTCTCCGCGCTGCGGGCGGCGATGGCCGCGCGAACGGCCAGGACACGCTGGCGGGCCGTCGTCATCGGCCCGCCTCCAGGCCGAGCGCGGCCAGCATGCCGGGATCGAGGGCGTCCGGCCCGGATTCCGGCCGCAGGCCGAAGCTGCGGGAGCTGTCCCAGACGGCCCAGCCCCAGCCCCGCCGTTCGAACTCGCGGCGCGCCGCCTCGACCCAGCGCAGCCGCGCGTCGCGGGGCGCGGCTCGCGCATAGGCGCCGAACTCGCCCACATAGATGGCCGGGTCGCCGTGCCGGTGGGCCCAGTCGCCCAACGTGTCGAAGCTCGCCGCCATGGCGGCCTGGGTGAACGCGCCGCCCCCGATCTGATCGCGCACGTGGTCATGCGCCTCCTGATCGCGCGTGGCCGCCTGCGCGGCGGCTTCGGCGCGCTCAGCGTCTTCCGGCCAGCCCAGCCCGGACACGCGGGTGGCCACCGGCCAGGTCCATTCCGCCGCCTGATGGGTGAACAGGATCGGGGCGTAGTAATGCACCGTGTAGACGAGGTTCGGGTCGCCATAGGGCGTGCGCTTGACGAGGTCGTCGACCCCGCTCCAGCCGCCGCCGGCGACGATGACGGTCCGAGACTGATCGACCGTGCGGATCGCGGCGAGCGCTCTCTCCTGCAACGTCCACCATGCGTCGTCCCTGAGCGGCTCGGGCTCGTTCAGGATCTCGAGCGCGAGACGGGCGGGATCGCGGCCGGCGAGCGCGCGGGCGATGCGGCTCCAGCGCTCCACGAACTGGGCCTGCCCGGCGCTCTCGGCGAGCTTCTCCTTGCCCGACCCGGGATGGAGGTCGACCACCGTGGCGAGACCGGCCGCGGCGATCGCGTCGAGCGCGCGGTTGAGCAGCGTCAGCGCGGTCGCGTCGAGGGCGGGTCCCGACGGGAACATGACGTCGGGATCCAGGTTCAGCCTGACATGCGCGAAGCCGGCGGCGCGCAGCCGCGCCAGGTCCTGAGGCTTCACGAACAGGGCCAGATGCGTCGCCGAATAGCCCTCGAAGCTCTGGGCGAACCAGTGGGACAGGTTCACGCCCCGGGCGAGCGCCATCGGCCCGCGCGGAGCGGCGGCGAGGGCCGGGCCCCTGCCCGCGCCGGCGACCGCGGCCGCGGCGGCCAGCATCGAGCCGAGGGCCGCGCGCCGGGAGAGGCGCTGCGGCTCGCCCGCGCGTCCCTCGGCGGCGACCCTGATGGCCGCTTGCGTCACGGCGCTCAATCCTGGAGCTTCGCCAAAGGCGTTTCGGTGTGCAGCGCCACCTCGACGGTGTCGCCCGGGAAGATCTCCGCGTCCTCGTCCACGATCGATTCGCCCCCGCCGCCGGAGGCCGCGCGGTAAACCTTGATCACCGGGTTGGAGGCCCCGCCGCGGGTGAGCTGCGAGCGGATCATGCCCGTATAGGTGATCTTTTCGCCGACCGCCTGCAGCCGGGAGCGGATCCGGTTCAGCTCGACATTGGACTCGGCGAGCTGGCTCAGGATCTCCTTGCGGCGATCCTCCCAGAAGCGCCCGACCTTGCGTTCGGCCTCTTCCTTCTCGCGCATCGTGGTGGTGAGCTGCACCTCCGTCTGCAGCGACTGGGTGGCCGAGAACAGATAGAGGCGCCGCGCCTCCGACAGGCGCGTCATCGGAACGTTGCCGCGCGACGAGAACTCCTTGAGCTTCTCGTAGTCGGCGGAGTCGACCTGCACGTTCTCGTTGTCCTTGCCCTGGCGGGACTTCAGGAGGTCGATCTGCGACGACGCCAGGGTGACGGCCTTCTGCAGGTGGCCCCGCTCGGCGTCGTTCTGGCCCTGGCGAAGCGCGAGCTCCTGCTTGGCGATGTCGCGGACGCGGGCCAGCTCGGCCTCGGGCAGCGGCGCCTGGGTCATCTGCTCGAGCGAAGGCCCGCCCTTGCGACTGGGATCCATCTCGGCCTGCAGCCGCCAGATCGTGGCCTGCTGCTTCACGAACTGCATCCAGAGCGTCTGGTACTCGGTGCGCAGGTCGGCCGATTCCAGGAACGGGTTGTTCATCCGGAACCGCATGATCTCGTAGCCGCCGGCCAGCGCCACCGCCTGTCGGACCGTCATGCCGGGCCGATAGGTCTGGGCGCCCGGCTTGGTGACGTCGCCGCTGAGATAGACCGGACGGTACTCGATGATGGAGACCATCACGGCCTCCGGCGAGATCGCGGTCACCGCCTCGCGCCCGTCGCTGGCGTGCTGCTGGTAGAGCTTTTGCGACAGCTCCGCCTTGATCTTCTTCTGCACCTCCGGGAGGCTCAGCCCGGCCACCCGGACCGGCGCGATCATCGGCACGCTGATCTCGCCGGCGAGGCCGACGACGCTGCGCTGCTTGAGGTCCGGCAGTCCGGCGACCGAGATCTCGATCACGTCGCCGCTCTGCACGGCGTATTCGGCGAAGGCCGGCGCGACGCCCCACAATGCGAGGCCGCCCGCCAGCACGGCGACGCGGCCCATGCGGGCCGCGGTTCGATGAGTGAGGGGATGGTTCAACTCGTCACCTCCGAATGGATTGTCGGTCTCTCCGACCGTTCAGGGACGCGCTGACGCCCAACACACGACTTCAGTAGGCCGACGAGCTGAAGAAGATCTCGCGGCCGGTCGCGATGAGGATCTTGACGTCCATGCTCAGCGACGCGTGGCGGATGTATTCGAGATCGAGCTCGACCCGCCTCTGCATGTCCTCGATGCGCGGCGTTTCGCCCCGGGCGCCGCGGACCTGCGCCAGGCCCGACACGCCGGGGCGGGCCACGAAGCGCCGGTGATATCCGGGGACGCGCTCGCCGAAGAACCGGTCATGCGCGACGGCGTGCGGGCGAGGCCCCACCAGCGACATCTCGCCCTTGATGACGTTCAGGAGCTGGGGCAGCTCGTCGATGCTGGTGCGGCGGATGAACTGGCCCACCGGGGTGATGCGCGGATCGCCGCGCGTCGCCTGGACGACGTCGCCCTGCGCGGAGGCGTCGGTCGACATCGAGCGGAACTTGCACACCCGAAACGGTTCGCCTCCCTGGCCGCCGCGCGGCTGGCGGAACAGCACCGGACCGCGCGAGGTCGCGCGGACCAGGCCGGCGACCATCACCAGGATCGGTGCGAGGGCCATCAGGGCCAGCGACGCCACCACGATGTCGAACACGCGCTTGCGGCGCGAATACAGATAGGGACTGACCGGCTCGGTCGAACCGATGAGGTCGCCCCGCCGCTCGCCGCGATAGTCGCCCCGCGGCGCGCCCGCCCTGCCGAACGGGACCGGCCGGGAGGACGCCGCGTGAACGCTCGGCTGCGCCTCGGACCGCCTCGCGCGGCGGTCCAGGCCGAAGGGAGCCTTCGCGATCAGCGTGTCCCACGAAGTCTCTTTCATGCATCGTCTCCCGGCAGTTCCAGTCTGTCCAGCCCGATCGCTTGTGATGTAGCTGAGATGCTAAGTCAACACTTCATACAGTATTCTCAATACAATTTGTTATAGTTCGAGGAATGTGGGCAAAATATGGCGACCCCAATACCGATGGTATTCGGGCTTACTTCGCGTGGTTGCAATGTTGCTTCACTTTTTTACTTTAGTATCTGGACGCATCTGGAAATTTCTATTATGACGTGCCGCACGGAAGGCCTTGTAGGGCGGCTCCGGCGGTGCGTTAACCGCCCATTAGCCATGCGTCTCGGGCTCACAACGTCACCTCGGCGGAATGGATCCCGAAAAAATGCTGCAACTGCGAGATAGGCCGCCGACAGCTATGTGGAATCCCCCAAAAGGCGCCGTGTTTCAGAGGCTTGCGTCCAGAAACTCCGCCTGCGGACCGAACGCGCCCGGTCTGGCGCGGATGCGGCGAGCGGCGCTTTCGGCCCGCGCCGGGGGATCGATTGACGCGGACGCGTGTTGGACAGCCTCGGGAGCCTCGCCGGCTGGACCCGAGGCGCCGGCGCGCGAGGAGAGTCGCTGAATGAACCAGTACCAACGCACTCACGAGACCATGGCGGCCTATGAACGCCTGCACCTCGCCGCCGCCGAAGAGCGCGGCGGCGAGACCCTCGCGGCGGCCTGGGCTTCCGTCGTCCGGCAATGGCGCGTGGTGCTCGCGGCGGCCGGCGTCGGGCTTGTCGTGGCGCTCGCCTTTCTGGCGGTCACGCCCCCGCAATATTCGGCGCGGGCCCTGGTGCTGATCGATCCGAAGAACGACTTCTCGGTGCGGGCGACCCGCGCCCCGACCGACTCGAACACCGATTCGGCGAATATCGAGAGCCAGGTCGAGATCCTCAGATCCGACCGGATCGTCCGCAAGGTGATCGAGGCGGAGAACCTCGTCGACCATCCGGCCTTCCGCCCGGGCGTGCTCTCGCAGGTCATCTCCACGCTCAAATTCTGGGACCGCGAGACGCCGGCCAAGACCGAGCTCGCCCGCATGGAGGCCACCACGAGGGCGCTGCAGAAGCAGGTCACGGCCAAGCGGCTGGGCCTCACCTATGTGGTGGAGCTGACCGCGACCATGCCCGACCCGGTCGAGGCGGCGCGCGTCGTCAACGCCTATGCGCACGCCTACATGGACGGCCAGCTGCAGTTCCGCGAGGAGCTCGCGTCGCGCACCAGCAAGGCGCTCCAGGAGCGCACCGAGGAGCTGAAGAAGCAGGCCCAGAACGCCGAGCGCGCCGTGGAGGAGCTGAAATTCTCAGGCTCGCTGCAGGGCGAGAACTCCGCGTCGGCCCGCGTCGCGCTGAAAAACCTGGAGAGCACGGCGCAGACCTACCGGGTGATCCACGACAAGTTCCTGGAGCGCTACGCCGAGACCCTCCAGCAGCAGTATTTCACCGTGCCCGACGCCCAGATCGTCAGCGCGGGCTTCCCGCCGCTGAACAAGAGCTATCCGAAGACGCTCATCGTGCTGGCGACGGCGCTGTTCCTCTCCGCCGCCCTGGGCTCCCTGCTGGCGCTCCTGCTGGATCGGCGCCTCGGCGGCGCCCGCCTCAAAAGGGATCATTTCGCGTGAGACCGTCCCGTGCTCCGCGGGGCGCTACGCCGACGGCGGCGTGACCCGGTTCGCGCTCCCTGACGCTTGAACTCCAACCTTTCACGACGAGGCAGGTCCAACCCACGATGCATGTTTCCCACCGAAGGCCCCGAGCGCTGGCGTCCGCAGCCCTGGCGACGCGCTGGCGCGCGGGCTCCGCCCTGGTTCTGGCGACCTTCCTGGCCGCCGGCGCGGCCCGGGCGGAGGACTACGTGATCGACTCCGGCGCGGCCGGGGACCTCACCTATGATTGCGACGACGGCTGCGCCCTGAACTCGGGCGCCCGCGCCAACTCGGGCGCCCGCGCCCGCCCGGCGCCCCGCAAAGCCGTCCCGCGCCTTGCGGAGCCGCGCAAGCCCGCCGCCCCGCGCGCCGCTCCGGCCCGGCCCATCCAGGGCACCCTGCGCGGGGTCCCCGTGGCGGGGCAGAACCCGGCGGCCATCCCGGTCGGCCGGCCCGGCGCGGCCGCGGACGCAAGGCCCACCGCGGAGGCCGCCCCGGCCCAGGCCGCCGCGGCGCCCGCCCCGCGCAGCGTGCCGCTGCCGCCGCCCCGCCCGAAATTCGCCTGGGACGACCAGCCCTCCGCCGATCCGGCGGCCTCGGCCTCGCTCGCGGCCCCGGTCCCCGCGGAGCCGGCCGTCGCCCCGGCCGCGCAGGCGTCCGCCCCTTCGAGCGCGCCCGACTCAGGGCCCGTCTCGATGATGGCGCCGAGCCGGCGCTATGCGAGCGCCGTCCCGCAGACGCCTGAAGAGCCGGCGTCGCCCGCGCCCGTCGCCGCCGCGTCAAGCGCACCGGCGGAGCCCGAGGCCAAGGTCGTCGAGACCAAGCCCGTCGAGACCCGGCCCATCGAGCCCCCCGCCGCCGAGACGAGGACCGCCGCCCTGCCCGCGCCGGCCGCTCCCGTCGCGGAGCCCCCGGCCGCCCCGTCCAGCCCGCCGCCGCCCGCAGCGCGCGCGGAGCCGGCCGTCGAGATCCCGGCCGAGCCCGCTCCTCCCGCCCCCGTGGCGCAGGCCCCGGCTCCCACCCCTGCTCCGGTGGAGGCGCCGGCCGCGGCGGCTCCGGCGCCCGCTCCCGTGGCGCAGGCGCCGGCCGCTGCTCCGACCAAGGCGACGCCCCCCGAGCCGCGCCAGATGGCCGCGGCGGAGCCGGACGACCTCGTCGTCTTCCTCGCCGTCAGGGCGGACATCCGCTCCGTCCGCCAGTTGGCCGGCAAGCCCGTCGCCATGGGCAAGCCCGCCCCCGGCTCGCAGGGCGCCATGGTGCAGGACGCCTTCGCGAGCGCGGGCGTCAATCCGCGCGCCGTCGAGCTCGCCGGCGACGAGGCCATCAAGGCGCTGATCGACGGAAAGGTGGCCGCCGCCACCGTGCTGATCGGCCCGCCGATGCGCGACAGCGAGCTGCCGGCCCTGAAGGCGGACCGGTTCCGCATCCTGCAGGTTCCGCTAGGCCGTCGTCCCCAGGGCTGACCGGTCCGGAGCGGACCGTCCTGACGCGCCGCTCACGCGCCCCGCAGGATCTCCGGCCAGGGATCCGCGGCGCGCGTCATGGCGAGCCGGTCGACCGCGCCGCGCGAGAGCTCCTCGACGCGCCCGGGATCGCGGATGATCGACAGCATCGCGGCCGCGAAGGCCTCGGCCGTGACGTCCGCGGCGATCAGCCCGGCGGCGGGCGGCGATCCGCCGATCTGCTCCGGCAGGGCCCCGACCGGCGTCACGATGGAGGGGGTGGCGCGGCTCATCGCCTCCGGGATCACGCCCGACTGGCTGGCCTCCGTATAGGGGCAGAGCAGGACGTGGTGGTCGGCGATGAGATCCACGAAGGCCGACCGGTCGAGCCAGCCGGACTGCAGCCGCACGGCGGGCGCGTCCCGCGCTAGCGCCTCGATCGCCGCCTGCTGGTCCGCCTTGGCCTGGCCGGCCACGGTGAGCGTCCAGGATCCGTCCGCCGGCAGTTGACGCACGGAGTCCGCCAGGAGCTGCAGGCCCTTGTAATGGATCATCCTTCCCAGCAGCAGGAAGCGCACCGGCTCGCCGGGGGACGCCCGCTTGGGCGTGGCGGTCTCGACCGGCGAGACGCCCGCGATCGGGGCGACGACGAGCGGCTGCCCGTCGCGCAGTCCGCCCTCCCCGGCCGGCAGGCGGCGCAACTCGGCCGCCGAGGCCTCCGAAAGCGCCACCACCATGTCGGCCTCGGCCAGCAGCTTGCGCTGCGTGAACCGCTGGAAGGCGGCGCCGTAGTCGCCCGGATGCGGCAGCACGTCGTGCACCACATAGACGAGCTTCGTCCCCGCGGGGCGGCGGCTCGCCAGGGGCCAGGCGAGCAGATGGTTCATCGCCACCACGACGTGGCTCGGCTTCTCGGCCGCCAGGAAGGACGGGAAGCTCGCCACGTCCTTGAGGCCCGTCGCCCAGGCCCGGGGATCGCGCGAGGAGAACAGCGGAATGCGCATGTGGACGGTGCGCACGCCCGGCGGCGCGAGCATCCCGAGGTCGGGATTGGCGGCGCGGCCGGAGACGATCAGGCGTTCGGGCCCCAGGATCTGCGCCATGCGGGCCGCCAGGCAGCCCGTGAAATAGGAGCCGCCCCGCTGGCCCCAATATGTCAGCACGACCGTCATGGGACCTCGCCCGATTTGTCTTGGCCGCCTACTTCCCATAGACAGCCCTCAGCCGCAAACCTTACGCCGCCCCGTGACCCTGGCCCTCGATGACCGTGACCGCTGAACCGACCGCCGTTCCGCCCGTGGCCGCTCCGCCCGTGATCGTGCTCGGGGCGAACCAGAGCTTCGCGGGCCGCCTGCGCGCGGCCGTCGGGGACCTGCTCTGGACGGGCGCGCTCTGGCGCCTGTGGACCACCCTCGCCTGGCTGGACGTCAAGGCGCGCTATCGCGGCTCGCTGCTGGGTCCGCTCTGGGCCACGCTGTCGACCGGGCTGATGGTGGCGGGCATCGGCACGCTCTACTCGTCGCTGTTTCGCGTGCCGCGGGCGGACTACGTGCCCTTCATCGCCCTCTCGCTGGTGCTCTGGAACTATCTGAGCGGCCTCGTGGTGGAGGCCTGCCACTGCTTCGTGCGGCACGAGCCCATCATCCGCTCCACCCGCCTGCCGCTGGGGCTCTATGCGGCCCGCACGGTGGTGAACGCGCTCATCCTGCTGCTTCACAGCGCGCTCGTGGTGGTGGTGGTGTTCGTCATCTACGGCGTCTGGCCCGGCCTGGCGGCCTGGTCGGCGATCCCGGCCATCCTGCTCTGGATCGCCAACTCCGTCGCATGCTGCCTGCTGCTGGGCACGCTGAGCGCCCGGTTCCGGGACATCCCGCCCATCGTCGCCAGCATGATCCAGTTCGTGTTCTTCATCACGCCGGTGATCTGGACGCCCGACTCGCTCGGGATCCACCAGTGGCTGCTGGTCTTCAATCCCGCCTATTGCCTGCTCGAGATCGTGCGCGCCCCGCTGATGGGCGCCGCCGCCAGCCTGTCCGTCTGGCTCGCCGCCCTGGGCTACAGCGCGGCGCTGATCGGGATCACGGCCGTGGTCTTCGCGCGGCTGCGCGGCCGCATCGCGTACTGGATCTGAGCATGACGCATATCCATGTCGACCATCTCTCGATCGAGTTCCCGCTCTATCACGGCGGGGGCCGGAGCCTGCGCAAGGCCGTCCTGTCCACGGCGACGGGCGGGCGCGTCGCCCGCGACGAGAACGAGCGCGTGCTCGTGAAGGCGCTCGACGACATCTCGTTCCGGCTGCAGCCCGGCGACCGCCTGGGCCTCGTCGGCGGCAACGGCGCCGGCAAGACGACCCTTCTGCGGGCGCTGGCGGGCATCTACGAGCCGGTGCGCGGAACGGTGTCGACCCAGGGGCTGATCACGACGCTGATCGATCCCAATCTCGGCATGAACATGGACCTGACCGGGCGCGAGAACATCGCGCTGCGCGGGCTGTTCTCGGGCCTGGGCGAAGCGCAGGTGAACGCGCTCACCGACGACGTCGCCGACTTCGCCGAGCTCGGCGACTTCCTGGAGATGCCGGTGCGCACCTATTCGTCCGGCATGGTCGTGCGGCTCGGCTTCGCCCTGGCGACCGCCATCCACCCGCAGATCCTGCTGATGGACGAGTGGTTCCTGGCCGGCGACGCCGCCTTCATGGAGAAGGCCCGCAAGCGGCTGGAGTCGCTGATCGGCGGCGTCGAGATCCTGGTGCTGTCGACCCATCTGCTCGACGTGGTCCAGCGCTGGTGCACCAAGGTGATCTGGCTGGAGGGCGGCAAGGTTCGCCATCAGGGCGACGTCTATTCGGGCGTCCACGCCTATATGACGGCGTCGGGAATCCCCCTCTAGGCCGCGCCGCGGCGGCCCTCTCCCGGGCGGACCTCGCCGGCCTTCAGGTCGACCGCCGGCGCGGGATCGAGGCGCCGCGCGCACCATTTGCCGAGATTGTGGGTGGGCCGCTCGACCCATCTCTCCATCCCGTGCGCCGCCAGCAGGACGATCGGGAAGGACAGGATCAGCGCCGCCGCCGCCCCTATCCGCGGGGCGGCGAGATAGAAGGCCGTCAGGATCACAGGCCAGTGGATCAAATACAGGCTGAACGACACCCGTCCGAGCCATGACGGCCAGGGCCTCTGCAGCAGCCCCGAAAGGCGGGGCGAGAAGAGGCACGCGCTGATGACGTAGACCGCGCTGCAGCCATAGAAGAGGTAGGCCGAGCCGCCGGACGCCCTTCCCGACAAGGCCAGCATGGTCGCGATCAGAATCCCGGCGCCGCACGCGATGGCGTGCATGGCCGGCGTGAGCTTCCCGTAGATCGCCCTCAGGTCGTCGAGGCGCAGCGCGCATGCGATTCCCATGAGGAAGAAGACGAGATAGCGCCCCGTCAGCAGCAGCGTGCCGGTCAGGTCCCGGGCGTCCACGGCGGAGGGGTCGCCCAGCGATGTCTTGAGCCTGATGCAGAGAAGCGAGACGACGAGGCCGGCCGCTACGCTCGCCAGCCCGAACCGCCAGACGATGTAGAACAGCGCCGGAAACAGGAGGGACGCCCTCACCTCCATGATCAGGCTCCACATCGGCGGATCGAGGCGCGTGGCGTCGAGGGGATAGCCGCTCAGCGTCAGGTGGGAGAGCAGGTCCTGACCGGAGAGGGGCAGGCTCCAGGTCCGAAACGTCTCCGTGAGAGCCGCAGGCGGCGCGGCGCCGCTGAAGGTCCACGCCAGGACGGCCGACAGGAGGACCGCCGCCAGGAGGGGCAAATAGAGCCGGCACAGCCGCCCCACCGCGTAGGCGCGATAGCGTCGGCCGCGCCCGCTGGCGTAGGGAAGCGAGAGCACGAAGCCGCTCAGGACGAAGAACAGCACCACCGCGGCGGGCCCCGTCACGAAGGGGGACAGCGGCGTGCGGAACAGGCCGGACGCGCCGTCGTCGTTCACGGTCAGGTAGAGATGTCCGAGGACGACGACGAGGGCGGCGACGCCGCGGAGCGAATCAAGTTGCCTGTAGCGCTGACTGGCTGAAATGCCCAATATCTATTCAATCCCGAGAGAGGCGTGGCGAGACCCACGCGGATGAACAGGCCCATATGGCCAAGGTTGTACTTCGATAAGCCGAAAGCTCAACAATGCTGCTCGGAGCGATGGAGGCTTCACCTCGGCTCGTTACAGTCTATATTCTACTGGGAGGGTCGTCCAGGAGCCGCGGCTGCGTGCTTCAACTCTGGACGAACCCTTTGCATCGGATTTGGGGCCGCACGATCAACGGAACGGCCGTAGCGCCCCCATCCCGAACATTCCGCATGCGGCCCCGGCCGCCACCCCCCTGGACCAGGCTGCCTGCCCATCATGATTCACGTGTTCCTGATCCATACGCACAAGGACGCCGCCCAAATCGCGCAGCTCGCCCAGGTGTTGCGGCAGGGCTGCCCGGACGCGGTGATCCTGATCAGCCATGACGTCCGCTCCCCGCCCCTCGACCCGGCCCTGTTCGCCTCCTCCGGCGCGCATCTGATCCGCGGGGCCGGAGGCCGGGGCGACTTCACCATTCTCGACGGCTATCTGGCGGCCCTGCGCTGGCTGCGCGACGAGGGCGTCGCCTATGACTGGATCACCAATCTGAGCGGACAGGACTTCCCGATCGCGTCCCTTGCGGCGTTCCAGGACCTGCTCGCGACGACCGAGGCGGACGGCTACCTGCATCACTTCGATGCGATCGAGCAGGATCCGGCCAGCATGAAGCCGTGGGTCTGGCCGCCTCACCGGGGGCGCGACCGCTATCTCTACCAGTACCGGACCTTGAAGACCTCCTTGAACACGGCGGAGCGGGCGCTCCTGCGGCTGCCCCGCCTCGTTCTCGAGCGCCTGACCGACCGCGTCCGGGTGAACACGTCGTTCGGGCTCATGATCGGCGCCCTGGCGCGCCCCGGGCCGTTCGACGCCGCCTTCCGCTGCTATGTCGGCAGCTACTGGCACACGATCCGAAGCGCCTGCGCGCGCTACATCCTGGACTACGCCGAGCAGAACCCGGACGTCGTCCGGTATTTCCGCGGCGTCCTCATCCCGGACGAGTCGTTCTTCCAGACGGTCCTCGTCAACAGCCGCAGGTTCAACCTCGTCAACGACAACCTGCGCTATGTCGATTTCCGCGGCAGCCGCCACGGCCACCCCAAGTCCCTGGATCTCGACGACCTCCCCGCCCTCGTGATGTCCGGCGCCTTCTTCGCCCGCAAATTCGACTGGCCCCGGAGCGCGCCCGTCCTCGACGCCCTGAAACCGCGGGCCATTGGGCTGAGTTCGCCCACGCAAGACACAACTTCCGGTTGAGTCTTGGCTTTCGCCTCGATTAGGCTCGCCGGGCGGACCAGAACGGTCGCGCCCAGCGGGGTGGCGAAGTGCTCGGCTTCTTGCGTCGGTTCAGGCCCCCGTCCCCCGCGCCGCTTCTCGCGGCGGAGCCTCCCCTTTCGGTCCCTGGCGCAGCGCAGGTCGACGAGCCCACCGGCGTGGAGCTGAGGCGGATCGACGGCGACGCGACCTTCACCGCGCCGGACGGCTTTTCGACGCGGCTGCGGACCCGTCCGGGCTACGCCGCCTCCGCCGGCGGAGCCCGCGTGGTGCGCATGATCGAGGACGCGGACGCCGAGATCCTGCGGCTTCTCGACGGCGTCCCGGCCCTGCACGACTGGATCCGCTCCGTGCCCGCCTCGTCGAACGAGACCGGCGGGCCGCAATGGCGCAACGACCATCTGCCCGCCTTCGACGCGGTGTCGATCGCCCTGATGCTCGCGGCCGAACGGCCGGACGTCTATTTCGAGATCGGATCGGGCAATTCGACGCGCTTCGCGCGCAGCGCCATCCGGCATCTGGGCCTGAAGACCCGCATCGTCTCCGTCGACCCGCATCCGCGCGAGGACATCGACGGCATCTGCGACCACATCATCCGCAGTCCGCTGGAGGACGCCGCCCCGGAAGCGCTGGCGATCCTGCGGGACGGGCCGCTCGTGTTCTTCGACGGCAGCCACCGGACCCTGCCGAACTCCGACGTCACCGTGTTCTTCATCGAGCTCCTGCCCGAGCTGCCGGCCGGCTGCGTCTACGGCGTCCACGACATCTGCCTGCCGCTGGATTATGCGCCGGGCTATGCGGAGCGGTTCTACTCCGAGCAGTATCTGCTGCACGCCTATCTGATCGGCGGCGCCGACGGCGACGCCATCGCGCTGCCCGTCTCGCATGAATCCTATTCGGGCCGCTTCCTCGCCAGGATGCCCGAAGATGTCGCGCTCCCCACGCCCTGGGGCAACGCGTTCTGGATGCGCCGGAAGCCTCTCCCCACGCTCTGACCTGCCCGGAGCCGTCCGCGCCGACACGCGCGCGAAAGGGACGTCGGCGCTTTTTACTGGTTAACAAATGCTGCACGTATAAATATTATTAACCAAGTTTTTCAATGATGACGGGTATGAAGTCTGGAGTTCTCCAGTGAGGGCGGCTCGGTGAGCCTTCGGTACCCACGCGCTCACGGCCCATCCCGGTGGATCGTCGCCTGCACCATCCTGCCCCTGACGCTGCTGGCGCTGGGAGGGTGCCAGGCCGTTGGCCTCCGGCCGATCTGCGCCGCGATCGAGAGCGCAGGGCCTCAGGCCGTCGACGACGACCGGCCTTGCCCGGCGACGACGGCCATCGACCCTGCGCCGCCGGTCGAGGCGGCGCATCCGGACGCCTTGGCCGACGTGACGCCCGCGGCCGAGCGCCGGGAGGCGGAGACGCGGGCAGGATCGCCGGAGCCGAAGCCCGCGCCGGGGCCGCCGGCCGCCAGGCCCGCCGCGCGGTCCCCGGCGTCGAAGCCCGAGCCCCTCACCTTGGCGGCCGCCGTTCGGCTCGCGCTCGACACGAGCCCGCAGGTGGGGCTCGCGGCCGCCCTCGGCCAGGAGACGGAGTTCGGCGTCGACGCCGCGCGCGCGGCCTTCATGCCCAAGCTGGAGATTCGCGGCGGAACCGGCCAGAGCATCGCCGGCAGCTACCGGTCGAGCGCCACGGCGGACTACTGGGCCGCCCACAACGTCTCGGGCGCCTTCCGGGTGGACGGCTCCCTCTCCGGCACCCAGCTGCTCTACGATTTCGGGTCCACCCGCGCCGAGATCGAGCGCGCCTTCAAGGCGCGGGACTCGCAGGCGCTGAAGACGATCGCCACGCGGGAGGACGTGGCGCTGGCGGCCGCCCAGGCCTATCTCAAGGTCCAGGAAAACCGGGAGCTGCTGGCGCTGGCGGACGAGAACCTCGCAGCGCTGAAGGCGATCGCGACCCTGATCGCCCAGAACGAGCAGAACGGAAACGGCACCCAGGCCGATCTCAAGCGCGTCAGCGCGCGCGTGCTCGACGCCGAGGCCATCCGGGTCGACCAGGACTACGAGCTGAAGCTCTCCATCGAGAAGTTCCGGCGCCTCGCCCATCGCGAGCCGGACCAGCTGAAGCCCGCGCCCGCGCATGACGCCGCGCTTCCGGCCACCGCCGCGGCGGCGGTCGGCGAGTCGCTGAAGCGCAACCCGCGCATCCTAGCCGGCGAGGCCGCCATGGCGGCGGCGCAGGCCGAGGCGCTCAGCCTCCGGCAGGCCGACATGCCGCGCATCAGCCTGGAGACGGAGGCGAGCTCCAAGAGCTATCGCGGGCAGAACACGCGCACCGAGCTCGACGTCCGCGGCATGCTGACCATCAGCTACAAGCTGATGGACGGCGGCCTCGCCTCCGCCAGGCGCGAGCAGGCGGGCGCGCGCGAGACCCAGGCCGAGATGCGGCTGCGGTCCGACCGGGAGGACGTGGAGGCGGACCTGCGCCAGTTCTATCTGCAGCGCGGCTCCATCAAGGCCAAGACCGCCGGGCTGATCGAGGGCGTCTCCGCCAGCGCCAAGGCGCGGGAGCTCTACCGGGAGCAGTTCAAGGGCGGCAAGCGCAGCCTGCTGGAGCTCCTGGAGGTGCAAGGCTCCTATTACACCGCCCGCCACAACGCGATCACGAACGGCTACGACCGGCGGCGCACGACCTACGGCATCCTGAAATCCATCGGCCGCCTCGCCGCCACCCTCGCCGGCGCCGGCTGAAGCGCCGCCCGGCCATACGCCAGGCGCGCTTGTGCGGCCGGCCCCGGCATGCATCATCGCCGCATGAAGATCGAAATCGCCGCGGACAAGTCCGCGCTCGGCCGCTCCGCCGCACAGGCTGGCGCGGCCGCCATCCGGACCGCCATCCAGGCCAAGGGCCAAGCCCGCATCATCGTGGCCACCGGGGCCAGCCAGTTCGAGATGCTGGATGCGCTCGTGGCCGAGCCGCTCGACTGGAGCAAGGTGTCGGCCTTCCACCTCGACGAATATATCGGGCTGCCGGCGACGCATCCGGCCAGCTTCCGCTCGTATCTGCAGGAGCGCTTCGTCGCCCGGGCGCCGGGGCTGGCGTCCTTCACGCCCGTCAATGGCGACGCGCCGAACCTCGCCGCCGAGATCGAGCGCCTGAACCGCCTCGTCTCGGCCGCGCCCATCGACGTCTGCTTCGCCGGCGTGGGCGAGAACGGCCATCTGGCCTTCAACGACCCGCCGGCCGACTTCGACACCGAGGCGCCCTATCTGGTGGTCGAGCTCGACGAGGCGTGCCGGCGCCAGCAGCTCGGCGAGGGGTGGTTTCCAGACCTCGACGCCGTGCCGCGCCAGGCGATCTCGATGAGCGTGCGGCAGATGATGACGAGCGCCGTGCTGATTCTCTCCGTCCCGGACGCCCGCAAGGCCGCCGCCGTGAAGGGCGCGGCGGAGGGCCCGATCACGCCCGACGTGCCCGCCTCGATCGTGCAGCGCCACCCCGCGGCGACGCTCTATCTGGACCCGGATTCGGCGGCCGGGCTGGATCGGTCGCGGCTCTTCACGCCATGAGGTCGGAAGGCCTCTTCGACCTGCAGGTCAACGGCTTCGCCGGCGTGGACTTCAACGACGACGCCGTCACGCCCGAGAGGCTCGACCACGCCCTGCGGGCGATGCTGCGCACCGGCGTGACCGCCTGCCTGCCGACCCTCATCACGGCCCGCCCGGACGAGCTTCGCGCCCGCTTCGCGGCGCTGGACGCCGCCGTGGCGGCGAGCCGCCTGGGGAGGCTGATGGTGCCGGGCTACCACCTGGAAGGGCCCTTCCTCAACCCCGCCGACGGCTACAAGGGCTGCCACCCCGCCGAGGCGATGACGCCGCCCGACTTCGCCTTGTTCGAGGCCCTGCAGTCCGCGCTGGCGCGGCCGATCCTGCTCGTCACCATCGCTCCCGAGATGGACGCCGGCGGCGCCTTCGCGCGCCGCGCCGCCGCGGCCGGCGTCGTCGTCGCGGTCGGCCACAGCGCCGCCACCTCGGCGCAGGTCGGCGAGGCTGCGGACGCCGGGGCGGTCCTGTCCACCCATCTGGGCAACGGCGTCGCGCACCAGCAGCACAAATTCGACAACCCGATCGTCGCGCAGCTGGCAGAGGACCGGCTCTGGGCCGACTTCATCGCCGACGGGATCCATCTGTCGCCGGCCGCCCTCAAGGTCATGCTGCGCGCCAAGGGGATCGCGCGTTCGATCCTGGTCACCGACGCCGTGTCGGCCGCCGCGTCGCCGCCCGGACTCTACCCGTTCGCGGGCATGACGGTGGAGCGGGCGGCGGACGGGTCCGTGCGGCAGCCGAACTCGACCTATCTGGCCGGGTCCGCCCTCAGCCTCGACGACGCGGTGCGCAACGTGGCGAGGTGGGGGCTCGCCTCGCCGGCCGAAGCGATCGCGATGGCGGCGACCCACCCGCGCGCCCTGATGGCCCCGGCGCTGGCGCGCCGCAGCATCGCGCTGGCGCCCAGCGAGGTCGTCTGGTCGGCCGACCTCGCGGTCGAGAGCGTGAGCCTCGACGGATCCCTTGTTGTCGGGAGACCGACTTCCTAAGCTGGCGCAAAACGGCCCGGACGGGCCATCGGGAGGAATGTCATGGCGTTCAATCGCAGAGACGTGCTGGGCGGCATCGCGGGCGCGGCCATCGTGGCCGGCCATGCGCCGGGTCGGGCCTTCGCGGCCGCCCCCGCCCTGCCGAAGGCGCCGGTGACGATCACCATCATGGATGTGGGCGGCGCGCTGGCGCTGCTGCAGCCGGGGTTCGACGCCTACAAGGCGGCCAAGCCCGAGCTCGCCTCGCGCTTCGTCTATGTGAAGGCGCCCGCGCCCGAGCTGGCCGGCAAGATCAAGGCGCAGCAGAACGCCGGCAAGAGCGACATCGACCTCATCCTCACCGGCAGCGACGGCCTCGCGGCCGGGCTCGACCAGGGCCTCTGGACGAAGCTGTTTCCCGACTACGAGGCGTCCTTCCCGGGCATCGAGGCGAATTACGAGCCGGCGGCGCTGAACCTGTTCAAGGCCCAGGGCCAGGGCTACGGCGTGGTCTGCGCCTATTACCCGTCCGGGCCGCTGCTGGAATACGCGCCCGAGCGCGTCAGCAAGCCGCCGTCCTCGGCGGAGGAGCTGCTGGCCTGGGCCAAGGCCAACCCGAACCGGTTCATGTACGCCCGCCCGGCCAATTCCGGCCCCGGCCGCACCTTCATGATGGGGCTGCCCTACATCCTGGGCGACAAGGACCCCAAGGATCCTGTCGCCGGCTGGGACAAGACCTGGGCCTATCTGCGCGAGCTGAACGCCTTCGTGGAGTACTACCCCACCGGCACGGGCGCGACGATGAAGGAGTTCGGCGAGGGATCGCGCGACATCATCATCTCGACCACCGGATGGGACATCAACCCGCGGGCGCTCGGCATCGTGCCGAAGTCGGCCGCCATCGCGACCCTGAAGGGGTTCCACTGGGTCTCGGACGCCTTCTTCATGGTTGTGCCGAAGGGCGTCCCGGACGACCGCTTCGCGGTGCTGCTCGACGTCATGCAGTTCATCCTGCAGCCGAAGATCCAGGCCTTCGCGTATGACGAGGGCTATCTCTATCCCGGCCCCGCGGTGAAGAATGTCGGCCTGGAGCTCGCGCCGCAGAAGAGCCAGGACGTCATCAAGGAGTATGGCCGGCCGGAATACGCCGCGCTGATCGCCGGCTCCCCCATCGAGCTGCCGCTCACGCCCGACAAGATGGTGCTCGCCTTCCGTCGCTGGGACGAGGAGATCGGCTCCAAGACCAAGAAGTGAGCCGGTTCCGGCCCGTCCGCCGGCTCCTCTACGCAACCGTCCGGGGCGGGGCGTGTTAGACGACGCGTCCCGCCGTCATGGAGTTTGTCCGATGCGTTCCTCGATCCTCGGTCTCGCAGCCGTCCTGATGCTCGCGCCCGTGGCGGCGCAAGCGCAGACGGGCGCCTATCGCAGCGCCACCGTCGCGCCCGGGAAGACGACGCGCATCGGCATGGTGTCGGCGCTCAAGAAGGACTGCGGCGTCGGCCCGCTGACCGACGTCAAGATCGTCACGGCGCCCAAGCACGGCACGCTGAACGTCAAGGCCGGCAAGGTGAAGACCCCCGCGACCTTCCGCTGCCCCAATGTCGAGACCCCCGTGCAGGGCGTCTTCTACCAGCCCAACAAGGGCTACATGGGTTCGGACGAGGTGAAGTACGAGATCAAGGGCCTCGACGGGAACACCCGCCAGGTCACCGTGCAGATCACCGTCTCGGACAAGCCCGCCGCTCCCGCCAAGGACGACGGCGGCTCCGACCTCTGAGGGCGGGCGCCCCGGGGAGGTCCGCCGTGCCCGACAGCAAGTCCGAACCGCATCGCAAGCTCGAGGCCTACCGCCAGAAGCGCGACTTCGAGAAGACGTCCGAGCCCAGCGGCGAGGCGCAGGTCAAGCCGTCCGACGCAGGGCGCTTCGTCATCCAGAAGCACGCCGCCTCGCGGCTCCACTACGACCTGCGCATCGAGGTCGACGGCGTGTTCAGGTCCTGGGCGGTCGCGCGCGGCCCCTCCCTCGATCCGCGCGACAAACGGCTCGCCGTGGAGGTGGAGGACCACCCGCTCGACTATGGCGACTTCGAGGGCACGATCCCCAAGGGCGAATACGGCGGCGGGACGGTGATGGTCTGGGACCGCGGGCGCTGGCTGCCGGACGGCCCGAAAAGCCCCGGCGAGGGCCTGGCGGACGGCGACTTCAAGTTCATCCTGGACGGCGAGCGCCTGCATGGCGGCTGGGTGCTGGTGCGCATGAAGGGCGACCGCTGGGGCGGCAAGCGGACGAACTGGCTGCTGATCAAGCACCGGGACGAGTACGCCGTCGACGGCGCGGGCGACGCGATCCTGGAGGACGCCACGTCGATCGCCTCCGGCCGGACCATGGAGGAGATCGCGGCCGGCCAGGGGCCGGGACCCAGGCCCTTCATGCTGGACGGTCCCGGGCGGGCCGACCCCGCCGCGGTCTGGGGTCACGACGGCGACGGCGCCGTCGCCGCGCCCGAGCCGAAGAAGCCGACCAAGGCCAGGCCGCCCGGCGAGGCCAAGGCCAAGCGCAAGGCGAGGCCAAAGGCTAAGCCGGCCGGAAAGGACTGACCCCCGTCGCTACTGGACGGCCGGCTGCGCCGACGCGGCCGCGGCCGGAGGCTTCGGCGTCGGCCGTCCGGCGGCGACGGCAGGCTTGCGGCGGACCGGCTTGGGGCCGGCGTGCATGCATTCGCCCGAACGGGCGCTGCAGACGGAGACGAGCTGCGCCGGCCTGACGTCGCTGTGCCCGGAATAGCCCGAGCCGGCCGAGAGATAGAGCGGCTCCGGCGACATCACGCAGCTCAAGGGCTGGGACGGCTTGGTCCAGTCCTCCGTGCAGATGCGCGCCCGGAACTCCACGGCGAAGCGGCAGCGGTTGCGGATGGTGAAGGGATATTGCGACGCGCTCGCCGGCTCGCTGGTGAAGACGACGCAACCGGCGGGGTTCTCGGACGCCGCCTTCGGGGCTGGCGGGGGCGCGGGCTGGACGCAGCTGGGGCGGACCTCCGACGCCGAATCGGGCGCGCACGGCGCGAGACCCTGGTCCGGCCGGGCCGAGGCGGTGGAGGATGGGTCGGCGAGCTCCTGGGCGCCCTGCGGCGCCCGGCCGACCGCGACGCCCGGGTCCGGCTGGCCAGCTCCCCACCCATTGGCCTCCGGCGTCGTCGGATCCAGCGCCGGGTTCGGGGCCGGGGCCGCCGGACGCCGGGACAGCTTGGCGGCGGGCTTGGGCTTCGGCTTCGGCTTGGGCTTGGCGGCCGGCCTGGCCAGTTGCGGCGCGGCCCCCGGCGCCGCCTCGGCCGCAGGCTGCGCGGCCGCGGGCGCGGCGTCCTGCGCCAGGACGGGACCGGAGGCGACCAGGGCGAACGCGAGCAGAAGGGTGTGACGAAGTCTCATTGCGCCTCCAGCGAGCGCGCACCTTGGCGGGCCAACTCGGTCGGAATCAAGGCCGCGGCCGGCGAAGGCGCCGCTGTCCACAGCGGGCGACGTCAGATCGCCACGGCGGGCGCGGTCCGGCCGAAGCGGAAGACGAAGATCCGGCCCGCCACCGCCGCGCCGAGCGTCTTGCTGAAAGGCAGGGGGCTGCAGCTGCGCAGCGCGCCGGCCACGGCTTCCGCCACCCTGGCGCGATCCTCGTCGCCGCCGGTGAACTGCGAGAAGCTCACGGCCGGCTTGCCGATGACGCCGCCGTCCCGGTTGAAGCTGACCCGGATGGTCACCTGGAACGGGTGAGCGGCCTCGGGCGGGCGCCAGCAGGCCTGCAGAGCCGGGCCGATCTGCTTCAGGGTCTCGATCCTGGGCCCTTCCGGCCTGGGCCCTTCGGGCCTGGGCCCTTCCGCCGCCTGCGCGGACGCACAGGCGAGCCCGGCCAACAAAAGAAGCGCGCCGCGCATTCAGGTCTCCTTGGCGTGGCCGTTGGCCTTGCGGGTCCGGCGGGGACGCGGCGGCTCTTCCGCGTCGGCCGCGAAGCCCGCCCGCTCCGTCTCCTCGCGCTTGTGGCGCATGTGCCGGCTCAGCAGATAGGCCAGCGAGCCGCTGTCGCGCCGGGTCAGCGCGTTCAAGATGGCCTCGTGCTCCAGGATGGCAAGGTCCCAGTGGGCCTGCGGCATCGGGGCGACGAAGCGGGCGCGCCTGATCCGCGCGGTGACGGACTGATAGACCGCCGACAGCACGGCATTGTCGGCCGCCGCCACGATGAGCTCGTGGATGCGCCGGTTGCACCGGTAATAGGACGGCAGGTCGCCGCGCCGGTGGTGCTCCGCCATCTCGCGGTGGAGCGCCGCCGCCTCGGCGATCTCGGCGTCGCTGATGCGGGCGCAGGCCAGTTCGCCGGCCTTCGCCTCCAGCCCCTCGACCACTTCGAACAAGTCCGCCACGTCCTTTCGGGTGAGCTTGGCGGCCTGCGCGCCGCGGTGCGGCAGCAGGACGACGTAGCCCTCGGCGGCCAGCACCTTCAGGGCTTCGCGCAGCGGCGTGCGGGAGATGCCGAACCGTTCGCACAGCTCCCGCTCGGGGATGCGCGCGCCGGGCGGGATCTCGCCCTCGATCAGGATTCCGCGGAGATTCGAGACCACCTCGTCGTGCAGCATCCGCCCTCTCCGCTCGGTCAGTTTTGAATGCAAAGTTTCCGTTCGGGAGCAGCCGGCCTGTCAAAACAGGTTGCATGCGGCGGATTGTGCATTCAAACTGCCCTTATAGCCGCAGCAGACGGCGTGGAGGAAGCCCTCTCGGATCCGCACCCCGCCGGGGCGTCCGGGACGGCGTGCAGGCCAAGGAGGGATGATGACGGACAGCGCAGTCGCCGCCAGCCAGGGGAGCGCCCCGCAGGACACGGACGAGCTTCTCTATGAAGCGCGGGACGGAATCGCCCGGATCACGTTCAACCGGCCGGAGGCCCGCAATGCCCTCACCTTCGCGATGTACGAGAAGCTGGCCGCGATCTGCGAGGCCGTGAACCACGACCCGTCGATCCGGGTCATGGTCATCACCGGCGCAGGCGACAAGGCCTTTGCGGCGGGGACGGACATCTCGCAGTTCCGGGCCTTCTCGACGCCCGAGGACGCGCTGGGCTACGAGGCCCGCATCGACCGGGTGCTGGGCACGATCGACCGCTGCCGCGTCCCTGTGATCGCCGCCATCGTGGGCGCCTGCACCGGCGGCGGGGCCGGCATCGCGGCGCGCTGCGACATCCGCATCGGATCGGCCAACGCCAGGTTCGGCTTTCCGATCGCGCGGACGCTGGGCAACTGCCTGTCCATCGCCAACCTGGCCCGGCTCAGCCAGCTGATCGGCCCCGCACGGGTCAAGGACATGATCTTCACCGCCCGGCTGGTGGAGGCCGAGGAGGCGCACCGCATCGGGCTGCTCAGCGAGGTGCTGGACACCCCGGAGGCGGCCCGCCGCCGCGCCGACGAACTGGCGACGCTGATGGTCGGCCACGCGCCCCTGACCATGCAGGCCACCAAGGAAGGCCTGCGCCGGATCGCCGAACACAACGCTCCCGCGGAGGGACAGGACCTGATCCTCATGTGCTACATGAGCCAGGATTTCCGCGAAGGCATGGAAGCCTTCCTGAACAAGCGCCCGCCTCGCTTCAAGGGCGAGTAGCGCTTGCGCGCCAGGCTCTCTCCCGCGATTCCCCCACATTCAAGAACGAGATCGCCATGGGTCCTCTCAGCGGACTGAAAGTCATCGACCTGACGCATGTGATGGCCGGCCCCACCTGCACCCTGATGCTGGCCGACATGGGCGCCGACGTCATCAAGATCGAGAAGAATCCCGACGGCGACGACACGAGGCGCTCCGTCCCGCCCAAGATCGGCGACGAGGCCGCCGCCTTCATGATGATGAACCGCAACAAGCGCGGGCTCGTGGTCGACCTCAAGACGCCAGGCGGCAAGGAGGTGTTGCGGCGCCTCGCCCGGCAGGCGGACGTGCTGGTGGAGAACTTCGCGCCGGGCGCGATGGGGCGCCTCGGCCTCGCCTATGAGGACCTGAAGGCCGACAATCCCGGGCTCATCTATTGCTCCCTGTCGGGCTTCGGCCGGACCGGGCCCTACAAGGACCGGCGCGGGTTCGACCTCGTGGCGCAGGCCATGAGCGGCATCATGAGCTTCACCGGCGAGGCCGGTGGACCGCCCGCCAAATGCGGGCCGCCGCTCTCCGACATCACGGCCGGAATCCTGGCCGCCATGGGAATCCTGGCCGCCTACGCGCACCGCCTGAAGACCGGCGAGGGCCAGTGGGTCGAGACCTCGCTGTTCGAGGCCGCGCTGGTGCAGACCTACTGGCAGTCGGCCATCGCGCTCGCCACCGACGTGGCCCCGAAGGCGATGGGATCGGGCCACCCGCTCAACGCGCCCTACCAGGCCTTCAAGGCCAGCGACCGCTGGTTCGTGGTCGGCGGCGCCAACCAGAAGAACTGGATCCGCATGCTCGACGCGATGGGCGCGTCGGCGCTCGCCGACGACCCGCGCTTCCGCACCAACGCCGACCGCATGGGCAACCTGCCGGCGCTCGACGAGGAGCTCGGCCGCATCTTCGAGAAGCGGCCCGCCGACCACTGGCTGGAGATGTTCGACGCCGCCGGCGTGCCCTGCGGGCCGGTCCTCGACACCTTGCAGGCCTTGTCCGACCCGCAGACCATCGCGCGCAAGATGCTGGTGGAGGTGGAGCACTCGACGCTGGGGCCGGTGAAGACCATCGGCCTGCCGGTCAAGTTCTCGCAGACGCCGGGCGGCGTGCGCAAGGGCGCGCCGATCTTCGGCGAGGACACCCGCCAGATCCTCGCCGATGCGGGGTTCAGCGCCGAGGAGGTCGCCGCCTTCGAGCGCGACGGCGCCGTGGTGGCCGCGCAGGCCCGCGGACCGGCGGCCGCGCGGGCCGGGACGGCCGCCTGACGGAGCGGGAGATCGAGCCCGCCGACATGCACGAAAAACGTCGCGAAAAGCGGCATCGAGACCCGGGAACGGAAACAACAAGGAACGCGTCGATGACATTCATCCCCCTCCGCACGGCGCTGCTCGCGAGCGCGCCGCTCGTCGTCCTCTGGGCCGCCCCGGCCCTGGCCTGGGAGCCCACCAAGCCGATCGAGTTCATCGCCACCGCCGGTCCGGGCGGCGGAACGGACAATCTCGCCCGCCTCGTGCAGAGCGCCATCACCAAGCACAAGCTGGTCGACCAGCCCATCGTGGTGTCCAACAAGGGCGGCGGCAGCGGCGCGGAGGGCTATGTCTACGGCAAGTCCCAGGCGGGCGACCCCTACAAGGTGATCTTCGGCACCTCGAACGCCTGGACGCAGCCGCTCGTCTCCAAGGTGGCGTTCAACTACACCGACCTCACGCCGATCGCGTCGGTGGCGTCGGACGAGTTCATGCTCTGGGTGAAGCAGGATTCGCCCATCAAGTCGGGCAAGGACTATGTCGAGGCGGCCAAGAGCGGCGACTTCAAGATGGCCGGCGCCCAGTCCAAGGACACCGACGAGACGCTGACGCGGCTCATCGAGAAGGCGGCCGGGATCAAGCTGACCTACATTCCGTTCAAGAGCGGCAGCGAAGCGGCCGTGCAGCTGGCCGGCGGCCATGTCAGCTCGCATGTGAACAACCCGTCCGAGAGCATCGGGCAGTGGCGCGGCGGCACCCAGCGGCCGGTCTGCGTGTTCAACACCAAGCGGCTGCCCGAGGGGCCCAAGGTGACGGCCAACGAGAGCTGGCACGACATCCCCACCTGCGTGGAGAGCGGCCTCAACGTCCCGCTCTACTCGCAGCCGCGCACCGTCTGGCTGCCGGGCGGCGTGACGCCGGACCAGGCCGCCTTCTATGTCGACCTGATGAAGAAGGTCCAGGCGACGCCGGAGTGGAAGGAGTATATCGAGCGCAGCTCGCAGACCTCCGAATTCATCACCGGTCCGCAGTTCAAGACCTTCATCGACGAGGATCTCGAGCGCAACCGCAAGGTCGCGGCCGAGCAGGGCTGGCTCGTCGCCAAGTAGCGCGGCGTCCGCTGCGCGCGCCGCGTCCGCGCGGCGCCGCCGCCCGGAGGGCACCCTCATGATGACCCGTCGTCATTTCGAAGCGCTCACCGGCGCGATCACGCTGGCGTTCGGCGTCGCCGTGATCGTGTCGAGCATCCAGGTCGGCGCCGGCTGGGACGGCGGCGACGTGCAGTCCGGCACGTTCCCGCTGCTGGCCGGATCGCTGGTGGCCGCGGGCAGCCTGTACAACCTCGTCCAGGCGTTCCTCGGCCCCAACCCGGTCATCGCGCGCCCGGACGAGCTGCGCCGGGTGGCCAGCCTGTTCCTGCCCGCGCTCGGCTTCGTGGCCCTGATCCCGCTCCTCGGGATCTACGCCTCGGGCGTCGGCTACCTGCTCTGGTCGCTGCGCATCCAGCACAAGATGGCCTGGACCCGGTCCGCGGCGATCGCCGCCGGCGCCGCCCTCGCCCTCTATTTCACCTTCGAGCGCGCGTTCCAGGTCCTGCTGCCGCATGGCTGGCTCGGCGCCAAGCTCGGGTTCTGAGCCGCGCGCCGAGGCTCGTCCGCAACCGGGATCCCGCCCGTGGAAAACATTTCAGAACTCATGCACGGCTTCGAGGTCGCCCTCACCGTGCAGCATATCGGGCTGATGGTGGCGGGCGTGCTGCTCGGCATCCTGGTCGGCGTGCTGCCGGGCCTCGGCGCGCCGAACGGCGTCTCGCTGCTGCTGCCGCTCACCTTCGGGATGCAGCCGGTGTCGGCCATCATCCTGCTCTCCAGCATGTATTGGGGCGCGCTGTTCGGCGGCTCCGTGACGTCGATCCTGTTCAACATCCCGGGCGAACCCTCCTCGGTGGCGACGACCTTCGACGGCTATCCGATGGCGCGCGACGGCCAGCCGACCAAGGCGCTGGCCACCGCCTTCGGGTCGGCGGCCTTCGGCGCGCTGGTGGGCGTCGTGCTGATCACCCTGCTGGCCGGATGGGTGGCCAAGGCGGCGCTGCAATTCGGCCCGGCGGAATATTTCGCGGTCTATTTCCTGGCCTTCGCCAGCTTCATCGGCATGGGCGGCAGCCCGCCCGCCAAGACGCTGGTGTCGCTGGCCATCGGCTTCGCGCTGGCGGCGGTGGGCATCGACACCGTGTCGGGCAGCGTGCGACTCACCATGGGGGTGGACGAGCTGGTCAAGGGCGTCAGCTTCGTGGTCGCCGTCATGGGGCTCTTCGGCATCGGCGAGCTGATGCTGGCCGTCGAGGACGAGGCCACCTCGATCAAGGGCGTCGAATCGCGCGTCGACTGGCGCGAGGTGCTGGTGACGCTGGCGGGCCTGCCGCGCCATGGCTGGGCCCTGCTGCGCAGCGCCGCCATCGGCTGCTGGATGGGGGTGACGCCGGGCGGGCCGACCGCCGCCTCCTTCATGAGCTACGGGGTGGCCAAGCGCTTCTCGCCGCGGCGGGAGAATTTCGGGCGCGGCGAGCAGGAGGGCATCATCGCCCCGGAGACCGCCGACCACGCCGCCGGCACCAGCGCGCTCCTGCCGATGCTGGCGCTGGGCATCCCGGGCTCGGCCACCGCCGCCGTGATGATGGGCGGGCTGATGATCTGGGGCCTGAATCCCGGGCCGATGCTGTTCATCGAGCAGAAGGATTTCGTCTGGGGGCTGATCGCCAGCATGTATCTGGGCAATGTGGTCGCGCTCGTCCTCGTGCTGCTGACCGTGCCGATCTTCGCCGCCATGATGCGGATCCCGTTCTACGTCATCACGCCGCTGATCCTGATCGTCATCACGGTAGGCGCCTATTCGGTGTCCAACTCCTATCTGGACGTCATGCTGATGATGGGCTTCGGGGTGCTCGGATACCTGTTCAAGAAGCTGCACTATCCGCTCGCCCCCCTGGTGCTGGCGATGGTGATCGGCGACAAGGCTGAGGACGCGTTCCGACAGGCGATGCTGATCTCCAGGGGCTCTCTCGGGATCTTCTTCAGCAACGGGCTGGTGGCGACCCTGATGGGCATCGGGATCCTGTTCCTGATCATCCCGCTCGTGGGCCAGCTCCGGTCCCGCCGGACGATGGCGCGCCCCGCCCTCTGACCGACGACGCCCATCCCGGGCGCCGGCCGGCAGCCCCCGTGAAAGCGAGCCATGGCCGGCGTCGTCCTCTCCACCATCCTGCCGATCCTGATCACGGTCGCGATCGGCTTCCTGTGGGCGCGGGCCGGACGCAAGATCCAGTCGCCGGACCTGACCGCCCTCATCGCCGACGTCGCGACGCCGTGCCTGATCGTCTCGACCTTCCAGAAGACGCATGTGTCGCCGGCGGCGTTCGGGGCCATGGCGGGCGCGGCGGCGCTGGCGATCCTGCTGTTCGCGCTGTGCGGCGCCGTGATCCTGAAGGCGCTGGGCCTGAAGCTGCGCACCTTCCTGCCCTCGGTGGCCTTTCCGAACGCCGGGAACCTGGGGCTGCCCGTGGCGCTCTACGCGTTCGGCGACGAGGGCCTGGGCTACGCCATCGTGTTCTTCTCGATCTCGTCCATCGCCAACTACACGCTCGGACAGGCCATCGCCGCCGGACAGGCGAACTGGCGCGGCCTCGTGCGCCTGCCCATCCTGTACGCGATCGCGCTGGCGGTGGCGCTGTCGCTGGCCTCGATCCAGCTGCCGGTCTGGCTCGGCTCGACCGTCAGCCTCATCGGCGGGCTGACCGTCCCGATCATGTTGCTGCTCCTCGGAGCCTCGATCAGCAGCCTCGGCGTCGCCTCCGCCGGGCGGGCCGCGGCGGTGTCGCTGGTGCGCATCGCGATGGGCGCCGCGGTCGGCTTCGCGGTGGCCGCGCTGTTCGGCTTCACGGGCGTGATCAGGGCGGTGCTGGTGATGCAGGCCGCCAACCCCGTGGCGGTCTACAACTATCTCTTCGCGCAGCGCTGGAACAACGAGCCCGAACAGGTGGCCGGCGTGGTCGTGGTCTCGACGCTGATGTCGGTCGTGACCATCCCGCTCCTGCTGGCCGCCCTGATCTGAGGGCCCGCTCCGGCGTCAGCGCACGCTGACGCCCTGCAGGCGGATGATGCCGTCCGGGCTGTTGTGGAAGCCCTGCACCCGCGCGCTGTAGGCCCGCAGCCAGTTCAGGTGGTACAGCACCAGATGCGCCCGGGCGGCGAGCCAGCGCGAAGTGGCCTGCCGGTAGAGCGCGACGCGCTGGGCCTCGTCGGTGACGGTGCGGGCCTGGTTCAGGAGCTTGTCGACCTCGGGGTCGCAATATTTGCCCCAGTTCAGGTAGCCGTCGCAGGCGGCCCAATGGGTGAGGTTGCCGTCCGGATCCGTGCGGCCGCTCCAGATCACGACGGCGCTCTGGTAGTCGCCCCGGTTGGTGCGGTCCACCATCGAGGTCGCCTCCATGGCGTCGATCTTCACGTCGAAGCCGGCCTCCGCCGACATCGACTGGATCACCTGCGCCACCTGCTGGTCCGTCGGGTTGTTGGCCACCGTGATGGTGAAGGGGACGCGGTCGTAGCCGGCCTCCTTGAGAAGCTTCTTCGCCTTCTCGACATCGCGCTGCGGCAGCGGCGCGTCGGGATTGAAGTAGCGCGAGCCCGGCGGCTCCGTCTGGTTGCTGGGCACGAAGGCGCCGCCGAACACCACTTCGTTGACGACCCGGCGGTCGAAGGAGAGCTCGAAGGCCTCCCGCACCCGGGCGTCCTTGCTCATGGGCGAGGCGTTCGGCGACTTGTCCGCGAGGTTGATGGAGAGCGTGTAATAGGCCAGCGACGGCGCCGAGCTGACGCGGATGCGCGCGTCGGTCCTGGCGGCCTCCATGTCGGTCGCGGCGATGCGCTCGATGATGTCGAGCTGCCCGGCCCGCAGGTTCATGAGATTGACGGTCGGGTCCGGGATCGGCAGGTAGGTGACCTCGTCGACCAGGATGGACTTGGCGTCCCAGTAGTCGGGGAAGCGCTCGAACACGATCTTGTCCTGCGCCACGCGCTGCTTGAACCGGAAAGGCCCGGAGCAGGACGGGTTGGACGAGGCCGCCTCGCCGGCTTTCTCGGTGGCCTTCGGGGCCATCATCATGCCGGCCCGGTCGGCCAGCACGGACAGCAGCGGCGCGTAGGGGGCGGAGAGGATGAAGCGGACCGTCAGGGGGTCGACCACCTCCACGTCCGTCACCGGCTTCAGCTCGCCCTTGCGGACCGAGTAGGAGGCGTCCTTGTAGCGCTTGATGTTGAAGCGCACCGCCTCCGCGTCGAAGGGCTCGCCGTCATGGAAGGTGACGCCGCTGCGCAGGCGCATGGTCAGCGCCTTGCCGTCGGGGGACCACGTCCAGTCCGTGGCGAGCTGGGGCACGAATTTCAGATCGTCGCTGACGTCGACGAGCTTGTCGCAGAGCGCGGCGAAGACGACGCGCCCGACGAAGGACCCGCCCCGGGCGGGATCCAGCAAATCGGGGTCTGATTGAAGGCCGATCCGGAGGGAGGCGGCCGATCCGGGGCCGGCGAGGGCCAGCACTCCGGCGAGGGCGACGGCGCAAACGCGTAGCATGGGGACTCCTGATCCCGAGGGGGACCAGGAGTCTTCCATAAGACCGCCCGCCGATCCACCGCCGGAGGCGAGGGGCTGACCTTCGTCAGACGTCCAGCCACATCCCGTGCGCGATGGCCGGGGCGACCTTCGCCACGTTTTCGGGGCTTTCGGAGAAGCTCGCCAGGATGTCCGCCATGCTCGACCCCGTGGCGAGGAGCCCCGACCAGTAGGTCAGGCCGCCGGCGTCCGCGGCGCGGCCGAGGACGTTCTGGTAGAGGAGCGAGATCATCGAGACCGCCGAGCCGCCGCCGATCTTGGCCGCGAACTCGCCAGAGCCGGCGAAGCCGGCGGCGATCTTGCTCAGGCTCGCGCCCTGGTCGAGGCGGTCGGTCCAGTAGGTCAGGCCGGACTGCTCCGGGGCGCGGCCGAGCGCGGCCTGGTAGAGCCGGTAGGCCTGCCCGGCATGTCCATCGACGTCGAGCGCCAGCTCCTTGTCGGTGAAGTGCAGCCGCTCCACCCCCGTCAGGGTTGCGGTTCCCTGCGGGCCGGACACCGTGACCGAGCCCGTGTTGAAGGTGATCGTCTCCGCCCCGCTCGTAGCGGAGAACACGGCGGTGTCGAGCCCGGCGCCGCCCGTCACGGTCGTGACGCCCGAGACGATGGCGAAGACGTCGTCGCCGCTCGATCCGGTCAGGATGGGACCGCCGCCGCTGGTCGCCGCGCCGCTCGGCGAGGAGCCCGACGCGACGCCGCTGGAGGCGGTCGCCGTCGAACCGGTCGCGGAGGCGAGCGGAACCCCGAGGTCCTGCATCACCGCGATGTCCAGCGCCGTGACGGTATGCGCCACGCCGGGCGGAAGCCCGGTTCCGCCCATCAGGTCGGAGCTGGCCGCCTGGGACTGGCTGTTGCCGAAGTGATAGTAGGCCTCGCCATTGGCCAGCGTCGTGACCGGCACCGCGCCGCCATAGACGGCGACCGCATGCGCGCCGATGAACCAGGCCGAGCCGTCCGAACGGACCTGGACCAGCGAATCGAACGGAGACTCGGCCGACCCCAGGGCGCCGGCGTCGCTGCGGAAGCCGTTGATGCCGAAGGCGTGCCCGAGTTCGTGCCGCAGCACGGTGAGCGCGTCGTATTTGTTGGAGGGCGGCGCCGTCGTGGAGCCGGGGGTGGGATTGAACCAGAAGCTGGACCCGACCAGGGACGCGTTCAGGTTGATGATCACGTCCGCCGCCGACCCGTTCGGGTCGACGCCGGTCTGCAGCTCGGAGACCGCGCCGCTCTCGAAGACCGAGCGCACGCCGTCCATGCGCTGGAACACCGTGGTCGCCGCCATGCAGTTGGCGAGGACGCCGGTTCCGAGCGGGACGACGTTGATCTGGACGTCGATCGCTCCCAGTCCGCCCAAGACGCTGGCCCAATCGGCGAGCGCGGCCTTGACGTCCGTCAAGATCAACGCGTCCTGCGGCAGCTGCGCGCTGTCGGCTAGTTTTACCGTATAAGAGAAAGACACTTGGGCCTCGATCGACAACGACTATGCTGGGGCGTCGATGAACGTGTCGCCCAGGCGATACTTGGGTTGAGGTGTTACCGAACCCTTTCCATCGACTTGTCACTTGATGCGACCGGGCCAGATTCGCCTATTCGGGAGAAACACGGACAGGTCGCCGCGCCGATCGACAGGAGCCCGCATGGAGCTGAGCCAGGTCTGGAACGCGCTGGTCCGCATGGGGCGGCGGCGCGCGCCGTGGGTGCAGGTCGCGCTGGTCGCCACCCTGTCGGTGCTCTCGCTGCTGCCCGGCGAGGAACGCCCGCATACCGGCCTGCCCGGCCAGATCGAGCATGTCGTCGCCTATTGCGGGACGGGGCTGATCGTGGGCGTGCTCGCCCACTCCCAGGCTCGCCGGCTCGGCTGGGCGGCGGGCCTCATCGCGCTCGCCGGGGCGCTGGAGTTCCTGCAGGCGTTCGTGCCGGGCCGCACGTCGCAGGCGATCGACTGGATCGCCAGTTCGTCCGGCGCCATCATCGGCGTGGGCGTCGCGCTCCTGCTGGCGAGATGGTCGCCGCCCGCCGAACCGGGGCTCGGCCAAGCCGCCCCGGGCGAATGATGGGCGCCGCATGATCATCCTGGAGGACGCGCGGCTTCGCGCGGCGATCTCGCCCCACGGGGCCGAGCTGCAGTCGCTCACCCCCGCGGGGGGCGAGGACGTGATGTGGGGCGCGGGGCCGGAATGGCCGCGCCATTCGCCGCTGCTGTTTCCCATCGTCGGGCGCCTGGAGGGCGAGGCGCTGCTGCATGAGGGGCGCGTTTACCGGATGCCGAAGCACGGCTTCGCCCGGGACAGCGCCTTTCGCGTCGCGGCGCGCGACGCGGCCTCGTGCGTGCTGGACCTGCGCGACTCGCCGGCGACGCGCGCCGTCTATCCCTTCGCGTTCACCCTGGCCCTGACCTACCGGATCCATGACGGGGCGCTGACCATCGACTATGCGGTCGCCAATCCCGGGCCGGAGCCCCTGCCCTTCTCGCTGGGCGCGCATCCGGCGTTCCGCTGGCCGCTCGGCGACGCGCCCAAGACCGCCCATGCGCTCGCCTTCGAGCGGGAGGAGACCGCGCCGGTGCGCCGGCTCGTCGGCGAGAAGCTCGGGCCCGGGCGCCCCACCCCCGTCGAGGGGCGCACCCTGCGGCTGCGCGAGGATCTCTTCGCCGAGGACGCGCTGGTCTTCGACCATGTGAACAGCCGCTCGGTGACCTATGGGGCGCCGGGCGGGCCGTCGGTCCGGGTCTCGTGGTCCGGCTTCAGGGAGCTGGGCGTCTGGATGAAGCCCGGAGCCGACTTTCTCTGCATCGAGCCCTGGCGCGGCTACGACACGCCGGTGGAGTTCGACGGCCCCTTCGTGGACAAGCCGGGGGTGGTGACGCTCGCGCCGGGCGGCACGGCCCGATTCGGCCTGACGATCGCGCCTTCCCCGGCCGCCTGAGGGCGGGTCCGGCCGCGCAGGGCCGCTCCTTGCGCACGCGGCCGGAACGGCCCGCGCCCCCGCCCGTTTCCCTGCCCATGAGCAAGGAGACACATCATGGATGATCGCAGGACGGCTTCGGTCCAGTTCACGGACCGGCAGGGCGCCGAGCGGGCGATGCAGGCCGCGCTGCGCGCGGGCTTTCCCAAGCAGGACGTCTCGCTGACCACGTCGAGCGACCGGCGCCACTTCATCGTCCGCGTCGACGCCGGCGACGCCTACGAGCGCGCCATGGCGGCGATCAGGGGCGCGGGCCGGGGCTCCCGGCGCCTGGCCGAAGCCATCACGGGCGAGGGCGCGTTCCCGATGGCGGGACCGCTGCTGGCGGCCTTCGCGGTCGGCTATCTGATCCGCTTCGCGCGCAGCTGAGCGGCTCGCGCCGCAGACGCTGTTGCGCAGCTCGAGCCGGCGCGCGATCCTCGCCGCAAGGGCGATTCCCCCGCCCGCGCTCCGGCCAAGGCTGCCTCATGCTCGAATTTCTCTGGCGCTCCATCGTCATCGGGGCCGCCGGCACGGCCCTGATGGACGTCTGGGCCATCCTGCTCAACCGCGCCTTCGGCGTGCCCTCGCCCAACTGGGCGCTGGTCGGGCGGTGGTTCGGGCATCTGCCGTCCGGCGCGGTGTTCCACGAGGACATCGGGGCGGCGGCCCCGGTGGCCAACGAGCTGGCGCTGGGCTGGGTCGCCCACTACGCCATCGGCGTGCTCTACGCCGCCGTGCTGCTCGTCGTCGCCGGTCCGGGCTGGGCGCAGTCGCCCACCTTCCTGCCGGCCTGGATCATCGGCCTCGTCACCGTGGGGGCGGGCTGGTTCCTGCTTCAGCCGGGGATGGGCGCCGGCTGGGCGGCCTCGCGCCGGCCCAACGCCAACCAGATCAGGATCCTCAACGTCGTCGCCCACACGGTGTTCGCGGCCGGCATGTATGCGGGCGCGCTGGGGCTGCGGCTGGCGTCCGCCTAGCGCGGGTCGAACAGCGTCGGCTCGTTGCCCATGAAGCCCTCGATGGCCAGCATGCGCAGCTTCGTGGACCGGCCGCCATGGGCGGAGAATCCGCCCGGGCGCCCGTTGGCGGCCAGCACGCGATGGCAGGGCACGATGATCGGGAACGGGTTGCGGCCCAGCGCCTGCCCGACGGCCCGCGCCGCGTCCGGATCGCCCAGGCGCCGTGCGATGTCGCCATAGGTCAGGGTCCGGCCGGGCGGTATCGAGAGCGCCTCGGCGTAGACCGCCTTGTTGAACTCGGGCACGCCCGCCATGTCGAGCGCGATCCCGCCGAGATCGACGCGCTCGCCCGCCATTAAGGCCTGAATCTGGGCGATCGCCTGCGCGACGGGAGCGGGCGGCGCGGCCTCGACCGCGCCCGGACGCCGGGCGATCAGGCGGGAGCAGGTCGCCTTCGCGTTGCCCTCGGGCAGTTGCACGGCGGACACGCCCCGGTCCGTCCACGCAATGGCGCAGACGCCGATGGCCGTGTCGAACAGGCTGAACGGATCCTGACGCGCCATGGAGATGATTCTACACCCGCCGCGAGGCCAGGCGAAGACCTCGCGGCCTCAGCGGGCCTGGTCGTCCTGGCAGCTGCGGAACGGGTTGTAGGGGCGAAGATCGGTGCAATGGCCGCAGCCGGCGAGCGAGGCCGCCATCGAGATCAGGGCCGCCAGGGCGAGAACGCGTCGCATCCACTCCTCCAAGTTGCATTCAATAGGAGCATACGCGCTTCCAATCGCCAAACGGGGGCCGGACGCTCACGATCGTTTACGATTTATTAACCATCCTGGGGCCTGCTCTGCGCAGAGGAATTTTGCAAATGACGTCATCCCCCCACGTCGACACTGCGACCGACTCTCCCCCCGCCATGCTGGCCGACAGCGCGCTCGAACAGGCGCTCACGGATCCGTTGCCGCCCTACCTCGTCCGGCTCGTCCATATGTTGGACAGGATCGAGCGGCGGGAAGCCGCGCTGGGCGCCGGCGCGCCCGACCGCCGGCTCGACCGGCTCGCCTCGGCCAGACCGCGCTAGAGTTGCGCGCGGTCATTGAACTTCCCGGACGGCCGTGGCGTTCTCTGGGCATGAGACCTCATGCAGCCAGGCTCGCGCGCTGGACGGCGGCGGGCGCCTTCGCGATCATCTGCGGGTCCGCATGGGCGCTGGACGAGCCCGTGACGTGGCGCGACGAGACCGGCTGCGCCTATCTGCTCACGCCCCAGGGCGGGATCACGCCCAAGCTGCGCCGCGACAGCCTGCCGGACTGTCCGGAGAGCGCGCCGCGCCCGCCGATCACCTCCGCGCCGATCATCTCCGACGACGCCGTGCGCGACGTGCAGCGCGGGGTCGACGCCCTGCGGCGGGAGATCGAGCGCCTCGGCGACCGGTTCCGCCGATGACGGGCGTGCGATGAGGCGCTTCTTTCGCCACCCGCTGCACCGGGCCGCCGCGGTCGTCCTCGTCTGCGCGGCGCTGCTGGGCTATGGGGCGCCGGCGCTCGCGACGGAGCCGAGCCTGAAGTCGGCGCTGCTCGTGGCCATCGGCGTCTGCGGGCTCGCGGTCTCAGGTTACCGGGCCTATGCGGCCCGCGCCCGCCGCCGCGCCGCGGCCGAACGCGACCCCACCCTGCGCTAGCCCGCCGGCCGGCGCAGAGCGGCCTCGCGGGCGACCCTGCCGAACAGCATAGCCGACACGGCGCCCAGCGCCCCGGCGACGGCCTTGATCTCGAAGTCATGCACCCGCCCGTGCCGGCTCGGCGCGAGATACTGCATGGCCTCCAGCCCCGCCGCCGCGGCCACGACCGCCGCCAGGACGGCGATCCTGCGGCGCGGATAGGCGAGCCCGAAGAACAGGCCGACCAGCCCGAATGCGGCGAAGCGCTCCAGATCGACGGAGAGGCCGGTGACCGGCCGGAGGCCGATGGGGCACACGGTCATCAGCGCGATGGCGACGACCAACAGCCAGGCGGCGATGCGGAAGGAACGGATGCTGGGCACTCGGGCGGAACTCGCGGGCTTGCGGCGACGATGCGCCGGGCGGCGCGCGCGCCCACTGTGTGCCGATGGGCTGCGGTGATAATGAGGCGTGAGCCGGGAGAAAAATCAAGCTCGGCCTGTCGGCGCCGGCGACCGCCGCTCGTCCTTGGGGCGACGGCGCACGGCCGGACCCAACGGAGGACACCCCATGTCGGTCAACCCCTATCTGTTTTTCAACGGGCGTTGCGAGGAGGCTTTCACCTTCTACAAGGCCGTCCTCGGAGCCGAGGTGAAGGCGCTCATGCGCTATCGCGACGCGCCCGAGGGACCCCCGCCCGGCATGCTTCCGCCCGGGTCGGAAAACAAGATCATGCATGGCGAGATCGCCATCGGCGGCTCGTCCGTCATGGCCTCGGACGGCGAATGCTCGGGCGCGTCGAGCTTCCAGGGCTTCTCGCTGTCGCTCGTCGTGGGCTCGGAGGACGAGGCCGAGCGCGCTTTTGCGGCGCTGAGCGAGGGCGGTGCGGTCAGGATGCCGATGGCCAAGACCTTCTTCGCCCCCCGCTTCGGCATGCTGACCGACAAGTTCGGCGTCGGCTGGATGGTGTTGGCGCAGGCCTGAGAGGTCCCGCTCCCCCTTGTTCCCTCACACGGAGGCCGCCATGGGCGAAAGCGTGCTGGTGCTGGTCGGGACCCGCAAGGGCCTGTTCATCCTGAGGAGCGACGACGACAGGCGATCCTGGAGCCTGAAGGGACCGCTTTGCGAGACGTGGCCGATCAACCACGCGGTCGCCGACAGCTCCGGCGTGATCTACGCCGGCGGCGGCAGCGAGTGGCTCGGCCCGGCGGTGTGGCGCTCCGACGATCTCGGCGCGACATGGACCTACTCGCGCGACGGGCTCGGCTACGCGGCCGGCGAGGCGCCGATCAAGTCGGTCTGGAGCGTCGCCCCGTCCGGCGGGCGCCTCTACGCCGGGGTGGAGCCGGCCGGGCTCTTCGCCAGCGACGACGGCGGCCGCACCTGGAGCCACGTGGCCGGTTTGCGCGATCATCCGTCCCGCCCGGAATGGCAGCCGGGCGGCGGCGGCCTCATCCTGCACTCCATCGTCACGGACCCGCAGGACGCCGGCCGCCTCTGGGTCGGCATCTCGTCGGCGGGGGTGTTCCACAGCGCCGACGGCGGGGCCACCTGGGAGCCCCGCAATCGGGGCACGCGCGCCGACTACATGCCGGAGGGCCATCGCCATCCGGAGTTCGGCCAGTGCGTGCACTCCGTCGCGATGGCGCCCGGCATGCCGGACCGGCTCTACCAGCAGAACCATTGCGGCATGTATCGCAGCGACGACGGCGGACGCAGCTGGGCCAGCATCGAGGAGGGCCTGCCGTCGAGCTTCGGCTTCCCGACCGCCGTCCACCCGCGCGATCCCGACACCGTCTACATGCTGCCGCTCAACGGCGACATCGCCGGCCGCTACATGCCGGACGCCCGGACCGCCGTGTGGCGCAGCCGGGACGCCGGCGCGAGCTGGCGAGCGCTGCGCGAGGGGCTGCCGCAGGAGAACGCCTTTTTCGGCGTCCTGCGCCAGGCCCTGGCGACCGACTCGCGGGAGCCGGCCGGGGTCTATTTCGGCACGGGCTCGGGCGCGCTCTTCGCCAGCGCCGACGAGGGCGAGAGCTGGCGCTGCATCGCCCAGCACCTGCCCACGATCACGTCCGTCGAGACGCTGGTCGTGGACCGCTGACGCGTCGGGGGCCGCCATGTCCGCCGCTCACGACCCGACAGACGCCAGGCCGGCGAGGGTCCGGCTGGGGCCCTTGCTGGCGCACATGTTCCCCGACGCCGACCGCGTCGTGGAGCTTCGCGTGGCGACCGTCGCCGAAATGGTGGACGCGCTCGAGGCGCGCTGGCCCGGCATGCGCGACTGCATCTGCGACACCAGCCCGGCGATCCGGCGCCACATGAACGTCTTCGTCGAGGGACGCCGGGCGACGCTCGGCTCCCCGCTCGCCCCCGGCGTCGACGTCTACGTGGTGAACGCCATCAGCGGCGGCTGACCGCGTCAGCCTTACGGCTCGGAGGCCTGGTCGCCGCCCGCCCGGCGCGCGCCGGCCCAGCCGGCCGCGAGATCCTCGGCGTCGTCGAGGTCGTTCTGCAGTTGCTCGAACGCGAAGGACAGCGACCAGAAGCGGCCGATCACCGCGCCGGGCTGCGCGCGCAGCACGCCGTCCCGGCGCACCGCCTCGATCGCCCCCGCATAGTCCTTGATGGCGGCGTCCAGCGCCCCGGATCGCTCGGGCTTGCGGCGCGCCGCAAAGGCCGCGCCGAGTTCGCGCAGCCGCGCTTCGGCGGCGTCGCGGACGTCGCCGAGCGCCGGGGCCATGCGGCCGGCCAGCGCGTCGGGCAGGGCCGTGGCCGCGGCCCGGCCGATCATCACGAGGTCATGGCGCAGCCGGTAGAGCGCGCGCACCAGCGGCTCGGGGTCGGGCTGGTCGGTGAGGTGGCTGCGCCGCTCGCGCGTGGCCTCCTCGGCCGCCGCCTCGAGCTGCTTGAGGGCCGCGCGGATCCGGGCGTGGATCGCCGCGCCGCCCGGCCGGCCCTCTCCGGAGAGGGCGGCGTTCAGCAAAGCCCGCAGCAGGTCGGCGTTGAGCTCCGCGATCCGGCCGGCGCGCTCGGCGACCAGAGCGTGGGCCCGCGCGGGCAGCACCACCAGCGCCACCACGAGGCCGACGAGATTGCCGACGCCGATCTCCAGCACCCGGTCGATCGCCGCCCGCCAGGGATCGCCCAGCGCCGCCCCGGTCGGCAGCAGCATGATCAGCGCCGTGACGGGCGCGACCCGGAAGCTGGGCCGGATCGCCGCCAGGAAGGCGAGCGGCGCCACCGCGGCCAGGACGGCGGCCAGAAGCGTCGCGAAGGACTGGTGCGGGATGGAGACGGAGACCAGCGCGCCCAGCCCCGCCCCGGCCAGGGTGCCGGCGAAGCGGTCCATGGCGGCCTTGAGCGAGCCGCCGACGCTGGCCTGGATCACGATCACGGCCGTGATGACCGCCCAGAACCCCTGGGGCAGCTGGAGCCCGCGGGCGAGCGCGAAGGACGCCCCGGCCGCGATCGTGACCCTCAGGGCGAGCCGCATCTCCGGAGCGTGGCTGCGGATCCAGGCCGCGGCCTCTGGGAGGAATCGCATCCAACGGCCTCTGCAACTTTGAAGTGAGCCGCGGGCGCCGCGGTTGCGCTATGCTGCTTCGCACATCCGGGTCCGGGCGTCCGGGCCAGACAGAGCCATGAGCATGATCGCCATGAGCCGGTTCCGTCCATGAGCACCCGCACGGCGGCCGTCCAGATCCGGGCGACGGCCCAGGAGGCCACGCCCAAGGCGCAGCCGTCCTTCCGCGACGCGTCCGGACGGATGGAGCAGCTCTTCGGCTATATCTGGCGGCGCAGCCGGAAGGAGCAGATCCGGGTGCTCCTGGTGGTCCTGGCCTCCCTGCCCTTCTATTACGCCTCGCTCGACATTCCCAAGCTGATCGTGAGCGACGCCATCCAGGGCCGGGCCTTCGCCGGGCGCTCGACCGCGACCCTGTTTCGCGTCGTCCTGCCGTGGAACGGTGCGGTGCTGTTCGACGGCTTCGAGCTGGACCGCACCGGCTACCTGTTCGCGCTCAGCGCCGTGTTCCTGCTGCTCGTGCTGGTCAACGGCGCCTTCAAATACCTCATCAACATGCGCAAGGGCGCGCTGGGCGAGCGGGTGCTGCAGACCCTGCGCTTCGAGCTGTTCAAGGCGCTCGTCACCGGCCGGGCCGACGACGGGCGGCGGATGAAGGCCTCCGAGGCCGCCACCATCATCAAGGACGAGGTCGAGCCGATCGGCGGCTTCGTGGGCGACGCCTTCATCCAGCCGCTGTTCCTGGGAGGCCAGGCCCTCACCGCGCTGGCGTTCATCTTCGTCCAGAGCCTCGCCCTGGGGGTCTGCGCCGCCGCGCTGGTGGCCGTCCAGGCGCTCATCATCCCGCGCATGCGGCGCGAGCAGCTTCGCCTGAGCCGGCTGCGGCAGCTGAAGTCGCGCGCGCTCGCCGGCAGCATCGGCGAGGTCGTGGACGGGCTGGACGAGGTGCGCAACCACGGCGCCGCGCCCTTCGAGATCAGCCGCATCGCGGCGCGGCTCGAAGACCTGTTCCTGATCCGCTACCAGCTCTATGGGCGCAAATTCGCGGCGAAGTTCGCCAACGGGCTGCTGGCTCAGCTCACCCCCTTCCTGTTTTACTCGCTGGGCGGCTTCTTCGCGCTGCGGGGCGACCTGGCCATCGGCCAGCTGGTCGCCGTGATCGCCGCCTATCGCGACCTGCCTCCCCCGGTGAAGGAGCTGATCGACTGGGACCAGCAGCGCCTCGACGTCGAGGTGAAGTTCCAGCAGGTGCTGGAGCAGTTCTCCGCCGCGCCCGCGCGCTCGGCGCCGGTCTCGCAGCCGGTTCCGCCCGACCTCTCGGCCGGCTCACTGGCGGTGCGGGGCGTCACGGTCGGCCTGCCGGGCGGCGACCGGAGCCTGGAGGGCGTCACCCTGGAGCTGCCGCTCGGCGCCGCGATCGCGCTCTGCGGCCCGCCGGAGGCGGTCAGCGCGCTGGCGCGGGTGATCGCCGGCCGGATCCCTCCGGCGGCCGGCAGCGTCACCGTCGCGGGCCGCCCGTTGGAGGCGCTGGGCGCCGACGCGCTGGGCCGCGACTTCGCGTATGCCGGGCCGGACACGGCGATCTTCGAGGGCACGTTCCGCGACAACCTGATCTACGCGCTGCGGCGGCGGCCCGCGGACGGCGAGCCGCAGGCCGAGTGGCTGGACTACGCCGCCGCGGGAGTCGACGGACCCGGGTCCATCGACGGGGCGATCGGGCGGGCGCTGCGCGCCGTCGACTTCGAGGCGGACGTGCGGCGCATGGGCCTCGGCGCCCGGATCGACGACGCGGCCCTGCCGGAGATCGCCGCCCGGATCGTGGCCGCCCGGCCGCTGGTGGCCGAGCAGCTGCGGCGCGGCGGCGGCGCCGACCTGATCGAGCGCTTCGACCTGGCGCGCTACTGCGGCCACCTGACCATCCGCGAGAACCTGCTGTTCGGCCCCTGGGCTCACGACGAGGAGTTCGAGCCCGCGCTGCTCGGCCTTCTCGCCGTCGAGTTGGCGCGGCTCGGCCTGCGCGAGGCGCTCGAGGACGTGGGGCTGGGCCTCGCCGCGACGCTGGTCGAGATCTTCGCCGATCTCGGACCCGAGAGCCTGCTGTTCCAGCGCTTCTCCTTCGTCTCGGCGGACGCGCTGGACGACTACCGCCGGGGCCTCGCCCGCGCCCGGGCCGGCCGCCGGACGGACGAGGACCGGCTGGCGCAGCTGCGCCTCGCTTTGCGCTACAGCGAGCCCCAGCACCGGCTCGGCCTGCTCGGCGACGACCTGAAGGCGCGCATCCTGGCGGCCCGGCCCGCGATGGCGCGGGCGGCGGCGGCCCACGGCTTCACGGTCACGCCCTATGATCCGGCCGCGTTCTCGCGCGGCGCCAGCATCCGCGACAACCTGCTCTTCGGGCGCGTCATCTCCGAGGCGCCGTCCGCCGAGGAGCGCCTGTCGGCCGCCCTCGACGACGCGCTGGCGCAGAGCGGGCTCGACGCCGACATCCTGGCGATCGGCCTCGACCAGCCCGTCGGGAATGGCGGCCGCCGGCTCTACCCGGCCCAGCGGGCCGCCCTGTCGCTGGCGCGCTGCCTGCTGAAGCGGCCCTCCGTGCTGGTGATCGACGGCGCGCTGTCCGTCTTCGGGGACGTCCAGGGCGCCCGGATCCTCGCCAGCGTGCGCGAGGCCATGCGGGGCCGCACCCTCGTGGCCACCTTCGGGCCGGGCGCGGAGGCGCGGGCGGCGGGCTTCGACCATGTGGTCGAGCTGCGGGCCGGGCGCGCCCGGGTCCGCGCCGGCTCGGCCGCCGCGCAGGCCTCGGACGAGCCGCCCGCCGCCGACGCGCTTTCGGAGGAGGTGCGCGCGCTGCGGGCCGTGCCGCTCCTCGCCTCGCTGGAGACCGCGCGCCTGAAGCTCCTGGCCTTCACGGGCCAGCGCGTCGCCTTTGCGCCCGGCGACGTGCTGATGCGCCAGGGCGACGAGGCCCATGACGCGCTCGTGATCCTGTCCGGCCAGGCGGAGGTCTCCATCACCGGCGACGGCGGGCCGCTCTCGCTCGGGCTGACAGAGCCGAACGCGATCGTCGGCGAGATGGGCGCCCTCACCCGCTCGCGCCGCCTTGCGACCGTGGTCGCCGCCAACCCCATCCGGGCCCTGAAGATCCGCCGCGACGTGCTCCTCGAACTGGTGCTGGAATATCCGGATTTCGGCCTGAAGCTGCTGCAGGCGCAGATCGCACGCGCGGCGGAGGCCGAATCGCTGCTGGTCGCCCGAACCGACGTCGCCATCAAGGCGCGCAGGCGGACCTCCGTCCGCTCGCCCGAATGAGGCGGCGCCCCGCCCGCGGCGGCGCGGATCGGTCGCCCCGGTCTTGATCGTGAAGCGATTCCGGTCCACGAGCGTCGCATGGACGCTTCCGATCCCGCCTTCGACGGCGATGCGCGCCTGCTCGCCGCCGCGGCGGAGCCGAGCCCCTGGCGCGCGCTGCTGGCCCGGTTCGCCGCCGTGCTCGCCGCGGCGGGTCTGGGGCTGGCGGCCTTCGTCTTCGCGTTCGACCCCTACGGGGCCGGGCCGCTCGCCGGGCTCGCGCCGCCCGCGCTCATGGACATCAACCAGCGCTTCATGTACCCGCAGGTCATCCGCTCGCACGCCTATGACAGCGCGGTGATCGGCACCTCGACGGTGCGCCTCCTCAACCCGGCCCGGCTCGACCCGCTGTTCTCCGCCCGCACGGTCAATCTCGGCATGAACGCCGCCACGCCGTGGGAACAGACGCGCATCGCCGACCTGTTCCTGCGCGAGACGCCGGACCCGGCGCTGATGGTCTTCGGGCTCGACGCGGAATGGTGCGCGCAGGACGCGGCCTCGCCGGCCAAGCGGCTGACCTTCCGGGCCTTCCCCGACAGCTTCTACGACGACAATCGCTGGAACGACTGGCCCTATCTGTTCAACCTCCACTCGATCGAGATCTCGTGGCGGCTGGCCATGCATCGCCTGAAGATGAAGCGCCAGCGCCTGCCGATGAACGGCTACGAGGTCTTCACTCCCGACGAGGCGCTCTACGACGTGGAGCGCGCCCGCACGCACATCTATGGCGACACGGGGTTCGGGGCGTCGCCGCCGGCCCGGGCGCCGAAGGATCCGGTCGCGCCGGACCAGTTCCGCTTCCCCGCCCTGGCCTGGCTGGAGGACCTGCTGGCGCGCCTTCCCGCCCGGACGTCCCGCTTCGTCCTGTTCCCGCCGGCGCACGCGGCCGGCTACTTCCCGGCCGACACGCGGGAGGGCTCGCGCATGGAGGCCTGCAAGGCGCAGGCGACGCGCATCGCCGAGCGCCGGGGGGCCACGCTGGTGGACTTTCGCGTCCCGTCCCCCCTGACGCGGGACGACGCCAATTACTGGGACCACCTGCACTACCGCCTGCCGGTCGCGGAGCGGATCACCCAGGCGCTCGTGGACGCGCAGGCGACCGGCCGCGACGCGCCCGACGGGACCTACCGGGTCCTCGCCTGGGCCAGGAAGCCCGGATCATGACGCGCCCGGATTGCGCCGGCCCCGGCGGGGCCGCATACAGTCGCCGACCAGGGGCGGCGAAACGGAGCGGCCAGGCATGACGAGCGCGACCGAGCGCCAAGGCGACGCGACGCGGTCCGACGCGGGACGGCGGCTCTGCGCGCTCGCGGTCCTGACGCTGACGGCCGCGCTGCCCGTCGCCATGGCGTTCGCCAACCGCTCGTCGCCGCTCCTGCTGAGCGTCGCGGCGGCGCTGGCCGTCGCGGCCGCATGGATCGAGCGCGGCCCCGGCGCGCTTGGCGCGTCGTTCTCCCGCCTGCTGCGGACGCCCGAGGCCTGGGCGGCCGCGGCCTTCCTCGCCTGGGCGCTCGCGTCGGTGACCTGGAGCGTGGACCGGCGCCTGTCGCTGGCGACGCTGGGCGAGTTCGTCATCCCGATCGCGGCCGCCATCGCCCTCGCGGCGGCCCTGCCGGACCGCCTGCCCCGCTGGGCGCCGCTGGCGCTGGCGGCGGCCCTGGTGGTCGTGTCGATCCTGGTGGCCGTGGAGGTGCGGCTCGACTTCCCGCTGCGCCGCCTCTGGGGCGGGCGCATCGAGAGCTTCGTGATGAACCGCCCGATCGTGACGGCCGTGGTGCTGTTCTGGCCGCTGGCGGCGGCGCTGCGGGCGCAGCGCCGCTCCGCCCTCGCGGCCGGCGTCTTCCTGTGCGTCGCGGCCGCCGCGGTTATGTCCACGAGCGGCTCGTCCAAGCTCGGCGTGATCGCCGGCGCGGCGGTCTACGGGCTGGCTCTGGCCGCGCCGCGCGTCGTCGCCAGGGCCGGGGTCGCGCTCCTGGTGATCGTCGTGGCGGCGCAGCCCTGGTTCGGCGAGCTGGCGGACCGCGCCATCCCGCAGCGGGGCTTCGAGGCGCTGAAGGCGGCGCACGCCCGCGAGCGGGTCGACATCTGGCTCGCCTTCGGCGAGGTGGCGCGGCTGCGGCCGCTCACCGGCACGGGCTTCGGCTCCTCCGCCCGCGTCGAGGCCGATCCGGTGGCCGCGCAGGTGCCGGCGGAGCGTCGCGAGATGCTGGGCGTCGGACACCCGCATGACGCGCCCCTGCAGGTCTGGACCGAGCTCGGCGCGCCCGGCGCGCTGCTCGCTCTGGCGCTGTGCGGCCTGCTGGCGCGGCGGTTCTCCGGCATGCCGGTCTGCGTGCTGCCGGAGCGCCTCGCCTTCTTCGCCGCCGCGATGGCGGTGGCGCTGGAGAGCCACGGCGCATGGCAGGGCTGGTGGATCACGGCCGTGGCCGTTCCGGTCGTGCTGTTCTCGCGTCCGCCGGACGCAGACAGGGAGGCGGACCGGTGACGCACGACCGCAGGATCGCGGTGATCGGCCTCGGCTATGTCGGCCTGCCGGTCGCGACGGCGTTCGCCCGCTCCGGCGTCCCCGTGGTGGGCTTCGACATCGACGGCGCCCGCATCGCCGAACTCGTCGCCGGGCATGACCGGACGCGCGAGACCGAGCCGGCGGACCTGAAGGCCCCCTCGCTCGCCTTCACGCAGGACGAGGCGGAGCTGAGGGCCTGCGACTTCTTCATCGTCACGGTGCCGACGCCCATCGACGCCTCGCGCCGGCCCGACCTTCGCGCGCTACTCGGCGCGACCGAGACGGTCGGCCGCGCGCTGAAGCGCGGCGACGTCGTGGTCTACGAGTCCACCGTCTATCCGGGCGCGACCGAGGAGGACTGCGTCCCCGTGCTGGAGCGCGTCTCCGGCCTCGCCTGCGGGCGCGACTTCACGGTCGGCTACTCGCCGGAGCGGATCAATCCCGGCGACCGGGAGCACCGCTTCGAGACCATCGCCAAGGTGGTGTCCGGGCAGGACGCCGCGACCCTCGACATCGTGGCGGAGGTCTACGGCTCGGTGGTGCGGGCCGGCGTGCACCGGGCCCCGTCCATCAAGGTGGCGGAAGCCGCCAAGGTGATCGAGAACACCCAGCGCGACCTCAACATCGCCTTCATGAACGAACTGTCCGTGATCTTCGAGCGGCTCGGCATCGACACGGGCGACGTTCTGGCGGCGGCCCGGACCAAATGGAACTTCCTGCCCTTCTCTCCGGGCCTCGTGGGCGGCCACTGCATCGGCGTCGACCCCTATTACCTCACGCACCGGGCGGAGCGCGCCGGCTTCCATCCGGAGGTGATCCTGGCGGGGCGGCGCACCAATGACGGCGTCGGCCAGCGGGTGGCGCGCCAATGCGTGCGCATGATGCTGGCCGCCGGGAAGGCTTCGCCCAAGGCCACGGTCCTGGGCCTGACCTTCAAGGAGAACGTGCCCGACACGCGCAATTCCAGGGTGGTCGACATCATCGCCGAACTCGCCGCCTTCGGCGTCGCGGTGGAGGTCTGCGACCCCCTCGCCGACCCGGCGCAGGCGCGCCACGAATATGGGGTGGAGCTCACGCCCCTGGAGGCGCTCGCGCCGGCGGACGCGGTGATCCTCGCGGTGCCGCACCGGGCCTTCGTGGCCGGGGGCTGGGCGCTCGTGCGGCGCCTCATGCGGCCGGGCTCGGGCGCGGTCCTCGACGTCCGCGGCGCGCTCGACCGGGACGCCGTCCCGATGGACTACACCCTTTGGCGGCTATGACCGTCGATTGACAAGACTTGCCCGTGCCTATTCGCTCTCTTCTTCACGGGAGGGCTGAACATGAAGTTCCTCTTTGCAGCGACATGCGTATGCTTTGCGATGTCGATCTCGCCTGTGCTGTCCCAAGCCAATCCGAAGCGGGACAAATGCCTCGATGAGGCCGAGGCGAAGGGCCTCTACACGAACCCGCAACGCTCGAGGCAATCCAACAAGTTCAACTTCGCCATGAAGGACCAGAGGCAGGTCTTCATGCGCGAATGCATGGCCCGCAAATAGGACGGATCCGCTCGCCCCGGCTCTCGGCTTATCTCAAGCGCTTACCGCCAGTGGTTCAGGTACCAGTCGACGAAGGCTCTCACGCCCTCGTCGACCGGGGTCGACGGCCGGTAGCCGGTCAGGCGCTCCAGCAGGTCGGCGTTGGCGAAGGTGGCCGGCACGTCGCCGGGCTGCATCGGCAGCAGGTTGCGCTGCGCGGTGCGGCCGAGATGGCGCTCGATGCAGGCGATGAACTCGGACAGCTCCACGGGCTGGCCGCCCGCGATGTTGACCACCCGGAACGGGGCCGCGAGCGAGGCGCCCGTCACCGCCGCCTCGTCCTCGTCGGCGGCCGTCTCCGGCACGGCGCCGAGCAGCAGCGCCATGGCCTCCACGAGGTCGGCCACATAGGTGAAGTCGCGGCGCATCTCGCCCTGGCCGTAGACGTCGATCGGCTCGCCGTCCATGATCGCCTTCACGAACTTGAACAACGCCATGTCGGGCCGGCCCCAGGGGCCGTAGACGGTGAAGAAGCGCATCATCGTGGTGGGGACGCCCCACAGATGCGCATAGGAGTGCGCCATGTGCTCCGTCGCCCGCTTGGTGGCGGCGTAGAGCGTCATCGGCATGTCGGCGCGCTGGTCCTCGGTGAAGGGCATCGTCGGGTTGGCGCCGTAGACCGAGCTGGTCGACGCCATCAGGAGATGGCCGACCTTCAGCTCGCGGGCGAGCTCCAGGACGTTGAAGGTGCCCACCAGGTTGGCGTCCACATAGGCGCGCGGGTTCTCCAGGCTGTAGCGCACGCCCGCCTGGGCCGCGAGGTGGAAGATCGCCTCGGGCGCCGCGTCGCGGAGGATGGCCTGCATCGCCGGCATGTCCTCCAGCATCGCGACATGCTGCCGGAAGTCCGGGTTCTGGTTGAGGATGGAGACGCGCCGTTGCTTGAGGCGCACGTCGTAATAGGCGGTCATCCCGTCGACGCCGACCACCGTGTGGCCGGCCTCGAGAAGACGCCGCGCCAGATGGAAGCCGATGAAGCCGGCCGTCCCGGTGACGAGCACCCGCATGTCGCATCTCCCCGCGATGACCGGAGCATTCTATAGGCTCGCCCCGCTGGCCGGGCCAGCCTCTCGGCCCGCCGCCGCCCGCCGCCGCCGGGCGGACGCCGGCGCAAAAAAAGACCCCGGCGCGAACGCCGGGGTCCCAGACCAGTCCGTGAGGACGGATCAGAAGTCGCGCTGGATCTTGATGCGGGTGTTCCAGATCGACTCGTTGCGGACGGAGATGCCCACCGGGTCGGTCGCGATGAACGAGCCGCTGAGGCCCTGGCCGACATTGGCGTGGATGTAGTTGACCTCGGCGCCGATATCGAGGTCCTTGACCGGCGACCAGGTCACGTTCGTGCCCAGGGTCCAGTAGGTCAGGTCGCGATTGCGGTTGCCGAGAGTGAAGCCGCCGCCGGCGATGAAGGCCGAGGTCGGGCTGTCGCTCTTGATGTACGAAGCCATGAACGCCTGACGGATGGTCGGGGTCCAGTAGTGCAGCATGGCGGCGGTGAGGCCCCACACGGTGGGCTTCTCGAGGTCGAAGCTGGTCACGACGCCGTTGAAAGCGCCATTGCCGACCACGTAGGCGTCCGGAATGAGCGCGCCGACGCCGCCGAAGCTCCAGCTCGACTTGCCGAGACCGAAGGGGTTCGACAGGATGTAGGACGGAGCGCCCTTGGTGTAGGTGCCCTGCAGGTAGAGGGCGTCACCGGGGGAGAGCATCGGCAGGTTGAGCTTGGTGCCGAGGTTCACAGCCCAGCCATACTCCGAGTCGGGGGAGTTGGCGTTGGTGTTCAGGGTCACGCCGGCGGTCGAGTAGTTGCCGAGGCGGATCTGGTGAACGGCGCCCGAGAGCTGCACCGTGCCCCAACCCTGATCGAGACGCAGGTTGGCGACGATGTCAGGCATGGCGTCGCCGGTGTAGGCGTAGGTGCCCACAGCCGTGCCGACCGGCAGGAGGCCGTTGGCGATGTTGACGCCCGAGCGACGCTCGACCTGATCTTCGATCGACAGCGTGGCGGAGAAGCCGCCGCCGAACGTGGCGGTGTAGGCCAGCAGGTTGGTGACGAGCGAGGAGCCGGCGGTCGTGCCGACATACTCGAGATCGCCCGAGTAGAAGTCATAGTACGACTGGGTGCGACCAGCGGTGAGGCCGCCGAACTGCACGAAGGCGCGGTTCAGGTCGACCTGGGTCTGCGCCTGACCGGCGTAGTCGATGCCAGTGCCCGTGAAGGCGGTGCCGACGCGGATGGCCGAACCGGAGTAGATCTGGCCGATACGACGGGAGACGTCATAACGGACATAGGCGCGCAGCAGGCCGTACTCGGTCGCGGTGCGGGCGTCGACGTAGATACGGCCCGTGGTGCGCGAACCGGTCGTGGCGTCGTTGCGGGCGAAGGGCTCGCCGTACTGGTATTCGAACCGGGCGCGACCGCCGATGCGAATGCAGGTGTCGGTGCCGGGGATGTAGAAGAAACCAGCTCCGAAGGTCGAGCAAACGCGGACGTACTCGACCGGCGCAGCCTTGCGGCTCGGAAGATCGGCAGCCTGGGCGCCGGACACAGTGGCGATGCCCGCCGCCGTGGCCATCAGCAGCCTCGTCTTGATGTTCATTTTCAGCTCCTTGGCTCCCGCCCCCACGACGATCCCGATCATCTTGGACCAGGTTCACCGCGACTGCGGAGACTAGACTTTTGTTTGGCCAGCATTTGGCAAGTTGCTTGCCGAGCGCCGCTCCAGGTTCGTGCTCTGAGAGGAAGCCCCCCCTCGGTCGAGCGAGTCGGAAAGTACCACGATCGTTAGTTGCAACAACCTCAAACGCCCCGTTTCACCAACCGCTGGTTGCAATTGCAACCGGCTGTTGCAATTCTGCACCTGACATTCAGTCGGTCCGGCCGGTTTCCCATTCGCCATGCTTAACAAGGGCTTACAGCCGGGGCGCCGGGACTCCGGCCCGATGCGCCCGGGGCCGGCCTGATCCCGCTCCCGCCGCATCGCGCTTTGGAATGCGCCAGCCGTCGCGGCCGCGTGCGGGCCGCCGAATCGCGGACGGCGAGGTCTCTCGCCGCCGCGGCCAGGGCAAGGCCGAAGGGCCTACTCGGCGATCAGCTTGCCGGAATAGACGACCGGGCCGGTCGGCCCGCCGGTGGTGGACCCGCCGGGCGGCTCCACCGTCACGGCGAAGCTGGTCGCCTCCGGCTTCGCGCCGCCGAACACCGTCGGCGCGGGCAGCTTCAGCGCGGCCTGGCCCACGAGGCCCAGCGACTTCGGCGCGCGGCCCTCCACCACCGACCAGAGCTCCAGGCTCTTGCCGGCCGGCGTCTCGGCCGCAACGGGACGCACCGTCACGACGCCGCCGGCGAGGTCGACCCGCACGATGAGGGCGGGCTGGTCCCCTCCCCGGTTGACGGCGGCGACGAACTGGCCGGCCGTCGCGCGCTGGCCACGGAACAGGCTCGCGCCGGGGAAATCCGCGCCGAGCAGGTTGCGCTCCAGCGCCGCCGCAAAGGCCAGCGCCGCCGCCAGGGCGCCGAAAGCGGCCGTCGCGATTCGCCAGCGGCGGAGCGACCGGCGCATGGCGAAGACGTCGGTGAGGCTCGGCGGGGCGAGCGCCTGCTCGGGGAAGGCGCGCAGGTCGAGCGCGGCCTCGGCCGGCGACGCCTCGCCGGTCGGGGCGGGCCCGCCCAGCGGCGACGTCGCGCGCAGGTCCTGCGGTTCGGCCGGGCTCGCGACCGGCTCGAGCCGCACCGGCGGCAGCGTCGCTTCGATGGCCCGCCAGACGCCCGGCCCCGGCTCTTCGGGCGCGGCGGCCGAGGCGAGAGGCGCAAGCTTCGCCTCCCAGGCCTGGACCATGCCCTGCAGCGCCGGATCGCGCGACAGCGCGCGCTCGAAGGCCGCCCGCTCGGGGGCGCTGAGGGTGCCCAGCACATATTCGCCGGCCAGGTTCTGGGCGTCCCCGGCGTTCATTGCGCGTCCAGGCAGGTTCTGAGCGAGGCCAGCCCGCGATGGAGCCAGGTCTTGATGGTGTTGACGGGCCGGTCGAAGCGCCGGGCCAGCTCCTCGCGCGACCAGCCCTCGCAATAGGCCAGCAGGATGCAGGAGCGGTGCTCCTCGTCCATCCGCCCGAGGCAGTCGCGCAGCGCGGATGCGTCCAGCATGTCCGCCTCCCGGTCCCGCGGCTCCGCCAGCTTGTCGTACCAGTCCACGCCGTCCTCGTCGGGGCCGATGAGGTCCGGCGTCTTCTGGCGGATGACGTCGATGGCGCGGTTGCGCGCGATGGAGACCAGCCAGCCCATGGGCGGCCCGGCCTCCGGCGCGTAGCTCGCCGCGTTTCGCCACAAGCGCAGATAGACGTCCTGGAGGATCTCCTCCGCTCCGGCCCTGTTCTTCACGATACGCAGGATCACGCCGAGAAGTTTCGACGCGGTCGCGTCGTAGACGGCGCGGAAGGCCGCCCTGTCGCCTCGTCCGGTTCGGACGATCAGATCCGCGAGATGGGTGGCGTCGGGCGGCAAGCGTGCGTCCTGGGTTGGGGGGAACCGCCTGTCTACGCACGACGGGGACCGCCGGACGCATCCGGCGGACCAGGGATCGTAGGCTGAGCCTTAGCCCGCGCGCAATCGAGTTCCACTCAGACGGGTAGGCCGCGCAACTGCGACACCGCCGTCATGACGCCGCGGATCTCGGCGAGGCCCTTCAGGCGGCCGATCGCCGAATAGCCCGGGAAGCTCCCCTTGCCGACGTCGTCGAGCAGTTCGTGGCCGTGGTCGGGCCGGAACGGGATGCGCCACCGGTCGTCCCCGGCCTCCTTGCGGCGTTTCTGCTCGGCGAGAAGGATCTCGACCACGGCCACCATGTCGGTGTCGCCGCCGAGGTGGTCGGCCTCCATGAAGGAGCCGTCCGGCTCCTTGGCGACGTTGCGCAGATGCGCGAAATGGATCCGCGAGGCGAAGCGCCGGGCGATGGCCGGGATGTCGTTATGGGCGCCGGCCCCGAGCGAGCCGGTGCAGAGGGTCAGGCCGTTCGCCTCCGACTCGACCGCGCCCAGGATGAAGGCGAGGTCGTCCTCGCTGGAGACGATGCGCGGCAGGCCCATCAGCGAGCGCGGCGGATCGTCGGGATGGATGGCCATGCGGATCCCGACCTCCTCGGCGGTCGGGATCACCTCGCGCAGGAACCGGGCGAGGTTCTGGCGCAGCGCCTCGCGCGAGACGCCCTCGTAGCGGGCGAGGTGCCGGCGCAGCCCGGGGATGTCGTAGCGGTCGAAGGCGCCCGGCAGGCCGGCCATGATGGTGGCCAGCAGGGCGTCCTTGTCGGCCTGCGTCGCACGGTCGAACCAGGCCTTGGCCCGGTCGACCACCTCGGCGGGGAAGTCGTCGCGGGCGCCCGGGCGCTCCAGCATGAAGCAGTCGAAGGCGGCGTATTCATGCGCGTTGAAGCGCAGCGCCGAGCCGCCGCCCGGCAGCGGATGGCGCAGCTCCGTGCGGGTCCAGTCCAGCACCGGCATGAAATTGTAGCAGATCGTCCGCACCCCGCAGGCCGCGAGGTTGCGCATGGACTGGCGATAGGCCTCGAACAGCGCCTCGAGGTCGCCCTCGCCGATCTTGATCCGCTCGTGGATCGGCAGGCTCTCGACGACGCTCCAGCGCAGGCCGAGCGAGGGGTCGGCCGCGATCAGCGCCTTGCGGGCCTCGATCTCCTCCACGCTCCAGACGACCCCGTAGGGGATCTGGTGCAGCGCCGTCACGACGCCGCTGGCGCCGGCCTGACGGATCGCGCGCAGCGGGACGACGTCGTCCGGGCCGAACCAGCGCCAGGTCTGTTCCATGCTCAATTCTCCGTTGGGTTCATGGGGTCGCCCGCTCGGGCGGACGCTCTGGAGGAGGCCGCGGCGGCCGCCAGCGCGCCCTGGGCGAGCAGGCGCGCATAGGCGGCCGTGACCGCCTCCACGAAGACCGGGGACCGGGGCAGGTCCGGGCCGAACACCGCCTCGACGCCGAGCACCGCCTCCACGCGGGCGGCCGGGTCCGGGCCGGCGCCGTCGAGCGCCGCCCTCAGGCGGTCGGCCAGCGGATCGCGCACGTCGATCGGGCGGAAGGCCTCGTCGACGCCGCCGACATAGCGGATCCACGCCGCCACCGCGAGGGCCAGCAGCGGGATCGGGCGGCCCTGGGCCAGCCGGTCCCGCACGGTGGACAGGATGCGCTGGGGCAGCTTCTGCGATCCGTCCATGGCGATCTGCCAGGTGCGGTGCCGGATCGCCGGGTTGGAGAAGCGCTCCAGCAGGTCGCCCGCGTAGTCGCCGAGGTCGAGCCCCGGCGGCGCCGGCACGGCCGGGATGATCTCGTCGCGCCAGAGCGCCGTCACATAGGCGCGCAGCGCCGGAGCGGCGACGGCGTCGCCGATCGTCTCGCATCCGGCGAGATAGCCCAGATAAGCCAGCGCCGAATGGGCTCCGTTGAGCAGGCGCAGCTTCATGTGCTCGTAGGGGGCCACGTCCTCGACGAATTGCGCCCCCGCTCTGTCCCAGGACGGCCGGGCTCCGTCGACGAAATGGTCCTCGATCACCCATTGGCGGAACGGCTCATGGGTCACCGGGGCGGCGTCCCACAGGCCGGTGGCCGCGAAGGCCGCGTCCAGGTCGGCCTCGGTCGCGGCCGGCACGATGCGGTCCACCATCGTCGACGGGAAGGCGCCGTGGGTCTCGATCCAGGCCGCGAGGCCGCCGTCCCGCAGGGCCGCGAAGTCGCGCACGAGGCCGGAGACGAGCCGGCCGTTGTGCGGGAGGTTGTCGCAGCACAGCACCGTGAACGGGCCGACGCCGTTCGAGCGCCGGCGCTCCAGGGCCTCGACGATGACGCCGACCGCGGTGCGCGGCTCGCCGTGATTCTCCAGGTCGTGCCGGATGTCGGGATGATGCTCGTCGAGCAGCCCGGTCGCGGGATCGTGGCAGTAGCCCTTCTCGGTCACCGTCAGGCTGACGATCCGGGCCGAGCGGTCCGCCATCATGGCGACCACCGCCTCCGGGTCCTCCGGGGCGACCAGGACGGCCTTGAGGCAGCCCACGATGCGGGCCGACACGCCCTCCGGGCCGCGCTGCAGGGCCGTGTAGAGGCCGCCCTGCGGAGCCAGCCGGTCGCGCTGGTCCGGCCGCTTCAGGCTGACGCCGGCGAAGCCCCAGGGGCCGGGCTCCTGGGCCAGGACCTCGTCGGTGTAGAGGACGGCGTGGGCGCGCACGAAGGCGCCGAGGCCCAGATGCACGACGCCGACGCGCAGCTTCTCGCGGTCGAAGCCGGGCAGGATGGTCCCCGCCTTGGCCTGCGCCAGGGTCGCGGGGGATAGGCGGGGTCGTTCGGCCGGGACGGTCATGGCTGCTCGTCCGCTCCAAGATCGTCGTTGATGAGATCGGGGTGCTCGGCCGCCAGGGTCTGGGCGATCTTGAGCACCTCGGACATGTGCGTCCGCATGGCGGCCTCGGCCGCGGCGGGATCGCGATTCTCGATGCCCGACAGGATAGCGCGATGCTGCGCGATGAGCACCTCCACCGGCGTCACCGCCGGGATGCTGAGGAACCGCACGCGGTCGAACTGCGCCTTTTCGCGCTCGATCACGGCCCAGAGCTGCGCCACGCCGCTGCCGTCGGCCAGCGTGTGATGGAAGGCGTCGTCCGCCTGGGTGAAGCGCTCCGGATCGCGCTGCGCCCGTTCCTGCTCGGCGATGGCGCCCCGCGCCCGGGCCAGGACGCCCGGCGAGGCCCCGCGCTCGGCGGCGCGGCGGACGGCGGCGAGCTCGAGCGCCTCGCGGACGAAGCGCGCCCGCTCCATCGCCGACAGCGAGATGCGGCTGACGAAGCTGCCGCGCTGGGGCCTCACATCGATGAGGCCCTCCTCCACGAGGCGGATCAGCGCCTCGCGGACCGGCGCGCGGCTGGTGCCGAAGCGCAGCGCCAGCTCGTTCTCCGACAGCCTCTCGCCCGGCCGCAGCCGCAGGCTGACGATGTCCTGGCGCAACGCCGCGTGGATGCCGCGCACCGTGGGCGGCGCAGCCCCGAGGCCGCCCGCCTCGGAGCGGGCGGACCGGTCTCGGGTCCCCAGGACGGAGGGCCGATCCGAGCTCATGCCCGCCTCACTTGTAGAACAGGCTCGGCAGCCAGAGCGAGATCTGCGGCACGTAGGACACCAGGAACAGCACCAGGATGTTGCAGACCAGGAAGGGCCAGATCGCCTTGCTGATCTGCCCCAGCGAGATCTTGGCGATGTTGGCGGCCACGAACAGGCACACGCCCACCGGCGGCGTCGTGAGGCCGATCATCAGGTTGATCACCGCGAAGGTCGCGAAGTGGATCGGATCGATGCCGACCTTCAGGGCGACCGCCAGCAGCGGCGGGAACAGGATGATCAGCGCCGCGATGGTCTCCATGAACGTGCCGACGATCAGCAGCAGGATGTTGATCAGCAGGATGATCAGGTACTTGTTGGTGGTCAGCGCCAGCATGGAGGCCGCGATGGCCTGCGGGATCTGCTCGCTGGTCAGGATCCAGCCGAACACGTTGGCGAGGCCGACCAGCAGCACCAGCGCGCCGGACCCGATCGCGCTCTCGATCAGGATGCCGGGCAAGGCCGACACCTTGAAGCCGCGATACACGAACAGGCCCACCACGAAGGCGTAGAGCGCCGACACCACCGAGGCTTCGGTCGGCGTAAAGTAGCCGCCGACGATGCCGAACAGGATGACGCCCGTCATCAGGATGGCCCAGAAGGCGGCCTTGCTGGTGCGCAGCACATGGCCCCAGCCCTGCCAGGTCCCCTTGGGGTAACCGCGCCGGCGGGAGATGATGTAGACCGTGATCATCATTCCGACGCCCATCAGCACGCCCGGGACGGCGCCGGCGAGAAACATCTTGCCGACCGACAGACCCGTGAGGGTGCCGACGATGATCATCGGCACGCTGGGCGGGATGATGGGCCCGACGGTTGAGGCCGCCGCCGTGACGGCCGCCGCGAAGGGGGCGTCATAGCCGGACTTGCGCATGGCAGGGATCATGACCGCGCCGATCGACGCGGTCTCGGCCACGGCCGTGCCCGAGATGCCGGCGAAGATCATGGAGCCGACCACGTTGGCGAGGCCGAGGCCGCCGCGGATATGGCCCACGATGGCGTTGCCGAAGCGCACGATCTGGTCCGTGATGCCGCCGCCGTTCATCAGATTGCCGGCCAGCACGAATCCCGGGATGCAGAGCAGGACGAAGGAGTCCATCCCGGCGAACATGTATTGCGGCACCACCGAGAGATCGATGCCGGCGCCGAGCAGATACACGGCCGAGGCGAGGCCGAGCGCCACGCCGATGGGCGTGCCGAGGATGAGGCAGACCGCGAAGGTTCCGAACAGCAGGGTGACGAGCATCAGACGAGTTCCCCGTGGCTGGCGGGCGGCGTCTGGCCGAAGCCGAGGAAACGCGCGAGGGAGAAGAAGGCGAGCGAGACCGGGATGATCAGCGTCACGACATAGACGGCGATCATCGGCACATCGAGCGAGCGGGCGCGCTCGCCGACGCTGCCGGCCACGTAGTCCCAGGCGCCCGGCAGGATCGCGAGCGAGAACACGATCATGATGACGTCGACGATGCGCTCGACCACGCGGCGCGCGGCGGGCGGCAACGGCGTGATGAACAGGTCGACGTTCACGAGTTCGGACCGCAGCACCGCCAGCCCGCACGAGAACGCGACGAGATAGACCAGCGCGAAGCGGGCGACCTCCTCGGTCCAGGAGGGCGACGGGAAGCCCGGAATGCGGCCGAGCACCTGGATGGCGACGACGCCGATCAGCACGGCGAAGGCGGCGAGCGTGCCGTAGCGGCAGACGCTCACCAGGACGGCCACCAGGCCGGCGAAGGCGTTGCGCATGGGTTTCCTCGGTCGAATGCGCCTCGGGCTTGCTCCCGACGGGCTGTGGCTGCTCGAAGCCGCTGAAGCGAGCGTCTTCATCTGCGTTTCAGCAGCCTCATCCCCTCATCCTGAGGAGCAGGCCCGCTTGGGCCTGCGTCTCGAAGGACGAGGGCTCCAGGTCGCTGGACCCGGGAGCCTGCTGGAGTCCCTCGTCCTTCGAGACACATCGCCCAAGGGCGATGTTCCTCAGGATGAGGGGATTGCGGCGCGCCCCATGCCGGGATGGGGCGCCGGCCCGGCGGGAGGGCCGGACCGGCGGATGTGAGGCGCGCCCTTCTCCCCGGAACGGGGAGAAGGTGGCCGAGCGCAGCGAGGTCGGATGAGGGGATGCCGGCGGACCCTCACCCCAGCCCTCTCCCCGTTCCGGGGAGAGGGGGCGCATCCGAGCGCTCGGCCCGGTTCGCCTCACTTGGTGGCGACGATCTCGTCGTAGAGCGGCTTGATCTCGGCCGGCAGGGCGGAGGTCACGGCGTCCTTGGCCTTGGCCGCGAAGGCGGCCTTGTCGACCTCGACGAACTGCATGCCCTTGGCCTTGAGGTCGGCCTCGAGCTGCTTCTCGTCGGCCGTGAACAGGCCGCGCTCATAGGCCTGGGCGGCCTTGGCGGACTCGGCGATCGCCTTCTGCTGGGCGTCCGTCAGGCGGGCCATCTTCTTGGAGCCGCCGACAAGGTAGATCCAGCTCAGCACGTGGTCCGTCTGGTTCACGTATTTCTGGACCTCGTTGAAGCTCGCCGACTTGATCAGCGCCAGCGGGTTCTCCTGGGCGTCGATGGTGGAGTTCTGCAGCGAGGTGAACACCTCCGAGAAGGCCATCGGGGTCGGCTTGGCGCCGAGCGCCTCCCAGACCTTCACGAAGAGCGGAACGTTCGGGACGCGCAGCTTCAGGCCGTTAAGGTCGGCCGGCGTCTTGATCGGGCGGTTGGAGGTGAGCTCGCGCGGGCCGCGGGCGAAATAGGCCAGCACCTTGAGGCCGGTCTTGTCGTCGATGTTCTGGGCGATCTTGGCGCCCACCGAGCCGGACACGACCTTGTCGAGATGGTCGAGGTCGCGGATCGCGTAGGGGACGGCCAGCAGCGCCGCCGAGGGGGCCCAGTTCTGCAGGGACTCGCCCGTGATGGTGAAGTCGACCGTGCCGAGCTGGATTCCCTTGATGAGATCCGTCTCCTTGCCGAGCTGCTCGTTGGGGAAGATCTTGACCTCGATCTCGCCATTGGTGCGCTTGGCGACTTCCTCGGCGAAACGCAGGCTGGCCTTGTGCCAGACGTTCTCCTCGTTGCCGAGGTGGCCGAGCTTGAGGGTGACCTTGGCCTGGGCGAAGGCGGGCGCGGCGAAGCCCAGACCGATGAGCAGACCCAGACCGGCGCCAGCGGCGCGCCGGGTGAAGCGGAGCCTCGACATGATGCGTTCTCTCCAGTGTGACCGGCGTTCGCCGGCGGCTTGAGACCTGGCCCGTCCCCGACCCGCCGCGCCGTTCGGGGGCTCGGGGGATCCAGGCGGTCCTGGTTGGGACGGGCGCGACAGGCGCGACGCCGCAACTGGTCGACAAGTCGACAAGTAGCAGCGGATCGCCGGCTTGGCAACTTGGGTTCGCGTCTCCGCCCCGGACCCCGAGAAGAGCCGGGCTACGCCACCATTCGCCTGTAGAGGTGCCAGGAGGCGTGCGCCAGCACCGGGATGACGATCGCCAGGCCGAAGAACAGCGGGATGAAGCCGATCACCAGCGCCGCCGCGATGAAGATCGCCCACAGCGCCATCGGCCCGGGATTGGCCGCCACCGCCTTGAGGGAGGTCGCCACGGCGACGGCCGGGCCGACGCCGCGGTCCAGCATCAACTGGAACGAGACGACGCTGATGGAGAAGGCCGACGCGGCGAACAGGAAGCCGACGACATTGCCGAGGATGATCAGCGCCCAGCCATGCGGGGTCGACAGCGATTCCTGCACGAGCGAGGCCAGCGACTGCGGCGAGCGCGAGCCGAACAGCCACTCGTAGAGGCCCTCGGAGATCACCAGCCAGCACAGGAACATCAGCGCCAGGATGGCCCCGAGCGCGAGGATGCCGAGAAAGCCCGGGGCCCGAACGACCTCGAAGGCGTGCCGCCAGCGGGTGTCCAAGCCGAGTTCGCGGCGGCGGCTCAGCTCATAGAGCCCGACGCCGGCGACCGGCCCGAGCAGCGCGAAGCCGGAGATGAGCGGGAAGACGAGCGGCAGGGCGTCGTTGTCGAGGAGGAAGCGGCCGAGCAGCAGGCCCACCACCGGGTAGATCAGCCCGATGAAGACGACATGGGTCGGCATGGCCCAGAAATCCTCCAGCCCCTGGGCGAGGGCGCGTTTCAGGTCGGCGGAGCCGATCCGCCGCACCTGGGGCGTCGACGGGGCGTCCGCGTAACCGGAAACCACATTCAGGTTCGCCATGGTCGTACCTCCCTGTCTCGAGGTCACGACGGCCGAAGGCGGCGCAGGTCACCGCCACTCAGGAGCCGCAACCGATGGACAAGAGTAACGCGGCCGGCCGCCTCTGTCCTGCGCGCAATGCGCCCGCCCCGCCCGATGGCGGAGGCGCCCGTGCGGCCGGCGCTGACGAAGGATTCACCATGCGTGCCGGTTTTCCGGCCCTGGAACGGGACTTTCACGGGCTGAGGAGCATGCTGGGGGCGGATCCGGAACCGGACATCGGAGGACGACATGACGACCTGGACGCGCCCGGCCCCGTGGGGCGCCGCTTTGCGCCTCGCCGCCCCCTTGCTGGGCGCCGCGATGATCGCCGCTCCCGCGACGGCGGGCGGGCATCATCACAACCTCTATGCGCCGCCGCTGTTCGGGCCGGCGCCCGAGGAGCTGATCTATGAGGGCATGGCCCCCATCCCGCCGCTCGGCCCGCGCGGCTCGCGCTATGTCGGCGCGCCGGTCGTGAACCGGGCCGGGGTGCTCTACAACCGGCCCTTGCCGACGCCAGGCTATGCGACGCCGGTGATCTCCGTGCGGTACTGACCGCCGCGCGGTCACGACGGCAGGACCGGGACCGCGTCCGCGTCGATCGGGCGCGACGCGACCATGGCCGAAGCGGGGCGAAACGGCGGAGCTTCTTCGAGGCTGGCGCGTTGAGGCGGAAACGCGACCGTTTTCCCCCAGCCGAGGCCCCCATGAACATGCAGGCGAAGTCCCCGCCGACCGAACGCGCCATCACGACCGCTCCGCAGACGCAGCGCAAATCGCGGGTGCGGGAGGGCCACCCCTTCCCGCTCGGCGCGACATGGGACGGGCTCGGCGTCAATTTCGCGCTGTTCTCCGCCAACGCGACCAAGGTCGAGCTCTGCCTGTTCGACATCGAGGGCAAGACCGAGCTCGAGCGCATCGAGCTGCCGGAATACACCGACGAAGTCTGGCACGGCTACCTGCCCGACGCCCGGCCCGGCACCGTCTACGCCTACCGGGTGCACGGCCCCTACAATCCGGCGGCCGGGCACCGGTTCAATCCCAACAAGCTGCTGCTGGACCCCTACGCCAAGCAGCTCGACGGCGCGTTCACCTGGAATCCGGCCCTGTTCGGCTACACGCTGGGCCACCCGGACGCGGACCTGTCCTTCGACGAGCGCGACAGCGCCCCCTTCGTGCCGAAATGCCGGGTCATCGATCCCGCCTTCACCTGGGGGGCGGAGCGCCGCCCGCAGTCGCCGTGGGACCGCACCATCCTGTACGAGGCGCATCTGCGCGGCTTCACCATGCGCCATCCGGCGGTCGAGGAGCCGCTGCGCGGCACCTTCTCGGGCCTGATGACGCATGAGGTGATCGAATACATCCGCGGCCTCGGCGTCACCGCCATCGAGCTCCTGCCCATCCACGCATTCCTGGACGACAGCTACCTGGAGGAGAAGGGGCTGCGGAACTACTGGGGCTACAACTCCATCGGGTTCTTCGCCCCGCAGCCGCGCTACCTCGCGACGCCCTTCGTCAACGAGGTGAAGGAGATGGTGTCCCATCTCCACGAGGCCGGCATCGAGGTGATCCTCGACGTCGTCTACAACCACACCGCCGAGGGCAACGAGCTCGGCCCGACGCTGTCCTTCAAGGGCATCGACAACGCCTCCTACTACCGGCTGGCGCCCGACAAGCGCTACTACATCAACGACACCGGCACCGGGAACACGGTCAACCTCAGCAACTCCCGCGTCCTCCAGATGGTGACGGACAGCCTGCGCTACTGGGCGGAGGAGATGCATATCGACGGCTTCCGCTTCGACCTCGCCACCATCCTGGGCCGCGAGCCGCACGGCTTCGAGGAGGACGGCCGCTTCCTCGACGCCTGCCGGCAGGATCCGACGCTCGCCCGGGTGAAGCTGATCGCCGAGCCCTGGGACTGCGGGCCGGGCGGCTACCAGGTGGGCCGCTTCTCGCCCGGCTGGGCGGAATGGAACGACCGTTACCGCGACACCGTCCGGGCCTACTGGAAGGGCGACGAGGGCAAGCTGCCCGAACTCGCGGCCCGCATCACCGGCTCGGCCGACTTCTTCAACAAGCGCGGACGCAAGCCCTGGGCGTCGGTGAACTTCATCACCGCCCATGACGGCTTCACCCTCTACGACCTCGTCTCGTACAACGAGAAGCACAACGAGGCGAACGGCGAGGACAACCGGGACGGCCACTCCGACAACCTGTCCTGGAACCACGGCGTCGAGGGCCCGACCGACGATCCCGACATCAAGACCCTGCGCCTGCGCCAGATGCGCAACATGCTGGCCACGCTGATGTTCTCGCAGGGCACGCCGATGCTGCTGGCCGGCGACGAGTTCGCCCGCAGCCAGGGCGGCAACAACAACGCCTATGCGCAGGACAACGAGATCTCCTGGATCGACTGGGAGGCCATCGACGAGGACGGCAAGGCGCTGACGGACTTCACCCGGCGGCTCATCGGCATCCGCCAGTCCCAACCCATGCTGCGGCGCGGGCGCTTCCTGAGCGGCGCGTACAACGCCGAGCTCGACGTCAAGGAGGTGACCTGGCTGACGCCGGGCGGCGACGAGATGACGCCGGACCACTGGAACGACGGCAACGCCCGCTGCTTCGGCGTGGTGCTGGACGGGCGCGCCCAGCCCAGCGGCATCCGCCGCCGCGGCAGCGACCGCACGCTGATGCTGGTGCTGAACGCCCATCACGACGTGGTGGAGTTCACCCTGCCGGAGGTGGCGGGCGGCCGCGAATGGCGCCGCCTCGTCGACACGAACCGCCCCGACCTCGACGACGGGGACGAGCGGCTGCCCCTCGGCCACGCCTATGAGGTGACCGGCCGCTCGCTGCTGCTCCTGGAGCTGCAGCCCGAGCGGAAGAAGGGGTGAGCTAGAACGCTCCGGCGCGCTCCAGCCCGATCACCGCGGCGACCAGCACGAGGCCGGCCGCCGCGGCGAGGAGCATCGTCCTGAGCCCCATGCCGCGGCCGACCAGCACGAGGGCGCCGATCAGCCCGACGACGGCGACGATCCTGTCCATCGCGGCGTCCCCCGCGCGTCAGAGCGGCTTCAGGCCGGCCTCGATCTGGGCCCGGCGCGGCTCAAGGAAGGGCGGCAGAGCGAGCTTCTCGCCGAGCGCCTCGGCCGGCTCGTCGGTGGCGAAGCCCGGCCCGTCCGTGGCGATCTCGAACAGGATCCCGTTCGGCTCGCGGAAATAGAGGCTCTGGAAGTAGAACCGGTCGACCGGCCCGCTGGACGGGACCCGCAGCTCGCGCAGCCTCTCGTTCCAGGCCGCGTATTGCTGCGCGTCCGGCGTGCGGAAAGCGACGTGATGCACCGCGCCGGCGCCCTGCCGCGCCTCGGGCAGGTCCGGCTCGACGACGACGTGGAGCTCGGCGGCCGGGCCGCCCTCCCCCATCTCGAAGACGTGGACGCTGCGCCCGTCATGGTCGTAGCGGCGCGCGTGGCGCATGTTCATCACCCGCTCGAGCACCGCGCCGGTGGGGGCGGCGTCCGGCACGCTGAGCGTGATCGGGCCGAGCCCGCGGATCTGGCGCTCCGCCGGGACGGGGCTGCGGTCCCACGGATGGGCCGGGCCGGCGCCGCCGTCGTCCACCAGCGCGAGCCGCTGGCCCTCGGGATCCTCGAAGTCGAGCGTCAGTCGGCCGTCGCGGGTCGTGATCCCGCCGTGGCGCACGCCGCGTTCGTCGAAGCGCGCCGCCCACCAGCGCAGGGTCTCCTCGCCCGACACCCGGAGCGCGGTCCGGGCGACGCTGTGGGTTCCGCGCCGCTCGGGCGCGGCCGGCCAGTCGAAGAAGGTGATGTCCGTCCCGGGCGAAGCCTCGGCGTCGGCGTAGAACAGGTGATAGGCGCTCACGTCGTCCTGGTTCACGGTCTTCTTCACCAGCCGCATGCCCAGCGTCCCGGTGTAGAAGTCGTGATTGCCCTTCGCGTCGGCGGTGATCGCCGTGAGGTGGTGGATTCCGGTGAGCTGCAAGGGTGTCGCCATGGCGGTCGGGTCCTGCTGCGGCGCCGCGGATCGCGGCGCTTCGTTGGAGGGAGAGATAAGCCCAGCCGCCGCCGGCGCCAGTGCCGCCCTCTTGCAGCCCCGCATAGCCCACCATGCGGACGCGCCCCCTCGCCCCGTGGCTTGCGGTTCGCTCGCCGCCCCGGGGGGCCCCCGCGGCCCCCCCCCGGGGGGGGCGGGGGGGGGGGGGGGGGGGGGTTTTTTTTTTGCGCCCAC
>NZ_JBTAMK010000010.1:0-157586 GCF_054796215.1 Alsobacter sp. SYSU BS001988 | reverse complement strand
GCACGACCCCCAATCACCCTGGCGCGGGGTGGAGCAGCCCGGTAGCTCGTCAGGCTCATAACCTGAAGGTCACAGGTTCAAATCCTGTCCCCGCAACCAACCCTTCCCAAAACTCCCCGACGCCCCCCAGCGTCGGGGAGTTTTGCGTTCCGGGACAGGAATCGCGATACGCGGCCAGGGTCGCGGTCCGGTCGCCCTGCAGCACGGCGTCGAGCCCAGGCCGTCGGCGCGCGGCCGCACGCCCGCCGATGGAGCCATCGGACAGCGACGAGCGGGAGCCTCTCGGCCGCTCGTCGCGGATGTTCGGGCGTCGCCTGAGCCGCCCTGCTGATCAGGGGATCGGCTCGAACTTCAGTTCGCTCAGCGGCGTGACCTTGTCAGTCCGGGTCATCTTGAACTCCGTGTCCGGGCCGAGCCACTTGTTCCAGTTGGCGTTGAGGAAGCCGGAAGCCTCCAGCTTCTTCAGGGTGGCGTTGACCTTCGCCAGGAGCGCAGGCTCGTCCTTCTTCATGCCGACGCCGATCGGCTGGAACACCATCGGCTCCTGGATCATCTTGAGCTCGACGCCCTTGGTCTTGGATTCGTTGACCAGCTTCGTGATCGTCATGGTGTTGGCCACCATGCCGAGCGCCTTGTTCTGCTGCACGGCCATGAAGGCCGAGCCCGTGTCCTGGAAGGTGAGCGGCTCGGAGCCGTTCATCTTGATCGACATCTCGGAGGTCGAGCCCTTCGTCGAGGCGAGGCGCTTGCCCTTGAAGTCGGCCTTGGACGCGCCGGGATCGCTGGCCTTCACGGCGAGCATCTCCTTGGCGAGGTAGTAGGGATCGCTGAACTGGATCTGCTCGGCGCGGCTCAGCGTGTAGGCCAGGTTGGCGATGGTCAGGTCGACGCGCCCCAGCTTCACCTCGGGCACCCGCGCCTCGACGGAAAGCGGCGTGATCTTGGCCTCGACGCCCCAGTCCTTGGCGATGGCGGAGCAGAGGTCGACGTCGTGGCCGACCATCTCGCGGGTCTTGGTGTCCGGCGCTGCGAAGGGCGGCACGTCCGCGAAGGTGCCGCAGCGCAGCTCCTTGCGGGCCATGATGTCGGCGAGCTGGTCCGCGCTGGCGGGCGCGGCGAGCGCCAGGATCGCGGCGGCGCCTGTCAGAGCCGCGATGAGCGTTTTGTTCGACATGGATTCCCCTCCGGTTTGATGTCTGGTCAGTGGCGCAGGTCCGCCAGGAAACGCTTGGCGCGCTCGTGCTGCGGATTGCGGAAGAAGTCGTCCGGTTTCGCGACCTCGAGGATCCGGCCCGCGTCCATGAACCAGACGCGGTCGGCGACCTCCCGGGCGAAGCCCATCTCGTGGGTGACGCACATCATCGTCATGCCCTCCGACGCGAGGCCGCGCATGACGGCCAGCACTTCGCCGACCATCTCGGGGTCGAGCGCGCTGGTCGGCTCGTCGAACAGCATGGCGGGGGGCTCCATGGCGAGCGCGCGCGCGATGGCGACGCGCTGCTGCTGCCCGCCGGAGAGCTGCGCCGGGAAGGACTCGACCTTGTTGGCCAGGCCCACGCGGTCGAGCAGCCGCAGGGCGGTCTCGCGGGCGGCCTCGCGCGGCACGGCGTTGATCTTGACCGGCGACAGCATGACGTTGTCGAGCGCCGAGAGATGCGGGAACAGGTTGAAGCTCTGGAACACGAAGCCGATGCGGCTGCGCAGCCGGTTCAGCTCCTTGCCGCGCAGGCGCCCATGCACCTCCTGGCCGTCGAACCGGATGGACCCGGACTGGATCTCCTCCAGCCGGTTCACGGTGCGGATCAGGGTCGACTTGCCGGACCCGGACGGGCCGCACACCACCACCACCTCGCCGCGGGCGACGCCGGCGTTGATGTCGATCAGCGCCGGGACGGCCCCGTAGCGCTTCTGCACGTCGGAAAACGCGATCATGGGTGCGCCGTCCGGCGCGGCCTGGCTCTGGGTCATGGCTCCACCGTGGCGGCGGCTGCGTTGAGGGCGAGGGGCGCAGCCGGCAGGCCGGAGCGCCTGGCGACGATGCGGCGCTCCAGCAGGATGGCGGCGCGGGTCAGGCTCCAGCACACGGCGTAGTAGATGAGCGCCAGGATGAAGAAGACCTGGAAGGGCTTGGTCAGCAGCTGGTTGTTGATCTGGTTGGCCGCGAAGGTCAGCTCCGGCACGTTGATGACGTAGCCGAGCGTGGTTTCCTTGATGGCCGAGACGAACTGGCTGAGGATGCTGGGCAGGACGTTGAACAGCGCCTGCGGCAGGATGATGTAGAGCATGGCGCTGGCGCCGCCGTGGCCGAGCGCCTTGGCGGCTTCCATCTGCCCGCGGCCGAGCGCCACGATGCCGCCGCGCACGACCTCGCTCAGGAAGGCGCCCTCGTAGATCACCAGCGTCACCAGCATGGTGGCGAAGCCGGGGACGTTGTAGCCGGTGATGATCGGGACCATGAAATAGGTCCACAGGATCAGCATCAGCAGCGGCACGCCGCGCGCGATGAAGACGACCGCGGTGGCGGGCCAGTAGAGCAGCGGCGACTTCGACAGCCGCGCCAGCGCCAGCAGGATGCTGACCGGGAAAGCCAGCGCGATGCTGAGCGCGGACAGGATCAGCGTGGCCGCGAACCCGCCGAGCGGCCCGTTCGGGTACTGGCCGACCAGCAGCAGCAGCCAGTTGTCGCGGACGATGGCGATGATGTCCGTGATCATCGCTCACCGCCCCCCGGCGAGCGCGGCGCGGCGCATCAGGAGTTCGCCGGCGGCCATGATCATGAGCGAGCAGACCAGATAGGCCACCGTCGCGATCAGGTAGACCTCGAAGGTCCGGAAGCTGACGTTCTCGACCTCCTTCACCGCATGGGTGAGCTCGGCGACGCCGATCGCCATGGCGAGGCTGCTGTTCTTGAACAGCGAGACGCTGTGGTTGACCAGCGCCGGCAGCGCGTTGCGGACGGCCTGCGGCATCAGCACGTAGCGCAGCGCGCCGATGCGGCCATGGCCGAGCGCGCGGGCGGCTTCCTCCTGGCCGGTCGACACGGCGCGTAGCCCGGAACGCAGGTCCTCGCTGAAATAGGCGGCTTGGCACAGGCCGAGCCCGATGATGGCGAAGATCGACTCGGCGTTGTGGTCGTTGAGCCAGTACTGCGCCTGGTCCGGCAGCAGGCTCGATACCCCGAAATACCAGAGGATCAACTGCACCAGCGTGGGCACGTTGCGGTGGTAGGAGACATACGCGATGGCGGCGCCTTCCAGGATGCGCGAGGGCGCGAGCCGGATCGCCAGCAGGACCAGAGCCAGCGTCATCGCCAGGCACCAGGAGCCGATGGCGATGACGAAGGTCATCTCCAGCCCGTGGAGCAGCAGGCGGCCGTAGTCGGGGTTCAGCAGGATCGCGAGTGGATCGAACCCCTTCATGGCGCGTCAGCCCGCCTTGGCCGGCTTGGCGGTGGAGAGGCCGCCCGGGACCTGCAGGGTGGGGGTGATCTCCATGTGGCCGATGTTCACCGCGACGGGCGCGGCGATCGCGAACGCGATGGCGTCCGCGATGTCCCTGGCCTCCGGGAGCTCGTAGCCCTCGATGAAACGCTCGCGGATCTCGGGGCTGTCGCCATGCACATGGGCGAAGATGTCGGTGGCGACGCGGCCCGGGCAGATCTCGGTGACCCGGACCCGGCTGCCGAAGGCGTCGATCCGCAGCTGGCGGGAGAGCATGCTCACCGCAGCCTTGGTGGCGTGATAGGTCGAGTTGCCGCCGAAATTGTAAGCGCCCGCGATGGACGAGATGTTGACCACGTGGCCGCGGTCGCGCGCCACCATGCCGGGGACGACCAGTCGGGTGAGGTGGAGAACGGCGCGCAGGTTGACGTCGACGAGGAGGTCGATGTCCTCGGGGTCGGCGTCCAGGAACTTCTTGGGACGGTCGACGCCGGCGTTGTTCACCAGGATGTCGAACTGCGCCTTGTCGGTGAGCGCGACGAGGCCGGCCCGGTCGGACACGTCCATCACATGCGGGATGCAGCCGCAGGCGTCGGCGAGCTTGCGCAGCGCGTCGCCGCTGCGGGCGAGGGCGTGAACCTCGACGCCTTCGCCGCGGAGGCGCTCGACCACGGCGGCGCCGATCCCGGAAGAGGCTCCTGTGACGAGCGCCGTCTTGTAATCGGAGAAGGGCATGGCGGTCCTGCCTGTGTTGCGTGAACGTTAACGGGAAGGCGTCCGGCGACGCCAAGACCGTTTGTCTGTGGAGCGATAAGCGGCCCTTATGTCCCGGCTTCGCCGGCCATTACGGCGGAGACGGGGCGGATCGTCCCGCCGCCCGCCTCGATCTCGGCGCGGATCTCGCGCGCCAGCGCCACCGCGCCGGCCGTGTCGCCATGCAGCAGGATGCTCTGCGCGGGCGAGGGGATCACCAGCCCGTCATAGGTCTCGACCACGCCGTCCCGAAGCAGCCGGCGCACGCGCGCCAGCACGGCGTCCCGGTCGTGGATCACGGAGCCCGGCATCCGTCGGGGCACGAGCAGGCCCTGCGCGTCATAGGCGCGATCGGCCAGGAAGGTGATCGCCACCCGCAGCCCGCACGACGCGGCGGCGCCCTCGATGGCGCGGCTCGTGGACGACACGACGATCAGCGCCGGGTCGAACCGCGCGACGGCCTCCACCAGCGGGCGGGCCAGCGCCTCGTCCGCCGCCGCCATGTTGCCCAGGGCGCCATGGAAGCTCATGTGGGTCATGCGGGCGCCATTGGCGCGGGCGATCCCCGCCAGGGCCCCGAGCTGGTAGACGACCATGGCGGCGAGCTCGCTCGGGTCGATCTGCATGGGCCGGCGGCCGAAGCCCTGCCGGTCGGGAAACCCGATATGGGCCCCGATGTCGACGCCGCGCGCGGCGGCGGCCCGGACGGTCTGCTCCATGATGAGCGGGTCGCCGGCGTGGAACCCGCAGGCCAAGTTGGCCGAGGACACGACGTCGAGAAGCGCCTCGTCGTCGCCCATGCGCCAGGGCCCGAAGCCTTCGGCCAGATCCGCGTTGAGATCGATCGGCATGCGAGCCTCCTCAGTCCTGGGCCAGTGCGAAGAGAGGGTCGCCAAAGCCGACCAGCGCGCCGTCCTCGGCGAGCAGGGCGTCCACGACGCCGTCGGCCGGGGCGCATACGGGCGCGAGCAGGTCGCCGATGCGGATCTGGCCGAGCGTCTGCCCGGCGACCACGCGGTCCCCCACGGGCGCGAGCGGTTCATCGCGGAGCGGGTGGGCGGTCAGGAACGTTCCCGCAAGGGCTGCGCGAACGACGGCGTTGTCGCGCGACGCCACGCCGGCGGTCCGCTCCTCCAGATCGCGGGTTCGCGTCACCCCGCCGTCCGCCGAGCGTTCGAGCCGCAGGGCGCCTTCGGGCCCTTTCAGCACGAGCACGTCGATGTCCGCCGCCTCCACCCAGGCGGCAAGCTCCGCGACACGGTCGAAGATCGACGTCATCGGCCCGCGCTCCGGTTGCGGAACAGCCCGATGAGCCGGGCGATCTCGTCGAGCCAGCGTTCATTGACGGCGGCCGCTTCAAGCGCCTCGTCCCAGGTCGTTTCCACGAAGCGGACCGACGCGCCGATCGGGATCTGACCGAGGCGCCAGAGGTCGGCCTCGATCACGGTCGCGATCTTCGGGTAGCCGCCCGAGGGCTGGGCGTCGCGCATCTGGACGATGGGCTGGCCGCCATGCGGCACCTGGATCACGCCGGGCACGATGCCGTGCGAGCGTAGTTCGAGCGGGGCGGAGGGCAGCAGCTCCGGGCCGGACAGCCGGAAGCCATAGCGGTCGCTTTGCGGCGTGACCTTGTACGACCCGGACCAGAACGCGTCCCGCGAAGCTTCCGTGAAGCACTCATATTCGGCCGCCGGCAGCACGCGGATGGCCGCAAAGCCGTCGATGTCGCGCGCCATCGCGAGCCCGGGCGGCGCGATCCCGCAGAATACCGGATGCGCATCGCCGAGAGGCCCCACTGGCAGGACGTCCCCCGGCTTCAAGGCGCGCCCCTCATGTCCCCCGATGGCGCCGCGCAGCTGCGTGCTGCGCGACCCCAACGCGGTCGGCGTATCGACGCCTCCGGCGACGCACACATAGGCGCGGGCGCCGCGCCAGCGGCCCGGGCGCGGATGGTCGAGCCGCAGGCGCTGGCCGGCGCGCACCGGGGCGCTGGACCATGGCGGCAGCGGCGTTCCGTCCAGGGTGGCGGCGCAATCCGCCCCCGTCACGGCGAACGCCCCGTCGCCCAAAAAGCGCAGCTCGAACGGAAACAGCTGCGCCTCGATGGCCGCCGCGTTCCGATCGTTGCCCAGCAGGAGATTGCCGCAGACCAGCGCGAGCGGGTCCATCGCGCCGGCGAACCCGACGCCCCAGCGCAGCGCGCCCAGCCGTCCCAGATCCTGCACCGTGGCGAGCGGCGCGCCCGAGAGGATCTCGATCATCGGATCACCTTGGCGGGCCTGAAGATGATGCTGTCGCCCGGCTGCAGCAGGACGGGCGGGTCATGGGCGATGTCGAAGAACCGCATCGCGGTGGTCCCGATCGTGTTCCAGCCGCTGGGTCCGTCCGAGGCCGAGACGCCGGTCTGCGGACCCCCGATCGAGACCGCGCCGCCGGGGATCTTGAGTACCGGCGTCTTGCGCCGTGGCGTCGCGATGCGCGGGTCCATGCCGCCGAGATAGCAATAGCCGGGGTGGCTTCCCACCGCGTAGACCGGATAGGTCGGCGCGCTGTGGATGGCCACGATGTCGTCCACGCGCAGGCCCGTATGGGCCACCACGTCCCCGATGTGCGGCCCGCCGCCGCCGCCGTAGACGACAGGCAATTCGAGCACGCGGCCCCCGAGCGGGAGCGGCTCGACGACGGCCCAGCAGGCCACGAGCCGCTCCCGCAAGGGCGCAGTCGTGCGCGGCGGGCGCTCGAAAGTCACCATCAGATTGTTCATGCCCGGCACCGCCTCGCGCACCTCGGGCCAGGCCTCCGCCTCGCGCGCCAGCGCCCAGATCCTGCGCTGGGTCTCCAGCGTGGTGTCGCCGGGGGCCTCGAACAGCAGCGCGGTCACGCCGAGATGGCTGATGGTGGGCGTCCCGCTCATGCGGCTTCACCGCGCAGCAGGGCCTCGAGATGGTGGATGTCGACGCCGCCGGCCTGAACGCCCGAGTCGGCCAGGATGCGCCGGTGCAGCGGCAGGTTGGTCTTGACGCCCTCGATCCGCATCTCGGACAACGCGACACGCAGGCGCGCCAGCGCTTCGGCCCGCGTCGCCCCATGCACGATCAGCTTGCCGATCAGGCTGTCATAATAGGGCGGCACGGCCGCGCCCGCGCTTATATGCGTGTCGACGCGGACGCCCGGGCCGCCGGGAGCGTCGAAACGCGTGATGCGGCCGGGGGAGGGGGTGAAGGTCTCCGGATCCTCGGCGTTGATCCTGCACTCGAAGGCGTGCCCGCCGCAGGTCACGTCGGACTGTTGCAGGCTGAGCGGATGGCCCTGCGCGACCCGGACGCCCTCCGCCACGATGTCGACGCCGGAGGTCATCTCGGTGACGGGATGCTCGACCTGGACGCGGGTGTTCATCTCGATGAAGTAGAAGGCGCCGTCCTCGACCAGGAACTCGAAGGTGCCGACGCCCTGGTAGCCGATGCGCCGGCAGGCCTGCGCGCAGCGCTCGCCGACTTGGGCGACGAGATGGGCCGGCAGACCGGGCGCCGGGGCTTCCTCCAGCACCTTCTGGTGCCGGCGCTGCAGCGAACAATCCCGGCTCCCCAGCCAGATCGCGTGGCCCTGCGCGTCCGCGATGACCTGGATCTCCACGTGGCGCGGGCGGCCGAGTAACTTCTCGACATAGATCTGCGGGTTGTTGAAGGCCCGGCGGGCTTCCTCCCGGGTCAGGGCCAGCGCGTCCATGAGCGCGCTTTCGCGCTCCACGACGCGCATGCCGCGCCCGCCGCCGCCGCCAGCGGCCTTCAGGATCACCGGATAGCCGATGGAATCCGCGGCGGCCCGGATCGCGTCCGGGTCGTCCGGAAGGGCGGAGTCGGGACCCGGCACGCAGGGCACGCCCGCCTCGATCATGGCCCGCTTGGCCGCGACCTTGTCGCCCATGATGCGGATGCAGGCGGCGCTGGGGCCGATGAAGGCGAGGCCGGCGGCGGCGACCGCGTCGGCGAAGTCGGCGTTCTCGGACAGGAAGCCATAGCCCGGATGGATCGCCTCGGCCCCGGTGGCCTTGGCGGCCAGCAGGATGGCGGCCGCGTCGAGATAGCTGCGCGCCGCCTGGGCCGGCCCGATGCAGACCGCCGCGTCGGCGAAGCGAACGTGGGGCGCGTCGCGATCGGCCTCCGAATAGGCCGCGATCGTGCGAAGGCCCAGCGTCCGGCAGGCGCGCTGGATGCGAAGGGCGATCTCGCCGCGGTTGGCGATCAGGACGGAGCGGAACATCGCCTCACCCGATCCGCATCAGGGGCTGGCCGGCGTCGACCTCCTGCCCCGACTGGACCAGCACGGCCTCGACCACCCCGGCGCGCTCGGCCCGGACCTCGACGAAGACCTTCATGGCCTCGATGACGCAGACGGTCGCGCCCGCCTCCACGCTCGCGCCGACCGGCGCCAGCGCCGGAGCGCCGGGCGCGGCGGACAGATAGGCGACGCCGCCCAGCGGCGCGGCGACCACACGGTCATCATGCGCGACGCCCGCGGCTTCGGCCGGCGGCTTGGACCTTTGTCTTGACTGGCGCTGGGGGGCGAGGGCGGCCGCCGCTGAGGCGGTTCCCTGGCGACGGATCAGCTCCAGCGACCAGCCATTCCGGACCGCGCGCAGTTCGGCGAGGTCGGACGACGCCATGGCGTCGATCAGCGTCTTGATGTCCTGGGCGTTCATCGCGTGAAAAGCTTCCGCCGCATGCCGGAAGTCCGGCCATGCGAACGGTAGCGAGCCCGTTTCGGGCGCGCCAAGACCGTTTCTCTCTGTTGCGATAAGGGCGGCTTATGGCGGCTCAGGCCCGGGCGGAAGCGCCAACCGGAAGAGCCCCGGGGAGCTCGGCCACGAGCTCCAGCAGGATGTCGCGCACCGCCTGGGCCGGCTCCGAGAGCGGCAGGTGGTCCGACTGGCACAGCGCCAGCGGGGCCAGGATCTCGGGCTCCACCAGCCTGGAGATCCAGGCCGGGCTGGTCGCCGCGACCTCGCGCGCCATGGATTCCGGCTGGATGGTCGCCCCGAGGCCCTCGGCGATGACGGCCTTCAGGGTGCCGGCGGATTCAATCTCGGCCAGCACCCGCGGCGCGACGCCGAGCCCCGCGCAGGCGTCGTCCACCATCTTGCGGACGACGTTGTAGGGACGGGGCAGATAGAGATCCATGTCGGCGATCAGCCGCACCGGCGTCGTCTCGGGCGCCGGGCCGAGGCTGTTCGGACCCACCAGGAAGAGCGGCTCGGACAGGAGAGGCTGGAAGGCGAGGCCGTGCACGGGCGCGCGGCCGCCGTAAAGCACCGCGAGATCCATGCGGCCGCTCATCACGAGCTCCGAGAGCGTCATCCCGTAGGTCTCGTTGAGATAGAGCACCACGTCCGGGTGGCGGATGCGCACGGCCCGCAGCAATGGCAGGGCCAGGCCGGCGGCGGCGGTGCCCGGCGCAAGGCCGATCGAGACTGACCCCGACAGCGCGCGGCCGGCGGCGTTCATGTCCGCCTGCGCCTGGGCGCATTGGCGCAGGATCAGCTGCGCGTGGCGGTAGAGCACCTTGCCGGCCTCGGTGGGCGTCACGCCGCGCTTGGTGCGCAGCAGCAGTTGCTGGCGCACCTCGCTCTCCAGGGTGGCGAGTTGCTGGCTCAGCGCCGGCTGCGCCACGTGGAGCACGTCGGCCGCCTGGGTGAGGCTGCCGATGTCGACGATCTTCACGAAATACTGCAGCCGCCTGAAATTCATCGGCATCCCTCCGACCCGGGCGCTCGCGCCGCGGCCAGCCATAAGCGGACGCTATCTTGACAGAGCAATCCCGTCTTAGCCCTGTCCGCGCGGCCGGTATAGCGTCCGCCCATCCTGGAACACCATCGATGGGGCGCCTCCGTGAGTGCTGATCGTGTCGCCGCGCGCGTCAGGCGCATCAAGCCCTCGCCCAGCACGGCTGCGGCCGAGCGGGCCAACCAGCTCCGGCGCGAGGGCTATTCGATCGTGAGCCTCGTGGTCGGCGAGCCGGATTTCGACACGCCGGCCCCTATCCGCGCCGCTGCGGCTGCGGCCATGAACGCCGGCGCGACGCGCTATACGGCGCTGCCGGGCACGCTCGAACTGCGCCGCGCCATTGCGGCCAAGCTTCTGCGCGAGAACGGGCTGAGCTACGAGCCGCAGGACATCGTGGTGACCAACGGCGCCAAGAGCGCCATCTACAGCGCGCTCGCGGCGACGCTGGAGCAAGGCGACGAGGTGATCGTCCCGGCGCCCTACTGGGTTTCGTATCCCGACATGGCGCTCGCCTGCGACGGGACGCCCGTGACGGTGGCGTGCCCGGAGGAGGAAGGATTCAAGCTCTCGCCGGCCCGCCTGGAGGCGGCGATCACGCCCCGGACCCGCTGGCTCGTGCTGAACTCCCCCTCCAACCCGACGGGCGCGACCTACTCGCCGGACGAGTACAGGGCGTTGGCCGAGGTGCTGGCCCGCCATCCCGCCGTGATGGTGATGACGGACGACATCTACGAGCACATCGTGTACGGGCCCGGGCCGGCGCCGCATCTGCTGGCCGCCGCCCCGGAGCTGAAGGATCGCACGCTGGCGATCAACGGCGTGTCCAAGACCTATGCGATGACCGGCTGGCGCATCGGCTGGGCTGCCGGTCCGAAGGACCTCGTCGCGGCGATGGACACGTTCCTGTCCCAGTCGGCCGGCAACAGCTGCTCGGTGAGCCAGGCCGCGGCCGCGGCCGCGCTCGACGGCGACCAGGGCTTCGTGGCCGAAAGCGTCGCGACCTACCGCCAGCGGCGCGACCGGACGGCGGCGGCCATCAACGCCATCCCGGGCCTGTCCTGCCGGCTGCCGGAGGGGGCCTTCTACCTCTTCGTGAACTGCGCCGGCCTGATCGGCCGCACGACGCCCGGCGGCAAGCGCCTCGAGACGGACGGCGACGTGGTCCTCTACCTGCTCGAACAGGCCGGCGTCGCGCTGGTGGCCGGGACGGCCTACGGGCTGTCGCCCTTTTTCCGCCTGTCGATCGCGACGTCGCAGGACATTCTCGACGACGGCGTCGCCCGCATCGCGGACGCGGTCGGCAAGCTTCAGTAATCACCGAAACGGGACGAAACCGCCATGGCCGCCATCGAGCTCCACCCCGCCGCGCCGCAGGCCGACGCGGCGATCATTGCCAAGCTGAAGACCATCCCGGTCGCGCTGCTGAGCGACCAGTTCCGCCGCAACCGCGGCAGCAGGGGCCTGGCGCCCTATCATCGCCCCGCGCCCATGGTCGGGACGGCCGTGACCATCAAGACGCGCGGCGGCGACAACCTCGCCATCCTGCGCGCCTATGACGTGTGCCGCCCTGGCGACGTCATGGTGATCGACGCCGAGGGCGACCTCAGCAACGCCCTGGTGGGCGGCATCATGAGTTTCGCGGCCGCGACGCTGGGCCTCGCCGGCATGGTGCTCGACGGCGCCATCCGCGACGTCGCCGAAATCCGCGAGCGCGACTTCCCGGTCTATGCGCGCGGCGTGACCCATCGGGGTCCCTACAAGGACGGTCCGGGCGCCATCAACGTCCCGGTCACGGTCGGCGGCATGGTGGTGCGCCCGGGCGACATCGTCGTGGGCGACCAGGACGGGTTGCTGGCCTTCGCGCCCGACGAGGCGCCGGCCGCCATCGAGAAGGCGATGAAGCAGCACGCGGCCGAGGAGGCCACGATGGCGGCCATTCGCGAAGGACGCTGGGATCGCTCTTTTGTGGACGGGCTCGAGGCTCGCTGCAACAACTGACCCGATGTGCGCTGCTGGGCTGCGCGCCTGCCCGTCGGAGGTCAGCGCCTGACCCTGAGCGGACCTATTCGGCCAGTTCGCGCATCACCTTGATGAGGTCCGACTTGCCCTCGAATCCGATGCCGGGGATCTCGGGCATGACGATATGCCCGGTCTCCACCTTCACGCCGTCCGGGAAGCCGCCATAGGGCTGGAACAGGTCGGGGTAGCTCTCGTTGCCGCCGAGCCCGAGCCCGGCCGCGATGTTGAGCGACATCTGGTGGCCGCCATGCGGGATGCAGCGGGAGGGGGACCAGCCGAACTGATGCAGCACGTCGAGCGTGCGCAGGTACTCGACGAGGCCATAGGAGAGGGCGCAGTCGAACTGCAGCCAGTCGCGGTCCGGCCGCATGCCGCCGTAGCGCAGGAGATTGCGCGCGTCCTGATGCGAGAAGAGGTTCTCGCCGGTGGCCATGGGGCCGGGATAGAACTCCGACATCGCGGCCTGGAGAGCGTAGTCCAGCGGATCGCCGATCTCCTCGCACCAGAACAGCGGGTACTGACGGAGCATCTTGGCGTAGGCGATGCCGGTCTCCAGGTCGAAGCGGCCGTTGGCGTCCACGGCGAGCTGCGCCTGGCCGCCGATCTCGGCCAGCACGGCCTCGATCCGGCGCTGGTCCTCGGCGATGGACGCGCCGCCGATCTTCATCTTGACGACAGTGTAGCCGCGATCGAGGTAGCCGCGCATCTCGGCGCGCAGCTGCGTGTCGTCATTGCCGGGGTAGTAGTAGCCGCCCGCCGCATAGACGAAGACGCGCGGATCAGCGGTCGTGTTCTTCTGCTCGGCGAGAAGCCGGAACAGGGGCTTGCCGGCGATCTTGGCGGTGGCGTCCCAGATGGCCATGTCGAGCGTGCCCACCGCCACCGAGCGCTCGCCGTGGCCGCCCGGCTTCTCGTTGCGCATCATCGCCGCCCACAGCTTGTGGGGGTCGAGGTTGTCCTCGGCGCCGTTGAGGACGCTGCGCGGGTCGGCTTCCAGGATCCGGTCGCGGAAGCGCTCGCGGATGAGGCCGCCCTGGCCGTAGCGGCCGTTCGAGTTGAAGCCGTAGCCCACGACCCGGCGGCCGTCCCGCACGACATCGGTCACCACCGCGACGAGGCTCGCGGTCATCTTCGAGAAGTCGATATAGGCGTTCCTGATGGGCGACGAGATCGGCTTGGTCACTTCGCGGACGTCGATGATGCGCATGGGAATTCTCCGTTGGGACATTGGCGACGATAGCCCGCGAAGGCCATGGAATGGCGTGGTTGCCGCAGTCCCCGGCCAAAGAGGACCGGGAGCGGGGGGAGGGTGGGACGCGCAGGTACTGAGCGGTTCGACATCTCGATCGAGATCCGCTTATTCCGCTCCCTGTCTCATCGCAACCGAACTGCGGATGAACTCTGGAGCGCGGTGGCTGCGCTCGGCGACAGCGCGCCCGCGCTCATCCGCCGGCCATGTCGAGGGGCTCCGCAAGCCCGCCCGCCGAAACGGGATCGTCGCTGTCGAGCTGGTCGAAGGCGATCAGCAGGGACGCCACGCGGTTCACGGAGGACATGCAGTCCGCCAGACCGGCGTAGTTCTCCACGAACCAGTTGAGGGCGGCCTGGACGGTGATGAACGCGGCGGTCACCTGCGCCACTTCGCCGAGCGACATCGAGCCGAGCAGGTATTTCGGCGCGCACAGCCCCCAGGCGAGGACGGGCGCCAGCAGCAGGTTTCCTTGTGACACCATCGTCATGCGCATGAGCTGGAAGCAGACTCTCCGCCAGTTTGCGATCACCGCGCCGAGCGCTTCCGTCAGCGCATGCTGCTGCTCGGGTTGACCGATGGCCGTCGGCAGCGCCGCGGACCTCTCCTGCAGGTGGGATCCGATCGACCGGAATTGCGCCTCGGCGGCGTTCTTGCTCGCGATCACGCTCACCAGGCGCCGGCCGATGACCATCGCCGCCAGGGTGAGCAGGGCCGAATACAACGCAACCGCGATCACCAGGTATTTGGGGATCGTGAGCGTGAATCCACGCCCCTCGACGATGAGATCGCCCCCGACGTTCCACAATATTCCGATGAAGATGATCGCGCTAAGGACCGCGTTGAGCAGGCCGACCGCCAGCGCGATCGGCGCGTCGGTGGCCGCGCGAGCGTCTTCGGCGATGCGGTACTCAGGGTTCTGATCTTCGCCGACGGTGAACGTCAGGCTTCTGAACCGGTCATGCAGCAGCCACCGATCGATGAGGTGACCGGTCAGCCAGGCGCGCCAACGCCGCTGGGTCGTCATGCGCGCCCACACGGCGAAGACCGTCGCCAGAAGGCTCGCCCCGGCGAGCGGCAGAAACAGCAAGGCCTGGGATTGGAGAGTGGCGCCGTCACGACGGCCGAAGGCGTCGAAGAAGTCGCGCCCCCAATAGTTCAGGCGATACTGGATCGCCAGCTGCAGGATGACGCTGCAGACCACCATCCCCGCGAGACCCTGCGCCTTCCAGGCGCCCGGCCCGCGCCAGAAGCCTGACGCGCTCCGCCAATAGCGCGCAGCCAGTCCGAGCTGCGTGTCAGGCTCGCGCACCCGCCGACGCAGCCGGTACAGTTCGTTTGCAATCACGGCCATCGTGGACTGCTCCGGGAGGCGCGACCGAAGACCTTCAGATCCGCCCGAGCACAAGCAAGACGAGAATAATGATGAGGAGCAGCCCAATCACACCGATGCCGCCGTGACCAAATCCGTAGCCGTAGCCGCCGAAACGGCCGCTGAAGCCCCCAAGCAGAAATATGACCAGAACAATGAGAAGAATGGTTCCAAGAGACATGGGCGTTTTTCCCTCCGGCCGGCGAATCTGGTCCCGGTCAACTCTCAAAACCGCTCACGATGGAGGTCATAGCGATCACCCGAACCAGCAATGAGAGGATGCGGCGACGGGAATGCGCATCGACAATCGAGCATTCCGGTCAGCGCGTCGCAGCGACAGACCGAGCGGTCCCGCAGCAAGGCTGCTGGCGTCGCTGGGCGACGATGCGACGCCACTGATCGACGCGCATTGAGCTGCATCAGTTCCCGCCGGCGCGACAGGTCGACGCTGGCGGGCGCCTGCGGCTCCGACGATGACGGAATCCGTATCGCTTTGCCGTTCCAGCCCCGGCGGGGCGGACCTGACGAGTGCGCCTGAAAGCTGGCGAACGAAGGTGCCACAGAGTCGGAGCCGTGTTTCGCAGGAGCGCTTCCCTGGCGCTGAGCCGCCATTGCCGATCCCGGGCAGCGATCACCCAGCGCACTGGTGCGGCGTGAGTACGTTCGACAGAGTGAATTCGAGGAGCAATTGGAAGCAACGTTCCATCCTCACCTCCATCAGCCGAGCGAATCAGATCACATCCGACCACTATTCAAAAGCGCGATGGGACAGAATTCGTCCGCCGGCGGCTTCGCGGCCTGGCTCGCAACAAGCAGGCGTGCCGCCATCGGCCGCATCGGACGCCGTGCCCGGCTGGGGTCCCACGTGCTCCGGCTCGGGCCTGGCGGCGCCGCTCCACCGGTCGCAGATGCGTCGCCTGGGCTCCTGTCCTTTCGAATGTGAATTTCGACACATACGTCGATCCCGCTCCCGTGCTCCCATGAGGCACGCGACGCCGAACGCAAGTTGGCGGGAGATGTTCGCAGCTCTTTCCGTCGATTTGGCGTTTTGGCGCTCTCTTCACATTGAGGTTGCATGGCGTGCTTGAAGGCAAGGCCATCATCATATTCATGGATTTTTCGATCATGAAACGCGCAGCTTAGCCATAACCAGACTGGTGAACGAATAATCATCGTCCGCCACGACCGGCTTCATGAGAAGTCGAGCGGAGTTCATCGCCATGGCTTCGTCGTCTGCAGGATCGTCCTCCCCTTATCGGAGCGACTTCGGCAGCGTTCAGCGCGCCGAGATCGACTGGATCAACCGGCGTTTCGGCGGGATCGAGCAGCTGGTTTATCCGGCGCAGGACGATGCGGGTTCCCAGGCGGGCGCGGACGCGCCGTCCGCCGCGAAAACGATCCGGGCCGTCGACATCCCGGTCCAGGGGCTTGGCCTCGCCATTTCGGGCGGCGGCATCCGCTCGGCGGCCTTCGCCCTGGGCGCTCTGCAGGCGCTGGACCAGGATCTCGCGCGCAGCAACGCGCCGAATGGCGGCTTGTCGCGCTTCCATTATCTCTCGACGGTTTCAGGCGGCGGCTATATCGGCGCCGCCGTCCGCGTCGGCATGGAGAAGACGGGCGGGGAGTTTCCGTTCGCGACGCAGCCCGGCGACAAGGCGGACAGCCACGCCGTCGGGCATATCCGCAATTACTCGCGCTATCTCGTCCCGCACGGCCTGCCGGACGTCATCGGTTCGGGCGCGGTGGTGCTGCGCGGACTCGTCGCCAACATGGCGATGGCGGCCGCGATCCTGCTGTTCCTGGCCGGGCTGACCGGCATGTTCAACCACAACCAGCAAGCCTATCTGCTCGGCGACGACGGGGGGAGCCTGGTCGAACGGTTCGCCTACACGCAGCTCGCTCTCGGAGCCGGGCTGGCGCTTCTGTTGGTCTGGGCCATCGTGCAGTCCCTGCGCGCCGACCAGGCGGAGTTCAAGGGGCCCCTCTACAAGGCCGCGGTGGTCTGGATCTGCGCGACCCTCGCGATCGCGGCGATGGAGTTGCAGCCTCTCGCCGTCCGCGGCGCGTTCCAGGTCTGGAGCCCGCTGACGTCGCCGACGCCGACGGCGCGGGAGGCCGAGGGGCCGGTCACGCGGCTCCTGGGACTTGCGATGCTGATCGCGCCCTATCTCGCCCCGCTCGCGGCGATCCTCGCCTTCTTCAGCCGGACGCTCGGGGAGACGGTGCGCAAGGCCAGCAGCAAGCCCAGCGCGCGGCCCGTGATCAAGGCGGCTCTCGCCAAGCTCGGCTCGCTCGTGGTCGCGCTGGCGCTGCCGTTCCTCCTGTGGGTGGCCTATGTCCAGCTGACGCTGATGACGGACATCGGCTTCATCCATCGGCCGGTCGGGCTCGCCAAGCTGGTGAGCTGGGCCTGCGGCGCGCCGGACGTCTCGCTGCTGACGCCGCCTCCCGGAAGCGACAGCATCTCGTCCCAGGAGCTCGAGAGGGCCTGCCAGGCGCCCAACCTCATCGCGCCCAGCTTCGCCGCCGCGGGGCTGGGGCTGTTCGTGCTCACCTGGCTGTTCAAGCCCAACGCGAACTCGCTGCACAGGCTGTACCGCGACCGGCTCAGCAAGGCCTTTCTGTTCGACCCGCGCAACATGGATGGCCTGCCGCCCGGCCAGGATCCGCCGGAATGCGGGACCATGGCGCTGGACGACGTCACGGGCGACACGGGGCCGCTGCCGCTGCTCAACTGCGCGCTGAACGTCCAGGCGTCGCGGCAGGTCAACCGGCGCGGACGCAATGCGGATTTCTTCTTCTTCTCCCCCGTGTTCTGCGGGTCCAGCGCGACCGGCTTCGTCAGAACGGGCTCGCGGCCGTCGCCGGATTTCGGTTCGGCCATCGCGATCTCGGGCGCGGCGGCCTCGTCCAACATGGGGTCGAATTCCCTCTGGGGCATGGCCCCGACGCTGGCGCTGCTCAACATCCGGCTGGGCTACTGGCTGGACAACCCGAAGCACCTGGAGCCCGGCTTTCAGCCCACGTCCTGGGAGAAGATCCGCGATGGTCTCGGGCTCTACCTGGTGAGCGAGATGTTCAGCCAGCTCGATGAGCGGGCCGAGCAGGTCTACCTCACCGACGGCGGGCACATCGAGAATCTCGGCCTGTACGAGCTCCTGCGCCGGCGGGTGAAGGTGATCGTGGCCATCGACGCGGAGGCCGATCCCGGCATGTCCTTCGGCTCGTTCGTGGCGCTGCAGCGCTACGCCCGCATCGACCTCGGCGTCCGCATCGAACTGCCCTGGCAGGCGATCGCCGCCGCGACGCTGAAGATCGACGAGGCCATGGCGAATGGAAGGGCGCTGCCGGCGGACCTGCAAAACCACAGGCCGCACGTGGCCGTGGGGTCGATCCACTACAGCGACGGCGAGGGGCGGCTGATCTACGTGAAGGCGTCGCTCACGGGCGACGAGAACGACTACGTCCTGGACTACAAGCGTCGCTACCCAGACTTCCCCCACGAGACCACGAGCGACCAGTTCTTCTCTGAGGAACAGTTCGAGGCCTACCGGTCCCTGGGCTTCCACGCCGTCCACACGGCCTTCGAGGGGCGCGCCACCATCAGCGGATTGGCCGGAGACGCGGCGGCGCGGGCGAAGGGCCTCCGCGACGCCGTGCTGTCCTGACCGGAGCCACGACCACGACCGTTTCGACCGACAGCACACAGGCAGAACGAGGGCGGTTCCCATGGCCACGCTGAACGTCACCCACGACTTCCTCGACCTTGCGGCCCGGCGCTATGGATTCGCGCTTCCCGACAAGGGGCTCGTGTTCTTCGGCGTCCGGGGCGCTTTCCCGGTCAGTCCCGCCAGCGTCGATTTCGCCCCGGCGCGTACGGCCACGATCGGCGCGGTAAACCATCTCGACGTGAACTGCTCCATCGGCCAGTGGGACCGCGAGACTAGGCTGATCGCGTTGTTTCCCGGTTCGACCGCGCCCTCGATGGGCAGCATCGCGGCCGCGAAGACGCGCGGCGGCGCCGGGGCCAACATGCTGCTTCCGGGGCGATACGAGTATGCGATCGGCGTCCACAAGGACGGCCAGCCCTCCGGCCATCCCGCCTTCCGACAGAACTGCTTCTTCCCGGTGCGGCGGACCGCCAACGACACGGCCTACGACAACTTCGATCGGATCGACTTCGGCTCCGGCCCGGGCGACTTCGCCGCCGACAATCTTCATTCGGCCTATCACGACCTGCCGGACCGACGCTTCTCCAGCGCCGGGTGCCAGGTGGTGTCGGGCTTGCCCAGTTCGCCCAGCCGGGGCGGAGCGCGCGAAACCGGCGCATGGCGGGCCTTCAAGGAGAACGCCTACAGCCGCTCGCAGAAGCGCTTCGTGTACCTGCTGTTCACCGGAACCGAACTGGCCGTGCTTGCGGCCTCCAACGCCGCCGAGCTTCGGCAGATCGTGCGCTTTGGCTCGGGCGGCGAGGCCGCGCGCCTGGTTCAGAAGGCGTTGATCGATGTCGGCGATCTCGCCGGAACGGCCGATGGCGACTTCGGCCGGAGCTCGGCCATGGCGCTGGCGGCGTTCCAGAAGCGCGTGCTGGGCCCCGACGCCGTGGACGCGACATGCGGGCCGGCCACCGCCGCGGCGCTCCGGATCGACCTGCCGCTGGTCGCCGCCGCCGGGGCGCCTGTCGCGCCGGCTCCGACCAGGCCGGACGCGGCCGTCGCGGACCTCCCCGACGAGACCGACATTCCGCCCGCAGCGCTGCGGGACGCCCTGCAGCAGACCGGGCTCGACCGGTTCGCGGGCGCGATCAGCGGGGCCGAGCGGACGCCCGCGCTGGCGCGCCAGGCGTTTTTCGACGCCTGTCGCCGGTCCCTCTTCGACGGGGTCCTGCGCGACAGCCAAGTGCGCGGCGTCGAGGACGTGCTGGACGTCTGGGAGCGGAAGGTCGCCGACGGGGACCCCCGCTGGCTCGCCTATATCCTGGCCAGCGTCTTCCACGAGACCGGCCGCCGCATGGTCCCGGTCCGCGAAGGGTTCAAGGACACGGACCAGGCCGCGCGGCTGCACGTCCGCAAGATGTTCGAAGCCGGCAAGATCAAGCGGGATTACGCCGCGCCGGTGAACGGCGTCAGCTATTTCGGCCGCGGCCGGGTCCAGCTCACCCACTTCGACAACTACCAGCGCTGCGCGAGGCGCTTCAACCGGGACTTCGTGCACGAGCCGAACCTGCTGCTGGATTCGCGCATCGACGCCCCTGTGTCCGTGTTCGGCCACATCGAAGGCCTCTGGACGGGCGTGAAGCTGGCCGACTTCATCAAGGGCTCTCGGTGCGACTACGTCGCGGCCCGCCGCATCGTCAACGGGCAGGACAAGGCCGAGGAGATCGCGCGGATCGCCCGCCTTTTCGAGACCGCGGTGCGAGCCGGGCTCGCCGCCGCGACCCCGGCGGCCGCCCGGGGCGGGGCGGGCGCGCGCACGGCCGACGTCACGCCCCCCACGACTCTGTCCAACGCGGACCTCGAACAAGCGGGAGGAGAGCTCATGAGCGCGGAAGCCGACGCCATCAACCTGCGGCTCGACAGGCTGGAAGCCATGCTGGTCCGAAAGGACAGGCCGCAGCCCGCGGCCGCAGCCGCGGCCGCCGACGGCGACGTGGTGGACCCGGAGACGATCCGGGCCATCAAGGGCGTGGTGTCCGAGTTGGTCGCGCGCAACCCGAAGCTGGCGCCGGTCAACAACGCCCTCGGGGCCGGCCTCGGCAACCTGCTCACCGGCAAGAAGACGGCCCTGGGCCTGATCGGATCCGTGCTCGCCGCCATGTTCGAGAAGGCGCCGGCCGGCGGCGTGCTCGACCAGCTCGCCGGCGTCGCCACCAAGGCCATCCCGGCGCTGGGCGGCCTGAGCGGCCCGCTTCTGCCGGTGTTCCTGGCCGTCACGGCCTGGGGCTTTCTCGGCAAGCAGGAGAAGTGGAACCTGGGCGATCTCGTCTCCCGGCGGATGCCGCCGCAGTGAGCGGCGCTGGCCCGACGGGCTCGCCTCCAAGCCTCGACAGGATCAAGGACGAAAGGTCATGGCGCTCGACGACGGGATCAAACTTCTCGGCGGGATCCTCGGCGTGCTGGCCGGCGTTCCGGCGCTGGGCATCTCGCTCTACAATCTCAACAACTACGAGGCTGATCGGCGTGCGAAATCAAGCCAGACGGCCTTCGACAACCAGATGAGCCTCGCCAAGCTCTATATGGAGCGGACATCGGGTCAGTATTGCGAGAAGAAGAACGAAGCACAGCTTTTGGTGAGGGTCACCGGGTATTCCGCCCAGCAGCTCAAAACGGGGTTGGACGAGTCCAGCTCCGCCATCGGGGCGTTGGCGGCCATGCTTCGCGAGGACCTGGAGCGCCACAACTGTCCCGACGACTCGGGCGCGACGGCGAAGACCGAGGAGCGGAACGGGATCGCCAGCGCGGTCCTGAGGCAGGCGGACTCGACCTACGCCATCAAGGAGAAGGTGGCCCAGTCCGCTTCGCCCGCCGCGGCCCCCTCTGGTCTCTATACGGTCTACATCCAGTATCGCGCCAACAGCGATCGCGCCCGCCAGATCCAGCGCGACGTGGACCAGGACCCGCGCTTCGCGGCGCCGGCCGTGGAGGCCGTCGGGCAGACGCCGTCGCGGGACGAAATCAGGATCTACAAGGACACGCCCGAGGACCGGACGCTGGCGGCCGACATCAAGAACAAGGCCCTGCCGGACGCGCGCATCGTCAGCCTCCAGCAGGCCTACCCGAACCTGCGCGCCAGAACCATGGAGATCTGGCTGCGCGACTGAGGCGACAGGGTCAGGGCTTGGGGGCCGTGGGGGTGGAGGCGGGAGGCGCCGCGCCTCCTTCTCCCGTCCAGGCTTTGAAGTCTCCCTCTGACGCCTTCGGCAGCTGCTTGACGAAGGCCGCGATGGACCAGATTTCGTCGTCGGCCACTCCGGCCGATGCGAAGCTCGGCATGCCGGTCATCCGTATCCCGTGCTTCACCACCCAGAAGACGTGCTGCGGCTCGAGCTCGGCCGCAACGTCCTTCAGGTCCGGCGGCGAGGGGTTCAAGCCCTCCGAGAACTTCGCCCACTCCATCCCCGGCGCTCCGTGACAGGTCGGGCAGCCGCGCTGCACGAAGGCCCGGGCGCCGGCCGCGACGCGGCCCTGAAGGTCTGGCGGAGGGGCGTCGGCCGCGTTGCGCCGGATCGAACGGCTGCGGATCTGGACGAGCGCCCAGTTCATGACGGCAGGGTCTTCGACCTGGGCGGCGACGCTGTAGAAGCCGCCAAACAGATAGACCGCTGCTCCGATTGCGACGAGGATTGCGAGCGCGCCGACGACCGCCAGAAACCGCATGAGGTCCTCCTCCTACGATCGCGAACAGCCGTCATGATCACATGATCCAGCAGCCACGCCAATGTGGCGGTTTCGGTTTGCGATCCCTTGACCATAGGGTGCTTCAACTTCCGGTAGTCGTTGACGACTCATGCCAGCGATTGTGGGTGGGAGCAGCGAGCGCCGTACGCGCCCGGGCCTTCGTGAGACCGGCCGTCTGCGCCGTTCGGGAGTGGATTCAGTGCAGCTAGCTCCGTTCCAACGCCGCATCTTTCGCCACGTTTGGATCGCGAGCCTGGCGTCCAACCTCGGCGGGCTGATCCAGACGGTCGGCGCGTCATGGCTGATGACCTCGCTGGATCCGAGCGCCGGCATGGTGTCTTTGGTCCAGGCCGCCAACACCGTGCCAGTGATGCTCTTCTCGCTCATGGCGGGAGCGCTCGCCGACAATCTCGACCGTCGAAAGCTGATGCTGGCGGCGCAGGTGTTCCTGCTGGCGTCCTCGGTGCTCCTGGCCGTGTTCAGCCTCATGGGACTGCTCACGCCGGCCGCGCTGCTAGGCTTCACCTTCCTGATCGGATGCGGGACCGCGATCAACGGACCCGCCTGGCAGTCGCTGGTGGGAGAGATGGTGCCGCGGGCCGAGATTCCGGCCGCCATCGCCCTGAACAGCGTTGGTTTCAACATCGCGCGCAGCGTCGGGCCGGCCATAGGCGGCTTCATCGTCGCCTGGGCTGGCGCATTCTGGGCGTTCGCGATCAACGCCGTCAGCTATCTCGGCTTGATCGTCGTGTTGGCCCGATGGCGTCTGCCGCAGGTCGAGCGGAGGCTTCCGCCAGAGACGCTCGGCAGGGCGATGGCGGCGGGCGTGCGCTATGTGGCGATGTCGCCGCGCATCCTCAACGTCATGGCGCGCAGCTTCGTCTTCGGCGCAGCGGCGATTTCCGTTCAGGCGCTGATGCCCTTGATCGCCCGCGACCTGATCCAGGGTGGCCCGCTGACCTTTGGATTGCTTCTGGGCGCATTCGGCGTGGGCGCGATCGCCGGGGCGTTTCTCGGCGGTGAGATGCGCCGGCGTTCGTTGTCGGCGGAGAGCTGCGTCGCGCTGGCGTTCGCCGGGGCGGCGGCTTGCGCCGGGGGCGCGGCCCTCAGCGGTCGGCCCCTCGTCACCATGGGCTGCATGCTCGTCGGGGGCGCAAGCTGGGTCCTGGCTCTGGCCGGCTTCAACGCCGCGGTCCAGCTGTCGTCGCCGCGCTGGGTCGTCGGGCGCGCCGTAGCGCTCTACCAGATGGCGGCGTTCGGCGGGATGGCCGTGGGGAGCTGGGCCTGGGGGATCGCGGCCGAGCAGGCGGGCACTCGCAACGCCTTGCTCGGCTCAGCCGTCGTGCTCGCGCTGGGCGCGGCGCTGGGTCGTGTGTTCCCGGTTCCTGACGTCCAGGAGCTCGACCTCACGCCGCGCGAGTGGAAGGACCCGGAAATCTCCCTCGACATCCGGCCGCAGAGCGGCCCGATCATCGTGGCGATCGAGTACCGGATCCGCCCGGAGGACGAGCAAGCTTTCATGTCGGTGATGGCTGGCCGGCGCAGGATCCGCCTGCGGGACGGCGCGCGCCATTGGACGCTGATGCGCGACCTCGCCGATCCCACGACCTGGATCGAGCGTTACGACTGCCCCACGTGGCAGGAGTATCTTCGTCAGAACCAACGCATGACGCAGGCCGACACCGATATCAGCAAGGCCCTGATCGCGCTTCACCAAGGTCCCGCCCCGATCGTCGTCCGGCGAATGATCGAGCGTCAGACCAGCTTTCCTGAACATGCGATGTCCCGGGAAGCCGCTCAGGCCGGGTCGTGACTGGCCGTCGACTTGCGTCAGCCGGGGCTCGGCGCAGGCGCGCCGCCTGAAGCAGGGCAGGGACGTCGCGGGCTTCGTCGGCCGGCGAGGCCGGGGGAGGCGACGCTGGCCGGATTCTCCGCCTCCCGCGCCGCGGCGCGGGCCCCGAACCTGGGGTCCTCAGAAATCGACCTTGTCGCCGCCCTTGAGAGACAGGATCTCGCGCGCCTCGTCCGGGGTGGCGACCTCCATGCCGAGGCCCTCGATGATGCGCCGCGCCGACGCGACCTGCTCGGCGTTCGACTGGGCCAGCTTGCCGGGCCCCGCCCAGAGCGAGTCCTCCAGGCCGACGCGGATGTTGCCGCCCATGGCGGCCGCCATGGCGGCGATCGGCAGCTGGTGGCGCCCGGCGCCCAGCACGGACCACTTGAACTTGTCGCCGAACAGCCGGTCCGCCGTCCGCTTCATGTGCATCACGTCCTCCGGATGGGCCCCGGTCCCGCCCATCAGGCCGAAGACGGTCTGCACGAAGAGCGGCGCCTTCACGAGGCCGCGGTCCAGGAAGTAGGCGAGATTGTAGAGGTGCGAGGTGTCGTAGCACTCGAACTCGAAGCGCGTGCCGGTCTCGGACAGCGTGGTGAGGACATACTCGATGTCCTGATAGGTGTTACGGAACAGGATGTCCTTGTTGCCGAGATATTTCGGCTCCCACTCGTGCTTGAAATCCTTGAAGCGGTTGAGCATCCCGAACAGGCCGAAATTCATCGAGCCCATGTTCAGGGAGGCCACCTCCGGCTTGAAGGTAGCGGCGGGACGCACGCGCTCCTGCACGGTCATGGTCGGGGCGCCGCCGGTCGTCAGGTTGATGACGCAGTTGGAGCGCTGCTTGATGACCTTCAGGAAGGGCGCGAAGGCCTCCGGCGTCTGGTCGGGCTGGCCGGTCGTGGGATTGCGGGCGTGAAGGTGGACGATGGCGGCGCCGGCCTCCGCGGCCCCGATGGCGGCGTCCGCGATCTCCTCCGGGGTGACCGGGAGCGCCGGCGACATGGAGGGCGTGTGGATTGCGCCCGTGACGGCGCAGGTGATGATGACTTTGCGGCTCATGGGCGGTTCCCTTTTCCTCGACGGGGGGCTTGATCAGGCGGGGTCGGGCGCGGCGCGCTTGTGGGACGCGAGCGCGGCCAGCCGCTCGTTGCGCCACCGCGTGCGTTCGGCGATGCGCTCGGGCGTGGCCGCATGCGGCCAGGCCGCCGCGACGCGGTCGATATTGGGGCTCTCATAGACCTCGGGCCCGGCGGCGTCGCGGGCCAGCCCCTTGTAGAAGCCGGTGTAGCGGGCGCAGTAGTCCGGGATGCCGCCGGGCGCGTTGAGCTCGATGGTCTCGAACGGCCCCATGAACGACCAGCGCAGGCCGAGGCCGTCCTTCACCGTGTGGTCGAGATCCTCGGCCGAGACATAGCCTTCGCCGACGAGCCGGAAGGCTTCCGCCAGCAGCGCGCCCTGCAGGCGGTTGAGGATGAAGCCGTCGACCTCCTTCTTCACCGTGATCGGGACCTGCCCGATGGCGCTGAACACCTCCCGGGCGCGCTCCACGGTCTCGGGCGACGTCCAGGGCGCGCCGCAGAGCTCGACGATGGGCACGAGGTGAGGCGGGTTCACCGGATGCGCGACGATGCAGCGGGCCCGGCCGGGCAGCCCCTCGGTGAAGCGCGACGCCACGATGGCCGACGTGGAGGAGGACAGGATCGCGTCCGGCGGGGCCAGCCGGTCCAGCTCGGCGAAGATCGCCTGTTTCCGCTCGACGACCTCGGGCCCGTTTTCCTGGACGAAAGAGACGCCGTCGAGCGCCTCCGCCAGCGAGGCCGCGACCGTGATCCGGGCCGCCGCCCCCTGCGGGTCGTCCGCCAGGCCGTGGCGCGCCAGCTTGTCCAGCTCCTCCCGGATCAGGCCCGGCGCGGCCGCGAGCGTCGGGCCATGCGGGTCCGTGAGGCGCACTTGCCAGCCGGCGCGGGCGAAGATGGCCGCCCAGGCCCGGCCGATGAGCCCGACGCCGACAATGGCGACCGTGGTGTTCGAAGCATGCGGCATCACGAACCTCAGCGATGTGACTAGAGCCAGAGCACCTTGCGGCGCAGGTCGAGATCGTCGCGCAACGCCTTGGAGGGGCCCGTGTGGATGACCTGCCCGCGTTCGAGCGCCAGGGTGGCGTCCGACAGCGCCAGCGCCAGATCGAGGTGATGGTCGACGATGATGATGGCGACCTCGCGCCGCAGCCGGTCGAAAGCCTCGAAGAGCTGCTCCACCACGGCGGGCGCGAGACCCTCGAAGGGTTCGTCGAGCAGCAGCACCCGCACGTCGCCCGACAGCGCCCGGGCGACGGCCACCATCTGCTGCTCGCCGCCCGACAGGTAGTCGGCGGGACTGTCCAGCCGTTCGCGGATGCGGGGGAAGTATTCGTAGATCCGCTCCAGCTCCCAATGCACGCCGTTGCCGGTCTGGCGGCGCAGGCGGCCGAGCTCCAGGTTCTGGGCCACCGTCATCCCGGCGAAAAGCCCGCGCCCCTGCGGCACGTAGCCGACGCCGAGCCGCGCCGTCTGGGCCGAAGGCCGGCCCACCAGCTCGGCCCCGGACAGCCGGATGGAGCCGGACGCGGCCGGCGCGATCCCGGTGAGCGTCTTCAGCAGCGTCGACTTGCCGGCGCCGTTGCGCCCCAGCAGCGCGACGACCTCGTGCTCGTGCACGGTGAGCGAGACGTCCCGCAGGATATGGCTCTTGCCGTAGTACGTGTTCACGGATTGCAGGGTCAGCAGCTCCGCCTTCTCGGCGGCGGTCTCGCGCGGCCTGGCGGCGACGCTCGCCGCGCCCGAGCCGATATAGACCTCCTGCACGCGCGGGCTCGACCGGGCGTCCTCGACCGTGCCGTCGAGCAGAACGAGCCCGTCGTTCATGACGGTGACGTGGTCGGCCAGCTGGAACACGCGGTCGATGTCGTGCTCCACCAGCAGCACCGGGAGGTCGGCCGAGATGCGCTTGATGATTGCGCCGATCCGCTGGCGCTCGGCGGCCGCGAGGCCGGCCAAAGGCTCGTCCAGCAGCAGGATGCGGGGCGCGGTCGCGAGCGCCAGGCCCATGTCGAGCAGCCGCTGCCCGCCATAGGACAGGGATCCGGCCTCGGCGCGCTCGATGCCGGCGACGCCGAGGTAACGCACCATCTGGTCGGTCTCGTCCGCGATCCCGGCCAGGGACGTCGCCGGCTTCCAGAAGCCGAAGCGCCCGGCGTGGCGAGCCTGGACGGCGAGGCGCAGGTTCTCCTCCACGGTCAGGCCGGCGAAGAGATTGGTGATCTGGAACGAGCGCCCGATGCCGGCCGACGCGATGGTTTCGGGCGAGCGGCCCACGATGGAGCGGCCGAGCAGGCGCACATCGCCCTGATCGGGCGCGAACATGCCGGAGAGCAGGTTGAACGCCGTCGTCTTGCCGGCCCCGTTGGGGCCGATCAGGGCGTGCAGGGTGCGGTCGCGGATGCTGATCGTGACGTCCCGCACGGCGTTGATGCCGCCGAAGCGCTTGGAGATGCCGGTCGCCTCGAGAACGACGCCGTGGACATGCTCCTTCGGGCGCAGCGAGGCGGGCAGCGGCATCTCCTCGGTGCGGCGCGCCGACATGGCGGCGTCCTCGACCACTCTCTTGCGGAACGGCGCGAGCAGGCGCTCGGCCACGCCGACCAGCCCGGAGGGCGAGAACACGATGAAGCTCACGAAGACGAGGCCGAACCAGAACAGCCAGTTCTCGGTGTAGATGGACAGGAATTCGCGGAAGAGAATGTAGAAGAGCGCCCCGATCGCCGGCCCCAGGAAGCTCCGCATGCCGCCGATGACCACCATGGCGAGAAGCTCGCCCGAGAACGTCACCGAGATCGGCTCGGCCGAGGTCATGCGGTTCTTGTAGAGGAGCAGGACGCCCGCGAGGCCGGTCAGCACGGCGGAGAGCACGAAGGCGGCGAGCTTGTAGCGGTTCGTCGGGTAGCCCAGGAAGCGGGCGCGCTGCTCGTTCTCCCGGATGGCGACCAGCACCGTGCCGACCGGCGAGCGGTGGAACCGCCAGAGGCCGACCAGCACCGCGAAGGCGAGCGCGGCCACGAACCAGTAGTAGGGCGCGGACGCCTCCAGGTCGACGCCCGCGAAGGCCGGCCGGGTGATGCCCGCAAGGCCGTTCTCGCCGCCCGTCACCTCCGTCCAGCGGAACGCGACCACGTACATCATGGCCGACAGAGCAAGCGTCAGCAGGGAGAAGTAGACGCCGCGCCGGCGCAGGATCAGCGAGCCGAAGGCGGCCGCCAGGAGGCCGACCAGCGCCAGCGCCAGCAGCGTCGGGCCGAAGAACGCGCCCGGCATCCAGTGGCGCTGGATGAGGCCGGCCGCATAGGCGCCGAGGCCGAACCAGGCGCCGTGGCCGAAGGAGACGAGCCCCGTATGGCCCACGAGCACGTTCAACGCCATGCAGGCCATGGCGTAGACGACCACCTCCGTCGCCGACGTCATGGTGAGCCCGAGCCCCAGCAGCGCCGCCGGGAGCAGCACCAGCGCGATGGCGGCCGACAGCAGCGGCATCGGAACGCGCGCCAGAATCGCGGATGAAGGGCTCGTCATGGGCGCCTCACTCGAACCGGGTGATGCGCTCGCCGAGCAGGCCGCGCGGCCTGAACAGCAGAACGAGGAGCATCAGGAGGTAGATCGCGGCCGTGGAGCCGGCGGAGTAGCCGACCGCCACCATCATGCCCTTGACGAGCCCCACCAGCAGGGCCGCCAGCACGACCCCCCAGAAGGATCCCAGCCCGCCGATGACGACCACCACGAAGGCCGGCGTGATGATCTCGGCGCCCATCGCGGGGTGGACCGCGTAGATGGGCGCCAGCAGCACCCCGGCGAGGCCGGCGAGGCCGATGCCGAGCGCCGCCACCGCCGCCATGTAGGGCTCGAGCGAGATGCCGAGCGCGCCCACCATGTCGGGGTTCTGCACGCCGGCCCGCACCACCCGGCCGAACGACGTCTTGTGCAGCAGCACCCACAGGGCGGCGACGCATCCGATCGCGATCGCGAGCAGGACGGTGCGGTAGTAGGAATAGACGAAGTCGCCCAGGAAGATCTGGCCCCGCAGCGCCTGCGGGATCGAGTAGCTGAGCGGCGGGGCGCCGAAGATCATCCGCAGCGCCTGCTCGGCCACCATGGCGAGCCCGAAGGTGAGCAGCAGCGACAGGATGGGGTCGGATCGGTAGAACCGCCGGAACAGGAAGCGCTCGATCAGCACGCCCAGCAGCGCCACGGCGACCGGCGACAGGATCAAGGACCCGCCGAAGCCCACATAGGGCGACAGCACGAGCGTCAGGTAGGCGCCGATGGCGTAGAACGCCCCATGCGCCAGGTTGACGATGCCGCCCAGCGAGAAGATGAGCGACAGGCCCAGCGCGATCAGCAGGTAGTAGACGCCGTCGAGGAGGCCGTTCAGCACCTGCTGGAGGAAGAGCACGAGGGTCAATGGCGTCGTTCCCTGTGGCCCGGCGCGGGCTCATGCCGGTCGGGGTCGCGTGCGACGGGGGACTGCCCCCGCCGCCGGGGGCGCTGGACGGCGACGGGCGGGGCCGCCGGCCGCCGTCCCATGCGGCGCGCGTCTTACGAGAACGTGCAGGTCGCCTCGTCCTTGGTGGACGCGATGACCTCGAGGTCCTCGTTCGGCCCGGGCACGGGACCCGTGGAGGTGAAGATGTCCCACTGGTTCTTCACCTGGTCGGCCGGCAGGGCCGTGACGGCGTACATCTCGTGCATGAGCTGGTGGTCGGAGGCGCGGAAGTAGCCCGGGCGGGTCTTCAGCAGGTCGAACTTCGCGCCCTTCTCCCAATGCTCGATGAGCTTGGCGCTGTCGGGCGTCTTCAGTTCGTTCATGCTCTGGGCCACGATCTTCATCGCGATGTAGTCGCCCCAGGCCTGGTTCTCCGGCGGCTTGCCGTATTTCTTCGTGAAGGCGCCGACGAAGGCCTTGTTCCCGGGGGTGTCGATGAGGTGGTGCCAGACCACCGGCCAGGTGCCGACGAAGTTGCCCTTGCCGGCCGCCCAGGCGAGCGCCGTGTCGAAGCCGAAGCCGCCGACCGGGAAGGTGAGGCCGAACTCGGCGTATTGCTTCAGGAAGTTGGTGATCTGGTTGCCGGCCAGGTTCAGCACCACGAGGTCCGGCTTGGCGCTGCGGATCTTCAGGAGGTAGGCCGAGAAGTCCGTCGCGTCCGTGGGCACAAGCTCGTCGCCCGCGAACTTGCCGCCATTGCCTTCCATGAAGCGCTTGGCGACCTTGAGCAGGTCGTGGCCGAAGGCGTAGTCGGCCGTCAGCGAATACCAGGACTTGCCCTTCACGAGCCCGGCCGCGAGGAAGGACCGGCCGACCGACTTCACATACATCGAGTTCTGCGACTCGACGTGGAACATGAACTTCTTGCAGTCCGCGCCGCGCAGCGCGTCCGAGTTGCCGCCCGTGTTGACGTAGAGCGTCTTGGTGCGCTGGGCCACCTGCGCGATGGTCAGGCACGACGCGGAAGAAATCTCGCCGATGATGCACGCGACCTTGTCGCGCTCGATCATGCGCTCGGCCTTGGTGGAGGCCGTCTGCGGGTTCACCGAATCTTCCTTCAGAAGCTCGATCTTGCGGCCGTTGATCCCGCCCGCCGCGTTCAGCTCCTCGACGGCGAGGTCGATGGCCATCACGCCGTATTCGCCCAATGGGCCCAGAAATCCCGTCCGGGGCGTGAGGTGGCCAATTCGGATGGCTTCGCTCTGGGCGCGGACGATGGCCGGAGCGCCGATGCCGGCGAGCACGGCGACGCCGCCCGCGCCCTTGAGCAGGCCGCGACGTGACAGCGGAACACGGGTGTCCATGGTGCAAATCCTCCTGCGACAACTTCGTCGAAGCTTTTCCTCGACCGTCAGATCCGGGGGCGGCCCTCTGCCGGAGCCTGTTCGCGCCTTGCCGTGATCTGTGATCACAGTTATCCTGACGCTTCGAAAGGCGACTGTCCAGCCTTGTTTCAGGTTGGCGCCGAGCCAGGGATGACGCGTGAACCGTCCGGCAGCCCTTGTGGAGATCGAGCCTCTGGAGCGGCAGACGCTGGGCGAGCGCGCCTATGCGCAGCTTTGCGACCTGCTCGTGTCGGGGCGCATGGCGCCGGGCGAGAAGGTGTCGCTGCGCCGCGCGGCCGGCGCGCTCGGCGTGTCGATGATGCCGGTGCGGGAAGCCGTGAGCCGGCTGGTCGCGGACGGCGCGCTCGAGGTGACGCCCAATCGCTCCGTGCGCGTGCCGGTGATGAGCGTCGCCCAGTTCCGCGAGCTTGCGGGGGTCCGCGTCGCGATCGAGGGACATGCGGCGGCCGAGGCCGCCCGGCTGCGCACCGACGACGACCTCCTCCAGATCGGGGCGGTCGAGGCGGCCTTTCGCCGCCAGAGCACGCTGCCGGACCCGGATGCGGGGCTTTCGGTGGGCCTCAACAAGGATTTCCATTTCGCCGTCTACGCGGCGGCCGCCTCGCCGCTGCTGGTGGAGATCATCCGCGGCCTGTGGCTGAAGGCCGGGCCGGTGCTCAACCTCGATTTGCGCGCCAGTCCCGAGCGGCTTCGGGAAGGCGGAGCCGTGCGCTTCCACGCCGATGCGCTGGCGGCCATCCGACGCCGCGACGGCGCGGCGGCCCGCGCGGCCATCGCGGCCGACATCACGGGCGCGGCCGACTTCATCATCGGCCGGGGCGCGCTGGCGCCCTGACCCTTTCGAGACGCAAGGCGGGAGAGAACGTCATGGATCTGGGCATCAACGGCCTGCGCGTGCTGGTCACGGCCGGCGCCAACGGCATCGGCCTCGAGATCGCCCGCGCCTTCGTGCGCGAGGGCGCCAGGGTGCATGTGTGCGACGTCGACGAGGCGGCGCTCGCGGCGCTCGGCAAGACCGACCCGGCGCTGACCTGGTCGGTGTGCGACGTCGCGGACCGCGGGTCGGTGGCGCGGTTGTTCGACGACGCCCTGGGCGCGCTCGGCGGCCTCGACGCGCTGGTCAACAACGCCGGCATCGCGGGCCCGACCGGCAAGGTCGACGAGATCAACCCCGAAGACTGGGACCGCTGCCTCGCCGTCTGCCTCACGGGCCAGTTCAACTGCGCCCGGCTCGCGGCCCCGCATCTGCGCCGGAGCCCGAACGGCTCGATCGTGAACCTGTCCTCGCTGGCCGGACGCCTGGGCTTCGCCATGCGGTCGCCCTATGCGGCCGCCAAATGGGGCGTGATCGGCTTCACCAAGTCCCTGGCGATCGAGCTCGGCGGCGACGGGATCAGGGTCAACGCCATCCTCCCGGGCCTCGTGGCGGGCGACCGCCAGCGCCGGGTGCTGGAGGCCAAGGCGCAGCAACGCGGCGTCGGCTTCTCCGAGATGGAGGCGATCGCGTTCTCGTACACCTCGATCAAGGAATACGTGACGCCGCAGCAGCTCGCCGACCAGATCGTGTTCCTAGCCAGCCCCCGGGCCCGGACCATCTCCGGCCAGGCGATCTCGATCTGCGGCGACACGCAGATGCTCGCCTGATCGGCGGGGGCCTGCGCTGAGCTCAATCCCGCGCCTGCGCCGGGATCGCCGTCCGATCCAGGGCGAGATCCGCCAGGAGGTCGACATGGACGTCCAGAGCGTCGATGACCGGATAGCCGGGGTCCTGCCGATCGAACGCCAGATTGAGGTCTGTCCCGGCGAGCACGATCGCCTCTGCCCCGCGCTCCATCATGCGCCGGCCTGCGTCGAAGAAGGCGCTCCGCTGGGCAGCCGTGCATGTCCCCGAGACCGCGACGTCCTGGTACAGCTGGCCGAGCTCCTCGATCTCGTCGTCGAGGGCCAGCGCCTCCGTCCGGGCGAGTCGCCCGTAGAGTCGCGTGCGCATGACGACGCGCGTGCCCAGCAGACCGACCCTGCGGATGCCGCGGGCTGCGAAGGAGTCGTCAAGCGGGGCCACGCCCGACACCATCGGCAGAGGGGCGAGGGCGGTCAGTTCCTGCGCGCAGAAATGCGCTCCCAGCGACGTGAGCGCGAAGCATGAGCATCCGGCGGCCTTCAGCCTCTCGACGATGGGAAGGAAGGCCAAGGCCTGCTCGTCCCGCCGGTCGGCCAGGTTGTTGCGGATCAGCTCGTCGATGTCGCCATGCGCGATGGTCAGGTCGAGCCTGCGTCCACCTTGCGCGGCGACGCGGGCGACGAGGCGCTGATAGTAGACGATGGTGGCCGCGACTCCGATGCCGCCGATGAGACCGATATGCATGGCCGTCTGACCTCTTGAATCCGCCGCGCCGAGTCTAAGGCAACGAGAGCGCCGTCGCCACGGGCGCCTTGTCCACCCGGATCCGCCGTCCAAGCCAGCCGTCATCCCCTTCCCGGCGCCGCCCCTCACCCCAGCCCTCTCCCCGTTCCGGGGCGAGGCGGCCCGCTGCCGCCCTCCTCAACGTTTCAGCCCCACCCACCCCCTCATCCTGAGGAGCCATGCGCAGCATGGCGTCTCGAAGGACGAGGGCTCCAGGAGGTTGCAACGGCCGTGCGCCCTGGAGCCCCTCGTCCTTCGAGACGCATCGCCCAGGGGCGATGCTCCTCAGGATGAGGGGGCGTTTGCATGACGGGTTCTGCCCTTCTCCCCGGCACGGGGAGAACGCAGCCGAGCGCAGCGATGTCGGATGAGGGGCCGGACGGCAAGTGCGCAGAACGGCGCTTGACAAACGGATAAAATTCCTATATCCCTGTCCATGCTCTGGTCCACGGAGGGGCGTCTGCAGGCGTGAGGACGTGGACCAGGGGCGGCGGCCGCCGAAGGCCGGGCTCACCACCCGGTTCGAAGCGGCGGACGGAAGACAAGGTCCGACCAGCGAAGCGCGAAGGGGCTGAAAGCGCCCCGGGATCTTCCTTTCATCCTCCAACGTCGCGCGCGGAGCGGCGGGGCCTGGCGGCCTCCCGGCTTCTCTTTTCCACACCCCACTCGCCGTGGGGCCCCCAGCGTCGCCGCTCCGCGCCGCCCTCCACCTCCGGGCCGAAAGGCCGCGGAGATTTCCGTGCATCCCTTCTCCCCGGCACGGGGAGAAGGCAGCCGAGCGCAGCGAGGTCGGATGAGGGGCCGAAATCCAGCCAAGCCCCACCCCCCCTCACCCCAGCCCTCTCCCCGTTCCGGGGCGAGGGGGCCGGCTGCGGCCCTCCACCGCCATCCCGGCCCCACACCCCCGTCATCCCCGGCGCGCTCCATACCGAGGGCGGCGAGTCGCCTCCCTTCGGCGGCCGCGCGGTTAGTCGCGCTTCCCCGGGGGGCCGAGAAGGGCAGGCGCCTTCTCGTGAACCAGGGTCTGAAGGCGATCGGCGAAGGCCGCGAGGAGCCAGGGGAGCTGAACCTCGATGCGGACATGGTCGTCCTTCACGTCCACGGTCCCCTGAACCGTCTGGCCGAGCGCGCTCAGCCCGAGGTTGAGCCGATCGCCGGTCCATTCGTCCTTGACCATGACGACGCGATACTGGCCAAGCGCCTGGCGGATCGCTCCGATGCGCTCTCGCAGGCGTTCCACCGCCTGTTCGCGACCCAGGGCGTGGGAGATCGTCACGACTACGGGCTTCGGCATGGCGCTCTCGCTCGAACTGCGGGTTCGATCGATCTAAAGCCTGACCGGCGGAAAGGTTGCGCGCCTGACGCGGCCGTCATCGCCCGCTCGGTGCGCGCTGTCGAGCCGCCCCCGACGTCAGAGCGCAGGCGTGTCGCCGCTCCCGAGATCCCAATACAGGCCGGCCATGATCTGGAGGCCTTCGCGCGCGATCGCCATCGGCAGGTGCTCGTTGGGCGCGTGCTGGGAGCAGCCGGGATAGGAGTGGGGCGCCCAGATGGTGCGCAGCCCCAGCACCTCCGAGAAGATGTCGTTGGGCAGCGAGCCGCCCAGGTTGGGGAGCAACGCCGGCTTCTTGCCGGTGGTCCGGGCGAGCGAATCGACCGCCCAGGTCACCCAGGGATCCTCCGGGTCCAGGCGGGTGGCGTGGAAGATCTCGTCGCGGCTCTTGGCGATCTTCACCATGGGGAAGCCGTGCTGGTCGAGGTGGCGGCGCAGCGCCGGCAGCACCCCGTCCGGGTCGACGCCGACCACGAAACGGAGCTGGCAGCGGGCCCAGGCGCTCGGCGGCACCGCGTTGACCGGCGTCTCCGGGTTGCCCGCCTTCATGGCCAGCACGTCGAAGGAGCACCAGCCGAAGACCTGCTCGGCCGGGCTCAGGCCGGGCTCGCCCCAGTCGGGATCGATGGTCGGGCCGTCCGGCCCGCCGTCGATCTCGCAGTCGGCCAGCACGCGCCGGACCGAGGCCGGCAGCTCCTTTGGCGTCCACTCGTGGATGCGGATCTGTCCGGTGGGCGACACAATCGTGCTGATGGCGTGCGCGAGCTGGATGGCCGGGTCGGACAGGATGCCGCCCCAGTTGCCCGAGTGGTGCCCGCCCTCGCGGGCGTCGATGGTCATGTCGAAGGTGACGCCGCCGCGCGAGCCCAGGAAGATGGTCGGCCGCTCGGCGTTGAGGCGCGGGCCGTCGGAGGCGATCAGCATATCGGCCTTGAGCAGATCCTTCTGCTCGGCGCAGAGGTCGCGCAGGCCGGGAGAGCCCATCTCCTCGCCCATCTCGATCAGGTATTTGGCGTTGAAGCCGAGCTTGCCGCGCGTCTCCAGCACGGCCCGCAGGGCCTCGATGTTGATGATGTGCTGGCCTTTGTTGTCCACCACGCCGCGGCCGTACCAGCGGTCGCCGACCTCGGTGAGCGTCCAGGGGGACAGGCCCTCGCTCCAGTCCTTGTCGAGGCCGCGGATCACGTCGCCGTGGCCGTATCCCAGCACGGTCGGCAGGGCGGGATCCTCGATGCGTTCGGCGTAGAGGAAGGGCCCCTTGGCGGCCTTGTGGGTCAGCGTCGTGCAGGTGAAGCCGAGGCCCTCCAGGAGCGGGCGCATCTCCTTTTCGACATAGGCCACGAGGATGTCGGCGCGCTCGGGGTTCTGGCTCTCGGTCGGCATCGCGACCAGGCGGGCGAGGTCGGCCTTGAAACCGCCTGAGGTGAAATAGCGCTCGGCGCGGGCGACGGCGTCTTGGCGAGACATGGGCGTTTCCTCGTCAGCTCTTGGTCTTGGGAAGGGCGGCGCCCGCCGGGGGCGGCGCATGCAAGTGGCAGGCGACGGCGTTCTCGCCGCCCGGTTCGCGCAGCAGCGCGGGCGTGACGGCGTCGCAGGGCTCGAAGCGGCGCGGGCAGCGCGGATGGAAGGGGCAGCCCGGCGGCGGGTTGAGCGGATCGGGGAAGGCGACGCCGAGATGGGTGTCCGGCAAGCCGAGCCCCGGCTCGGGGGTCAGCACCGAGGCCAGGAGCGCCTGCGTGTAGGGGTGGCGGGGGCTGCGGAAGAGGCTGTCCGTGTCCGCCAGCTCGACCACCCGGCCGAGATACATCACCGCCACGCGGGTCGCGATGTGCTCGACCACGGCCAGGTTGTGGCTGATGAACACATAGGTGAGGCCGAGCTCCCTCTGCAGGTCCATCAGCAGGTTCAGGATCTGCGACTGGACGGAGACGTCCAGGGCGGAGGTGGGCTCGTCGCAGATGACGATCTCGGGATTCATCACCAGCGCCCTGGCGATCGCGACGCGCTGGCGCTGGCCGCCCGAGAGCTCGCGCGGGTAGCGGTCCGCGAAACGCTGGGGAAGGCCCACGCGGTCGAGAATGTCGAGCACCTTGCGCCGGCGCTCCTCGGCCGTGCCGACGCCGTGCGCCTCCAGCGGCAGGGCCACGATGGAGGCGATGGTGCGGCGCGGGTTGAGGGACGAGTAGGGGTCCTGGAACACGGGCTGGACGCGGCGCGCCACGAATTTGTGGCCCAGCTCCCGGATGTCGCGGCCCTCGAGCGTGATGGCGCCCGCGGTCGGGGTCAGGAGGCCCAGCAGCATGCGCGCCAGGGTGGACTTGCCGCAGCCGGACTCGCCCACGATGGCCAGCACCTCGCCCTTGCGGATGTCGAGCGAGACGCCGTTCACGGCGTGCAGGGTCCGGCGGCGCCGGAACAGGCCCTGGTTCACGTCGAAGGAGCGGGTCAGGGCGTCCGCCGTGAGGAGCGCGGTCACGCGGCCTTCTCCAGGATGCAGCGCCAGCGATGGCCGCCGGCCTCGCGGGCGGGCGGATCTTCGGCGCAGACCGGCCGGGCGTGCGGGCAGCGGTCGCGGAAGCTGCAGCCTTGCAGCTCGCCCACGAGCGACGGGACCACGCCCGGAATGGCGCCGAGGCGGCCGCCGCGGGCGGTGCGGCCGGGGACGGGGATGCAGTCCAGCAGGCCGCGCGTGTAGGGGTGGCGCGGGTCGTCGAAGAGGGCGGCGGCGGGGCCTTCCTCGACGACCTGCCCGGCGTACATCACCGCGACCCGGTCGGCGATGCGGGCCACCACGCCGAGGTCGTGGGTGATGAGCAAGATGGCGACGCCGAACTCCTTCTGGAGGTCCGCCAGCAGCCGCAGGATCTGCGCCTGGATGGTGACGTCGAGCGCGGTGGTCGGCTCGTCGGCGATCAGCAGATCCGGCTCGCACATCAGCGCCATGGCGATCATGACGCGCTGGCGCAGGCCGCCGGACAGCTGGTGCGGGTACTGGCCCAGCCGCTCGGCCGGGGAGGCGATGCCGACCTTGTCCAAAAGGTGGACGGCGCGCTCGCGCGCCTGGGCGGCGCTGGCCTGGCGGTGCAGCCGGTAGTGCTCTGCGAGCTGGTCGCCGATGGTGTAGGCCGGGTTCAGGGCCGTCATGGGCTCCTGGAAGATCATGGCCATGCGGTCGCCGCGCAACGCGTTGAAACGCTTGCCCGAAGCGCGGCTCAGGTCCTCCCCGGCGAAGGACAGGGCCGTGGCGCGGCGGCGGGCGCCCTTGGGCAGCAGGTCCATGATGGCGAGCGAGGTCATGGACTTGCCGCACCCGGACTCGCCGACGACGCACAGCGTCTCGCCGCGCTCGACCTGGAGGGAGATGTCGCGAACGGGGTGGACGACGCCGCCGGCGGTGGCGATGTCGACGCTGAGGCCGCGCACCTCGAGGATGGTCTCGGTCATGGTCAGCCCCGGCCGTCCGGCGAGATGACGTCGCGCAGGCCGTCGCCCGTCAGGTTGATGGCGAAGATCAGCAGGGCGAGCGCCGAGCCCGGGATGGCGATCAGCCAGAAGGAGAAGAACATGTAGGCCTTGGCCTCGGAGATCATCAGGCCCCAGGACGGCAGCGGCGGCTGCACGCCGAGGCCCAGGAACGACAGGGCGGCCTCGAGCAGGATGGCGCTGGCCGCCTCCAGGGTCGCCACCACGATGAGCTGCGGGGCGATGTTGGGCAGCACCTCGCGCAGCACGATGTGCGCCGTCGAGGCGCCGGCGGCGCGGGCGGCGGCCACGTAGTCCTGCGAGCGCACCTGCTGAGTGGCGCTGCGCATCACCACGGCGAAACGGTCCCATTTCAGGAGCCCGAGCACCAGGATCACGATCCACAGCGAGCCGCCCACCATGGCCACCACAGCGAGCGCGACCAGGATCACCGGAAGGGAAAGACGGGTGGTGACGATGAAGGTCATCGCCATGTCCGTGCGTCCGCCGAAATAGCCTGCGAGCAGGCCCATGGCCGTGCCGATCAGGCCGGCGATGAGGACGACGCTCACCCCGATCAAGAGCGAGATCCGCGCGCCGTAGAGGAGGCGGGACAGGTAGTCGCGGCCGAGCTGGTCCGTGCCGAGCGGGTGGAGCCAGCTTCCCTTCGGATACCACACCGGCGGGATGGTCCGCTGCGCCAGGTTCTGCAGGTAGGGGTCGTGCGGCGCCAGCAGCGGCGCGAAGACGGCGGCGAGCGCGATCAGGGCGAGAAGCCCGGCGCCGACCAGGAAGGCGTGCTGGCCGCGCAGGCGCCGCCGCAGCCGGGCGGCGCGGGAGGGCTCGGCCGCGGGGGTGGGGAGGGCGAGGCTCATCTCAGGCCACCCGGATGCGCGGGTCGAGCCACGCATTGGCGATGTCGGAGGCCAGCGTGAGCAGCACGTAGATGACGGACAGCAGCAGGACGATCACCTGCATCACCGGGAAGTCCTTGTAGGTGATGCTCTGGTAGGCGAGGTAGCCCAGCCCATCGAGCGCGAAGATGGTCTCGATCACCACCGACCCGCCGAGCAGGAAGCCGAGCTGCACCGCCGTGAGGGCCACCACCGGAACCACGGCGTTGCGCAGGGCGTGCTTGAACACCACGGTGTGGGCCGGCAGGCCCTTGGCCCGCGCCGTGCGGATGTAGTCGGCCGAGAGCACCTCGATCATGCCGGCGCGGATCAGCCGCATGAAGGCGGGCGCGACGTAGTAGCCCAGCGCGATGGTCGGCATGACGAAGTGCAGCCAGGTCGAGGAGCCCGACACCGGCAGCCAGCGCAGCGTGATGGAGAACAGCATCACGAGGCACAGCGCGAAGAAGAAGTTCGGTAGCGCTTGGCCGACCACGGCCACGCCCAGCGCGAGGCGGTCGATCCAGCTGTTGGAGTAGACGGCGGCGAGCACGCCGAGCGGGATGGCGATGACCAGCGCGAACAGGAGCGAGGTCAGGCCGAGCAGAAGGGTGACGGGCAGCTTGGCCAGCACGAGGCTGCTCACATCCGTCTTGAAGTAGATCGACGTGCCGAAGTCGCCTCGCAGCGTCTGCCAGAGCCAGGACAGGTACTGGACCACCAGCGGCCGGTCGAGGCCGTAGGTCTGGCGGATGATGTCGAGGTCTTCCTGGCGCGCGCCCTCGCCGGCGATGGCGGTGGCCACGTCGCCCGAGAGGCGGATCAGGAAGAAGGCGAGGGCGGAGACCGCCAGGGCGACCAGCAGCGCCAGACCGAGCCTCTTGACGATATAGGCGATCATGACAGTCCCCAGGGGCCGGCCGGACCTTGCGCCGGCCGCGTAGGCGCGCGGCCGGCCTCTGCGGCGGACGGGTCGCCCCTCACTTCCAGGTCATTTCCCAGAAGCGCGGCATCTCGTCCGGATAGGCCTTGAAGTTCAGGTCCGCATTCGCGGCGTAATAGACCGGCAGCGAGTAGAGGGGCGCCGCGTAGGCCTTGTCGGCGATGATCTTGAGCGCCTGCTTATAGGCGTCCTTGCGCACCTGCGGGTCCACCGAGCTGTTGCCCTTCAGCAGCAGGTCGCGCACCTCGGCGTCGTGGGTGATGTCCTCGGCCGTGAAGGCGAAGTAGTTGGGCGTGGCCGCCGACACGTCGTTGACCGAGAACGAGCCCCAGGTCTGGTGCGTCAGCATCGCCTTGCCGCTGGTGATCACGTCGCGCATGGCGGCGTATTGGAGGAAGCGCAGGTTGGTGCGGATGCCGACGGCCTTCAGGTAGCCGATCATGGCTTCCGTCTGGTTGCGCTCGCGATAAGCGACGATGTCCAGGTCGAGCCCGTTCGGGTATCCGGCCTCGGCCAGGAGCTTCTTGGACAACGCGGGATCGTATCTGTAGCGGGCCGCGCCCTCGTCCGTGCAGCCGAACTGGGACGGGAAGCAGATCGTGTTCAGCACGCGCGAGCCCGCGCCGACGATCTCCTTCACCATGGCCTCGCGGTCGATGGCGTGGATGATCGCCTTGCGCACGCGCTCGTCCTTCAGGGCGGGGGCGGGCGAGTTCTCCAGGCTGTTCATCTGCATGAACACGATGCGCATGGTCTCGCCGGAGACGACCTGCAGGGTCGGAACCTGCTGGAGCTGGTCGGCCTGGTCCTTCGGCACGCTCATGATGAGGTCGGCGCCGCCCGAAAGGGCCTCGGCCATCTGGGTCTGCCGGTCCGGGATGAAGCGGATCTCGATCTTGGAGATCCTGGGCTGCGGCTTGGGCGAGTCCTTGAAGTAGTTCGGGTTCTTCACCAGCGTGATCGACTTGCCCGGAACGTAGTTCGAGACCATGTAGGGGCCCGAGCCGACCGGCTTGTCGTTCTGCCCCTTGGGGCCGACCTTCTCGTAATACTCGTTCGGGTGGATCACCACCGGGCCGGCCAGGTACTCGATGGCGGCCGGGAACACCTTCTTGGTGATCACGCGCACCTTGTGCTTGTCGACCTTCTCGGCCTTCTCGATCCAGTTGACGTTCTGCTGCGTGACGACCTTGTTCTCGGGCTTGGCGATGAAGTTCAGGGTGTAGACGACGTCGTCGGCGTCGAACTCCTCGCCGTTGTGGAACTTCACGCCCTGGCGCAGGTCGAACTCGATCGTGCGGTCGTCGACCTGCCGCCACGCAGTGGCGAGCTGGCCCTTGTACTCGCCGGTGGCCGGGTCGCGATAGACCAGCGTGTCCCAGACGTGCTGGCCGATGATGACGCCGATGCGGACATTGTTGAAGAACGGGTCGACGCTCTCGGGCGCCTGGTCATAGGCCATGCGGATCGTGTCGTCGGCCTTTCCGGCCCATGCCGGGCCGAGCGTCGCCGTGGCGGTGAGCGCAGCCGCAGCCAGGCCCGCAAGGGCCGTCCATCGCATGGTCTTCATGATCGCTCCCTGAAACGTCGTCCTTATGGGGCCGGGCGGAGGGCTGGCTGGCCCTTCGCGCGTGGCCATGGCGATGAATTTGCCAACAGTCCGACGTTGCCGCCATAACAATGAATCGAATGGATTATTGCCGGTTCGGCAATGCACGCGAGGTCCGCCGTTGCACCCTTCAGCCCTGCGCTACTTCCTCGAGGTCGCCCGCATCGGATCCCTCAACGCGGCCGCCGAGCGGCTTCGCGTCTCGGCCTCGGCGGTGAGCCGGCAGATCGCCAAGCTGGAGGAGGAGGTCGCCTCGCCCTTGTTCGAGCGGCGATCCCGCGGGATGGCGCTGACGCATGCGGGGCGCCTGCTGTCGAGCTACGCCCAGAGGGCCGCGCTGGAAAGCGAGCAGATCGTCAGCGAGATCCGGCAGCTCAATGGCGCGAGCCGCGGGATGATCCGCATCGCCGCGACCGAGGGCATGGCGAACAGCCTCCTGCCGGAGGTCGTCCACGCTTTCAGGGCGGAACGGCCGCATGTCGTCTTCGACCTGCGGGTCATGGCACCCGCCCAGGTGATCCCCGCCGTCCAGGAGGGCGAGGTCGACGTCGGCGTCTCGTTTTCCCTCTCCCCGGAGGGCGGCGTGCAGATCCAGTGGCAGGGCGCCAAGGCCAGCTTCGCCTTCGCCAGCCCGGATCACCCGCTGATCGGCCGCGGCGTGGTGAGCATCGCGGAGATCTTCGCCCACCCCATCGCCATCCTGGACGACGCCGCGACCATCCGGCGCGTGCTGGACATGTATTGCGCCACCAAGGGCCTTTCCCTGGAGCCGGCGCTGACCTCCACCAACGTCGCCAGCCTGCTGCATTTCTGCCGGTTCGGGGGAGGGGTGACCTTCGCGACCTATCTCTCGGCGCGCACCGCGGTGCGCGACGGGCGCCTTGCGCTCGTGCCGTTCGAAGAGGCCAATTTCCTGGAGCGCAACCTGCAGATCCACACCATGCTCGGCCGCAAGCTGCCGCAGACGGTCCAGGATTTCATCGCGGCCCTGATCGCCGAGCTGGAGGCTCCCGGGCCGCTGGAGCCGCGCTGAGCGCGACGGAGAGGCGCCCGCGAGACCCTCCCGCTCGCACGCCGCCGGAGCCGCCAAGCAGGGCGACGAGATCCGTGCGCCGGCGCCCGACGACGGCCAGCGTCGGCGAGCGCGGCGCCCTCACGCGGAGGCGCTGGCTTTGACGCGCACCGGAACGGATTTGTAGGCGGGCGTCTTCGATTTGGCGTCGTGGAGCCAGAGCGGCACGAGCGGGTTGAGTTCCGGATAATAGCCCGCCACGCAGCCTTCGGGCAGGTCGAAGGGAACGACTTCCAGGTCGGCCACCTTGCGCGCTGCGCCGTCGCCGGCGTCGCCATGCAGGTCGACGCGCTGGCCCGGCCGCAGCCCATGCCGCTCGATCTCCGCCGGGGGCATCAGAAGCACGTCGCGGCGACCCTCGACGCCGCGCAGCCGGTCGCTCAGGCCGTAGATGGTCGTGTTGAACTGGTCGTTGCTCCGCAGGGTGATCAGCCTCAGCCGGCCGGGCTCGTCCGCATAGCCGACCGCCGACAGGGCGGCGGGCGGCGTCAAATGGGCCTTGCCGTCGTCGGTCTTCCAGACGCCCTCATGCGCCGCGTTGCCGCGATAGAAGCCGCCGGGCGTGAAAAGCCGCTTGTTGAAGTCATGGAACTGGTCGGGATAGGTCTGCTCGATGGCGTCCCTGACGGCCCCGTAGTCCGAGACCCAGGCGCTCCAGTCCACCTTCGGATTGGGAGGAAGCGTCGCCTGCGCCATGCCGGCCACGATGGCGACCTCCGACAGCAGGTTCTCGCTCGCCGGGGCATGGGTGGCGCGGGAGCCGTGGATGCGACTGAGGCTGTCCTCGATGGCGACCACCTGGGGGCCGCCGGCCTGAACATCCTTCTCCGCCCGCCCGAGGCAGGGCAGCAGCCAGGCCTGCTCGCCGCACAGGAGATGGCTGCGGTTGAGCTTCGTCGCGACCTGGACGGTCAATCTCAGGTGCGTCCATGCCGCTTCGATGGCCGGACTGTCCGGCACGGCGCGCAGGAAGTTGCCGCCGAGGCCGATGAAGGCCTGGACCTCGCCGGCGAGCAGGCCTTCGCAGGCTTCGACCGTGTTCATTCCCTTTTGGCGCGGCGGCTCGAAGCCGAATTGCGCGGCGAGCCGGTCCAGCGGCGCCAGTTCCGGCTTCTCGCTGATCCCGACGGTGCGCTGGCCCTGGACGTTGGAATGGCCGCGCACGGGCGAGATCCCCGCGCCCCTCCGGCCGAGATTGCCTCTCAGCAGGAGCAGCGACACATAAGCGGCGATGTTGTCGAAGCCTCGCGCGTGCTGCGTCAGGCCCATGCCGTAGATGCCGATGACGCGATTCGCCGCGACATAGACCTCCGCCGCCTCCTGAAGCGCCGCCCGCGTCAGGCCAGCTTCGCGCTCGATCTCCTCCCAGGTCGTGGCCCGCACGGCGGCTGCGAAGGCTTCGAAGCCGCTCGTGTTGCGCGCGATGAAGTCCCGGTCGAGCACGCCGCCGCCGGTTCGCTCGTCCTCGTCGAGCACGTGCTTGGCCAGGCCCGTGAGCGCGGCGATGTCTCCGCCCGGCCTGACCTGGTGGTACTGCGTCGAGATCGGCGTCGCCGAGCCCGTCAGCATCTCGAGAGGATTCTGCGGGTTGACGAAGCTCTCGAGGCCTTTCTCGCGCACGGGATTGAACGTCACGATCTTGACCCCGCGCCGCACGCACTCCTCCAGCGTGTGCAGGAAGCGGGGGCTGTTGGACCCTGTGTTCTGGCCGAAGAAGAAGATCGCGTCGCAGTGGTCGAAGTCCTCCAGCGTCACGGTTCCGACCGGCACGCCGATCAGCTGCTTCAGCGCCACCGAGGTGGTCTCGTGGCACATGTTGGAGCTGTCGGGCAGGTTGTTGTGGCCATAGAGCCGCGCGAAGAGCGCATACAGATACGCCGTCTCCAGGCTGGCCCGCCCGGAGGCGTAGAAGACGGCGGAGCGCGGCTCGATGGACCGAAGCGCGGCGCCCACGCCCGCGAAGGCCTCGTCCCACGAACAGGGGACGTAGCGGTCCGAAGCCCGATCGTAGCGCATGGGGTGCGTCAGCCGGCCCTGCTGCTCCAGGTCGTAGTCGCTCCAGCCCCGCAGTTCGGAGAGCGTGTGCGCGGCGAAGAAGTCCGGCGCGCAGCGCCGGCTTGTCAGCTCCCACAAGGTCGCCTTGGCGCCGTTCTCGCAAAACTCGAAAGGCCGCGGGTGCGCCGGCTTCGTCCAGGCGCAGGATACGCACATGAACCCGCCGGGCTTGTTCTGCCGCATGAGCGTCCGGGCGACCGCAGGCGAATCCAATTCCTTCAGAAGCACGGACGACATCCCGCGCACGGATCCCCAACCGCCAGCCGGACCGTCGTAGCCCACCGTGTCGTCCGGGCCTTCCGCCTCGTCATGCGCCATGACCGTCCTCCCCGCGCTGTCGTGGACGTTCAACGACGCCCCCGAACGCCCCGTTCCGCTCCCGACGCAAATGCCGCACGGGACGCCGCGTCGAACTCTCCAGGCGCGCTCGCGTTGACGCCGAAGTCTCGAGAAGGGCGGAAGGTCGGATTCATGGGGACAGGCGCGCGCTCCACCATCACGGCCTTCCTGGCCAAGCCGGCGGGCCGCCGCGTCGCGCCGCGGCGGGGTGAAGCGGCCGTCCGCGCTGGGCGCCGCCCATGATCCTCCGCGCGAAAGCCTCGTGGCGACGCACGATGCTCCTTCTCTCCGTCGCGGCCCTCGTGGCGGTCGCGTCGGGGACGGGCGGGGTCCTGGCCTATGTGTATTCCGGGATCTACGACATCTCGGCGATCGGCCAGCACACGCCCTTCGTCTCCTGGCTGGTCAGCACGGCGCGGAGGCGATCGATCCAGACCCACGCGGCGGGGATCGCGCCGCCGCCCGGATATGACGGCCGCGGGGCGGTCGCGCTCGGTCGAGCCCTCTTCGAGCGGGACTGCGTCCCATGTCACGGCGCCCCCGGCGTCGCGCCCGGGGCGGTCGGGCTCGGCATGAACCCGGCGCCCCCCAATGCGGGGCGCATGGGCCGCGCGCGGACCGCGCCCGAGATCTTCTGGGCGATCACCAACGGCATCAAGATGACGGGCATGCCCGCCTGGGAGTACCGCCTCGGCGAGAGCGAGAGATGGGCGCTGACGGCCTTCCTCAAGAGCTCCGCGGCGCTGTCCCCGGCCGAATACCGGCGCCTGGCGGACGGACCGCCGCTGGAGCTTGGCGCTTCGCGGCCGCCGGACGTCGCATGGACTCCGGACGGAGCCGTCGAGCGGGGCCGAACCGCGCTCCGGCAATATGCGTGCGCCACCTGTCACGCGATCCCGGGGGTCCGGAGCGCCGAGAGCCAGGTGGGGCCGCCGCTCGACGGGCTGGGGGAGAGGCTCTACCTCGCCGGCGTCCTCTGGAACACGCCTGACAACCTGGCCGCCTGGGTGCGCCATCCGCAGCTCATCAAGCCGGAGACGGCCATGCCGGACCTCGGCGTGAGCGAGGCCGACGCGCGGGACATGGTCGCCTACCTTCACACGCTGCGATGACGCCTTCCGTCGCTCGGCTTGCCAATTTCGCCGTGTGACGTCAGTCTCGGCGCTCGTATGACGTACAGCGGATGTAGGCCGGACCGTTCCCCGTTCCGGCGACAGGACAGTGGAAACTCCCAAACTCATGATGACGGATCATAGGATCGCCGACGCCGGCGAGAGGGCCGAGGCCGCTTCGCGTGAGCTTCGGTCCGGGCGTCTGGACCGCCGCTCGTTTCTGTTCGGCTCCGCCGTCAGTCTCAGCGCCCTGGGTCTGGCGGGTTGCGTGACGTCCGACGGCCTGAGCCGGACCGAGGCGTCCCTGCTCTACGGGCCCGTGGCCGACCCGAAATTCCCGATCCCGGCGGTCGACGTCAGCAAGATCGATCCGAAATATTTCCGCCGGACGGTGCGCTACGCCTCCAAGGAGGCTCCCGGCACCATCATCGTCGATCCCGGCAATTACTACGTCTACCGCATCGAAGGCGACGGAAACGCCACCCGCTATGGCGCCAATGTCGGCCGCGAAGGCTTCCTGTGGAGCGGCGACGCGTATGTCGGCCGCAAGGCCGAGTGGCCGACCTGGACGCCGCCCAAGGAGATGATCCAGCGCCAGCCGGAAGCCCGCAAATACGCCGGCGGCATGCCGGGAGGCCTCGACAATCCGCTCGGCGCCCGCACGCTCTATCTCTATCAGAACGGCAGATACACGCTTTACACGATCTACAGCACCAGCGACCCCGAATCGATCGGGTCCGGCGTGACGAGCGGCTGCACCGGCCTGCTCACCCAGGACATGATCGACCTCTACACCCGCACGCCGGTCAAGACGAAGGTGGTCGTCCTGCCGGCCTAGCGGCGGCGTCGCCCCAGGATCCAGGCTCCGCCGCCGCGCAAAGCCTGGACCGGCTTCGCGGAGTGTGGTCAGGCGCGAGCGATGTCCAGCACGGCCTGGGCGAACGCGCGCGGCGCCTCCTGCGGCAGGTTGTGGCCCACGCCGCCCGTCACGAGCCGGTGCTCGTAGCGGCCGGCGAAGCGCTTCGCATAGGCGGCGGGCTCGGGATGAGGAGCGCCGTTGGCGTCGCCCTCCATGGTGATCGTGGGGACGCTGATGGCGGGGAACGTCGCCAGTCTCGCTTCGACGTCGTCGTAGCGGGCCTCGCCCGGCGCGAGCCCGAGCCTCCAGCGGTAGTTGTGGATGGAGATCGCGACGTGGTCGGGATTGTCCAGCGACGCGGCCGAGCGGGCGAATGTCGCGTCGTCGAACCGCCATTGCGGCGAGGCGAGCTCCCAGATGAGCCGAGCGAAGTCCCTGGTGTGCTTCGCGTAGCCGGCCTGGCCGCGCTCCGTGGCGAAGTAGTACTGGTACCACCATTGCAGCTCGGCCCTGGGCGGCAGCGGCGCCCGGTTGGCCTCCTGGCTGCCGATCAGGTAGCCGCTGACCGACACGAGGCCGCGGCAGCGCTCGGGCCAGAGAGCCGCGAGGATGTCGGCGGTGCGCGCGCCCCAGTCGTAGCCGGCGACGACCGCCTTCTCGACCTTCAGGGCGTCGAGGAAGGCGAGGGCGTCGATGGCGAGGGCCGCCTGCTGGCCGTTGCGCATCGTGTCGGCGGAGAGGAAGCGGGTCGCGCCGTAGCCGCGCAGATGCGGGACGAGGACGCGAAGGCCTGACGCCGCCAGGATCGGCGCGACCTCGGCGTAGCTGTGGATGTCGTAGGGCCAGCCGTGCAGCAGCAGCACGGGCGGGCCGTCGGCTGGCCCGATCTCGACATAGCCCACGCTAAGCACGCCGGCCTCGACCTGCTTGACGGGCCCGAAGGCCTCGGCCGAGCCCGCCGGCCCGCCCTGTGCGCGGGCGCGGCCCGCCGGACCGAGGGAGGCCGCGGCGAGAGCGGCGGCGCCGGCGAGGAGCGTGCGGCGGTGGAGCTGGGGGTGGAGAGTGGACATGGCGTGTCTCCGGGGGGGTGAGAGCGGCGACGGTCGGCTCCGGCCCGATGCTCACGGGAGAGCCTTCCCTGAACGAGCGTTCCAGAATGCGTGAAAAAGGGGGAGGGCCACGGCCTCGCCTCACCGATAATGTGATCGATCGTGATCGCCGGGGCGGGCTCGCCTCCCAGACCCTCCCGTCCGGTCATGACCCGTAGACGCGCCAGCCGACGGAGGATTGCGTGACATCGATCGCGAGCCGCGAACACCAGATGTTCCCCACGCTCACGCCGGGCCAGATGGAGCTGGCCCGCCGCTTCGCGAGCGGACCCGAACGCCGCTTCGAGCCGGGCGAGGTCGTCTATGCGATCGGGGCCACCGATGCGCCGGCTTGGCTCGTCCTGCAGGGGTCGATCGAGGTCATCCGCCGCGACGGCCTGACCCGCGAGGCCCTGATCGCCACGCATCATGAAGGGCAGTTCTCGGGCGAGGTGAACCAGCTTGCGGGACTCCCGGCGATCGCGGGCGGCCATGCAGGTCCGCAAGGCTGCACGGCGCTGCCCTTCGACGCCGCTCACCTGCGCGCGCTGATGGTCGGGTCGGCGGAGCTGGGCGAGATCGTCATGCGCGCCCTGATCCTGCGCCGCGTCGGCCTCATCGCGGAAGGCGGCGCCGGGACGATCCTCATCGGAGTGCCGGACAGCCGCGAGGTCCTCGAGCTTCAGGGCTTCCTGAACCGGGCGGGACTGCCGAACCTCGTCCTCGACGTCCGGAACGACCAGGAAGGGCGCGCGCTGGTGTTGCGCACGGGCGTGCTGCCCGAGGAGTTGCCGCTCGTGGTCTGCCCGGCCGGCCCCGTCCTCAAGCGGCCGACGGTCGAGGAGCTGGCGGGTTGCCTCGGCCTGGTGCCGGAGATCGATCCCGAGCGCGTGGTGGACGTGGCCGTCGTCGGCGCCGGGCCGGCCGGACTGGCGACGGCGGTCTACGCGGCCTCCGAGGGGTTGTCCGTGCTGGTGCTCGACGCCCGCGCCATGGGCGGGCAGGCCGGCGCGTCCGCGCGGATCGAGAACTATCTCGGGTTCCCCACCGGCATCTCGGGCCAGGCGCTCGCGGGCCGGGCCTTCAACCAGGCCCTGAAGTTCGGCGCGCAGGTCGCCATTCCGATCGCCGTGGAGCGCCTCGATTGCGACGGCGGCGCGTTGACCCTGGCCTGCGCGGGCGACCGCCGCGTCAAGGCGCGCGCCGTGGTGATCGCATCGGGCGCCCGCTACCGCCGGCCGGACATCCCCAACCTCGCGGAGTTCGAGGGGGCGGGCGTCTCCTACTGGGTGTCGGCGGTCGAAGCCCGGCTCTGCGCGGGCGAGGAGGTGGCGCTGGTCGGCGGCGGCAACTCCGCCGGCCAGGCGGTCGTGTTCCTCGCCCCCCAGGTGAAGACGCTGCACCTCGTCGTCAGGCGCGGCCTCGAAGAGACCATGTCGCGCTATCTCATCGAGCGCATCCACGCGCTCCCGAACGTCGAGATCCATGTGGGCAGCGAGATCGCCGGCCTGGAGGGGAACCGCGCGACGGGCTTGACCGCGGCGATCTTCCGCGACCGGCGCGACGGCGCCCTGCACAGCTGTCCCCTTCGGCACATGTTCCTGTTCATCGGCGCGGACCCGAACGCCGCCTGGGCGCAACCCTGCGTGGAGACGGACGGCAAGGGGTTCGTCGTGACGGGATCCCGCGGCCTGCCGCTGGAGACCAGCATGCCCGGCGTATTCGCCATCGGCGACGTCCGAGCCGGATCCACGAAGCGCGTCGCGGCCGCCGTCGGGGAAGGGGCGGCCGTCGTCGCCCAGATCCATTCCCTCTTCGGCCAGCAGGCGGCCCGGGCGACGGCGTGATCCCGACGGGAGCGGGACGCCCGGCGAGTTCGGATCCGTCCGCGTCGGTCACCCGAGTTCCGCAGGGCGGAGCGCCCGCTGCGCAGCCTCGAGGAAGGCGCGCAAGTTGGGAGACCCGCGGCGGTTCGCCGGAAACACGAGGGTGACCGGCAGGGAAGGGGGCTCGGACCCGGGCAGGATCCGCCTCAGGGAGCCGGCCGCCAGATGCCGCTTCACCTGATAGGACAGGACCCTCGCGATCCCGAGGCCGCCGACGACGGCGTCGATGGCCGATTCCACGTCGTTCGTGAGCATCCGGGGCTCCACGCGCACCGGCCGGCCCTCGGCGAAGCGCCATTCGCCGTTCGCCGTGAAGCTGTCGAAGGCGACGAGGTCGTGGCCGGCGAGGTCGGCCACGGTCGCCAGCTCGCCCCTCTCCGCCAGGTAGGACGGGCTGGCGACGAGGACGCGCCGGACCTCCGTCAGCCTCGCCTGGTGGAGGGCGCTGTCGGGGAGATCCCCGATGCGCACGGCGGCGTCGACGCCCTCTTCGGCCAGGCGAACGACGCGGTCGGCGAGCTGCAGCTGGACCGAGAGCTTGGGATGCGTCCGCAGCAGGCCGGTGACGATGGGCAGCACATGCATGCGGCCGAAGACGACGGGGGCTGTCACCGCCAGCCGGCCGCGCGGCTCGGCGTGCTCGCCCCGGAGCAGGCGCGCCGCGTCGTCCAGCTGGTCCAGGGCGGACTGGCAGGCTTCCAGATAGGCGGCTCCCTCCGGGGTGAGGCTCACCGACCGCGTCGTGCGCAGCAGAAGCGGCGCTCCAAGCTCGTCCTCCAACAGCGCCACTGCGCGGCTTGCGGCCGTGGCCGAAAGCCGGAGCTGACGCGCCGCGGCGGCGAAACTGCGCAGGCGGGCGACGGCGGCGAAGGTGCGCAGCGCCAGCATCCGGTCCATGGATCATCCCGCTGGTTGAAACGATGTCGCGCCATCTTGGCGGATTATCGCCGCAGCGGACAGGGCGCATGGTCTTCGCACACGTCAAGGACCGAACCGGAGACTGGCCATGGCCGACATTCCTTCCAGCGACATCGCCTTCACGCCACGGGTCAAGGCCTTGCAGGCGCGGCGGGGATCGCGGTCCGCATACGCCCGGATGGAGGAGCGCGGCGGCTTCCGCACCGACGTCACGCCCGAACTCGCGGCCTTCCTCGCCGAGATCGACACGGCGTTTCTCGCCACCGCCAACGCCAAGGGCCAGCCCTACGCCCAGCACCGCGGCGGGCCGGCCGGCTTCATCCGCGTCATCGACGAGCACACGCTCGGCTTCGCCGACTTCTCGGGCAACCGGCAATATGTGACCACCGGGAACCTCGAGGAGAACGAGCGGGCCTTCCTCTTCCTCATCGATTACGCGCACCGCCGGCGGGTGAAGCTCTGGGGCCGCGCCCGCGTCGTGCAGGATCCCGACCTCGTCGCCCGGCTCATGCCCGGCGGCTACGAGGCCCGGCCCGAACAGGCCATCCTGTTCACGGTCGAGGCCTGGGACATCAACTGCCCGCAGCACATCCCCCGCAAGGTCGACGCCGCCGCCGCCGCGGCCGCCTTCGCGCGGCTCGAAGCCGAGCGGGACAGGCTCGCGGAGGAGAACGCGGCGCTCAGGGCCAGACTCGGGGAGCGGTGAGCCGAGCGCCGGGGAGGGGGGGGCCGACCGGCCAACGGATCCCTTCAGCGGGCGCCCGGGCCGAGCAGCCTGAGCAGCGCGAGCGCGTCGCCTGCGGCCGCATAGGAGGTCGTGTTGTCGAAGATGCACCAGGTCTGCGACCCGGCGTCGGCCGCAGCCCGCATGTCGGAGGCCAGCGCGTCCAGCCGCTCGCCCGCATAGGACGAGCGGTAGATCTGCGGCGAGCCGTGCAGGCGATGATAGGCCAGGCCCGACCAGCCTCCGGGCCGGTCGGCGCCGTTCGCCCGTGGCGGGTCCGCCGCGACCCTCGCGACCCTGCGCGCTTGCAGGAGGTCGTCCGCACCGGGCCCGAACCAGGATGCGTGCCTCGGCTCGAGGACGACGTCGCCGCCCGTCCTGTCGCGGAAGGCGGACAGGAACTCGTCGGCTTCGTTCACCGCGAAGACGCGCTTGGGAGGGAGCTGGATCAGGATAGGACCGAGCTTGTCGCCCAGACCCGCCGTCTCGGCGAAGAACGCGTCCAGGCCAGGCCCGATGTCGCGCCAGTCCGAATGCGTCACGCTCTTCGGCGCCTTCACCGAGAAGCGGAACGACTGCGGCGTCGAGGCGCCCCATCGCTCATAGGTGGACTTGCGGTGGGGCCGGTAGAAGGAGGTGTTGATCTCGGCCGCCGGGAAAACGGCGGCGTAGCGTTCGAGGTGGCTGCCCTCGGCTGGAAAGCCTTCGGCGTGGATTCTCGGGATGCTCCAGCCGGCCGTGCCGACGAAAAACCGGGTCCGCCCCTGCGTCATTCGGCGTTGCGCTTCTCGAAGTCCCACACGCGCTCGAACCCGATCATGCGCACAAAATCCGAGAACCCGGCCAGCTCGCCGCTCCATCCCAGGGTCGAGCCGGTCTTGCGCATGTGCCCGTAGAGGGAGGACAGCGCGGCGGAGGCGGCCAGAAGGCCGGCGACCGGGTAGATGGCGATCTTGTAGCCGAGCCCTTCCAGGTCCTGTTGCGACAGGATCGGCGTGCGTCCGCCCTCCACCATGTTGGCCAGGAGAGGCGCGTCGAAGGCGGAGCCGATCCGGCGCATCTCCTCCTCGCTCTCGGGCGACTCGATGAACAGGATGTCGGCGCCCGCCTTCAGGAAGGCTTCGCCCCTGCGCAGGGCCTCGTCGAGGCCATGGCCGGTCCTCGCGTCCGTCCGGGCCACGATCTTGAAATCCCGGGACGACCGCGCCTCCGAGGCGACCCTGATCTTGCGGGCGGCGTCCGCCATGGGGATCACGCGCCGGCTCGGCGTGTGGCCGCACTTCTTGGGGAACTCCTGGTCCTCCAGCTGGATCGCCTGGGCGCCCGCGGCCTCGTAGCCGCGCACCGCATGGTCGACGTTGAGCAGGCCGCCATAGCCGGTGTCGCCGTCCGCGATGAGCGGCGTCGCGACGCCCTCGGCGATCTGCCGCACCCGGCCGACCATGTCCGTATAGGTGGCGAGCCCCGCGTCCGGATAGCCCAGATGCGAGGCGACGACGCCGAAGCCCGTCATGTAGAGGGCGTCGAATCCGGCGGCGTCGGCGAGCTTCGCCGAAACCATGTCGTAGACGCCGGGGGCGACGATCATGCCCGGCTGGGCGAGGCGGTCGGAGAGGGTGGCGGGCATGGCGTGTCCTCGTGAAAGCCCCGGCGGCGGCGCCGCCGGGGTGGAGCCGAAAAGCCCGTTACGGGGCCGGATAGGTGATCTTGGCGTCGGCCTTTTCGGCCGGCCAGACCACTTCCTGGCCGCCGTCGGGCTTGTACTGGACGGCGATCATGCTCTTGTCCGTGATGAGCTGGTGCTTTCCGCCCATCTCGGAGGCCGTGTAGGCGACCTTGCCGTAGGGCGTGTCGAAGGTCATCGACCCGAGCTTGTCGAGGACCTTGGCGCGATCCCAGGATCCCGCGGCCTTGGCGGCTTCGGTGAGCGTCTGCATGGCGACGTAGCCCTGCACGGCGCTCGACACGACTTCGCCGCCCCGCTTCGCCTCGGCTTTCTTCACCCACTCGGCCAGGCCCGGCGTCTTCTGCTTGGCCGACCACAGGTCGATGACGACCACGTTGTCGCCGGCCGCCCCGAAGTCCGAGCGCTTCTCGCCCGCGCCCTGGGTGACGAGCAGCTTCGGCTTGACGCCGAGCTGGGCCGCCTGGCGGGCGATCTGGATGTTGTCGCCCGAGTAGCCGATCAGGAAGAGCACGTCCGGGTTGAGCCCCTTGGCGCGGTTCAGGATCGGCGAGAAGTCGGGCGTTCCGGCGCGGAACGGCTCCTTCATCACGACCTCGAGGCCGGCCTCCTTGGCGTATTGTTCGGTGAACTTGGCGCCGTCCGTGCCGTAGAGCTTGTCCTCGAAGGCGATCGCCAGCGTCTTCACGCCCGGGATGCTCTTGAAGAAGTTCACCGCGGCCTTTTGGCGGTGATAGTCCCAGATATAGACGTGATAATACCAGTCGTTCTTGCCGAAGGTCTCTTCGAGCCTGACCGAGGACGAGCCCGGATGCACAAAGATGGGTTCGTAGCGCTGCAGCGCGCTGAGGAGCGCGAAGTCCGCGGTGCTGCCGAAGCCGCCCACCACCGCGTCGACCTTGTCCTGGGTGGCCAGCTTCGCGGCGATGCCCGCGGAGGTGTTCGGCTCGCCCTTGGTGTCCTCGACGATCAGTTCGATCTTGCGGCCGAACAGGCCGCCCGCCGCGTTCACCTCGTCGGCCGCGTACTGGACGCCCCAGAGGATCTGGGCGCCTCCGCCGGCCAAGGCGCCGGTCAGCGGCAAGGGGACGCCGATCTTCAGCGGCGCGTTCTGCTGCGCCATCGCGGGCGTCAGCGTCGCGACGGCCGCCGCCGCCGCCGCCGCCAGCAGGCGGCCCAGGCTCTTTCTCATCATGGTCGTTCTCCTCCCTCGTTGTCCGCTCCTTGCCGGCGGACATGCATCGAGCGCGGGCTGGGGCGGCGCCGGGCGCCGCTCACAGGCCCAGATAGGCGATCCTCAGTTTCTCGTTGCTGCGCACCTCCTCCACGGCGCCGCTCAAGGCCACGCGCCCCTCGTCCAGCACGAGGCAGTTGTCGGCGACGCTGACCGCCGCGGCGAAGTTCTGCTCCGCCATCACGACGGCGCAGCCGCTCGTGGCCTTGATGCGGCCCAGCGCCTCGAAGAGCTCCTCCACCAGCTTCGGCGAGAGCCCCGCCGACGGCTCGTCCAGCACGAGCACGCGCGGCTCCATCATGAGGGCGCGGGCGATCGCCAGCATCTGGCGCTGCCCTCCGCTCATGGAGCCGGCCAGCTGGCCGAGGCGCTCCCGCAGGACGGGAAACAGCTCGAAAGCGAGGTCGAAGAGGCGGCTCCGCTGGCCGGGCCTGGACGGCCGGTCGGTGGCCTCGAAGGCGCCCCGGAGGTTCTCCTCCACGGTGGCGTTGCTGAAGCACCGCGCCCCGTCCGGCACATAGGCCACGCCGGCGCGCGCCAGTCCCCAGGCGGGGAGGCCGGAGAGGTCGGCGCCGTCCAGGCGGACGCTGCGCCGCGCGACGTCCACGGTTCCGACCACCGCCCGCAGCGCCGTCGTCTTGCCCGCCCCGTTGGGACCCAGCAGCACCAGCAGTTCGCCGCCGGACGCTTCGAAGGAGAGCTTCGGGAGGACGGTGAGCTCGCCATAGCCGGCCCGCTCCAGACTGACCTCGAACCGGTTCACAGCCTGAACCCTTTCCCGAGATAGGCTTCGCGCACGTCCGGATCGCTCAGCACCGCATGGGGCGCGCCTTCGGCCAGCACCTTGCCCTGGTTGAGCACGACCGCATGCCCGCACAGGCGCGCGATGATCTTCATCACGTGCTCGATCACCACGATGGTGACGCCGGAGGCGTGGATCTCCCGCACGAGGCCGATGACCTGGTCGGTGTCCTCCAGGCTCAGCCCCGCCATGGACTCGTCGAGCAGCAGCACGCTCGGACGGCAGGCCAGCGCCCGGGCGATCTCCAGGCGGCGCAGGTCCGAGACGGACAGCTGGCCGCAGCGCGTGCCGACGTCCGGCCGCAGCCCGCAATAGCGGGCGAGGTCGCCCGCGCTTCGCGCGCCGCCCGGCATCGGGCGCTCCGACCGGGCGTAGAGGAGCGGCACGGCGATGACCTCGTCGATGGTGAGGTCCTTCGGCACGCGCGGCACCTGGTAGGTCCGGGCGAGACCCCGATGGACGATCCTGTCGGGACGCAGCCCCTGCACGGGCTCGCCGCCCAGCAGCACCTTGCCCTGGCGGGGCGGGATCTGGCCCGACACCATGTTGACGAAGGTGCTCTTGCCGGACCCGTTGGGCCCGATCAGCGCCGTGATGGCTCCGCCGGGGATGTCGAGGCTGACGTCGTCGATGGCCCGCAGGCCGCCGAAGGCGACGGTGCATCCGTCGATGCGCAAGGCCGCCGTCATGCCGCCGCCCTCGCCTTGGCGGGCGCGCCGCCCCTGGCGCCGCGCCGGCGCCGCAGCAGCCTGCGCCCGAAACCGACGAGGCCCTCCGGCATGCCGACGATGAACAGGATGATCACCGCCCCATAGACGACCTGGTACCCGACCCCGCCCACGAAGTGGCGGGCGAGTTCCTCCAGCATCCGCAGCACGACCGCGCCGACGACGGGGCCGAGGGTCGTGTCCATGCCGCCCAGGATGGTGACCGCGAGCGGCAGGACGTTCCAGTTGGTGGTGAACACGTCCTCCGGGATGACGTAACCGTAGAGGCCGCAATAGCAGGCGCCCGCCAGGCCGGCCACCATGCCGGACACCGCGAAGGCCAGGATCTTCAGGCGCGTCACCGGCACGCCCGAGGCCGCCGCGAGCTCGGGATTGTTGCGGATCATGAAGAAGGCGGGCCGGAAGCGTCGACCGAGGAACACGTCGCTGACGATGGCCGCCGCGACCAGGCAGCCGGTGATGAAGAGGAGCTGGCGGGGAGGGGACCCGCTCGCGATCACCGGCGGCATGATGCCCGTCGAGCCGCCCGTGATCCCGGGCGTGACCAGGATGAGGACCTGGATCGACAGGCTGAACGACAGGGTCGCGATGGTGAAGTAGAGCCGGCGCAGCCGCAGCGTGATGGCGCCGAGCACGACTGCCACCGCGGCGCAGAGCAGGATCCCGAGCGTCCAACCCAGCACCGGGCCGACCACGGGCGTCAACAGGCCGGAGCCGTAGCCGCCGATGCCGAAGAACGCCGCGTGCCCCAGCGAGACCTGGCCGGTGCGGGACAGGATGTCCCAGGCGAGGGCCAGGATGGCCGAGATCAGCGTGCCGATCGCCACCTGGATCAGGAAGGGGTGGTCGGCGGCCAGGATCAGCAGCGAGGGGGTCGAGATCGCCGCATACAGGCCGAGGCGGGCGAGGATGGTCCTGCTCATGCCTGGGCCTGCTTGCCGAACAGACCGCTGGGGCGAACCACCAGCACGAGGAGCAGGATCAGGAAGGCGATGCCGAAGCCCCAGCTGCCGCCCTGCGGCACGAAGGTGCTGATCAGTCCCTCCGTGAGCGCCAGGATGGCGCTGCCGATCAGCGCGCCCGGAATGTTGCCGAGCCCGCCCAGCGCGATGATCGCGAAGGCGCGGATGACGAGGTCGACGCCGACCGTGGGCTGGACGTAGAGGATCAGCGCCACGAGGCCGCCGGACACGCCGGCCGCCGCTCCCCCGATCACGAAGGAGAGCTCGAACACGCGGTCCACGTCGATGCCGGCATGCATCGCCAAGGCGGGGTCGTCGCTCGCGAAACGCATCTGCGTGCCGTAGCGGGTGTGATTGCGCAGCATGTACATCGCCGCGAAGAGCAGCAAGCCGACGAGCGCGACCGCGATGTTGTTGCCGGGCACCGTGACGCCGGCGAGGTTCAGCGACGGCAGAAGCTGCGGCGCCTGCATCACGCGCGGGTCGGGCGACCAGGCGATCACGGCGAGGTTGAGGATCAGGATCGACAGGCCGAGCGTCGCCAGCAGCTGGTTGTGCTCGTCCTGCTTGAGCACGCGCGCCAGGAAGCCCCGGTAGACGAGGGCCGAAAAGGCGCCGAGCGCGACCCCGGAGGCCGCCATCCCGAGCCAGGGCGACACCCCGAAGCGCATGTGCAGCCAGTAGGTCAGGAAGGCCCCGAGCATCACGAACTCGCCGTGGGCGAAGTTGATGATCCGCGTCACGCCGACGGTCAGCGTGAGGCCCGCGGCCACTGCCGCGTAGAGGCCCGCCATCGACAGCGCGAGCAGGACGGCCTGCGCCACGGACGCGAAGGTCATGGCCGGCCTCCCGCGCGGGGAGGGGCGCCGCCCTTGTCAGTCATCCGCCGCCTCCTCGGTGGCTTCCGAGAAGTCGAGCAGTCGCGACTTGTACTCGCTCCGGGGCAGCGACCCGTAGGAGGCGAGATGCACCCGGGTGGTCACCACGAGCGTCGCCCGAATGTCGTGCTCGATCCGCTCCCGCAGCGCATCGGACCCGGCCTCGTTCTCGGCGAGCTCGACGACCACCTTCAGCGGCGGCGCCTGCTTCACGCCCTTCGCGGCGGGGCGGACCGAGACGACGCCCGTCACGGCCGGAGCCTGGCGGTTGACGACCTCGCGGATCGCCGAGGGGAACACGTTGACGCCGCGCACGATCAGCATGTCGTCCGTCCGGCCGATGCAGCGGACCCGCGGGGACGTGCGACCGCAGGCGCAGGGCCCGGTGTGGACCACCACGTGGTCGCGGCTGCGGAAGCGCAGCTGCGGCGCGCCGCGATGGCGCAGATGCGTGTAGACGAGTTCGCCCCGGGCGCCGTCCTCCACCGGCACGGCCTTGCCGGTCTCGGGCTCGATCAGCTCGAAATGGACGAAGCCGCGGCCGGAGAAGTGCATGCCGTGCTGCTCCTCGCACTCGCCCCAGAGCGAGACCGAGATGTCGCCGATGCCCATCGCCTCGGTGACCTTGGCGCCCCAGGCGGCTTCGAGCTTGGCCCGCATCGCGGGCTCGCCGCCGCCGGGCTCGCCCGCCACCATGATGCGCTCGATGCTGCTGTTGGGCAGGTCGAGCCCCCGCGCTTCGCCGATCTCGGCGAGATGCAGCGCATAGGACGGCGTGCAGGCCAGCACGTGGGGCTTCAGCAGCTTCACGGCCGTGAGCAGGCGCTCGGTGTTGCCGGTTCCGACCGGGATGTGGCAGAGGCCCAGGCGCGGGAAGGCGTCCAGGGCCGCGCCGGCCACGAAGGGCCCGGCGTTGTAGGTGGAGATGAGGCGCTGGCCCGGCGCGAGGCCGGAGGCGCCGTAGCTGCGGGCCGAGGTGCGGACCCAGTTCTCGAGGTCGCCCGCCGTGAGCGGGATGTAGCTCGGCACGCCGGTGGTGCCGCTGGTGGAGAAGATGCGCACCACCTCCTCGAGCGGCGACGCGAGATGCGTCCCGATCGGATCGGCGTCGCTGCGGCTGGCCCGCAGCTCGTCCTTCTCGGTGAGCGGCAGCGCCGCGATGTCGTCCAGTCCGCCCACGGACTCGGGCGTCCGGAAGCCGCTGGCCTCGAGCTTCTCGCGGAAAAAGCGCGAGCGCTCGAAGAGGAAGCGGACCTGCTCGCGGTAGAGCGGGTCGTCCTGCGGCTGTTGCTGCGCCCAGGGCAGCGTCTCGATGGCGGGTTCCTGCAGCATCTCGGGGGTCCTCGGTCAGCTGGCCGGATCGTAGGCGACGGCTTCCTCGGCGTGATGCGCCAGGAGGAAACCGATGGGCCGGCGCTGCTCTTCGGCGAGATGGCCCAGGAGTCCGGCGGTGCGCGCCAGGATGGGGATCGCCTTGATCATCGTGGTCGGGAAGCCGAGGTCCATCAGCACGGCCGCGATCGGGCCGGACACGTTGAGCGGCATGGGCCTGCCCCAGGCCTGCGCCACCGCGGTCCGGAAGTGCTTGAGAAGCTCCACATGCCGACCGGCGGCGCCGCGCTCGTCCGCAAGCGCCAGGATCCGCTCCGTCCGCGGGTCGACGGGGTGGTGGATGGGGTGGCCGAAGCCAGGCATCTTCTCGCGCCGGCCGCGGACCTCGGTCGCGATCTGCAGCGTCGCCTCGGCCGGCGAGGCGCCGGCGTCGACGCGCTTCGCCGCGTCGGCGAGCGCCTGGGCGCAGAGCTCGGCGCTGCCCAGGACCACCGTGCCGCAGCCCAGGATGCCGGCCGCGACCGCGCTCTGCAGGCTGTCCGGCGCGGCCGCCAGGGTCATCCGCGCCGCCTGCGCCGTGGGAGTCAGGCCGTGCTCGGCGATCGAGACCAGAAGCAGGTCCAGGAAGAAGCGCTGCTGCTCGGACGGCTTTCGCCCGGTGACGAGGAAATAGAAGAACTCCGTGAACCCGTAATGGCCCATCAGGTCGTTCGCGAGATCCAGTCCGCGGACTTCGATCCGGTCAGGGGTGGACGTGCACATCCCGCTGACAGCCGGGACTGACTTGCCGATCAACATGGGGCGTCTCCTGCGGCCGCGCACGCCGGAGAGCCCGGCCGGCCCTGAAGGGGCGGCGGTCGTGGGGCATGTCCTCCGAGGCGCGTTCGGCCTTTTTTGTTTCCTTATCTTGTAGGACAATATGGCCGGGCGAACCGTTGTCAACCGAGAGTTCCGCTGCTAGGCAGGTCTCATGTCCGCCGTTGTGACCACCGCGCCAGAGCCGCAGGAGAGCGAGAGCGGCCGCTTTCGGGGCGGCACGGTGGACTATGTCCTGGCGCATCTGCGCACGGGCGTGATGCAGGGCCGCTACGCCCCTGGCCAAAGGCTGATCGAGGCGGATCTGACCCGGGATCTCCGGGTCAGCCGCGGCCCGCTGCGCGAGGCGTTCCGCCGGCTGTCGGCGGAGGGACTGCTGGAGATCGTTCCGCACCGGGGAGCTCTGGTGCGGCGCCTCACGATGCGCGAGATGAAGGAGCTGTTTCAGATCCGGGTCGGGCTGGAGACGCTCGCCGCCCAGTTCGCCGCTGAGGCCATGGCCGACCCGCGCGTGCGCGACCGTTTCCAGCGCAAGGTCCAGCCGATCTGGAACGACGCGCCGCGGGTCGCCGGGCCGGATTACCTGGACGAGAACCATGCGTTCCACGACGCCATCACCGAGGCCAGCGGCAACGAGCAGCTTCTGAGGCTCACGCGGCAACTGCGCCTGACCGTCCTCATGTACCAGCTGGTCGGGACGTTGAAGCCCGAGAACATCGCGGCGTCGCTGGCCGAGCACAGGCTCATCGCGCAGGCGATCCTCGACCGGGACGCCGAAGCGGCGCAGCGCCATGTCAGGGCGCACCTGACCCGCGCTTTGCAGGTCGCCGAAAGCATGCCGAACGGGGCGTTCTCGCCCTGAACGGCGCAGCCCTCATCGGCGACGCGGCTGGCCCCGGCGGCGCATCAGGGCTGTCCTGAGCGCCGCGAGACCTCGCCGCGTCCGGGCGTGATGCGCCCGTTCAGCGGGACTTCTTGTAGAGCTTGGTGGCGATCTCGAACATCTCCTCGGGCGCGTAGTCCGGCGTGAACGCCGACGGCACGCCCGTGAGCTGGTGGATCTTGCCGCCGTCCGGCATCCCCTCGACGACCTCCAGCTCGCCCGGCGGGTCGGTCGGCAACGCGACCTCTCCGTTGCCCCAGATTCCCGACATGTCCTTGTAGTCGTCCGGGCTGAACGTGTAGAGGCGCCGGTGAGAGCCCTCCTGCAGGAATTTCTGGCACTCGGGGATGTTGCCGAGCGGGATGTTGGGGGTGGGCAGCATCTTCTCGATCTCGACGCCGGTGATCTTCTTCAGCGCGAGCGCATAGGCATGGGCGTGGACGGAACCGCGCACCAGAAGATAGCCGCAGACCTCTCGGCCGGTCGGATCGGTCAGGGTCTCGTACACCCGCAGCTTGTGGAGCCTCGCCCCGCACTCCAGGTGGAAGTTGTGGAGGAGATCCAGGACCACATTGCCGGTGGTGGTGATGAAATCGTTGTTCCAGGATTGTCCGTTGCTGTTCACGGGCGTGACCCCGCCGCCATTCGACAGGAAGGCCGCGGCGAGCCGGATGTCCTTCATGTCCTCGAACGGCGCGCCTGAGATGTCGCCGCCGTCCTGCTCGTCGCCGTCATTGTCGGGGCCGTTGTTGAGCATGGCCACGCCGTTGCTGACCAGCTCCACGTGACCGAGCTCCTCGGCGGTGATGCTCGCGACAAGGCTGTAGAACGGCCGCAGCTTGGCCTTGCTGCGGAAGTTGAAGCTCTGGAACATGTAGTTCCCGAGCGTGCTCATCTCGCCGTATTTGCCGCCGAGCAGCTCCTGCAGGGCCGCGGCCGCGTTCGGATCCTTTCGCTTGGGGGCGGGCAGTTCGGCCTGCAGCTTGTCGATGCGCATGAACATGGCGGTACCTCACTCGGGGGCGAACACCGCGGGGCGCCGTGTCCGTGATTCGAAGCAGGGTGAACAGCGCCCATCGGCGTTGGTTCCGGAGCAAGCCGGGCCGCGCGCTTTGGCTCCGGGCCGCCTTCCAGCGGCGGCGCAAGCCTGGCCGAACCGGCTTCGGCCGCACATGTCGCCTGATGATTGTTGACAATCGACAGCGTCGGGGCATGATGCGCCCATGTCCGCGCATGAAGCCATCGCGTTCCTGAAGAGCCGGTCCCTGGGCGTTCTCATCGAACCAGAGATCGAGCGCATGATCATGTCCGGCGAGATCAAGCCCGGCGACCGCATCAACGAGAACGCCCTGGCGTTGCGCTTCGGCACGAGCCGCGGCCCGATCCGCGAGGCGCTGCGCTCCATGGAGGCGGGCGGCCTCGTGGTGCTCGTCCCCAACCGGGGCGTCTATGTCCGCAGCCTCGATCTCGCGTCCGCCTGCGCGATCTATGAGGTGCGCGCCGCCCTGTTCGGCATGGCGGGACGATGCGCCGCCGAGCGCGCCGGAGACGAACAGGTCAGCGAACTTCGCGCCCTCGTGGCCGAAATGGACCGCGCCGTCGAGGCGGAGGACTTCGAGACCTACTACCCGCTCAACCTCGCCTTTCACCGCGCCATCCTGGCGGCTTCCGGCAACCGCCTGCTCGCGGCCCAGTACGCCAGCCTGATCAAGCAGCTTCATCTCTACCGCGCCCGCAGCCTGGTTCAGGGCGGCGGCCTGCACGTGTCCAACCAGGAGCATCGCGCCATGGTCGACGCCATCGCGGCGCGCGACCCCGAAGCCGCCCACCGCACCCATTTCGACCACGTGATGCGCTCGCTGGACCGGCTCCGCGCCGCGCCGGCGGCGTCACCCGCAACATAAGGCCAAGCCATGACGTCGCGCCCCATGACCGCGGAAGCGATCCGCTTCATCGAGACGGTCCGCTACGAGGATCTGCCCGAGGAGGCGCTGCGCATCGGCCGCCGCTGCATGGTCGATACGCTCGGCCTTTATCTGGCGGGTGGCCTGGAAGGCTCCGTGCAGATGCTGGCGGCGGACGCCGTGGAGAATGGCGGCCGGCCTGACGCCTATGTGATCGCGGGCGGCAACGCGAAGGCTCCGGCGGCCCTGGCCGCCCGCGTGCTCGGCACGGCCGGCCACGCGCATGACTGGGACGATACGCAGGTCTCGCATGATCCGCGCCATGTCTACGGCCTGCTCACGCACCCGTCCGTGCCGCCCCTCACCGCCGCGCTCGTGATGGCGCAGCGTCTCGGCGGCGTCGACGGCAAGCGCTTCATGCTGGCCTTCCAGACCGGCTTCGAGGTGGAGTGCAAGATCTCGGAGTGGATGAAGGACCGCCACTACCGCCGCGGCCACCACACCAGCGGCACGGTCGGAACCTTCGGCGCCGCTGCGGCCGCCGCCAAGCTGTTGGGCCTCACGGGCGACAAGCTCGCGCATGCGCTCGGCATCGCGGCCAGCTTCGCGGCGGGCATCCGCTGCAACTTCGGCACCATGACGAAGCCGCTCCATGTGGGCCGCGCGTCCGAGAACGGCGTCACGGCGGCGCTGCTGGCCGCGCGCGGCTTCACGGCCGATCCGGCCGCGCTGGACGGCCAGTGGGGCTTCTGGGCGGTGATGGGCGAGGGGGCCGACGAGAGCAAGTTCGATCAGGGCTTCGGCAAGACGCTCACGATCGTGGACCCGGGCGTGAGCATCAAGCCCTACCCGTCGGGCATCCTCACGCACCAGTCCATGGACGCCATGCTGAAGCTCGTGCGCGAGCACGACCTCAAGCCCGACCAGGTCGAGACCATCCGCTTCTACGCCGGCAAGAACATCACCGAGCCGATCCGCTACCCGGTGGCGCAGAACCACCTGCAGGCCAAGTTCTCCATGCCGGCGCTGCTCTGCATGATCGTGATCTGCCGGCGCGCCAGCCATCACGAGTTCGAGGACAGCTTCGTGGCGGGCGCGGCCATGCAGGACATGCAGCGCCGCACGCAGGTGATCAACGATCCCGAGATCGACGCCAAGGGTTACGACCTGATCCGCTCGCGCATCGAGGTCGACACCAAGGACGGGCGCACGCTCACCCAGTGGGCCGACGAGCGCTATCGCGGCGGGCCGCTCAACCCGATCAGCGACGCCGACCTCGAGGGCAAGTTCCGCATGTGCGCCGAAGGCGCGATCGACGACGCGCGGCAGGACCAGCTGCTCGAGGCCGTGCGCGGCCTCGACAAGGCGGCCGACGCCGCCAAGCTCGCCGAGCTGATGATCTACGACGCGGCCGCCCGCTAGGGCGCCGACGTCTCGACGGTGCGGTCCACAAGGGCCGCAGGGCGCTCCGGGAACGCGCCAAGGGAGGAAGTCATGGGCAAGCTCAAGGCGGCAATGCGGCTCGCCGTGGCGGCGGCCGCTGTCGCGTGCGGGATCGGCGCGGCGCAGGCCGCGCCGGAAGCCTATCCGCAAAAGGTCGTCACGCTGGTGACGCACTCCAGCCCGGGAGGCGGCAGCGACGTCTTCCTGCGCGAGATGATCAAGTACCTGAACCGGTACATCGACGCGACCTTCGTGGTCGAGAACGTGCAGGGCGGCAGCGGCGCGCGCGCCATGTCGAAGGTCGCGACCGCCAAACCGGACGGCGCCACCTTCTACGCCATCACGCCCACCTATGTGTTCACCTCTCTGATGAGCAAGGTGCCGAACACCTACAAGGACCTGCAGCCGGTTGTCACCGTGTTCTCGGACGCCGAGGTGCTGTTCACCCGCACGGACGGGCCTTTCGCGTCGCTCAAGGACGTGATCGCGCACGCCAAGGAAAAGCGCGGCCGCTGGGGCGTCGCCAATCCGGCCTCGCTGGAGCGGCAGGCCGCCGAGCGCCTCAAGAAGGCCGCCGGCGTCAACGCCGCGATCGTCTCCCATGAGGGCGGCGGCGACATGATGATCAACGTGCTCAACGGCACGCTGGACGTGGGCGTGGGCGAGATCCAGGAGCTGCGCTCCCAGCTTGAAGCCGGCAAGGTCCGGCTCATCGCGACCTTCAACAGCAAGCGCCTGGACACGCATCCCGATGTCCCGACCGTGAAGGAGCAGGGCTACGATGTGGTCGTGCAGAAATTCCGCGGCCTCGCCGGACCCAAGGGCCAGCCGCCGGAAGTCCTCGCGATCTGGGAGAAGGCCATGCGGAGCCTGGTCGCCGACCCGGACTACAAGAAGGTCTACGCGGCCGAGAGCCTCGTGCCTGAGGTCCAGGGATCTGCCGGCGCGGCCAAGCTGGTCGACGACTTCGCGACCGAGTCCGAAGCCTTCCTGAAGGAGGCGGGGGCGGCCAAGTAGCCGCAACCGCCCCTCTCGAGCCTGCAGGAGCGCGGTTCATGCACAAGGACATCCAGAGCGGGCTGGTCGTGACCGCCGTGGCGCTCCTGTATCTCTGGGGCCTGCGCGGAATCAGCGAGACCACGCTGTCGGACGAGGTCGGCCCGACCGGCATTCCGTATCTGCTCGGTCTCGGCCTCGCGGCGACCGGCCTGCTGATCGCGGCGCGCGGCGCGCTCATGGCACGCAAGGCTCAGCCCGCCGTGCTGGCCGCCCCTGCGGCGGACGACGACGATGAGGCTGACGCCCCGGCCTGGCGCGCCATGGCGTTCCTCGGGCTTGGCGTCGTGTTCATCGGCGCAGCCTGGCTGGCCGGTTATGTCGCGGCCGGAATTGTTCTGCTCGCCGCCACCGCGACGTTCGAGGGCATCCGGCCCTCGGCGCGGCTTGCGGCGCTCGCGGTCGGCGGCGCCGTCGGCTTCTGGATCATCTTCGTGAAGCTGCTCGGCATCGACCTGCCGCACGGCGTCCTGTTCGGGGGCTGAGGCATGGACACGCTCCTGAAATGCCTGACCCTGCTGGTCGCGACGCCGCTTGTTCCGGCCGCCATCATCGGCTTGGTCTGGGGCATCATCGGCGGCGCCCTGCCGGGCATCTCGGCCTCCGTGACGATGTCGCTGGTGCTGCCCTTCACCTATGCGATGGACCCGATGGTCGCCATCGTGCTGCTGGCGTCCGTGTATATCGGCGCGGAATATGGCGGCTCCATTCCGGCCATCCTGATCCGCACGCCCGGCACCAACTCGGCCGCCGCCACCGTGGTGGACGGCTACGAGATGAAGCGCCAGGGCAAGGCCGGGGAGGCGCTCGGCATCTCGCTCTGGTCCGGCGTCATCGGCAGCCTGTTCGGGCTCGTGATGCTGATCGGCCTCACTGAGCCGCTGTCGCGCATCGCGCTCGCCTTCAAGCCCATGTCCTACTGCGCGCTGGGCCTGCTCGGCCTCAGCATCATCGCGTCGCTGTCCGGCGGCTCGTTGCTGAAAGGCCTCGCGGCCGCGCTGGTCGGCATGATGGTGTCGACCATCGGCATCGACCCGATCTCGGGCGTCGACCGCTTCACCTTCGGCCAGCCGGACCTGCTGAACGGCGTCAAGCCGATCATGGTCATGGTGTCGCTCTTCGCCGTCAGCGAGCTCCTGCGCCAGTCGGGCAGCAAGAGCGTGGCGCTGGGCCAGCAGTCGATCCGCATCACGCTGCCGAACCTCGCGATGATGCGCCGGCTCATCAAGCCGCAATTCATCGGCTGCATCACGGGCACGATCGAGGGCCTGATGCCGGGGGGCGGCGGCTCCATTGCGGCCTTCTTCTCCTATAACGAGGCGAAACGCTGGTCCAAGCACCCGGAGGAGTTCGGCAAGGGCTCCGTGGAGGGCGTCGCCGCCCCGGAGGCCGCCAACAACACGGTGGCGAGCGCTTCGCTGATCCCGCTGCTCAGCTTCGGCATTCCGGGCTCGAACTCGGCCGCGGTGCTCCTGGGCGGGCTGCTGATCCACGGCCTCCTGCCCGGGCCGCGCCTCTTCGAGCAGAACGCCGACGTGGTGCTCGGCCTCTACACGGGCTCGCTCGTGGCCACGATCGCGCAGATTGCGGTTGGCATCATCATCATGCCGGTCTGCATGTGGCTGGTGAACCGGCCGCGTCCCTATCTGGCGTCCTTCATCTATTTGCTGGTGCTGTCCGGCATCTACACGATCAACGGCAGCCTTTTCGATCTCGGCATCGTGCTGTTCGGCGGTCTGGTCGGCTTCCTGATGAAGGCCTTCGGCTATCCGTTCCTCCCGGCCGTACTGGGCGTGGTGCTGGGCCCGATCGTGGAGTCCAACTACCGGCGCTCCATGCTGCTGTCGGGCGGCGATCTCTCGATCTTCCTCGACGATCCCATCGCGGTCGGCTTCCTGATCACGGCCGTCCTGTTCCTGTCCTGGTCGCTCTGGCGCGAGTGGCGCGACGCCGTCGCGCGCCGGGCGGAGGTGAAAACCGCATGAACGCTGAAACGCCCATTGCGGCCTCCCTGGCCCGCTTCGTCGCCGAAACGGGGCGCACGGGTCTGCCGCCGCAGGTCCGCGAAACCGTCCGGCTGCTGTTGCTCGACGTGGCCGGCCTGTGCCTGGCGGCGCGCGAGACCGACTATGTCCGCGCCGGCCTCGCCAGCGTCGCGTCCGAGGGACGTTGCACCGCCATCGGCCATTCGGGCGGGCTCGGCCCCTATGACGCCGCCCTGGTGAACGGCCTCGCGGCCCATGGCGAGGATTTCGACGACACCTTCGAGGGTGGCCCCGTCCATGCCGGCGCGGTGGTCGTCCCGGCCGTGCTCGCCATCGCGGAGCATCGCGGTCTTTCCGGCGAGGACGTCGTGCGCGGCGTCGCGGTCGGGACCGAGCTCATGTGCCGGCTCAGCCTGGTCGCCCCGCAGGCCATTCACAAGGCGGGGTTTCACCCCACCGCGGTGCTGGGCGCTCCGGCCGCCGCGGCCGCCGTCTGCGCGGCCATCGGGCTGGACGAGACACAGACGCTCAACGCCATCGGGACTTCCGGCAGCCTGGCCTCGGGCATCATCGAGTATCTCTCCGACGGAAGCTGGACCAAGCGGCTCCATGCCGGCGCGGCCGCGCAAGCCGGCATCCGGGCGGCGCTGCTGGCCGAGGGCGGGTTCTTCGGCCCCTCCACGGTGCTGGAGGGCAAGCACGGCTTCTACAAGGCCTTCGCGCCCTCCCGCACGCCCGACTTCGGGCCCCTGCTGGACGGACTCGGCTCCCGCTGGGTGCTGCAGGACATCGCTTTCAAGCCTTATGCGTGCGGAACCATGACGCAGCCCTTCGTGGACTGCGCCGTGAAGCTCGCCGCGCAGGGCGTCAGCCCCGAGGACGTGGTCGCCATGGAGTGCCGCGTCGGCGAGGGCACCGTGCACCGGCTGTGGGATCCGATCGAACTCAAGCGCCGGCCGCCCAACGGCTACGCGGCCAAGTTCTCGTCGCCCTACTGCATCGCGGTGGGATTCATCGACGGCAAGGCCGGGCTCGAGCAGTTCACCGAGGAGCGGGTCCGGGACGAGCGCATCCGCGCGCTTGCCGCCAAGGTGTCCTATGTAGTCGATCCCGCGGACGAATATCCGCGCAACTTCACCGGCCATATCCGGGCCACCCTGCGCGACGGCAGCGTCCGCGAGGTGCACAAGGGCCACATGCGCGGCGGCGCGCGCGAACCCCTGACGGCCGGCGACATCCGCGGAAAGTTCGACGACAACGCCCGCTTCGGCGGCTGGGAACGCGCCGCCGCGCTGGCGGACGCGCTCGACCGCATCGCGGCCGGCGACGCCGTGGACCTGCAGGCCGGCCGCGCCGCCACAAAGGAATCCCGCCCATGACCGCCGAACTCGCCGACCGCAAGGTCATCGTCACCGGCGCGTCCAAGAACATCGGGCGCGCCATCGCGCTCGACCTCGCGGCCGGGGGCGCCCGGGTGGCGCTGGTCGCCCGGCAGGACCGGGCGGGCCTCGACGCCGTCGCCCGAGAGATCGAGGAGGCCGGGGGCGCCCGCCCGGTCGTCCTGCTGGCCGACGTTTCCGACGAGGCCTCCGTCAACAGCATGGTGGAGGAGGCCGCGGCGCAGCTCGGCGGCGTCGATGTGCTGGTCAACAACGCCGCCGTGCGCAACGAGGCTCATTTCGAGGACCTCACCTTCGCGCGCTGGCGCGAGGTGATGTCGATTGCGCTCGACGGCGCGTTCCTGTGTTGCCACGCGTGCCTGCCCCATCTCGCCAGGGGCGGGGAGGGGGCCATCGTCAATATCGGCGGCCTCACCGCCTATACGGGCGCCCGGGACCGCGCCCATGTGATCGCCGCCAAGGCGGGGCTCGACGGTCTCACCAAGGCGCTGGCGCATGACCTCGCGCCCCAGGGCGTGACCGCGAACCTCGTCTCGCCCGGCCTCATCGACACGGTGCGGGGCGGGCCGAGCTCCGCGGCCGAGCCGGCGCATCACAAGACGCACGCGACGCTGCTCGGGCGGCGCGGGCGGCCGGACGAGGTCGCCGCCATGGTGCGCCTCCTCGCCGGCCCGCGGGGACGCTACATCACCGGCCAGACCATTCACGTGAATGGCGGGGCCTACCTGCCATGACGGCGGCGGCGGATCCCGCGGTTCTCGGCGCCGCCGGCTTCGCCGGCGCCGGACTGGCCGGGTCCGCCGCTCTCGTCGCGCTCGCGGCCTTCCTGGGCGCGCTGTTCAGCGCGCTCACGGGCTCGGGCGGCGCCATCATCCTGTCGCTCGCGCTGGCGCCGCTGATCGGCGTCGCCGCCCTGGTGCCGACGCTCAGCGTCGCCCTGCTGATCACCCACATCGCCCGCGTGGCGGCTTTCCGCCACAGCATCGACCGGCGCGCCGCGACCCTGCTGGCCGCCTTCGCGGTTCCGGGCTGCGCCCTGGGCGCGCTGGTCTACGCCTACCTGCCGGAACGCGCCATCGCGGCGGTGCTGGGCGTCTTTCTTCTCGCGCTCGTCGTTTTGAAGCGCACCCTGGCGTCTCGGATCGCGGCGTCTCGGCTGGCGCGGCTCGGCCCCGCCGGCCTGGCGGGCGCGTCCGGCCTGTTTGGCGTCCTCTCGGGCGCGACGATCGGGGGCGGCGTGCTCGCCCTGCCGATCCTCGGCGCGGCCGGGCTTGCCGGCGCCCCTCTCGTGGCCACCGACGCAGCCGTGGGGCTGGCGCTGCAACTCACCAAGGCGATCGTCTTCGGCGGCGCGGCGACGCTCACGGCCGAGTTGTTCGGCCTCGGCCTGCTGATCGGGCTCTGCATGATCCCGGGCGTCACGCTGGCCAAGACGCTGCTGGCCCGCATGCCGCTCAATGTTCATGGCCTGATGATCGACGGCGTGATCGCGCTCGGCGCCCTCGGCTTCATCAGACAGGCCCTGAAAGGATGACCTGCATTTTCGAAAACAGTCTATTGTTGACAATCTGAACCACCCTGGCCCATCGTGGCCATCACGGCGCCGCAGAGCGCCACGAGGCGGTCGCCGAAATCCCTGGCGGGACAAGGCGCCGCCTTACAAACGGGGAGGAGGTCGCATGGCCTTCGTCGAGCTTTCGCAGCTGTCCAAGACCTACGGCAAGTTGACCGTGGTCGATCGCGTGTCCCTGGCCATCGAGAAGGGCGCGCTGGTGTGCCTGCTGGGCCCTTCGGGCTGCGGCAAGACCACCACGCTGCGCCTCGTGGCGGGCTTCGTCGACCCGACCGGCGGCGAGATCCGGGTCGGCGGCCGGGTGCTGTCGGCGCCGGACGTCACGACCCCGCCCGAGCGCCGCAATATGTCGATGATCTTCCAGAGCTACGCGCTCTGGCCGCACATGACGGTGTTCGAGAACGTCGCCTACGGGCTCTCCATCCGGGGCCTCTCCAAGGCGGACATCAAGAGCCGGGTCGACGCCATCCTGAACGTCGCCAAGCTGTCGCCCCTGGCTGAGCGCTATCCCTCCGAGCTCTCCGGCGGCCAGCAGCAGCGCGTCTCGCTGGCCCGCGCGCTGGTGGTGGAGCCGGAAACGCTGCTGCTCGACGAGCCGCTGTCGAACCTCGACGCCAACCTGCGCGAGGAGATGCGCTTCGAGATCCGCCGCCTCCACGACCAGTACCGCTACACGACGATCTACGTCACCCACGACCAAGCCGAGGCCATGACGACGGCGGACGTGATCGTGGTCATGAACCAGGGCCGCATCGAACAGGCCGGCTCGGCCGAGGACATCTACCAGCGCCCACGCTCGGAATTCGTGGCCCGCTTCATCGGCGGCACCAACATCCTCAAGGGCCGGCGCTCGGGCGACCAGGCCGTGGACTGGGGCGGCATCACGCTCACCTGCGGCGATGGCGAGTTCGCGGCCTCGGACGAGACGGCGGTGTCGATCCGCCATCACGACATCCGCATCGCCACCGGCGCGCCGGTCGACGGGCTCAACTGGGCGCCTGGCGCCGTGTCGCGCCAGGTCTTCCTCGGCTCGCACCGCGACTACCTCATCGATCTCTCGAATGGCGAGACGGTTCGCGCGGTCGCGCCGCCGGACATCGCCATTCCGAAGGGGCAGCCCGTCTGGCTCCAGTTCCCCCCGGAACACTGCCGGGCGCTGGCTCAATAACAGGAGGAAACGTCTATGAAGCATTTCGTCCTCGCCGCCGCCGCGGCCGTGATGTGGCTCGCGCCGCATGCCGTCCAGGCCGCCCCGCCCGCGCCCTATGAGCCTGACCAGGCCATGGTCGAGGCCGCCAAGAAGGAAGGCAAGGTCGTCTGGTACACGTCCACGGACGTGCAGGTGTCCGAAAAGATGGCCAAGGCCTTCGAGGCCAAGTATCCGGGCATCGACGTCCAGGTGGAGCGATCGGGCGCCGAGCGCGTCTATCAGCGCATCAACCAGGAATATGGCAGCAAGATCTACAACGCCGACGTCATCGAGACCTCGGACGCCGTGCACTTCCTGGTCTTCAAGCGCGAGGGCATCCTCGCCCAGGCGCAGCCCTCGGACGTCGCCAAGAACTGGCCGGCCGAGGCCAAGGACCCGGACGGCTACTACGCGGCCTACCGCGCCCACCTCTCGGTGATCGGCTACAACACCAAGCAGGTGAAGGCCGAGGACGCCCCCAAGAGCCACGCCGACCTGCTGCTTCCCAAGTGGAAGAACCGCATGGTCAAGGCGCATCCGGGCTATAGCGGCACGGTGCTGACCGGCACGGCGGCGCTCAGCAAGCTGCTCGGCTGGGAGTATTTCGAAAAGCTCGGCCAGCAGAAGGTCATGCAGGTCCAGTCCTCCACCGAGCCGCCGAAGAAGCTCGCGCAGGGCGAGCGCTCCATCATGGCGGACGGCAACGAGTACAACCTCTTCCTGCTGCGTGAGACCGGCGTGCCGATCGAGGTCGTCTACGCGGAGGAGGGCAGCCCCATCGCGATCGGGCATGCGGGCCTTCTGAAGAACGCCGCGCACCCGAACGCCGGCAAGCTCTTCTACGCCTTCATGTACACGCAGGAGGCCCAGCAGCTCGCCAGCGACGTCGGCGGCCTGCGCTCCTTCCACCCGGGCGTGAAGGAGAAGGAGGGCCGCGTGCCGCTCTCCAAGATCAAGGTCCTCTTCACCGATCCGGCCGAGGTCGAGAAGCAGATCGAGACGATCAAGAAGAAGTACGAAGAGTATTTCGGGACCTAGTCCCGCATTCGGGAGCCCGGCGGCTCGGCCGCCGGGCGTCTTCTTCAGGGGCGAGGGGCCGCAAGGGAACCCGGAATGACGGTTGCGATCGAACGGACACTGCCGGCCCGGCGCTTCGCCTTCGACTGGTCGAAGCCCGTTTTCCTCACCCTCGTGCTGGTGCTGGGCGGCCTCGTCCTGCTGCCGTTGTTCTGGCTCGCCTATTACAGCGTGCTGGCCAAGGACGGCTCGCTCTCGCTCGAGAACTTCCGCGCCCTCGTCACCGACCCGACCCTGCGCAAGCCCTATCTGATCGCCATGGGCATGGCGCTCGCCACCGGCTTGCTCTCCTGCCTGATCGCCACGCCGCTCGCCTGGCTCACCGCGCGCACGGACCTGCCCGGCCGCGGCGTCGTGCGGGCCTTCGTGACCGCTTCCTTCGTGACGCCGCCCTTCCTGGGCGCCATCGCGTGGGAGATCCTGGCCGCCCCCAACAGCGGCATCCTCAACGAGATCTACCGTTGGGCCTTCGGCCTGGAGCAATACGAGTACCTCTTCGACATCTACACCTTCGAGGGGCTCGTCTTCGCGTTGTCCTGCTACACCTTTCCCTACGTCTTCACGCTGGTCGCCAACGCGCTGGACCGGGTGCCGACCGACCTCGAGGAAGCCTCCGCGATGCTGGGCGGCGGCGTCTGGACCACGCTGCGCAAGGTCACGCTGCCGCTGGTGCTCCCCGCCATGCTGGCCGGCGGCCTCGTCGCCATCCTGCAGGCGCTGACGATGTTCGGCACGCCCGCCATCCTGGCGCTGCCGGCGGGCTTCCACGTCATCACCACCAAGATCTGGAGCCTGTTCCAGTATCCGCCCAAGCCCGGCCTGGCGGCCGCCAGCGCGCTGCCGCTGCTGCTGATCACCGTGTTCCTGATCTGGGCGCAGGCGAAGATCATCGGCCGCCGCGGCTACACCACGGTGGGCGGCAAGAGCGGCGCGGCCCGCATCACGCCGCTCGGCCGGTACCGCTGGGTCGCGGTGCTCTTCGTGGCCGTGGTGCTCAGCATCACCGTGATCATGCCCTATCTGGCGCTGCTCAAGACCGCCGTGACCCGCACGGTGTCGGAGCCGCTCACTTGGTCGAGCTTCACGCTGCACCATGTCAACTTCGTGCTGTTCGAGTTCTCGGCCACGCGCCTCGCCCTGCAGAACACGCTCGTCCTTGGCGTCATGACCGCGACGGCCGGCACCGCGATCGCGCTGCTGGTGTCCTACCTCGTGGCCCGCCGCTCGGTCCCGGGCGCGCCGCTGCTGGGCTACCTCGCCACCGCGCCGGTCGCCATCCCGGGCATCGTGCTCGGCGTGGGGCTGTTCCTGAGCTATTCCAGCCCGCCCTTCATGCTCTACGGCACGATCTGGATCCTGTTCATCGCCTTCCTGACCATCGAGATGCCGGCCGGCTACCAGCAACTGTCGTCGGCCTTCAAGAGCATCCATCCCGAACTCGAAGAGGCGAGCCGCATCCTCGGCGCCACCCGCATGATGGCGCTGCGCCAGATCACCGCCCCGCTGCTGCGCACCAGCGTGGTGGCGACCTGGTGCTTCGTGTTCATCGGCACAATCCGGGAGCTCTCGGCCACGATCCTGCTCACCACCGCCGAAACCAAGCTGGTCTCCGTGATCATCTACGACCTGAACGAGAGCGGCGACCTCGGCGCCATCTCCGTGCTCGGCCTGCTGCTGCTGGGCGTGTCCTTCGCGATCGTGCTGCTGGCGAACCGCCTGCCCGTGCTCGGCGGCCGGAGGATCACGGCGCTGCGGTGACGGGCCCTTCTTACGGAACGGGGAGAACGCAGCCGAGCGCCGGATGACGGGAGGGCGGCTTGACGATTTCCAACGCCCCGCCGTCATTGCGAGCCGGAGGCGAAGCAATCCAGCCTAAAGGCCCGGCGTCAGGCTGGATTGCTTCGCTGTCGCTCGCAATGACGAAGGAGAGGTGACAGGGCTTTCGCGATCGGCACTTATGGCGCTGTCTCTCCTCCGTCATCCCCGGCGACCTGCGCAGCAGGTCGGGAAGGGGATCCATGGGCAAAGGCGCTCACCGCTGGATCCCCTTCCCGGCGCTGCGCGCCGCCGGGGATGACGGAGAGAGCTGAGCCTCAACGCAACTGAGTTGACGACGGGGAGGGTGTCACGCCCATCCCGAACCCAGCGTCACGCCTTCCCGAACAGCGCGTCCTTGCTGGTGAGCACGTGTTCTTCCATCTCGCGGCGGGAGGCCTCGGCGTCGTGCTTCTTGAGCGCCGCCAGAATGCGCCGGTGCTCGGCGTTCGAGACCTTCATGCGCCCCGGCGCGTCGAGCGTGCGGCGGCGGAACAGGTGCGCCTCGCGCTGGATGGCGTTGCACAGCGACAGGAGCCGCTCGTTGCCCGTGAAGGCCACGATCTTCTCATGGAAGCGCAGGTTCAGCGGGTAGAAGGCGTTGAGGTCCTCGGCCTTGGCGGCCTTGTCCATCTCGTTGATCAGGGCCTGCAGCTCGGCGATCTGCGGGGCCGTGATCACGGGCGCCAGCAGCCGGCCGGCCATGCCCATCAGGGAGGCGCGGATGTCGTAGAGCTCGGCTGCGGCCTTGTTGTCGAGCTCGCGCACGAACACGCCGCGATTGACCACGACCTCGACCAGCCCGCTCTGCTCCAGCCCGCGGCAGGCCTCGCGGATGGGGCCGCGGCTGACGCCGAGCCGCGTCGCCAGGGCGTTCTCGTTCAGGCGGTCGCCGCCGGCCAGCTCGCCCATCTCGATCATCCGTTCCAGTTCACGCCGGACCAGGGAGGTCAGCGACTCGGTGCGGCGGATCTTCAAGGCGAGCGTCGGGTCCACGGGCGTTCCGGAATTGACCAATGACGCTTTCCTTCCTGAACGCAAGTCAGGCCCGGCGCAAGCGAAATCGGCGGCGAAAAACTGTTGACAATTCACAATCTGGCGGAGAGCTTGGGGAAGACGCGGCGGCAAGCCGCGCGGAGCATTCGCCTGCCAAAAGGCCTGGCCACCGCCAGGGAGGAGATCGAGATGAGCGCCAAGACCGCCGCGGATCGGGCCGACACGACATGGTACGTCGCCGAATTCGTCCATGACGCGCAAGCGTCAGACCTGCCCTCCGACGTCGTCGCGCTCGGCAAGAAGTCCATCCTGGACGGGCTCGGGCTGGCGCTGTCGGGCTCGGTCGCCCGCAGCGGCGAGCTGGTCCGCCGCCATCTCGACGACCTCGCGCTGGGCGATGGCCCCGCCACCGTGATCGGCTCCAGCCGCCGCGTCGCGCCGCGCTTCGCGGCCTTCGCCAACGGCGTCGGCGTGCACGCGGACGACTACGACGACACCCAGCTCGCCGTGGCGTCGGACCGCGTCTACGGCCTTCTCACGCATCCTACCGCGCCGGCGCTGCCGGCCGCGCTCGCCATGGGCGAGGCCAAGGGCGCCAGCGGGCGAGACGTCATGCTGGCCTATCATCTCGGCGTCGAGGTGGAGTGCAAGATCGCCGAGGCGATCGATCCGCGCCACTACCAGACCGGCTTCCACGCCACCGCCACCTGCGGCACCTTCGCGGCCGCCTCGGCGGCGTCGAAGCTCATGGGGCTCTCCACCGAGCAGATCACCCGGGCGCTGTCGGTGGCGGGCAGCCAGTCGGCCGGCCTGCGCGAGAATTTCGGCACCATGACCAAGCCGTTCCACGCCGGCCGCTCCTCCGAAAGCGGCGTCGCGGCGGCGCAGTTCGCCGAATATGGCTGGACCGCCACGGACAAGATCCTGGAGGCGCCGCGCGGCTTCTTCCGCGCCGCCGGCGGCGGCTTCGACCGCAACGCCATCATGGGCAAGCTCGGCGCGCCGTGGACCTTCGCGGAGCCGGGCATCTCCATCAAGCCGCACCCGTCGGGCTCGCTCACCCATCCGGGCATGACCGAGATGCTGCGCCTCATCCGCGAGCATGGGATCAAGGCCGACCAGGTCGAGAGCGTGCGCGTCGGCACCAACTCCAACATGCCGAACGCCCTGATCCACCACCGCCCCACCAACGAGCTGCAGGCCAAGTTCTCCATGGAGTTCTGCATGGCCATCCTGCTGATCGAGGGCAGGGCCGGGCTGAACGAGTTCACGGACGAGACCGTGATGCGCCCGGACGTGCAGGCCATGATCGAGCGCGTCGATTTCGGCGTGAACGACGAGGCCGAGCGCGCCGGCTACCACAAGATGACGACCATCATCGACATCGCGCTCAAGGACGGACGTACGATCTCGGGCCGCGCCGATTTCGGCAAGGGCAGCCCCTCAAACCCGATGAGCTACGAGGAGGTCGCGGACAAGTTCCGCGAATGCGTGGAGTTCGCCCGTTTCGACAAGGCGAAAGCCGAGACCGTGGTCGCCATGGTGCGGGACCTGGAGGAGCTCGGCTCCATCGAGCGCCTCACGGCCGCCCTGCGCCTCTGAGGCCGCGGTGGACGACCGGCCGCCAAGCGAGAGCCTGCGCTCCGGCCAGTTCGGGCGGCGCTCGCCGCGCGGCCCGTTCGCGGTCGGCTGCGTCGCCGCCACGCTGGCGCTGGGCTTTGCGGCCGGCTGGGCGGCGAGCCGGGCCGGCCTGCCGCTCGCCTGGATGCTCGGCCCCATGCTGGCCACCGCCGCCTGCGCGATGCTCGGCTGGTCTCCCCAGCCGGCCCCGCGCAGCCGCGAGTTCGGCCAGGCCGTGATCGGGCTGGCGATCGGGCTCAGGTTCACCCCCCTGATCCTGGCCTCGACCTTGACGCTGTTGCCCGCCATGGCGGTCGCCACGCTGGGCGTGATCCTGATCACGACCGCGGCGGCGCTCGCCGTGCGGGCCATGATCGGCCTCGACCGCCAGACGGCGTTCTTCGCCACCGCGGCGGCCGGCATGGCCGAGATGGCGATGCTGGCCCGCGACCGCGGCGCGGATGCCGAGGCCGTGGCGGTGTTCCACGCCATCCGGGTCGGCACCATCGTGACGGTCGCGCCGCTGGCCGTCTACGCCTTCGGGTCGGACGGCGGCCTGCCGGATCTCGGCCAGGGCGGGATCGTGCCGCCGCTGCCGCTCGCCCTCATGCTGGCCGGAGCTGTCGCGGCGGCCCTGTTGGCGCGGCCGGCGCACATCCCCAACCCCTGGCTGTTCGGCCCCGCGATCCTGGGGCTCGCGCTGGCGGCGTCGGGCCTCGTGGCCGGCGCCATGCCGCCGCTGCTGCTGATCGTCGCCCAGGTGGCGCTGGGCGTGGCCCTGGGCTCGCGCTTCCAGCGCGGCCTCATGATGCGCCTGCCCAAGGTGGCGGCCTGCGCCTTTGCGGTGTCGCTCGGCCTCGTGGCGGCGGCCGCCGGCCTGGCGCTGCTGCTGTCCGCCGCCACCGGCCTGTCCTACGGGACGAGCTTTCTCGCCGTCGCGCCGGCCGGCGTCACCGAGATGGTGCTCACCGCCAAGGTGATGCACCTCGACACCGCCAGCGTCACGGCCTTCCACGTCATGCGCATCGCCGCCATCACGGCGACGACGCTCGTGACCCTCCGCCTTTACGAGCGCCTCGCCGGTTGGCTGGACGCGGCCTGAACCTGCATGGAGCCTGAGCATGCCTGAAGCCCACCTCGTCGTCGGCGTCCTGAACGGCGACGACATCGGCCACGAGATCGTGCCGGCCTCGGTCGAGGTCGCCAAGGCGGCCGCCGCCCGCGCCGGGCTGGTCGTGGACTGGCGCCCCACGCCGATCGGCCGCAGCGCGCTCGATACGCACGGCTCCACCATGCCGGAGGGCACCCTGGAGACACTCGGAAGCTTCGACGGCTTCATCCTGGGGCCCATCGGCCACCGCGCCTATCCCAAGGTCCCGGGGGCCATCAACCCGCACCCGATCCTGCGCAAGCACTTCAATCTTTTCGCCAATGTCCGCCCGACCCGGTCCTTCCCGGGCATCGGCTGCCTGTATGACGACGTCGATCTCGTGATCGTCCGCGAGAACAACGAGGGCTTCCAGCCGGACCGCAACGTGGTGGCCGGCTCGGGCGAGTTCCGCCCCACCGACGAGGTGACGATCTCGGTGCGCGTCATCACCCGCACGGGCAGCCGCCGCGTCGCCCGGGCCGCCCTGGAACTCGCGCGCAGCCGACGCAAGCACCTGACGATCATCCACAAGGACACGGTGTTCAAGCTCGGCTGCGGCATGTTCGTGGAGGAGTGCCGCAAGGCCGCGCGGGACTTCCCGGACGTGCTGGTCGACGACGTGATCGTCGACACCTTCGCGATGCGCCTGGTGCGCGATCCGCAGACCTTCGACGTGGTGGTCACCACCAACATGTTCGGCGACATCCTCAGCGACGAGGCCGCCGGCCTCGTGGGCGGGCTCGGCATGGCGCCGGGCCTGTGCATCGGCGAGGGCGACATCGCGATGGCGCAGGCCACCCACGGCTCCGCCCCGGACATCGCCGGCAAGGGGATCGCCAATCCCTATGCGATGATCGAATCCACCCGCATGCTGTTCGACTGGCTCGGCCGCAGCCGCGACGTTCCGCAGGCGGTGAAAGCCGCGGCCCTGATGCAGCGCGGCATCGAGGCGGCGCTCGCCGATCCGGAGACCCGCACGGGCGACATCCGCGGCACGGGCCGCACAGCCGACATGGTCCGCGGGATCATCAGCAACATGGGAGCCCATCATGGCTGAACGCACGCACAGGATCGCCCTGATGGGCGGCGACGGGATCGGCCCCGAGGTGATCGACGCCGGCCGGCAGGTTCTCGACGCTCTCGCGGCCCGCGAAGAGGGGCTGCGTTTCGACTTCGAGCGCTTCGACTGGGGCTCCGACTACTACCGCCGCAACGGCCGCATGATGCCGGAGGACGGGCTGGAGACCCTGCGCCCCTTCGACGCGATCTATTTCGGCGCGGTGGGCGACCCCGACCTCCCGGACGACCTGACGCTCTGGGGCTTGCGGCTCGCCATCTGCCAGGGCTTCGACCAATACGCCAATGTCCGGCCCACCCGCCTGCTGCCCAACATCGTCGGCCCGCTGCGCCCCGACCTCGGCGAGGCGATCGACTGGGTGATCGTGCGCGAAAACAGCGAGGGCGAATATGCCGGCGTCGGCGGCCGGGCCCATCGCGGCCTGCCCATCGAGGTCGGCATGGACGTCGCGGTGTTCACCCGCGCGGGCGTCGAGCGCATCGCCAAATTCGCCTGCGAACTGGCCATGACCCGCCCCCGCAGGAAGCTCACCATCGTCACCAAGTCCAACGCCCAGAGGCACGGCATGGTGTTCTGGGATTCGGTGTGCCGCGACGTCATCGCGGCCTATCCGGATCTGGAGGTCGACTGGATGCTGGTCGACGCCATGACGCAGCGCATGGTGCTGCGGCCGGGCACCATCGACACCGTGCTGGCCACCAATCTCCACGCCGACATCCTGTCCGACCTCGCCTCGGCGCTGGCCGGCAGCCTCGGCATCGGGGCCACGGCCAATATCGATCCGTCGCGCCAAACCCCGTCCATGTTCGAGCCGATCCATGGCTCGGCCTTCGACCTGATCGGCAAGGGCCTCGCCAACCCGCTCGGGGCGTTCTGGACCGCCTGCATGATGCTGGAGCATCTGGGCGAGCCGGCCGCCGCCGCCCGCCTCATGCGCGCCATCGAGCATGTCACCTCTCAGGGCGAGGCGCTGCCGCCGGACCTCGGCGGCAAGGCCGGCACCGCCGAGGTGACCCGCGCCGTGATCGAGGCGCTCAGGGTGGAGAACGCCTGACGAGCGCCGCAGCCTAGCCGACGAAAGGCGTCGGCTCCCGGCCGGAGAAGAACTCCCAGAAGGTCGGGTAGACAAGGTCCGGCCGGTGCTCGGCCGGGTAGTGCCCGGTCGGGATCGCCCAGCCGCGCAGGTCGTCGCACCAGCCGCCCCAGGCTTCGATGGGCTTGAAGTGGCGGCCGCAATGGCTGTTGGAGCCCCACAGCACCAGCGTCGGGCACGCGATGCGCTTCTCGCCGAAGTCGGCAGTGTCCATCGCGAGGTCCAGCGTCACGGTGGCGCGGTAGTCCTCGCACACGGCGTGGATCTGCTCGGCCGTGGTGCAGCGGGCGTATTCGGCCATGGCCTCGGGCGTGAAGATCTCCAGCCCGACGCCCTTCTTGTTCAGCTTGTAGCGGATGTAATAGTCGAGGTCGGCGGTGATCAGCTTCTCGGGGAAGGGCGCCTTCTGGGCCATGAAGAACCAGTGGTAGCTCTCCAGCCCCCAGCCGAGCGTCACCTGCGTCAGCACCGTGTGGGTCGGGACGATGTCGAGCGCCGCCATGCGCTCCACCCGCTCGGGCCGGTCCAGCGCCATGCGGAACGCGACGCGCGCGCCGCGGTCGTGCCCGGCGACGCCGAAGCGCTCGAAGCCGAGCGCGTCCATGACGTCGAAGGCGTCCTCGCCCATGGCCCGGAACGTGTAGGCCGCATGGTCCTCGCCGCCGTCCGGCTTGGAGCTGTCGCCATAGCCGCGCAGGTCCATGGCCACCACCGTGAAGCTCCTGGCCAGCGTCGGCGCGACCTTGTGCCAGCTCACCAGCGTCAACGGGTTGCCGTGGATCAGCAACAGGGGAGGGCCGTCGCCCGCCACCGCGACCTCGATCTCGGCGCCCCGGGTGCGGATCCGGCGGCGCTCGAAGCCCGCCATCAGGGTGGGCCCGTGGTTCTCCAGCGGCGGCATGGCCTGCATGCGCTCTCTCCCTCGGCGCGCTCGTCTCGGCGGCTCCGCGCAAACTGGAAGTCTCATCGCAGATTGTCAACAATTGACATTGCCCGCGCGCCATGGCGCCATGGGCGAGACCAATTCGAGAGGCGAGGCCCCATGCCGTCCACAGCGTCCACCCTTCCGCGCATCGCGCTCACGCTCGGCGACTGCACCGGCATCGGCCCGGAGCTCTGCGCCCGCATCCTCCATGACGGGCGGCTGCGCGACGCGGCCCGCATCGTCGTGGTGGGCGACGCCCGCGTGCTGGAGCAGGGCATGCGCGACGCCGGCGTCTCCTTCGAGACGGCGCGGGTCGCCTCGCCGGACGAGGCGGACTGGGGCGCCGACGCGGTCCCGCTGATCGACCTGCGCAACATCGATCCCTCCACGCTGCCGCGCGGCGCGGTGTCGCCCGAATCCGGGAAGGTGACCGGCGAGACGCTGGCCCGCGCCATCGACTTCGCGCAGGCCGGGCAGGTGGACGCCGTATCCTTCGCGCCGCTCAACAAGGCGGCCCTCCACGCCGGCGGCTGGCGCTTTCCCGACGAGCACAAGATGTTCGCCCACCTGCTGCGGCACGAGGGCTACTTTTCGGAGATGAACGTGCTGGACGGCCAGTGGATGTCGCGGGTGACGTCGCATGTCTCGCTGCGCCGGGCGCTCGACCAGATCACGCCGCAGTCGATCGAGGACGCCATCCGGCTGGTGGACCGCACCATGCGCCGCGCCGGGATCGCCGCGCCGCGCATCGCCGTGGCGGCGCTCAACCCGCATGGCGGCGAGGGCGGCCTGTTCGGCATGGAGGAGATCGAGATGATCGGCCCCACCGTGAAGGCGGTGGCGGCGAGCGGAATCGACTGCCGCGGCCCGTTCCCGGCCGACACGATCTACCTCAAGGCGTTCGCTGGCGAGTATGACAGCGTCGTCTCGATGTATCACGACCAGGGCCAGATCGCGACGAAGCTGCGCGGCTTCAACCGCGGCGTCACGGTGACGGCCGGGCTGTCGACCGTGTTCGCCACCCCGGCCCACGGCACAGCCTTCGACATCGTCGGCAGGGGCGTGGCCTCGACCGGCGCCATCGAAACCGCGATCCGCCTCGCCGCCAAGCTGGCGTCCGGCTCAGGCCGGCGCGCCGAAGCGGCCGCCTGACGCCCTCGCCGGGGCCGGATGTCGGCCCGCGGCCCATGCAGAGGGCGGCGAAGGCCGCCACTTGCGGTTGCCCTGGGGGGTCGCCGCCGCTATCTCAGCGGAGCGCTTCGATCCGGGATGGGCCCGGATCGCTCCGGTCGATGTCCTTGACGCTGTTTCGCCGCCGCCTTCCCGTTGCGCCGTCCGTCCTCGTGGCGGCGGTCGCCTTCGCGTGCTTCGCGTGGGCGTCGGCCTTCGGGCCGGACTGGGGCGAGCGCGCCGGAGACCGGACCGCCGCCTCCGCCTGGCAGGCGGGCGCCCCGGTTCAGCATCTCCGCCCGCCGACGCAGACCATCGTCGCCCGTCAGACGGGCTTCTGGGCGTCCGTCCAGAACCGCAGCGCTCCCACGCCGCCCCTCGTCGCCGAGGCCTGCGTCGACGGCCCCGCCTGGAGCCGCAGCGTCCGCGTCGTTTCCGCCGCCGTGGCCCGGGCGGGCCGAGGCGCCTCCGCCGCCTGGCCGCGCGCGCCTCCCGTCTCAGCCTGATCCCTCCTCCTACGCATGCGGCGTCCGACGCCGCTTTCGAAGTTCGGGGCCGCGGCTTTCGACCGCGCGCGCCCCTATGCAGGATCAGCACCATGAGCAAAGCTCGCGCAGTGGGGAGCGCCATGCTCCTCTTCGTCGGCATGGCCGGAAGCCTGGGCGGCCTCGGAGCCCTCGTCTTCGAGGAAATCGCCACCCTTGCGGTCTACGGCGTCGGCGTGACGGCCGGAGCCGCCTGGCTCTCCGTCGGAACCTACAGGACGGAGATGGCGGCCCAGGCCGACAGGGCTCCTCCGCCGGGAGCCTGACGGCAGGCGGCCGAGTCCGAACGCCGCGGGGGGAGGTCCGGCGCGCTCAAGCGCCGCTCCGCCTCCCGCGGTCCCGAGGGTCGTCAGACCAAGGAGGCCAGGTGTCCCACAACGTGTCTCTCATCGCCACCATCGTCGCGGGGCTTGGACTGGCCTTCGTCTTCGGCGTCCTGGCCCATCGCCTCCGGCTCTCGCCGCTGATCGGCTATCTCGTCGCCGGCATCGCGATCGGACCCTTCACCCCCGGCTATGTGGCGGACCAGGCGCTCGCGCCGCAGCTGGCCGAGATCGGCGTCATCCTGCTGATGTTCGGCGTGGGCCTTCACTTCTCCCTCGCCGACCTGATGCGGGTCCGGGCCATCGCCGTGCCGGGCGCCGTCGGGCAGATCGCCATCGCGACCCTGATGGGGATGGGCCTCGCCTACGGGCTGGGCTGGAGCGTCGGCGCGGGGCTGGTCTTCGGCCTCGCCTTGTCGGTGGCGAGCACCGTGGTCCTGCTGCGGGCGCTGCAGGAGCGGCGGCTGGTCGAATCGGAGCGGGGGCGGATCGCCGTCGGCTGGCTCATCGTGGAGGACCTCGCGATGGTCCTCACGCTGGTGCTGCTGCCCGCAGTGGCGGAGCTCCTCGGCGGACGCGCGGCCGCGAGCCATGGCGACGGGCTCGCCGCCTTCCTGGCGCGCGACAACATCGCGGGGCTGTTGGCGTTGACCCTCCTGAAGGTCGCCGCCTTCGTGGTCCTGATGCTGGTCGTCGGGCGCCGGGTGATCCCCTGGATCCTGCACTATGTCGCCCATACGGGCTCGCGCGAACTGTTCCGCCTGGCCGTCATGTCCATCGCGCTCGGGGTGGCCTTCGGCTCGGCCGAGCTTTTCGGCGTGTCCTTCGCGCTGGGCGCCTTCTTCGCCGGAATGATCCTGGCGGAAAGCCATTTGAGCCATCAGGCCGCCCAGGAGACCCTGCCCCTGCGGGACGCCTTCGCGGTCCTCTTTTTCGTCTCGGTCGGGATGCTCTTCGACCCCGGCGCGCTGGTGCGCCAGCCGCTGGCCGTGGCGGCCACGGTGCTGATCGTCGTGCTCGGGAAGTCGCTGGCGGCCTTCGCCATCGTGATCGCCTTCCGGCATCCGCCCGGAACCGGCCTGACCATCGCGGCCAGCCTCGCGCAGATCGGCGAGTTCTCGTTCATCCTCGCCGGGCTCGGCGTCGACCTGGAGATCCTTCCGCCCTCCGGGCGCGACCTCATCCTGGCCGGCGCCATCATCTCGATCCTGCTCAACCCGCTGCTGTTCGCCATCCTGGACCGGCTGCCGACGGCGGCCGTGGCGGCCGCCGCGTCCGGCGAGGAGGCCAAGCCGGACCTGCCGCCCGCGACCTTGCTGACCGGCCACGCGGTGCTGGTGGGCTATGGCCGCGTCGGAAGCCTCGTCGGCGGCGCGCTGCGGGCCGCGGGCGCGCCCGTCCTGGTCGTGGAGGAGCAGGACCGTCTGGTCCAGAAGGCGAGGGCGGACGGCGTGGAGGCCATCCTCGGCTCGATCAACCAGCGCGGCATGTTCGAGGCGGCGAACCTGCGGGGCGCCCGGTGGCTGGTGTCCGCCATCCCCAACCCTTTCGAGGCCGGCAACCTGTTCGAGGCCGCCCGCGAGCTGAATCCGGACCTGCGCATCGTGGCCCGGGCGCACTCGGACGCCGAGGAGGAGCACCTGCGCAAATACGGGGCGAAATTCGTGGTCGTCGGGGAGCGGGAGATCGCCCGGGAGATGCAGCAGTTCCTTCTGGCCGATCGCGTCCCCGCTCCCGACGCCTGAGATCCGGGCGCCAGGCCGCGGACCGGCGCGGGCGACGGGGCCCTTAGAGCACCTGGTCGAGGAAGGCCCGCGTGCGCGCCTCGCGCGGCCGGTCGAACAGGACCGCCGGAGGGCCGTCCTCGACGATCACCCCGCCGTCGGTGAAGTAGACATGGTCGGCGATCTCGCGGGCGAAGCCCATCTCGTGGGTGACCAGGATGCAGGTCATGCCCTCGGCGGCGAGGTCGCGGATGGTCACCAGCACCTCCTTCTTGGTTTCGGGGTCGAGGGCCGCCGTCACCTCGTCGAACAGCATGACCTTGGGGTTCATCGCCAGCGACCGCGCGATGGCGACGCGCTGCTGCTGCCCTCCGGACAGTTCGCCCGGATAGCTGGAGAGCTTGTCGGAGAGCCCGACCTTGGCCAGCAGCGCCCGCGCGCGCGTCTCGACGACGGCCTTGTCCTGCCTCAGCACGTGGATGGGCGCCATCATCACGTTCTGCAGCGCCGTCTTGTGAGGGAACAGGTTGTATTGCTGGAAGACGATGCCGACGTCCCGCCGCAGGGCGAGCTTGTCGAGCTTCGGGTCGTTCACCTCCCGGCCGGCCACCGTGATCGACCCCCTGGTGATCGGCGCCAGGCCGTTGATGCAGCGAAGCAGCGTCGACTTGCCCGATCCCGACGGGCCGATGACGCAGACCGTCTCGCCCCGGCGGACGGTCAGGCTGACATGCTTCAGCACCTGGAGCGCGCCGATGGACTTCTCCAGCCCGTCGATCACGACGACGGGCTCGCCCAGCCGATGGCCTGCGGACATGCGGTCAGGACTCCACGTTGAAGCGGCGTTCGAGCGCCAGGGTCACCCGGGCGATGGGGTAGCAATAGGCGAAGAACATCAGGAGCAGCATCAGGTACATCGGGATCATCAGCTCCGGACGGCTCTCCGCCACCAGCGCGGCGCGCGTGACCGTCAGGCCGTCCTGGATGCCGACCACGGAGATCAGCGTCGTCGCCATGGTGAGGATCGCGTACATGTTCATCCAGGGCGGGATCATGCGCTTCAGCGCCTGAGGAAGGATGATCATCCAGAGCGTCTGGCGGCGCGTGAAGGCCAGCGCCTCGGCGGATTCCCACTGTCCGGCAGGCAGGGACTGGACGCCGCCGCGCACGATCTCGGCGATGTTGGCCGCCACCGGAAGAGCGAGGCCGACCACCGCCTTGCCCCAGGCCGGCAGCGGGATCGCGAGGCCGCCGATCCGCACCTCGTAGGGCAGCAGGAACATGGCGTAGAACAGCAGCACCAGCCATGGCGCGTTGCGGAAGAACTGCGTCAGCCCCCAGGCGGTCTTGCGCACCGGAGCCAGGATCGAGATCTGGGCCAGGCCGAGCAGCAGGCCGGCGACCGTCCCCAGCGCCATGGACAGGAAGCTGATCAGGACGTTGAACAGGAAGCCCTGGAATATCAGCGGCGCCCATCGCAGCAGGACGGTCGCGGCGGCGTCCCGGCCGCCGGGGCCGACCGCCTGCGCGAGCGCGACGGAGGCCCCGAACGACGCCGCCAGCACGGCGAGCGCCCCGGCGCCGAGCAGCGCCGGGGCGGCCAGCCCCGTGGACGGCAGGGGAGCGGCTGGCCTGAACGGCAGCAGGACCGGCAGGTCGGTGCGGGTCGGCGTCCTCATCGGGAATATCCCGGGATGCGCAGGATCCGCTCCCACCCGCTCATGATCCAGACGAGAAGGGCCACGAGGCCCACATAGGTCACAAGCAGCACGTTCATCATCTCGCGCACGTTCAGCACCTCGGACCAGATCTGCGACGCCGCGTAGAGCAGCTCCGGCGTCCCGATGGCGTAGGCGAGGGTGGTCGTCTTCACCAGGTTCACGAGATTGTTGTTCAGCGCCGGCAGGCAGATCCGGAACGCGAGAGGCAGGACCACATAGGCGTATTGCTGCAGACGCGAATAGCCGAGCGACTCGGCGGCCTCCACGGTTGCCTGCGGCACCGCTTCGATCCCCGCCCGGAAGATCTCGACGTTGAACGCGCCCGCGAACAGCGAAAACGAGATGATGGCCCATCCGGCGCCCGATATCAGGGCCGAGCGGCCGCCGAAACCGTCGCCGACCGTCGGAAGCAGGCTCGCCACGGCGAAGTAGAAGAAGGCGAGCTGCACCAGCGGCGGCGTGTTCCGGAAGAACTGGACATAGCCGCGGACCAGGAGACGTCCCAGCCTGGATCGCCCGCCCGCGATCCAGGCGCCGAGAAGGCCGAGCGCCACGGACGCCAGGATCGAGGAGACGCACAGATAGAGGGTGGTCCACAGCCCGGTTAGGAAGCGGGCGCGGTCGAACGGGTCATAGAAGATCGAGAAGTTCCACCCATGCGCCTCGTTCAGCCAGAGAAAGAAGTCAGCGATCAATTGGAGGACCGGCGCGGGAGGAAAGCGGGGCGCGCGGCGGCGCGCGTTCGGAGGACGCAGACCGGCGGCCGCTCGAGGGCCGCCGGCCGCCGGCCGGGTCAGGAGGCGGATTTCAGCTTCTGGTTCATTTCAATGAGATACGGGCTTTGCTTGATGCCCCACTTGCGCTCCAGCTCCAGGAGCTTGCCGCTCTTGTGCCAGTCCACAGACATGTCCTTGACGAGCTTGCCGAACGGCGCGTCCATGTCCTCCAGCCGGATGCCGACGGCCCAGAGCTGGGGGTCCTCCGAGGCGAGCGGCATCTCATAGTTCGCCCATTTCGGATCGCCGGCGGCCAGCGTCGAGACGATCAGCGTGTCGTCGAACAGGAAGGCCACGCAGTTGGAGCCCTGGAGGGCGTTCAGCGCGTCGGGCACGGACGGGAAGACCACGAGCTCCGGCGCGTAGAGCTGGGTGACCCGGCGATTGTAGTAGGCGCCCTGCACCGCGCAGACCTTGCGCCCCTTCAGATCCGCCCACTGCTTCAGGTTGGCGCTCTTGGGCGCCATCACGTTGGTCGCGCCGGCGTAGTAGTTGGGCTCCACCATGCCGACGACCTTGCGCCGCTCGGGGGTGTCGCCCATCGTGGCGATCACCATGTCGATGCGGCCCTGCCGCAGGAACTCCATCCGGTTCGCCGCGATGACCGGAACCGTCTCGAGCTTGACGCCGATCTTGTCGGCCACCGCCTTGGCGAGGTCGATCTCGAGCCCGACGATCTGACCGGACGGGTCCAGGAAGCCCCAGGGCTTGTAGTCGTTCTTCACCCCGACGGTGAGAACGCCCTTCTCCTTGATCTTGGCCAGCGAGTCCTGGGCGTGAGCCGCAGCCGAGGCCAGCAGTGCGGCGCAGGCGAGCGCCAGCGCGGTGATCCGTTTCATGGCTTCGATCCCCTCTTGTCGTTGTCGCTAGAGTTTCGATGGATGGCTCTTGCGATTTGACCCGATGCGACGTGTTCTTGACGGCTAGCGCCAAACCGCCGGCTGGCGCGCGCCGCGCTCGGCGCGCGGCGGATGAAGGAAGCGGGCGCGGAACGCGCGGGAGAAATGGCTCGCGCTCGAAAAGCCGCAGACCACCGCGACTTCGAGGACCGAAAGGCTGGTCTGGCGCAAGAGGTCGCGGGCGCGGTCCAGCCTCAGGCCGAGATAGTGCTCGCCCAGCGAATGGCCCAGATGCGTGCGGAACAGCCGCTCCAGCTGGCGCATGGACACCCCGGCGCTGCGCGCCAGTTCCGACCGGGCGAGCGGCGCCTCGAGATTCTGCTCCATGCGCTCGACCACGCGCAGCAGCGGGGCGTGGCTCACGCCCAGCCGCTCCCGCAGCGGCATCCGTTGCGGTCCCGCGCCTTCCCGGACATGGGTCTGCAGGAACCACTCGCTGACCGCGAGGGCCAGCTCGCTGCCGTGCTCGCGCGCGATGACGGCGTGCATCATGTCGAGCGGAGCGGTCCCGCCGCTGCAGGTCAGCCGGTCCCGGTCGATCTCGTAGAGGGACCGGCGCAGGTCGAGCTCCGGATAGTCCTCCAGCAGCGCCGGCGCGTGCTCCCAGTGAATGGTGAACCGATAGCCCGTCAGGAGATTGGCCCTCGCCAGGATGTAGGACCCGCCCGAGACGCCGCCGATGCGGGCCCCGCGGCGGGCCTGCTGGCGAAGAAACGCGAACACGGCCGCGTTCCGGAACGCGGCGGGATTGCCGCCGGCGCAGACGATCAGGCAGTCGAACCGCACGTCGTCGCCGACGCTGACGTCGGGCCTGATCTCCACGCCGTTGGACGCCTGGGCGGGCGATCCGTCGATCGAGACATGGCTCCAGCGATAGAGCGGCCGGCCGGAGAGCCTGTTGGCGGCGCGCAGCGGCTCGATCGCGCTGGCGTAGGGCAGCAGCGCGAAGTCGGGGATGAGCAGGAAGCCCACATGGGTGGGCGGCGGGGCGGCCAGCCCGTCGCTGGAGGTCAAACGCGCGTCGCTGGCGGTCATGTCCGCGATGCTACGTTCGGCAATCTGCCCGAAGCAAGCCTCGCCCGCCGGGCAGGGCGCACCCGGACCCTGCTCTGATGCGCTATTCGATCTTCTCGCTGGCCGCGCAGGCCCTGAAGGGCAACCGCGGCTGGGCTCCGGCCTGGCGCGACGCGGCTCCCAAGCCCGAATACGACGTCGTGATCGTCGGCGGCGGCGGACACGGGCTGGCGACCGCGCACTACCTGGCGAGCCGCCACGGGATCGCCAACGTCGCCGTGGTCGAGAAGGGCTATGTCGGCTCCGGCAATGTCGGCCGGAACACGACCATCATTCGCTCCAACTACCTGCTGCCGGGCAACACGCCCTTCTACGAGCTGTCGCTGAAGCTCTGGGAGGGGCTGGAGCAGGACATCAACTTCAACGCCATGGTGAGCCAGCGCGGCGTGCTGAACCTCTACCATTCGGATGGGCAGCGCGACGCCTACGCCCGCCGCGGCAACGCCATGCGGCTGGCCGGCGTCGACGCCGAACTGCTCGACCGCGAGCAGGTCCGGGCGATGCTCCCCTTCCTCGACTACGACAATGGCCGGTTCCCGATCCGGGGCGGGCTGCTGCAGCGTCGCGGCGGCACGGTCCGGCACGACGCCGTCGCGTGGGGCTACGCCCGCGCCGCCGATCGCCGCGGCGTCGACATCATCCAGCATTGCGAGGTGACCGGGATCTCCGTCCAGAACGGCCGGGTGACCGGGGTGGAGACGACGCGCGGTCCCATCCGGGCGCGCAAGGTGGCGCTGGCCGCGGCCGGCAATTCCTCCCGGGTCGCCGCCATGGCGGGGCTGCGGCTCCCGATCGAGAGCCACGTCCTGCAGGCCTTCGTGTCGGAAGGCGTCAAGCCGCTCATCGACACCGTCGTCACCTTCGGGGCGGGGCACTTCTACATCAGCCAGTCCGACAAGGGCGGGCTGGTCTTCGGCGGCGACATCGACATGTACAATTCCTACGCCCAGCGGGGAAACTTACCCACCGTGGAGGACGTCATGGAGTCCGGCATGGCGGTCTGGCCCGGGCTCGGCCGCCTGCGGATGCTGCGCCAGTGGGGCGGCGTCATGGACATGTCCATGGACGGCTCGCCGATCATCGACCACACGCCCGTCCAGGGCCTCTACCTCAATTGCGGCTGGTGCTATGGCGGCTTCAAGGCCACGCCCGCCTCGGGCTTCTGCTTCGCCCACCTGATCGCCCGCGACGAGCCGCACGAGGTCGCTGCGCTGCTTCGGCTCGACCGCTTCGCCACCGGCCGCGTCATCGACGAGCGGGGCGCCGGCGCCCAGCCCAATCTCCATTGAGCCAGCCAGGACCACGACCATGAGAATCGCTTGTCCTCACTGCGGCTCGCGGGATGCGCAGGAGTTCACCTACCGGGGCGACGCCGCGCCGCGCCGCCCAGCCGCCGACGCGCCCGCCGAGGCGATGTTCGACTACGTCTATCTCAGGGACAACCCGGCCGGCCCGCTGCGCGAGCTCTGGCGCCACAGCGCCGGCTGCCACGCCTGGCTGGCGGTGACGCGCGACACCCGCACGCACGCCATCTTGGACGTCGCGGCGGCCCGGCCCGCCCGCAAGGGAGCCGCGGCATGATCCATCAGCCGCACCGGGCGCCGCAGGGCGGTTCGATCGACCGCAGCCAGACCTTCGCCTTCCGCTTCGACGGGCGCGACTACGCCGGCCATGCGGGCGACACGCTGGCCTCCGCGCTGCTGGCCAACGGCGTCCGGCTTATGGGGCGATCGTTCAAGTATCACCGGCCGCGGGGCGTCCTGTCGGCCGGTCCCGAGGAGCCCAACGCCCTCGTGGAGCTGCGGACGGGCTCCCGGCGGGAGCCGAACACCCGCGCCACCACGGCCGAGCTCTTCGACGGGCTGGAGGCGCGCAGCCAGAACCGCTGGCCCTCGCTCGCCTTCGACCTGATGGCCGTGAACGGCCTCGCCGGACCGCTGTTCGGCGCCGGCTTCTACTACAAGACCTTCATGTGGCCGGCGAGCTTCTGGGAGAAGGTCTACGAGCCTCTCATCCGCAGGGCCGCGGGCCTCGGCCGGGCGGCCGGGGCCGAGGATCCCGACCATTACGAGAAGGCCTTCGCGTTCTGCGACGTGCTGGTGATCGGCGCTGGCCCGGCGGGCCTCGCCGCCGCGCTCGCGGCGGGCCGCTCGGGCGCGCGGGTGATCCTGTGCGAGCAGGACTTCGAGCTGGGCGGCCGGCTCCTGTCCGACAGGCGCGTGATCGACGGTCGTCCGGCCGGCGACTGGGCGCGGGACGTCGTCGCCGAGCTGGACAGCCTGCCCGGCGTCTCGATCATGCGGCGGACCACCGTCTACGGCGCCTTCGACCACGGGATCTTCGGGGCCGTCGAGCGCGTGGCCGACCACCTGCCGACCCCGCCTCCGTTTCAGCCGCGGCAGCGCGCCTGGCGCATCGTCGCCAGGCGGAGCGTCCTGGCGGCGGGCGCCATCGAGCGGCCGGTGGTCTTCGCCGGCAACGACACGCCGGGCGTCATGCTGGCGGGTTCGGTGCGCAGCTACGTCAACCGGTTCGCCGCCCTTCCGGGACGCGAGGCGGTGGTGTTCGCCACCAACGACGAGGCCTGGTCGACGGCCCGCGATCTCGCGGCCTCCGGCGTCCGCGTGGCGGCGATCGTGGACCCCCGGCCCGAGACGGCGCCCGAGCTCGCGGCGCTGGCGCGCGAAACCGGGGCCGCGCTCCACGCCGGCGCGATGGTCAGCGCCGCCTCGGGCGGCCGCGCGCTCCGCAGGGTCGCCGTGAGGGACGCGCAGGGCCGCGAGCAGTCGGTCGCCTGCGATCTCCTGGCCGTGTCCAACGGCTGGAACCCGGCCCTGCACCTCACCTCGCACCAGAACAACAAGCCCGTCTGGGATCCGGCGATCGAGGCCTTCGTCCCGGACGCCCTGCCGCCGGGCATGAGCGTCGCCGGCGCCGCCGCGGGGCGTTTCGCTCTGGGCGACATCCTGGCCGCCGGCGCGCGTCTCGGGGCCGAGGCGGTCTCGGCCTGCGGCTTCGCGGCCGCGGCGGTCAAGCCGTGGGAGGCCGATCCGGAGCCGGTTGCGTCGGCCGCGCGATGGCGCGTCGCGGGCGGCAAGGGCAAGGCCTTCGTCGACCTCCAGAACGACGTCACGGACGCCGACATCGCGCTCTCCGCCCGGGAGGGCTATCGCTCCGTCGAGCACCTGAAGCGCTACACCACGCTCGGCATGGCGACCGACCAGGGCAAGACCTCGAACCTGCCCGGCCTCGCCCTCATGGCCGAGCAGACGGGCCGCTCCATCGCCGAGACCGGGACCACGATCTTCCGGCCGCCCTATACGCCGGTGGCGATCGGCGCCCTGGCGGGCCATCACCGCGGCCGGGACTTCCGCCCGATCCGCCTGAGCCCCACCCATGCCTGGTCGCAGCAGCAGGGCGCGGTCTTCGTCGAGTCCGGCATGTGGATGCGGGCGCAGTACTACCCGCGGCCGGGCGAAGCGGACTGGCTCGAAACCGTGAACCGCGAAGTCCTCGCGGTGCGCGGCGGAGTCGGGATCTGCGACGTCTCCACGCTGGGCAAGATCGACGTGCAGGGCGCCGACGCGGCGGAGTTCCTGGAGCGGGTCTACGTCAACCACTGGACGTCGCTGCCCGTCGGCAAGGCGCGCTATGGCGTCATGCTGCGCGAGGACGGCTTCGTGATGGACGACGGGACCACCTCCCGCCTGGGCGAGAGCCGTTATCTCCTCACCACCACCACCGCCAACGCCGCCGGCGTGATGCAGCATCTCGAATTCTGCCGCGAGGTGCTGTGGCCGGAGCTCGACGTCCGGCTCGTCTCCGTGTCGGAGCAATGGGCCCAGATGGCCGTCGCGGGCCCGAAATCGCGCGAGTTGCTGCGCGCCGTGGTCGACGGCGCCCATGACATCTCGAACGAGGCGATGCCCTATCTGGCCGCCCGCGAGGTCACGGTCGGGGGCGGAATTCCGGCGCGCCTGTTCCGGATCTCCTTCTCGGGCGAGCTCGCCTACGAGATCGCGGTTCCGGCCGACTATGGCCACGCGCTCGCGACCGCCCTGACCGAGGCCGGCCGGCCGCTCGGCGTCACGCCCTATGGGCTGGAGGCCATGGGGGTGATGCGAATCGAGAAGGGCCACGCGGCCGGCGGCGAGCTCAACGGCCAGACCACCGCCCGCGACCTCGGGCTCAAGCGCATGATGTCGAGCAAGAAGGACTATGTCGGGCGCGTGATGGCCGGCCGCGAGGCGCTCGTCGCTCCGGACAGGCCGATCCTGGTCGGTCTGAAGCCCGTCGACGCGAGCCAGCGGCTGCGGGCCGGCGCGCATTTCATCGGGGTCGGCGAGCCGGCCACGATGGCGAACGACCAGGGCCACGTGACCTCCGTGGCCTTCTCGCCCCATCTCGGCTGCTGGATCGGCCTCGGCCTCCTCGCCGACGGGGAGAGCCGCATCGGCGGGCGCATGCGGGCCTACGACCCCGTCCGCAACGGCGACGTGGAAGTCGAGATCTGCAGCCCTGTCTTCTTCGATCCGGAAGGAACCCGCCTCCATGGTTGAGATGGCTTTGGCGCGTTGGACCCGGCGCAGTCCCTGGGCGGACGTCGTCGCCCCTGGCCGCCTCGGCCCAGGCGGCGCGCCCGGCGTGACCATCGAGGCCCTGCAGGGCCTCGGCCTCGCCATGCTGATCGTCGCCGACGAGGGCCGCCCGGCTCTGGCCGGGGCGATCGCCGAGCGGCTCGGGATCGCTCTGCCGGAAACGCCGCTCATCCGCCGCGCGGGCGCGTTCGCGGCCGCCTGGGCCGGTCCGGACCGCTGGATGCTCGTGGCCGACGATCGCGACGCGCTCCGGTCAGCTTGCGCGGAGCTGGACGCGCTGGCCGCCGTGTCGGAGCAGAGCGACGGATGGGCGGCGCTGCGCGTGTCCGGACCGGCCGTTCGACGCGCGCTGGCCAAGGGTTTCATGATCGACCTGCATGCCTCCGCCTTCGGCGACGGCGCCGTCGCGTTGACGGCCGTCGCCCACATCAATGTGGCGATCTGGCGCGAAGCGGAGGCCTTCACGATCCTGGTCCCGCGCAGCATGGCGGGGAGCTTCTGGTCCTGGCTGTCGGCCTCGGCCGCGGAGTTCGGCTGCGACGTCCGGGGCTGAACCCTCGGCGAACCGGCGTCGGTTTCGCCGCCGCCCATGTCGCAATCCGGCCGCCCGCCGCCGCGCGCGGCGGGAACAATACCCGCCGACGCCGCATGCGAGACCCCGATGACCGAGACCTCCTACGACCCCAAATCCGTGGCCGGGAAGCCCTGGGTCGCCGCCGAGCACGCCCAGCTTCTCGTCGTCGGAGGCGGACGAGCGGGGCTGACGGCGGCCATCGCGGCGGCGCGGGGCGGCCTGTCGGTCGTGCTCGTGGACGAGAACCCCGTCTCGGCCGCCGGCATGGGCGACGAGGTTCCGCTTCATTACGGGCAGGGCATGACGGCCGCGGTCCGCAACGCCAACGCCATGATGGAGGCCTTCGTCGCCTCGGAGCCCCTGATCGAGGAGGCGTTCGAAGCCGGGGTCGACGTCCGGCTGCGGACGGCCTGCTGGGGCCTCTACGGCAAGGGGCCTGGCGCCGCGTGGCTGCCCGACAGCATCGCCGGGCTCAGCGACCCCGAGCGGGCGTGGCTCATGAGCGCCGAGCATGTGATCGTCGCCGCGGGCCGGCGCGACATGGGGCTCGCCTTCCCGGGCTGGGAGAAGCCCGGCGTCATGGGCGCGACCGCCGCGGTGGCGCTGGCGCGCCGCTATGGGGCGCTCGCGCCTCGCAAGGTCGTGGTGCTCGGATCGACCGCCGACGCTCTCCAGGCGGCCCTCGCGCTGCGGGACGCCGGAGTGGCCGTGGCCGCCGTCGTCGAGCAGGCCGCCGCGCCGGTGGGACCCGCGGACCTCGTGGAGGCCCTGCGGGAGGGCGGGACCGAGATCCTGCTCCGGCGCGTCGTCCGGGAGGCCGTCGGCGAGAGCGTCGAGGCCGTGCTCGTGGCGCAAGTCGATGCTGCGGGCAGGAGCGTCGGACCCGAGGCGCGCATCGCCTGCGACGGGGTCGTGCTCGCGGTCGGCTCCACGCCGGTGATCGACCTGCTCGACGCGCTCGGCTGCCGCACGGCGTTCCAGCCGGAGCGGGGCGGCTACGCTCCCGTCGTCGACGCCGACCAGCGCACCTCGCTGGCCAACGTCTTCGCGGTGGGAGACTGCGCCGGGATCTGGCCGTCGAAGACCGCGGACCAGTCGATCGCCGACGGCGAGGCCCGCCGTGCGGTCGCAGCCATCCTCGCCGCCCGGGGAGCGCCTGCGGGCGCCGCCGGGACGCCGGCCGAGCCCGATGCTCCCGCCTATGACCTGTCCGCCTATCGGCTCGACTGGGTGCGGGCGAGCGTCATCGAGGCCAGGGCCGAGGTGCATGTCTGCCAGTGCGAGGAGGTGACGGCGCGCGAGCTCATCGAGGTTCGTCCGCCGCGCTACCTGGACTGGACGGCGGAGCGCCGCAACGACCGCTCGCTGGCGGCGCTGCTGGGGGAGGGGCCTCCTCATCCCGACCAGGTGAAGCGCCTGACCCGCGCCGGCATGGGGCCCTGCCAGGGCCGCCGCTGCCGCGAGCAGGTCGCCGCGCTGCTCGCCCTGAGCGGAGCCGCGCCGCTTTCGGCCGTGCCGCTGGCGAGCTATCGCGCGCCTGTCCGGCCGATCCCGCTCTCCCTGGCGGGTCAGCTCCCGGAGCCGCCCGAGCAGGCCGAGCACTGGGACACGTGGTTCGGCATGCACGCCCAGTACGTGCCGTTCTGGGAGGTTCCGGAGCGCTACACGGCGGCGACAGGGCGGGGATCCGGCCCCGTGGCCAGCGAGTGAGGGGCGCGATGAACGATCCGCAAGGCGCGTCCGTGGTCATCATCGGCGGCGGCGTCACCGGCCTCAGCGCCGGCTGGTGGCTGGCCCGCGAGGGCGTGGACGTCCTGGTGATCGACAAGGGCATGGTGGGCTGGGAGGCCTCCGGCCGGAACGGCGGAGGGTGCTCGCACCATTTCTCGCCCTTGTTCGCCGAGGAACAGCGCCTCTGGCCGATGATGGACGACCTGCTCGGCTATCCCACCGAGTTCCGCCCGCACCGGATCCGGCTCGCCGGCTCGGCCGAGCAGATGGAGCTCTATGGCCGCGCGGTGCGCAACGCGGCGCGCCAGGGCTTCGCGTCGGAAGAGCTGGACCGCCAGCAGATCCGCGAGCTCGTCCCGCTGGCGGGCGACACCATGGTGGGCGGCTACCTGTATCGCTTCGGCGGCCACGCCAATCCGCACCGCACGCTGCAGGGATACGCCTGGGCGATGCAGGACCACGGAGGCCGCGTCCTGCAGCATTGCAACGTGAGCGGTTTCGATCTCGCCGGCGGGCGGGTCAAGGCCGTGCTGACGGAGCGCGGCCCGATCGCCTGCGATCATGTCGTGATCGCGGCGGGGCCATCAACGGGCCGGCTCTCCGCCATGCTCGGACAGGACGTCCCGATGGTCGCCGCCCGGGCCGAAATGATCGTCACCGAGGCCCTGCCGCTGATGCCCTACGGCGGGGTGGACGGCAACGGCCTCTATGGCCGGCAGACCCTGCGCGGCAACCTCGCCTATGGGGGCGGACCGCATGAATGGCTGGAGACTCCCGCCGACGGCGCGCCCGCCAAGCCGAGCACGCCGCTGATGGGCCATATCGGCCGGCGCCTGGCCGAGTTGCTGCCCAAGGCCGCGCATGCGCGCATCATCCGCTCCTGGGCCGGCGTGATCGAGAACACGCCGGATGGACGGCCGGTGATCGACCGGCTCTCGACCGTGGCGAACGCCACCGTCGCGACCTTGTCCAGCATCGGCTTCGGACTGTCGCCCGCCAGCGGGCGGGCGATCCGCGATTTCGTGGTCGACGGCGCCTGCGGCTTTGCGGATCTCTCCACCCTCAGGCTGGCGCGCTTCGCCGAGCTGGAGCCCAACTGGCGCGACTTGCAGGGCTGGAGGGCGAAGGCGGCCGAGGAGTCCGAAGCCGCCTGATCCTGGTCATCCGAGCGGTTCGGCGAGCAGGTCCATCAATCCGGCCGGACCATCGCTGTCGCCAAGCTCGCCGATCGCCGTCGCGATCATGGCGCGCCGGTCTGCGGCGAGGCCGCCGGCGAGCGCCTCGTATTTGGCCAGAACCTCCCCGTCCGAGAGCGGCGCGTCGGGATCGCCCCGGGCGGGCGTCAGGGCGCTCGCATGGCTCGCCCCGCTCTTGAGCGTGATGCTCACGCGGGCGAGACGCCGGGCCGGGAAGGCGGCCGAGCAGGTCGGGTCCTCGCGCAGGATGATCCGCTCCAGCATGGCCAGGATCGCGGGGTCGCGAAGGCCGTCGTCGCTGATCTCGGCCGCGCCCAGCCGGCCGCGCGCCAGGAAGGCGGCCAGCGGGAACCCGAGCGCATATTGCGCCGCCTCTGTCGTGGTCGGCCGCGCGCAGCCGAGCCGCACGGCTTCGGCGAAGCTCTCCACCTCGACGGCCTCGATGTCGTCCGGGCCAAGCCCGTGCGTAGAGACGAGCGCGGCGGCCGCCTCGACGGCGGGCTGCGCCCAGCGGCAGACCGGGTAGGGCTTGAAATACTGCTCCGTGATCCGCCAGCGCGAGCCGAGATCGGCCCAGAGATCGGCCTGGTCGCCGGCCTCCAGCGTCATCGCGGGCGCGCCCGTGAAGCCGTCCCGCGCCAGATAGGCGGCCGAGACGCCGGCCAGCGCGCCCCAGCCGGAGCCGTCCTTCACCATGGTCGGATGGTCGATGCAGCGCATCATCTGGCTGCGCGGGCCATGATATTCCGCAACGCCGAGCGCGTGGCGGGTGGCCTCGCCGCAGAGACCGAGCAGGCGCGCGCTCACGGCCGCGCAGGCGACGCCGTTCCAGGCGCCGGAGGTGTGGTAGTCCGCCACGCTGCGATGGAGCGCGATCCCGGCGCGGATGGCCAGCTCGTAGCCGACCACGAGACCCGTGAGGATCTCGCCGCCGGCGAGGCCCTCCTTGCGCTCCGCGTCCGCCACGGCGAGCAGCGCCGGCAGGATGGCGACGCCCGCATGGCCCTTGGTCAGCGCGTGGCCGTCATGGGCGTCGAAGGAGTCGATGGTCGACGCGCCCGCGAAGGCCGCGCCCGCCGGGCTGGCGCGCCGGCCGTCGAAGAGGAGGCGGGCGCCGCCGCCTTCGCCGGCGCCGAGATTGCGCACGGCGAATTTATGCGCGATGCCCGACAACGCCGTGGACCTGCCGCTCGCCGCGACGCCGACCAGATCCAGCAGGCAACGCCGCGCCTGATGGACGACCCCGGCCGGGAGATCGCCAAACCGCAGCTCGTGAATGAAGGCGATGGGAAGCATCGGCGCCCCGCTGGTCGTCCGGGAGCCCCGATGGCGGGGCTCCCGCGCAGTTCAGATGAGCGACTGGGACTTCAGGAACCCGGAAGCGACTTCCTCGATCGACTTCTTGTCCACGTCCACGGAAGCGTTGAGTCGGGCCATGGTGGCGTCGTCCAGCTTGGCCGAGAGCGCGTTGAGGATCTCGGCGAGCTTCGGGTTCTTGTCCAGCGTCTCCTTCCGGACGACCGGCGTCATCGCGTAGGTCGGGAAGTAGCCCTTGTCGTCGGTGAGGATCACGAAGTTGAAGGCCGGCACGCGGCCATCCGTCGCGAACACGAGGCCGACGTCGACCTGGGAGTCTCGAAGCGCCTGGTAGACGAGGCCGGTGTCCATCCGCACCACGTTCTCGCGGCCGAACTCGAAGCCGTAGGCGGTCTGCAGGGGACCGAGGCCGTCCGGTCGGGCGTAGAACTCGGCGTTGCAGCCGAACTTCGCGGTCATGCCGCCCTTCAGCTTGGCGGCGAGGTCCGACAGCGTCTTCAAGCCCTTGGCCTCGGCGTCGGGCTTGCGCATCGCCAGAGCGTAGGTGTTGTTCGCCTTGGACGGGTTCAGCCAGACGAGGCCCTTGGCGGCGTCGAGCTCCTTGACCTTGGCGTAGGTCGCCGCCGCGTCGAGCTTGTCGGTCACCTTGTTGAAGGTGATCAGCGAGGTGCCGGTGTACTCCCAGTAGAGGTCGACCTGGCCGGCCTCCTGCGCCTGCCTGAGCGGCGCGGTGCCGAGCCCGGCCCGCTTATCGACCGTGAAGCCCTTGGCCTTGAGCAGCTGCGTCGTCATCTCGGCCATGATCTGCTGCTCGGTGAAGTTCTTGCCGCCGACCACGAGCGTCTGGGCGCCCGCCGCCAGGGGCAGGGCCGTCATCGCGAGGGCGGCTGCGGTGAGTGCAAGGAAGTGGCGTTTCAGCATGGTCGTTCCCCTTCTTCGTAGTTGCGCCGCTCATCGCAGCGGATTGACGCCCCGCGGAACCAGCCAGAACTGCGCCTGGCCAATGGCGAAATCGACGGCCACGGCCAGGAGCGCGGTCGGGATCGCGCCGGCCAGCAGCATGGTGGGCTCCATCAGGTCGATGCCGGTGAAGATCAGTTCGCCGAGACCGCCGCCGCCGATCAGGAAGGCGAGCGGCACCGTGCCGATGTTGATCGCCATGGCGGTGCGCACGCCGGCCAGGATGACGAAGACCGCGTTGGGCAGCTCGACCCTTGTCAGGATCTGCCGCGGCTTCATTCCCATGCCCCGCGCGGCCTCGATCAGGTGCGACGGCACCGAGCGCAGGCCCGCCACCGTGTTCAGCACGATCGGCAGCAGCGTCAGCACGAACAGCGCGAAGATGGCGGGCGGCGCCCCGATGCCGAGAAACGACATCGCGATGGCGATCAGCGCCAGCGTCGGGATGGTGGTGCCCAGGTTGATCACCTGGGTCACGGCGTCCGCATAGGCGGCGAAGCGAGGCCGGCTGAGCGCGATCCCGATCGGCAGTCCGACCAGGATGGCGAGCGCGCCGGAGATCCCGGCCAGCGCGAGGTGGCCGCGGATGAGATACTGCACGTCCCCGCCATAGCGCAGCAGCGAGGGCAGGTATCCGCGCGCCTGGAGCCAGGCGCCCAACGCGAACACCGCCAGGATCAGCAGGAACCGGAGCGCGCTTCTGAGCCCGGCCTGCGTCATCTCAGCGGTCCTTGTAGGCGGCGCCGAGCGCCTGGGAGACGCCGCGCTGGGTGATGTAGCCCTTGTAGAACCCGTCGTCGTCCACGCAGGCGAGCCAGGTGACCCCGTGCGTGAACATGTCCGAGACGGCGACGCGCAGGTCGCTTTTCACGTTCACCACGCCAGGCAGCGGCTCTTGCCGCTCCGCGACCGTGCCCTTGAGCCCGCGGGCGGCCTCGATCCGGACCACGCCGCGGGCGCGGCCGCGCGGGCCGACCATGACGATCGACCCGTGGCCATGCTCCTCCATCAGGCGCACGGCGGTGTCGAGCGTATCCTCGGCGCGGACGCGGGGCGGGTCCGCCATCATGGCGTCCGCCACTTTCAGCAGGCGCAGGCGCTTGAGGGTGCGGTCCGTTCCGACGAACTCGGCCACGAAGGCGTCCACCGGCCGCGCCAGGATGGTGTCGGGCGTGTCGTACTGAATGAGCCTGCCGTCCCGGAAAATGGCGATCCGCGTGGCCATCTTCACGGCTTCGTCGATGTCGTGGCTGACGAACACGACGGTCTTCTTCAGCTCCGCCTGGAGCTTCATGAACTCGTCCTGGATCACCTCGCGGTTGATGGGATCGATGGCCCCGAAGGGCTCGTCCATCAGCAGCACCGGCGGGTCGGCCGCCAGCGCCCGCGCCACGCCGATCCGCTGCTGCTGCCCGCCCGAGAGCTGCTTCGGGTAGCGCTTCAGGAACAGGCCGGGATCGAGGTTGACGAGTTCGAGCAGGTAGGCCGCCCGCGCCCGGGCCTTCGCCCGAGGCCAGCCCAGCAGGTCGGGGACGACGCAGATATTGTCCTCGACCGTCATGTTCGGGAACAGGCCGATCTGCTGGATCACGTAGCCGATGGAGCGGCGCAGCGTGACCTCGTCCACGCTGGCGGCGTCCTTCCCGTCGATGAAGATCCGGCCGGCGCTCGGCGCGATCAACCGGTTGATCATCTTCATCGTCGTGGTCTTGCCGCATCCCGAGGGCCCGAGCAGCACGCAGACCTCGCCGGCCGGCACCTCCATGTCGACGCGGTCGACCGCCACCACGGAGCCGAAATGCTTGGAGACCTGGTCGAGGCGGATCATCGGAGCCTCAAGCCGGGCGAGGTGAGCAGGCGCTGCGCGCCCAGAAGGGCGAAGTCGGCGATGATCGCCAGCAGGCTGACGGACAGCGCGCCCGTGAGCAGCTGGCGCGGGTCGGTTTGCGAGATGCCGCGCGAGATGAAGGTGCCGAGCCCGCCGGCGCCGATATAGGTCGCGATGGCGCCGATCGCGATGTTGAGCACCACGGCGTTGCGCACGCCGTTGATGATCACCGGCAATGCGAGCGGCAGCTCGACCCGGCGCAGCCGCTGCAGGGTGGTCATGCCCATGCCCCGGGACGCCTCCCGCAGGGCCGGATCGACGTTCATGATGGCCGTGTAGGTGTTCCGGATGATCGGCAGCTGCGCATAGAGGATCAGGGCGATCACGGCGGGCAGGTAGCCGATGCCCTGGCCGATCAGCGACAGGATCGGGATGAGCACGCCAAACAGCGCGATGGACGGGATCGTCATGATGATCGCCGCCGCATAGAGCACCCGGTCCGCGGCGGTCTTGCTCTGCGTGATCAGGATGCCGATGGGCACGCCGGTCGCGATCGCGACGCTGACGGATACGCCCACGAGCGACACGTGTTCGAGCATGCGCTGCCCGATGACCGGCAGGTTCGCCATGATGAAGGCGAAGGTGTCCAAGCGCCGCTCCTCACTCCTGCGGATGTCGAGCCGCACTTTGGAGCATCAGGCGCCCCCCGAGGTCGCGAAGGCCCGGGAAGCGACACGTACCATCACGTTATCGACTCGCCTCGAGCGTCGGCCGGGGCGCGTCCTCCCGTCCGCCGCGGACGCGCACCCCGGACGGCCGCACCCCGTGCAGGCGCTTGAACCAGTAGGCGAAATGCGACGTCGACGTGAAGCCGGTCGCGATGGCGACCTCGAGGATCGGACAGTCGGAATAGAGCAGCAGCTCGCGGGCGCGGTCGACCCGCAGGGCGAGGTAGTAGCGGGCCGGCGTGACGTCGAGATAGCGCAGGAAGAGCCGCTCCAGCTGGCGCGCAGACATGCCGACGCGTTCGGCGATGGCGGCGATCGAGAGCGTGTCCTCGATGGCGCCTTGCATGAGATGGACCGCCGAGCGCACCGGCCGCGGCAGGTTGGCCAACCGCTCGAGCCGTCCCCCGCTCTGGTTGTCGCGCGCGTCGCGGATGCGCTCGTGGTGGAACTGGTTGGCCACCCGCCGGGCGAGGTCGCCGCCATGCCGCTCGGCGATGAGGTGCAGCATCATGTCCATGGCGGCCACGCCGCCCGAGCAGGTGAGGCGGTCCCGATCGATCTCGAAGAGCTTGTCCGTGCAGGTCAGCTCGGGGAACTCCTCCTGGAAGGCCGGCCGGTTCTCCCAGTGGATCGTGCAGCGGTAGCCGTCCAGCAGCCCGGCCCGCGCCAGCAGATAGGTGCCCGTGGAGAGCGAGCCGACGGCGATCTTCGCCCTGACCGCCTGCCGCAGGACATTGAGGTAGCGCCGCTCGTCCACGGACTGGATGCGCAGGCCGCCGCACACGAAGAGGAAGTCCGCCCCGGCGAGCGCCTCGTCCACCGGGACGGTCGCCAGGGGAATGCCGTTCGACGCCTCGACCGGCGCCCCGTCGAGGCTGGCCAGGCGCCAGCTCCATGCGTCGCGGCCGATCAGGCGGTTCAACGACCGCAACGGCTCGACGCCGCTCGCCAGGCTCATCATCGAGACGCCCTCGACGAGCAGGAAGACCACCGTGTGGCGCGATGCGCCGGGCGCCTCCCCCCGGTCCAGGGATCGTCCTCCCGGGCTCGCCCGCCCTGACGCAGTCATCCCGGCGTGAGCCTTCCGGCGCCGGAGCGCGCGGCGCGCCCCGTCATCGCCAGGCAGCCGGCTGCGCTTGTCCGCCCTTCCAACACCAGGTCACCTCGTCCAGGCCGGTCTCGGCCGGCAGGCCGCTCCGGCGTCATCAAGCCACGATCGACAGCGTTGTGAAAGGCTTATCGCGAGCCGGCGCGCCTCGGGGCGCGGTCTACTCAGCTTTCGTCGACGACGCCGTTGCGCAGCACGCCGAGCCGGTCGAGCTCCACCTCGACCACGTCGCCGGGCTTCAGCCAGACCGGCGGCGTGCGCCTCGACCCCACCCCGCCGGGCGTTCCGGTGACGATCACGTCGCCGGGCTCCAGCCGCGTGAAGGTCGAGCAATAGGCGATCTGGGTCGGAATATCGAAGATCATCTGGTCGATCGCCGCGTCCTGGACGACCTCTCCATTGAGGCGCGTGCGCAGCCGCAGCGCGCCGAGCGCGCCGAGTTCGTCCGGCGTCATCATCCAGGGACCGAAGGCGCCCGTCCCGGGGAAGTTCTTGCCCGGCGTGAACTGGTGCGTGTGGCGCTGGAAGTCGCGCACGCTCCCCTCATTGTAGAGCGAGTAGCCCGCGATGTGGTCCCACGCGTCCTCCCGGGCGACATGGCGGCCCGGCTTGCCGATGATCACGGCCAGTTCGCCCTCGTAGTCGAGCTGGGTGGAGACCTTCGGCCGGACGATGTCGGCGAGGTGCGCCGTCTGGCTGTTGGCGAAGCGCCCGAACACCGTCGGTTTCTCGACCACGTCGCGGCCGGTCTCCTGGCGGTGCGTCTCGTAGTTCAGCCCGATGCACAGGATCTTGTCGGGGTTGGGAATGACCGGAAGCCACTCGATCGCCGACAGCGGGGCGCGCGCGCCCTGCGCCGCCCGCGCCGGGGCCTGGGAGAGGAGCCCAGCCGCGATCGCGGTTTTCAGGTCCGGCGCCTGCGCCCCGAACACGGCGCCGAGGTCGACGACGTCGTCGCCGTCGACGAGGCCCCAGCTGGCCTTGCCGCCGGTTTTAAAGCTGATGAATCTCACGGTCTGCGAACTCCGGTGCGTCGCGGGCTTGGTCGGGCGTCCCGCCGGACGTCAAAGATAGTTCGCCGCGGCCTCCGCCTCAAAGCGCCCTGGCGGACCTTCCCATGCGATTCGGGCGTGGTCGAGCACGTAGACCCGGTCGGCGTGCGGCAGCGCGAAGGTCACGTTCTGCTCGCCCAGCAGCACCGAGATCGAGGTCGTGGCGCGCAGGCGCTCGAGAGCCTTCGACAGGGTCTCCAGGATCACGGGCGCCAGCCCCAGCGTCGGCTCGTCCAGGATGAGCAGCTTGGGCTTCATCATCAGCGCCCGGGCGATCGCCAGCATCTGCTGCTCGCCGCCGCTCAGGGTCCGGGCGATCTGGGTCTGGCGGCTGCGCAGGATGGGGAAGAGATCGAACAGCCATTCCAGCCTCTCCGACCTCTCCTGGCCGCCCAACAGATGGCCCCCGAGGTCGAGGTTCTCCCGCACGCTCATGTCGCCGAAGAGTTCGCGCGTCTCCGGGCATTGCACGACGCCCAGCCGGGCGATCGCGGCGGCGCTGAGGTCCCGCAACGGGGCGCCCGCCCAGCGGATCGCTCCCGAATAGGGCGTCAGTCCCGAGATGGCGTTGAACAGGGTGGTCTTGCCGGCCCCGTTCAGGCCGACCACGGAGACGAACTCGCCCTCGTGGACGTGCAGGGACACGCCCTGGAGGGCCTGCGCCTTGCCGTAGACGACCTCCACGTTCTCGACCTGCAGGGCCGCGTCCACATCCTTGAAGCTGGATTCCGGCCGGGCCACCGTGGTGAGCGCGCCCCCCAGATAGACCCGCCGGACGGTGGGATCGGCCATCACCTGCGCGGCGCTGCCCTCGGCGATCCATTCGCCGAGATACATCGCCAGCACGCGGTCCACGAGGGCCGCCACGCTCTTGACGTTGTGGTCGACCAGCAGCACCGCCCGGCCTTCCGTCCGGAACTCCCGGATGAGTTCGGAGAACTGGCCGACCTCGGACGCCGTCAGGCCCGCGAAGGGCTCGTCCACCAGCACGAGCTTGGGATGGCGCGCGATGGCCTTGGCGAGCTCCAGCCGGCGCAAATCCGCGAAGGCGAGCGTCGGCGGCCGGCGCTCCATCACAGGGCCGAGCCCGACGCGCTCGGCGATCGCCCGGGCCTTGCCGTCGACCTCCGGGTCGGCGAAGAGCCGGATCAGGCTGTCGGGCAGCAGCGCGACCTTGATGTTCTCCAGCACCGTCTGCCGGTTGAGCGGGCGCGAGTGCTGGAAGACGAGGCCGACGCCCCTGCGGGCGACCTTGTGGGACGGCAGGCCGCTGATCTGCGCGCCGTCGAGCGTGATGCGCCCCGACGTGGGCTTCTCGACCCCCATGATCATCTTCATGGCGGTCGACTTGCCCGATCCGTTGGGGCCGATGAGGCCGAGGATCTCGCCGGGGCGGATCGAGAAGCTCAGGTCCTTGACGGCGACGAGCCCGCCATACCGCTTGGTGATCCCGCTGACTTCGAGCATCGGTTGCGCGCTCATCCGCGGGCCTCTCCCCGCAGCATGCCGAGAAAGCCGTTCGGGAAGAACAGGATGACCAGCAGGGCGACGCCCGACACGATCGGCGTCGCGAGTTCGCCGAGCGGCCTGAGGAGTTCGCCCATGGCGATGAGGAAGACCGCCCCGATGGCGGCCCCGATCACGGTTCGTCGGCCGCCCAGCACCGCCGCGATGATGACCTGCACGCCGACAGCCACGTCCACGAAGGTGCCGACCGAGGCCGTGCCCATGTAGAAGACCATCAGCGCGCCGGCGAGGCCGGAGAAGAAGGCGCTGACGATGAAGGCGGCGAGCTTGTGCTTGGCGACGTTAAAGCCGAGCGCGCCGGCCTGGACGGCGTCCTGGCCGCTCGCCTGCAGGATCAGCCCGATGGACGAGCGCGACAGGCCGAACAGGATGGCGCCGCTCACCGCCATGAAGCCGAAGGCGATCCAGTAGTTCGTCTTCGCGTCGATGGAGATGACGTCCGGCACCGAGAGCCCGATCTCGCCGCCGGTGAGGTCGGCGAAGACGACGATGAAGTTCTGCAGCATCAGCACCGCGACCAGCGTGGTCAGGCCGAAATAGGGTCCGCTGACCCGCAGCGCCGGCAAGGCCAGCGCCACGCCGCCGATCACGGCCGCGCCCGCGCCGGCCAGGATGCAGAGCCAGATCGACAGCCCGGGCGAGAACTGGGTGTCGAGGATCCCGGCCGTGTAGGCCCCGAGCCCGATGAGGAAGGTCGGGCCGAAATTGACCTCCCCGGCGAACCCGAACAGGAGATCCCACGACATCGCGAAGACGGCCGTGAAATAGGCCACCGTCAGCAGGCCGAGCACGTAGCCGGACGCGTAGAGCGGCAGCGCCGATGCGACCGCCAGGACCACGAGGCCGATCCAGAACAGGCGGGACGTCGCCAGCGAACGCATCACCATCACCTCCGTCCGAACAGCCCCTGGGGCCGCAGATACATCACGAGCAGAAGAAGCAGCAGCGACGGGATGGTCCGGTAGGCCGGCGAAATCGTGTAGGCGGTGATCGTCTCCAGATAGCCCACCACATAGGCCGCGATCAGCGACCCGGAGACGCTGCCCAGCCCGCCCAGGACCACGATCGAGAAGGCGCTCGCCGTCAGCGGGCCGACGCTGTAGGAGCTCACGCCGAGGAACATCCCCAGCAGCACGCCCGCGACGCCGGCGAGCACGCCGTAGACCGCCCAGACGGCGAGATAGATGTTCGACAGCTCGAACCCCAGGAGCGTCACCCCGCGCGGGTTCATCGACGCGGCCAGGACGGCCTTGCCGGCCTGGGTGCGGTTCACCAGCACCCAGAGCAGCCCGATGACCACCCAGCAGATCGTCGCCGTGAAATACTCGTTGGCCGGGGTGCGCACGCCCAGCACCGTCACCACGCCCTCGATGATGGGCAGCACCGTCTTGGCGTTGTTGGTGAACAGGTAGGAGATCGCCTCCTGGATCAGGATGCCCCACAGCAGCGTGGAGGTGAGGATGAAGATCTCCTTCTCCGACTCCGCGATCCTCCTGGAGCGCTGGATGGGCCGGACCGCGATGAAATAGGTCGCGAAGGACAGGACGACGCTGGTGAGCACGCCGATGGACGCGCCCCCATAGCTGCCGACATGCAGGCTCCCGGCGGCGGCCCAGGCGGCGACGGCGGCCGCCACCATGATCGACCCATGCGAGAGGTTGAGCACGCCGGAAACGCCGAAGATCAGCGTGAATCCCGTCGCGCCCAGCGCATAGAGGGCGCTGACGGCGAAGCCGTCGATCACGATTTGCCACAGCAGCATGTCGGGGACCCGGTCGAAGGTGGGACAGGCGGCGCGATAGAGAAGGGGCCGCCCGAGGGCGGCCCGATCGACGACGTCAGTTCGCCGGCGTCTTGACGAAGGCGGGGAAGGTGAGCTTTCCGTTCGCCACGTCCTTGGGCCAGAGATTGACCTGCTTGCCGTTCTGCCACTGCAGCATCAGCCCGGTGATCGCGCCCTTGCCGGTCTTCAGCCCGTGCACATGGGGGTCGCCCTTGGGCAGGAACTGGATGCGGCCGATCGTGCCGACATAGTCGGTCTTCTCGAGCGCATCGACGAGCTTGTCGCTGTCGGTCGAGCCCGCGCGCTTGACGGCGTCGGCGAGGTAATAGACCTCGTCATAGGCCGTGTAGCCCGAATAGGACGGCGTGTTGCCGAACTTCTTCTGGAACGCCTCGACGAAGGGCAGCGTCTTCGGCGTCACGGCCACGCCCGGGCCCGACACGGCGTTGTAGAGCACGCCTTCGGTGGCGCCGTTGGTGTCCTTCCAGAAGGTCGAGTTGGTCGCCTGCGACGAGACGCCCAGCATCGGGATCGGCACCTGCTGGCTCTTCCACTGCACGGTCGGCTGCGTGCCGACATGCGAGATGCCGGTGATCATCACGTCGGGCTTCTGCGCCTCGATCTTGTTGAAGATCGGCGTGAAATCGGTGGTGTCGGGCGAGAACCGGACGTGGTCGAGCACCTTCAGGCCGCTCTCGGGCAGGCACTTCTCGTAGCCGGCGTCGAGCGGCTTCGTCCAGGCCGCGTCCTCGCTGACGATCACGGCCGTTTTCATGTTCAGCCCGTCGACGAGCAGATCCTTGGCCGCCTCGCAGACCAGCCCGGACAGGGCGCTGGAGGTGAGGTAGCCATGGAAGGTGTATTTGTTGCGCTCGTAGTCCTTGGCGATGTTCTCGGTGATGACGTCGGAGGCGGCGCCGGGCGTGATCATGACCGTCTTCAGCCGGCCGGCCCAGGGCTCCAGCGCCAGCACGACCTCGCTGATGTAGCTGGCGATGACCGCGTTGACCTTGTCCTCGTTGACGGCGCGCTGGAAGGCGCGGATCGACTCGGCCGACGAGGAGTGGTTGTCGTAGGTGACGATCTCGATCTTGCGGCCATCCACGCCGCCGGCCGCGTTGATCTCGTCGGCCGCCAGCTGCGCGGCGAGGGGGATGGAGGAGCCCGCGACGGCCTGGGCCTCGGCGATGACGCCGATCCTGATCGGGTCGGCGGCCGTTGCTGGCGAGGCCGACGCGGCCAGGGCGATGGCCATGGCCGATGCGCAGACTGCAACGCCAAGCCGTCCGCGGACGGATGCATCAAGACATCTCATGTCGCCTCCCTCAGGCTCGTCTCAGTTGGTTTTCTTGGCTCCATGGTGAAACAGCGCTGATGTATTGGCAAGCTGAGTCTCGGGCGGATACTTGGATCGATCGGATGTTATCAATCCGCAGATCCAGGAACGACGCTTCTTGACGGCTGATCGCTCATCCCTTCTTTGTCGAATTCCAGTCCAGGCCTGCGCGGCTGACGGTTCGGCGGATCGCGCGTGAGAAGAGTCAACGCCGGACGTCACGCGCCGGCGGCGCGCCGCAGCGCTCCGATGCTTTCGGCGAGATCGGAGATCCGGAAAGGCTTCGTCAAGCGCGGGAGGTCTGGCGAGAGGCTCTCCACCTCGGCGTAGCCGGACACGAGCAGGATGGGCGTCTGCGGCCAGCTCTCCCGGATCCGGGCGGCGAGGTCGGTCCCGGTCATCCCGGGCATCAGGTGGTCAGTGACGACGAGGTCCGGGCGCAGCCCCTCGCGCAACAGCGCCAGCGCCTTCTCGGCGGACCCGACCTCGTGCACGGCGTAGCCCAGCTCGTTGAGCATATGGGCCGTGCTGGCCCTCACCAATGCTTCGTCGTCGACGAGGAGCACGGTCCCGCTGATGGTCACGGACTGCGAATTCCGGGCGGCGGGCGACAGCGCGGTCCGCCGCTCGGCGCTGACCGGCAACCAGAGCTGGACGTTGGTGCCCAATCCGACGCGGCTCTGGATCGAGAGCGCGCCGTCCAGTTGCGAGGCGAGCCCATGCACCATGCTGAGGCCCAGCCCGGTCCCCCGTCCGACGCCCTTGGTCGAGAAGAACGGTTCGATGGCCCGGGCGCGCGTCTCGTCGTCCATGCCGGTCCCGGTGTCGGCGACCGAGATCCGCACGTAGCGCCCCGGCCGCAAAGCGAGGATGTTGTCCTCCGCCAGCGCATCGGGCGTGGCGGAGATGCGCAGGGTCCCGCCGTCCGGCATCGCGTCGCGCGCGTTCACGCTGAGATTGAGGAGCGCCATCTCGAGCTGGTTCAGGTCGGCCCGGGCGAGGGGAAGGTCGTCGTCGATCTCGACGGAGACCTTGATCTGCGGCCCGGTCGTGCTGGCCACGAGATCGGCCATGCCCTGGATGACGCTTCCGACGTCCACGGCGGTGGGCTGCAGCGGCTGGCGCCGCGCGAAGGCGAGGAGCCTCTGCACCAGCGTCTTGGCGCGTGCGGCCGACTGCAGCGCGCCGTCGATCAGCTTGCGTTCCCGCTCGCTCCCCACACCCCGGCGGACGAGCATGTCAAGCGAGCCGATGATGGGGGTCAGCAGGTTGTTGAAGTCGTGCGCGACGCCGCCGGTCAGCTGCCCCATCGCCTCCAGCTTCTGCGCCTGCCTCAGGGCCTCCTTGACGCGGACGCGCTTCTCCACTTCGGTGAGGATGTGCTGCTCCAGGCTCTCGTTGAGCTCCCGCAGGTCGGCGAGCGCCTTCTTCTGCTCCGTGACGTCGACCTGGATTCCGTCCCAGATGATCGAGCCGTCGGGCTGGCGGCGCGGCGCGGAGATGATCCTCGTCCAGCGGATCTCCCCGTCCGCGCGCCGGATCCGGGCTTCGGCGTCGAACGGACCCAGCGACTGGATCGCCCGCATCTCGGCGGCGGCCAGTCCCTCCCTGTCCTCCTCCAGGATCAGCGAGTAGGGCAGGGTCGGATCGGCGAACACGGCCTCGGCCGGCACGCCCGTCAGCCTCTCATGGCTCTGGGAGACGTAGAGGAACCGCCGATCCGTCCCGTCCGCGCCGGTGGAGAGCTGGTAGATCATCCCGGAGGGAAGATTGTCGGTGAGCGCGCGCAGCCGCGCCTCGCTCTCCTGCAGCGCGTGTTCGATCTGCTTTCGGGCCGTGACGTCGATCGCCGTTCCGATGACCCGGACGCAGCGCCCCTCCGCGTCGAACCGCCCGCGGCCCTTGGCGGCGACCCACCGGACGAGGCCGTCTTCCTTGCCGACCGTGCGGTACTCCACGTCATAAAGCGCCCGGGTCCGCGCATCGACGGCCGCCGCGAAGGCGAGGCTCACCCGCTCGCGGTCTTCCGGATGGAGGCACGCGTAGAAGTCGTCCATCGACACCGTGGCGTCGGCCGAGATGCCGAACATCCGCTTGACCCGTGCGGGCCAGTAGAGGGTGTCGCTGGCCGGGTCGAGGTCCCACAGGCCGACCTCCGCGGCGTCGGTGGCCAGCCGCAGCTGCTCTTCGCTGGCCCGCAGGTCCTCCTGGGCGACATGGGCCTGGGTGACGTCATAGCCCTCGCAGAAGATGCCGGTGACCGCCCCGGTCTCGTCGATGACCGGCTCGTAGATGAAGTCGAGGCGCCGGACCGCTTCGGCGGGCTTTCGAAGCCGCACCGGGATCTGCCGGGCCTCGAAGCGTTCGCCCGTCGCGTAGACGGCGTCGAGCCGCTCGAAGAACCCTTGTCCCTCCAGATCCGGAAACGCCTCCCGCACGGTCTTGCCCACATAGCCGCGGTCTCCGAACAGGTTCGTGTAGGCGATGTTGACGAATTCGAAGACGTGCTCCGGGCCGCGCAGGATCGTGATGAAGCCCGGCGCCTGCATGAACAGCCGTCGCTGGCGCTCGGCTTCATCGACGCGGCGCCGGGCGGCGAGCACCTGCTCGGTCGTCTCGGTGCACACGACCAGGACGCCGCCGACGCCGCCTGGCGCGGTCTCCTCGTGAATCGGGCTGTAGCTGTAGGTCCAGTAGACGTCCTCGCGGCGCCCGTTGCGCGTCATGGGAACGAGCTGGTTGACGTTCCAGGTCGGCCCGCCGCCCGAGATCACCTGCTGGATCTGGGGCGCGACGATGTCCCAGGTCTCCTCCCAGACCTCCAGCCCGGGGCGGCCGAGGGACCCCGGATGGCGCTCGCTGCCGATCGATCGGCGGCAGGCGTCGTTGTACAGGCAGGCGAATTCAGGCCCCCACCAGATCAACATCGGGTGGCCGGTGTTCAGGATCAGCCGGACGACCGTGCGCAGGCTCGCGGGCCACGACTCGGGCGGCCCCAGGGCGGTCTTCGACCAGTCGAGGCCGCGCATCAGCGCTCCCATTTCGCCGCCGCCAGCGAGGAAGTCCATCTTCGCGCTCAGGAAAGTCTCCGTGATGTGGGTGCTCCGGACGGCCTTTCGGGCCAGTGGTCTCGTGTGCGACGCAGACTTTCATAACGACCGGACCCGCCCGCCGGATCCGGCCGGCCGCCTTTCGGGCGCGAGCCGTCGGACGATCCAGGGATCCCGATCCCCGGCCCGCGGCCGGATCGTCATCGGATGATCGGGAAGGTCAGCCTGATGGTGGTGCCCTGGCTAGAACTCTCCTGGTCCAGCGCGCCCCCGATCTGGCGGGCCAACGCCTTCATCAGCGTCACGCCGGACCCGCCCTCCCGGGGCTTGTCGATGCCGCGGCCGTTGTCGGAGATCGCCAGCACGGCCTCGCCATAACCGACGCCGCTCTTCAGGACGACGCCGATCCGGCCGCCGCCGTCGTCGAAGGCGTGCTTGACGCTGTTGATCGCGGCTTCGTTCAGCACGAGGCCGAGCGGCACGGCGCGCTCCAGCGCCAGTTCGATGTCGTCGGCGTCGACGTCGACCGCGACGCCCTCGGTCTGCTGCTCGATGGAACGGCAGAGCGCCCGCAGATAGCCCGCCAGATCGACCACCTGGGCGCCGTCGCGGTGCGCCAGCTGGTCATGGGCGAGCGAGATGGCGTTGATGCGGTTGGCGACGTGATCGAGCGCCCGCTCCACGTCCTTGCTCTCGAACCGGTGCCGCTGGAGCGAGATCGACGAGAGGATCAGCGCGAAGCTGTTCTTCACGCGGTGCTGCATCTCCCGCAGCAGGGTCTCCAGCTGGCGCGCGTCGCTGTTGGCCGACGCGAGGCGATCGGCCTCCATGGTCTCGGCCACCTTCCGCCGGACCACCGTGCCGATCAGCGCGCCCGCCGCGACCAGGAACTCCAGCGTGTCCTCGCTGAAATCGCGCGGCGTGGCGCTGTCGATCTCCAGCACGCCCCATGTGGAGCCGTCCACCAGGACGGGCACATTGGCCAGCGACACGATGCCGTGCTGCTTCAGCAGGGGCGAGATCGTGAAGCCGCGCGCGCGCCCGCAATCGGACACGACCACCGGCTCCGCCGTCTGGAAGGCGCGGCCCGGAGGGGAGCGCAGGTCGGCGGGCAGCGTCGACGACCTGACGACGCCGTCCCGCCAGCCGATGCCGGCCTCGATGAGAAGGTCCGACGTGGCGGGCCGGTAGCGCAGGATCTTGACGTGGTCGATCTCCACGGCCCGGGCGACCAGCACGACGGCCTGGTCGAGGAAACGGTCCAGGTCCGTCGCCTCCGTCGCCAGTCGGCCAAGGTCCACGAGGATGCGCAGGTGCCTGCGCAGCTTCGCGATGTCAGCCGCCGGATCTGATTTGGGATCGGCTTTCATGCCGCGACAACGCCGTCGGCGGCCGGATGGCTCCCACTCACGTGGCGATCCCGAAATCAGCCCCACTTCCGCTCGTTCGTCGCTGTAGGATGGCTCCGCCACGGACGGAGGTCCCGGGCGCCGGCCAGGCGTCGGTTCGGCCAGATCTTCGAAGGCGCGAGAAGAGGAGGCGAGACATGTGGAGCGCAGACCAGATGCGGGTGTCGGCGGCGAGCGTGGTCACGTCGACCCGGCCGCTGCCGATCTCGGCGGAGACGAGGCAAGCCGCTTCGGACAAGCTGGAGGGCTTCCTGGCCCACACATACGAATCGTGGGGCGTCGACCCCGACACGCGGCGCTGGTGGGGGCGCCAGGACGGGGGCCAGACCCTCTGGTTCCGGCTGATCGAGCGTGAGTGACCCGTCCGCGCCGGGCTTTCAGGTGAGTCCGCCGAGGGCCAGCCCCAGCATGATCAGGAACAGGCCGCCGAGCAGGATCCGCATGTGGGCTTCGCCCCAGCCGAGCGGCGGCTTGCGGTGGAGACGGATGGTGTTGAGCGGCTGCTTGGAGGAATGAAGGGTGCGCATCGCGCTGTCTCCGTCGGCCGTGCGACGGTGCGCCTGATTCTAGCAGGCCAGCAACGGTCAAGCTCCAAGTGACCGGCGATCTCCTGCGGAGAACCGGGTTCAGTAGCCCCGGCTCCTGTCGAAGGCGTTGACCATCGGCCGTCCGTCCAGGAAGCGCTGCAGGTTCTCCAGGAAGATGTCGACGATCCGGCGGTTCTCGGCCGCGACCGTGCTGGCCGAATGGGGCGACACGATCACGTTGGGCAGGTCCCACATCGGGCTGTCGTCGGGCAGCGGCTCGGTGGCGAAGACGTCGAGGGCCGCGCCCCGGACATGGCCGGACGCCAGCGCGCGGATCAGGGCCGGCTCGTCCACCACGCCGCCGCGCGCGATGTTGACCAGGACGGCGCCGGGCTTCAGCGCCTCGATCTCCGCCGCGCCGATGAGCAGCCGGGTCTGCGGCGTCAGCGGGCAGGCGAGCACCAGCGCGTCGACCTGCGGCAGCGCCGCGCGCAAGTCGTCCTGCCGCACCCAGCGGGAGACGCCCTCCGGGAGATCGCCGCCCTCGCTGCGTCGGGAGGCCCAGACCTCCATGCCGAAGGAGGCGCACTGGCGCGCCGCCTCCCGGCCCACCGCGCCGAGGCCCACGACCAGGACGCGCTTTCCGTCCAGCCCCTCCACCGTGTAGCGCTCCCAGCGGCGGGCGGCCTTGCAGGCCTGGAGGTGCGGCAGGTCGCGGAAGAAGTAGAGCAGCCCCAGCAGGGTGAATTCGGCCAGCGGCCGGGCGTGGACGCCGGCCGCCGTCGTGAAGGCGATGGAGGACCGGTCGAGCCCGGTGCGCTGCAGGAACTCGCCGATGCCCGAGCTGGTGGCCTGGACCCATCGCAGCCGCGGCGCCGTGGCCGGCAGGTCGGCCGCTCCGGCGCGGTCGAAGTCGAACATCACGTCGGCCTCGCGCAGCAATTGGGCCCAGCGCTCCTTCTGCTCCGGGGCGAGCTCGCGCGGATGGCCGACATGGTCGGCGACGTAGCGTGGCGGCGCCAGGAGATCCGGCTCGTGCAGCACGCGCACGCGATCCGGCGCGAAGGCCCGGATGCGGGCCACGTGCTCGTCCTCCAGATAGGACGCGATCAGGACGGTGACGGGGGAGGGGGGCATGGCGATCCTGGGTCCGGGCGCGGATTCGAAAGCTCATTCTTACAAACCGGACGACCGTCTTGACCACAGCGGCGAGGCCCTCCCGGCGCATGCCGGACCAGCGCGGCGACGGCTGCGTGACGGCTTGTCGCCTGCAACCTGGAATGCTTAGCTCGGCGAGGTCTCCCGTTTCCCCCACAGGTCCGCAAACCCGAAGGTCCCCTTGCCGAAGCTTCTGGAAGTGCGGGATCTCGTCACCCGGTTCGAGACGGTGGACGGCGTCGTGCACGCGCTGAACGGGATCTCCTACGAGGTCGACCGCGGCGAGTGCCTGGCGATCGTGGGCGAAAGCGGCAGCGGAAAGACGGTCGGGGTGCTGTCGATCCTGCGCCTGATCGCATCGCCGCCGGGTCGGATCGTCGGCGGCAGCGTGCTGTTCGAGGGGGTCGACCTTCTCTCGCTCGACGCCGGCGCGCTCCGCGCGGTCAGGGGCGGCCGAATCGGGGTCGTGTTCCAGGACCCGATGAGTTCGCTCAACCCGGTGATGCGCATCGGCGCGCAGATCGCCGAGACGCTCACCGCCCACGAGGCGCTGTCCCGCTCCCAGGCGCGGGCCAGGGCCGCCGACCTTCTCGGCATGGTGGGCATCCCGCGCCCGGCGACGCGGCTCGACGACTACCCGCACCAGTTCTCCGGCGGCATGCGCCAGCGCGTGATGATCGCCATGGCGCTCGCCTGCTCGCCCAGGCTCATCATCGCGGACGAACCCACCACGGCGCTCGACGTCACCATCCAGGCGCAGATCGTGGAGCTGGTGAAGCGGCTGCAGACCGAGCTCGGCGCCGCCGTCCTGTGGATCTCCCACGACCTCGGCGTCGTGGCCCGCATCGCGGACGCGGTGGCGGTGATGTATGCGGGCGCGATCGTCGAGAAGGCGCCCGTGGACGCGCTCTACGCCCGCCCGGCGCATCCCTACACGGTCGGCCTCCTGAACTCGCTTCCCCGCCTGGACGCGCGCGGCCGCGCCCGGCTCCACGCCATCGGCGGGCTCCCGCCGTCCCTGCTCGGCGAGCGCCGGGGCTGCGCCTTCGCGCCGCGTTGCGCGCTGGCGACGGCGCGCTGCCGGGAGGAGACGCCGCGGCTGGCCGATGTCGGCGCGGGCCACAGCGCCGCCTGCTTCCACCCCTGGCGAGCCGCGAGGGCCGCATGAGCGAGCCCGAGGTCCTGGTCGGCGTCCGCGACCTTGCGGTGCATTTCCCGACGCGCTCCGGCCTGCTCGGCCGCGCGACCGGCGCCATCAAGGCGGTCGACGGGATCTCGTTCGACATCCGCCGGGGCGAGACGCTCGGCATGGTGGGCGAGAGCGGCTGCGGCAAGACCACCGCCGGGCGCGCCATCCTGCAGCTCCACCGGCCCACCTCCGGCTCCGTGACGCTGGAGGGCGTCGACCTCGTGCGCCAGCCGCCGGCCGACATCCGCCGCGCCCGGCGCAAGATGCAGATGGTCTTCCAGGACCCCTACGCCTCGCTCAATCCGCAGATGCGGGCAGGCGAGATCATCGCCCGTCCGCTGCGGGTCCACGGCGTCGCGCGCAGCCAGGCCGACGAACGCCGCATGGTGGTCGAGCTGATGGAGAAGGTGGGCCTGGACCCGGCCTGGCGCGAGCGCTACCCGCACGAATTCTCCGGCGGCCAGCGCCAGCGCATCGGCATCGCCCGGGCGCTCGCGACGAAGCCCGCCTTCATCGTCTGCGACGAGCCGATCTCGGCGCTGGACGTCTCGATCCAGGCGCAGATCGTCAATCTGCTCGAGGCGCTGCGCGACGAACTGGGGCTCACCTACCTGTTCATCGCCCACGACCTCGGCATGGTGCGCCACATCTCGACCCGCGTCGCCGTGATGTATCTGGGCAAGATGATGGAGCTCACCGCCAGCGAGGAGCTCTACGAGAACCCGCTGCACCCCTACACGAAGGCGTTGCTGTCGGCGATTCCGATCCCCGATCCGGTCCTGGAGCGCGCGCGCCGCCGGATCCTGCTGGAGGGCGACCTGCCGAGCCCGGCCAACCCGCCGGCCGGCTGCCGATTCAGCACGCGCTGCCCGCTCGCGATCGCGCGCTGCCGCCGGGAGGAGCCCGCCTTCCGGGAAGCCGCGGAAGGGCATTGGGTCGCATGCCACCTCGTCTGACCCCGCCCCGAGCCAACGCGCCTCGCGCCAGCGCGCCCCGCGCCGGAGGAGGCTGACGCATGCGCTACGTCGCCCGTCGCCTGCTCCAGTCCGTGTTCGTCGTCTTCGGCGTCAGCCTCGTGGCCTTCGGCCTGTTGTTCCTGACGGGCGACCCCACCGAGGTCATCCTCGGCGACAGCGCCGACCGGATGACCATGGCCCAGATCCAGGACTTCCGCGTCAAAATGGGGCTGGACCGGCCCTGGTACGTCCAATATGCGAGCTTCGTCGCCAACGCCCTCCGGGGCGAGTTCGGCTACTCCTTCGTCCGGCACCAGCCCGCCTATGAGGTGATCGCCGAGCGGCTGCCCGCCACCCTCCAGCTCGCCGCCTTCGCCTTCGTGCTGTCGATCCTGGTCTCGATTCCGCTGGGCGTCCTCTCGGCCACGCGGCCCAACTCGGCCGTCGACCGGGCCGCCACCGTGCTGGCGCTGGCCGGGCAGTCCATCCCGAGCTTCTGGCTCGGCATCCTGCTGATCCTCACCTTCGGGGTGCGCCTGCGCTGGCTGCCGATCTCCGGCAGCGGGACCTTCGCGCACATGATCATGCCGGGGATCACGCTGGCGGCGTTCCCCATCGCCCGGAACATGCGGCTGACGCGCTCGTCCATGCTGGATTTCATGCAGCGGGATTTCGTGCGCACCGCCCGGGCGAAGGGGATCACCGAGACCCGCGTCGTCTACGCGCATGTCCTGCGCAACGCGCTGCTGCCCATCGTCACCGCCATCGGGCTCGAACTGGGCTTCCTTCTCGGCGGCTCGGTCATCACCGAGACGATCTTCGGCTGGCCGGGGGTCGGCCGGGAGATCGTGTCGGCCATCGGGTCCAAGGATTTCTTCGTCGTCCAGGCCGGCGTCATCATGCTGGCGCTGATCTTCGCCGGCGTGAACCTCCTGATCGACCTCGCTTATGTGTGGATCGACCCGCGGATCAGGCTGGACGCATGACCGAGCCCTCCCACGCCGTCGCCGAAGGCGGCGCGCTGGCCGCGGCGGACGGCGTCGCGCCCGCGCCGGCGCTGCGGACGCGCAAGAGCCAGATCGTCCCGCGGCTCCTGCGCAGCAAGGCCGCGATGGCGAGCCTGCTGGTGTTCCTGGTCGTCGCCGCGGCCGCCGCCGCCGCTCCCTGGCTGGCGCCGAACGATCCCTTCGCGATCCGGCTGATCCAGCGGCTGAAGCCGCCGGGCTACGTCAACGGCGCCCACGCGACCTTCTGGCTCGGCACCGACGCGCTCGGCCGGGACGTCCTGAGCCGTCTGATCTTCGGCGCGCGGGTGTCGCTGGTGGTCGGCCTCTCCGCTCTGGCGATCTCGGGCGTGATCGGCCTCATGGTCGGGCTGGTCGCCGGCTATTTCGGCGGCCTCGTCGACGACGTCGTCATGCGCGTCGCCGACATCCAGCTGTCCTTCCCGACGATCCTGCTGGCGCTCACCATCATGGCCGTTCTCGGCGGGGGGCTCGACAAGCTCATCCTGGTGCTCGGCCTGACCGGCTGGGTGCAGTACGGCCGGATCGTGCGCGGCCAGGTGCTGTCGCTGAAGCAGGAGGAGTTCGTGCTGGCCGCCCGCGCCACGGGCGAGGCCCAGTGGCGCATCCTGTTCCAGCACATCCTGCCCAACCTGTGGAGCCCCGTGATCGTCATGGCGAGCTTCACGGTGGCGAGCAACATCGTGGCGGAGGCCTCGCTCAGCTTCCTGGGCGTCGGCGTGCCGCCCTCCGTGCCGAGCTGGGGCACGATGCTGGCCGATGGACGCCAGTATGTCGGCGTCGCAGACTGGCTGACGCTTCCGGCCGGCGTCGCCATCTCGGTGACGGTGCTGTCCATCAACATCCTGGGCGACTGGCTGAGGGACTTCCTCGACCCGCGCCTGAAGAACATCCTCTGACGACCGCCGGGCCGCGCGCCCGGTCGCCGTCGGGGGCGTCTCAAGTGAGTTTATGGCAGGGGAAACGATCGTGATGAACAGGCCTATGCTTCGCATTCTGACGCTCTCGGCGGCCGTCTCCGCCGCCTTCTGCGCGCTCCCGGCCCGGGCCGCCGACAAGCCCGTCGTGGTGCTGCTCAACGCGGAGCCCGTCAGCCTCGACCCGATGTTCACCCAGGCCGACGCGAACGCGATCCTGTCGATCCATGAGACGCTGTTTCGCCTCGACAATGACGGCAAGGTCGTTCCCGCCGTGGCGGAGTCGATCCGCAAGCTCGACCCGCTCAACTGGGAGATCAAGATCCGCACGGGGCTCACCTTCCACAATGGCGAGCCGATCAACGCCGACGCGGTGGTCTTCACCTTCGACCGCGCCAAGAAGCTCTTCGCGGCCGGGAAGGGCGACCTCACTTTCGCGCTCGGGGCCCTGAAATACGACCATGTGGAGAAGATCGACGACGCGACCGTGAAGCTGGTGATGACCGAGCCGGACCCGATCATCACCTCCCACATGGTCAATCCCGAGCTCTCCATCCTGCCGCCGCGCTACTACGCGGAGAACCCGCCCGAGAAGGTCGCCTTCGCCCCTGTCGGCGCGGGCGGCTACAAGTTCGTCTCCTACAAGGCCGGCCAGGGCCTGGTGCTGAAGGCCTTCGACAAGTACCGGCTCGGCAAGCCGCCGGTCGACGACGTGGTCATCAAGGCCGTTCCGGAGGTCGCGACCCGGATCAGCGAGCTGAAGGCCGGCTCGGCCGACCTGATGGTCGGCGTCCCGGCCGACCTCAAGGCCAGCCTGGACAAGACGCCGGGCGTGAAGGTGATCGTGGCGCCCAGCTACCGGCGCCTGTTCGTGGCCATCAAGCAGGGCCGCCATCCGGCGCTGGCGGATGTGCGCGTCCGCCAGGCCATGAACCACGCCGTCGACTGCGAGGAGATCGCGGGCGCGCTCCTGGGCGGCATGGCGACCTGCCGAATCGACCTGATCAACACGCCCTACAACAACCCCAAGCTGAAGCCCTTCGCCTATGACCCGGCCAAGGCCGCCAAGCTGCTCGACGAGGCCGGCTGGACGCTCGGCAAGGACGGCGTCCGCGTCAAGGACGGCAAGCGCCTCTCGCTCGACTTCGACACCACCAACGGCTCCTACCTGATGGACAAGGAGATCGCGCAGGTCATGGCCGACAGCTGGCGGCAGGTCGGCATCGAGATCAAGGACCTCAGGGTCATCGACTCGGCCATCAACGCGCAGATGCGGGCCAGGCAGGGCGCGGGCTATCGCGACCTGATGAACAGCTCGTCCGGACCCGACTACACCTGCCAGGGTGACCTGCTGCTCGTGCAGAAGAACTCCGGCTCCAACCGGATGAGCTGGGTCGACGACAAGTTCGAAGCCATGTTCAAGGCGTTCAACCAGGAGTTCGACGAAGCCAAGTGGCAGGACATGTGCTGGGCGGCGGAGGCCTATGTGGCCGAGCAGGCGCCGGTGATCTGGATGTTCACCGAGCCGACGCTCTACGGCGTCTCGGACCGCCTGTCCTACAAGGCGCGCCCGGACGGGCGCATGTACCTGAACCTGGTGCTCGCCGGCGTGAAGTGACCGATCGCACATCGGCGCGGAGCGGATCCCGCGATGGTGACGCATGAACCGCTCGCGTTCCTTAGGGAGATCAGACCCATGAACCTGCCGCGCTGCTTCGTAAACCACCCGTCGTCCGTGGGCGAGACCTATGCCGAGCACATGCGCACGGCGCTGGGCTTCGCGGGGCCGCTCGCCAAGGCCTCGCTCGCCGCGTTCGTGCACGCGTTCCTGCCCTGGCTGTGCACCAGGACGGCCAGCATGACCGTCCACCAGCTGCACGAACGCATGACGCGGCGCTGCGCCGCCTGTCCGGCCGGACGGCTGCATCGGCCCGATCTCTTCCCCGTCCGGGGTCTCCCGCAGGGCTGGGACCCGGCGATCTGACGCCGGGCCGCGCCGAGAAGCATGCTGCGAAAAGGCGGAAACCGGCTTTTCGCGCCAAGGCATGCGACCGCCAGGACGCTAGAACACGTAGGTTCCGGGCGCGGGGCCCAGGGGAGGGTAGCCCCTGGCGGGCGCTCCCGTCGGCGGCGGGGCGACGCGCGCGGCGCCGGAGCGCGCGTCCAGCCAGGCGCGCCACTCGGGCCACCACGAGCCGGCCTTGGCCGAGGCCGTCGCGGCCCACTCGTCCGGCCCGGCGCAGAGGTCCTCGGCGCTCTTGGTGGTGACCCGGTAATGGCGGCCGGTCGCGCCGGGTACGCTCACGATCCCGGCGTTGTGGCCGCCGCTCGTCAGCAGGAACGTCACCGACGTGTCGGCGAGCTGCTGGATCTTGTAGACCGAGCGCCACGGCGCCACGTGGTCGCGCTCCGTCGCCACGACGAAGAGCGGGACACGGATGTTCTGGAGCGCGACGGGACGGCCGTCGACCACGAAGCGGCCCGCCGCCAGGTCGTTGCCGAGATAGAGCCTCTGCAGATATTCCGCGTGCATCCGATACGGCATGCGCGTCGCGTCGGCGTTCCAGGCCATCAGGTCGGTCATCGGCGCGCGGTCGCCCATCAGGTAGTCGCGCACCCGCCGCGACCAGACGAGGTCGTTGGACCTGAGCAGCTGGAAGGCTCCCGCCATCTGGTCCGCCGACAGATAGCCCTTCAGCCACATCATGCTGTCGAGCGCGTAGACCTGGCTGTCGTCGACGAACAGCGCCAGCTCGCCGGGCTCCGAGAAGTCGGTCTGGGAGGCGAAGAGCGTCACCGAGGCCAGGCGCCGGTCGCCCGCGCGGCCCATCGCGGCGGCCGCGATCGTCAGGAGCGTGCCGCCCAGGCAATAGCCGGTGGCGTGGACCTTCCGGCCCGGAGCGATCGCCTCGACGGCGTCGAGCGCCGCCATCACGCCCAGTCGCCTGTAGTCGTCGAGCGAGACGTCCCGGTCGGCGCCCGTGGGATTGCGCCAGGAGATGCAGAACACGGTTCGGCCCTGCGCGACCAGATAGCGGATCAGCGAGTTCGCGGGCGAGAGATCGAGGATGTAGTACTTCATGATCCAGGCCGGCACGAGCAGGACGGGCTCGGCCGCGACCGTCTCGGTCGCCGGCGAATACTGGATCAGCTCGATCAGGGCGTTGCGATACACCACCTCGCCGGGCGTGACCGCGACATTGCGTCCGGGCTGGAACGCCTCCGCCCCCACGGGCGGGCGCCCGGTCGCCGCGCGCGCCACGTCCTCCGTCCAGTTGCGGAACCCCTCGACGAAATTCGCGCCCCGGGTCTCGACCGTCCGCGCCAGGACCTCGGGATTAGTGAGGGGGAAGTTCGACGGAGAGGCCACGTCGAGCCATTGCCGGGCCACGAAGGACATGACGTCCTCGTGGTGCGGCGACACGCCCGGCACCTCGTGGGTGACGTTGTGCCACCATTGCTGCGTCAGCAGGAACGCCTGTTCGTAGAAGCTGAAGGGCGGCGCGCGCCAGCCCTCGGCGCGGAAGCGGTGATCGCCGGGCAGCGGCTCGATGCAGGGCGGCTGGTCCTTCGCGACCGTGGCCGCGGCGATGTGGGCCATGAGCCTTGAGGTCTTGCGCGCGGCCTTGACGGCCAGCTCGGTCCTCTTGCCGGGCGCCGCCGCGAGATGGATCCACCAGTCCATGGCCGCCAAGCCCAGCGCCGATGGCGAGAGGCCTCCGGTGAGCATCACGATCGACGCCGCGACGGTCCGGTCCATCGCCCGGAAGCTCTCCTCGCCGAGCGAGTCGTCCAGACTCTCGACCGGAGGGGCGGCGCCACGCGGGAGCACGTCGGCGGGAGGCGCCTGGAGGGGCGCGCCAGGGCCGAAGGCGTCGTCGGAGGCGGGCGGGGCTTCGGCGATCACGGGAGACAGATGCTGGGACGCGGTCCTCGGAGATTTCATGCGCCAGACCCTTCCTGGGCGCGAGTGCGCCGGCGAGACGAGGCCTGACGCTAGCCCGCCTCGGCCGACGCCGCCTTACGCTGCGTCAAGGAGGCGACTTCTTTGCGAAAGAGGCCGTAGGCGGGGGTGAGGTCGGCGCCGCCCGGACCACTGATCGACGTCAAGGCCAGTGCGAGCCTTCGGGCGCAAGCTCAGGTCCGCGGAAGAGGACAGGATCATGCGCGCAAGGGACGTGATGAGCCCCGGCCTGGTGGCCATCTCGCCAGAGGCCTCGATCAGGGAGGCCGCGGCGCTGATGCTGGAGAAGCGCATCAGCGGGCTGATGGTGTTGGATGCGACGGGGGCGCTGGTCGGCGTCCTCTCGGAAGGCGACCTGCTGCGCCGCGTCGAGCTCGGCACGGAGCGCAAACGGCCGAAATGGCTCGAAATCCTGCTCGGGCCCGGCCGGTTGTCGTCGGAATATGTCCGGTCGCATGGCCGTAAAGTCCGTGAGCTCATGACGCGGGACGTGGCCTGCGTCGCCGACGACGCCGAACTCTCCGAGGTGGTCAAGCTCATGAACGACCACAGGGTCAAGCGCATCCCGGTGCTCGAGGACGGCAAGGCCGTCGGCATTGTGACCCGCGCCGACCTCCTGCGGGCGCTGGAGGCGATCCTCGCGCGCGGCGCCGCGCCGGAGAACCCGTCCGACGCGGAGATCCGCGACGCCGTGCTGAAGGAGCTGAAGGCCCAGAGCTGGGCCCCGACCGGCAGCGTCAATCTGAGCGTCCGGGACGGCGTCTTGGAGTGGACGGGCTGCATCTTCGACGAACGCGAGCGCGAGGCCCTCCGGGTGGCCGCCGAGAACGCCCCTGGCGTGACCTCGGTCAGGGATCGCATGACGACGGTCGAGCCCTATTCGGGATTCGTGATGACGTCCCCCGAGGAAACGGCGTCGGGCGCCGGCGGGCGGGACCCGGCCTAGCAGGCCCGCGCCGCGGTCACGCGTCGCCCGTCGGGATGCGCCCGTCGACGATGCGGATGATGCGGTCGCACTGGCGGGCGAGGTCGAGGTTGTGGGTGACGATCAGGAAGGTTGCGCCTTCCTCGCGGTTGATCCGGCGCAGCAGCTGGAAGGCCTCGTTGGCCGAGGCGGTGTCGAGATTGCCGGTCGGCTCGTCCGCCAGCACCAGGTCCGGGCGCATGGCGAGCGCCCGCGCGATCGCGACGCGCTGCTGCTGCCCGCCCGACATGGCGCTCGCCCGGTTGTCGCGCCACCGCTCCAGCCCCACGCGGGCCAGGAGCTCGTCGGCCCGGCTCGCCATCTCCGGCGTCGGCCGGCCGTGATCCACCAGCATCGGCATCATCACGTTCTCCCGCGCCGTGAAGGCCGAGATGAGGTGGTGGTGCTGGAACACGAAGCCGATGGTGCGCCCGCGCAGCCGGGTGATCGCCTCGTCGTCGAGGCCGCTCGTATCCTCCCCGGCGATCGAGAGGCGTCCCGAGGTCGGCCTGTCCAGCAGGCCGATGATGTTGAGCAGCGTGCTCTTGCCGGACCCGGACGGGCCCATGATCGCCAGGAACTCGCCGGCCGCCACCGTCAGGTCGATCCCGTGCAGGATCTCCGTCTCGTTCGGCAGGCCGACATTGTAGGACTTGCGGATCTTGTCGAGCACGAGGACCTCAGCCACGGATCGCCTCGACGGGATCGAGCTGGGCCGCCCTCAGGGCCGGGGCCGTCGCCGCGCCCACCCCCGTCAGGCTGGCGAGCACAGCGGTGGCGACGAAGAGCGAGGGTTCGAGGATGAGCGGGAACAGCTCGCCCCCATCCGCCTGGCGCGCCGTGCGGTGCCAGACGATCAGGGCGGCCGCTCCCATCGCCGCCCCGACCAGCGAGCCGAGGAACCCCATGACCCCGCCCTGGATCAGGAAGATCCGCATGATCTGGCCGCGCCTCGCCCCCATGGCCCGCAGGATGCCGATCTCCTTGGAGCGCTGCGTCACGGACACGACCAGCACGGCGGCGATGCCGAACGCCACCGACAGGCCGACGAATAGGCGGATCAGCGTGTTGGAGGTCTGCTGCGCCCTGACCGCGGTGAAGAACTGGGCGTTGGTGCGGATCCAGCTGTCCGCCTCCACGGGCGCCACGAGGGCGATGTCCTGCGCGATCGTCTCGGCCGCATAGATGTCCTTCACGGTCACGTCGAGGGAGGTGACGCCGCCGATGAGGTTGAGCAGGCTCTGGGCCGTGCGCAGGCCCACATAGGCGATGCGCTCGTTCGCGCCCTTGTTGCCCATGTCGAACAGGGCCGACACGGTGAGGATGCGCCGCCGCCCCGCCGCCGTGCTGACATTGAGCTTGTCGCCCACGGCGACGCCGAGAGTCTTCGCAAGCTCCACCCCGATGATGATGTCGTCGCTGTCCAGCCGGGGCTGGCCGGCCACGACGTAGTCGGGCACGCGGACGATGCCGAAATAGACCTCCGGGTCCATGCCGGTGACCGTGACGCTGCGGCTGGCGTCGCCCCGGATGGCCAGGGCCGCCCCCGAGGCCGTCGGCGCGACGAGGGCCACGTCGTCCCTGGCCTGCACGTCGGCGCGGATCGCCTGCCACTGGTCGATGGAGTGGATGCGCTGGCTGGGGCGCTGCACGGTCGCGGCCTCGACGACACCCGGCGCGTCGCGCAGCGGGCGGGCCACCTCGTCGGGCGGCAGCAGCTGGATGTGGGGCTGCGAGGTCAGCACCCGGCGGATGAAGTTCGCCTGCAGGCCCGTCAGGATGGCCGACATGAACACGATGACGGCGACGCCGATCGCCACGCCGCCCAGGATGAACGCCGTCTGCAGGCGGCCCTCGGCCAGGAAGCGCAGGGCCGCGATCCACTCGAAAGGCATCCAGCGCTTCATGACGGCGCCGCCCTGATCCGCTGTCCGGCCCGCACGCCCGACGCGGCGGGGACGACGAGGTCTCCCGGCTTGAGCCCCTCGAGGATCTCCACCTGCGCTCCGGCGCGCAGGCCGAGCCGCAGCGGCTGCATCCGGGCCCGGCCGTCGCGGACGACCAGCGCCCAGGGCGCCTCCTTGCCGGCGTCGTGGACGGCCCGCGCCGGCGCGATGATGGTCGAAGCCCGCCGGTCCACCTGGATGTCGACCGAGACCGTCATGTCCTGGCGCAGATAGGCCGGCGGCTCGCGGGCCGTCAGCTTCACCTGCACGGAGGCGCGGCTGATGTCCACGCCGGGATTGATGTAGGTGAGCACGGCGGAGAAGCGGCTGTTCGGATAGGCGTCGGCGGAGACGAGCGCCTGCTGGCCGATCGAGAGCAGCGCCAGGTTTTTCTCGTCGATGTCGACGACCAGTTGCACCTCGCCGCTGGGCGCCAGCACCAGCAGGGCCCGCCCGGGCTGCACGACGGCGCCCTTCTCCACCGTGCGGGTGATCAGCACCCCGTCCCTGGGAGCCACGACGGTCGCGTAGGAGAGGCGCGCCCGCGCCGTGTCCAGCGTGGCGCGGGCCTGCATGAGCTGCGTCTCCGCCATGACGGCGTCGCTGCCGCCGGGCGAGAGCGTGAACACGGCCAGTTCGGCCGTGCGCACCTGCGTCCGGGCCACGTCGAGATCGCGGGTGGCCGCGTCGAGCGACGCCCGGGTGCCGGCGCCGTTGCGGGCGAGCTGCTCGGCCCGGTCGTAGGTGGCCTGCGCGTTGGCCAGGGTCGCCCTGGCCTGCTTCAGGCTTTCCTCGGCGGACGGCCGCGTCACCTCGCGGATCTGCCGCAGGCGCGCCTCGGCCTGCGCGACGGCCCCCTCCGCCTGCACGAGGGCGGCCTGCAGCTCGTTGGCGTCGAGGCGCACGAGCGGCTGCCCCTGGCGGACGACCTCGCCCTCCGCGACGAGCACCTGGGACACGGTGCCGGTCATCTGGCTGCCGATCTCGACGCGGTAGGGCGTCTCCACGTGGCCGCTGGCCACCACGGACCTGACGAGATCTCCGCTGCGCACCGGATAGACGACCACCTCCGGCCCCACCGCCCAGCGCAGCGCCATGAGCGCCGCCGGGACGACGACGAGGAGGCCGGCGACGATGCGCCACTTCAGCCGCCAGAGCGCCGCCAACGGGTGACCGGGGGCGAGCGGCTTGGCGCGCCCCAGATCGATCTCATGACTTTTCACGTCCACGGCCCTCGGGGGAGCGAGCGAGCCTTCACGTTAGCCGGGGAGTCGTCGGACCACTTTGCGGCAGATCAGCGGTCGGCGCGCATGGCGCGCGGCGCCGGCGTCACTGCGTCAGGAACAGGGCCGCCGCGATGGCTGCCGAGGCCAGCACGGCCGTGACCGCCCCGGTGGTCCGCAGCACGCCCATGCGGCGCAGCGCGACCGCGAAGACGATGATGATCGGGGTCGTCACCACGAGCCCCAGTTGCGCGTCGGTCATGGCCATCTCCGGCGTTCAGCTCGCCGCACCCTAGGGGCGGGCCGCCGCGGGCTCTTTGCTCGGGCGCAACCTCGCGGCCCGGCGCCGCCGTCGCCGGGCGGTCTCCCGGAAGCTTGTTCCGGAGCAAAGAAGCCGCCGGCCGGCTGGCTAGGGTGCGCCCATCGTGGCCACGGCCGCGCCCCTGCTTGCGAAAGGCTCCCCTGATGGCTGAACGCCTCACGACTTCGGCGGCCCGAAACGTCTTCTATGGCGGCTCGGCCTTTTTCTTCGCGATCTTCCTGGGCCTCACGGCCCACAGCCATTGGTACATGGTCACCCAATCGACGGACGTCGCGACGCTCACCGACGGCGTCGCCCGCGGCAAGCATGTCTGGGAGAAGAACTCCTGCATCAACTGCCACACGCTCCTGGGCGAGGGCGCCTATTTCGCCCCCGAGCTCGGCAATGTCTGGCTGCGCTGGGGCGGCGACAAGGATCCGCAGGGCGCCCGCGAGATGGTGAAGGCCTGGATGCAGTCGCAGCCCTCCGGAACGCCCGGCCGACGGCAGATGCCGCAGTTCAACCTGACCGACCAGGAGCTGAACGACCTCGCCGACTTCCTCGAATGGTCGAGCCGCATCAACACGCAGAACTGGCCGCCGAACACCTCCGGCTGACCGTCGCGCCCTCCCATCCACTCGACACGAGACAAGCCATGCCCACCGCAACCCTGCCGCCCGGCCTCAAGTACGAAACCCAGAAGGTCGCGCTCCTCTACTTCTACGGAGCGCTCGGCCTCTTCGTCGCGCAGGTCACGTTCGGCCTCCTGGCCGGCCTGATCTACGTGATGCCCAATACGCTTTCGGTGCTCCTGCCCTTCAACATCGTGCGCATGATCCACACCAACGCGCTGATCGTGTGGCTGCTGATGGGCTTCATGGGCTGCGCCTACTACCTGCTGCCCGAGGAGACCGAGCGGGAGCTCTTCTCGCCCAGGCTCGCCAGGCTGCAGTTCTGGCTCTTCCTCGGCGCGGCCGCCATCGCGGTCGTCGGCTACCTGTTCCGCTTCCACGAGGGGCGCGAGTTCCTGGAGCAGCCTTTCCCGATCAAGGTCGGGATCGTGATCGTGGCCCTGATCTTCCTGTTCAACGTCACCATGACGGCCCGCAAGGGCCGCAAGACCGTGGTGGTGAACATCCTCCTGTTCGGCCTGTGGGGCGTGGCGATCTTCTTCCTGTTCGCCTTCTACAACCCGCCGAACCTGGCGCTCGACAAGATGTACTGGTGGTTCGTCGTGCATCTCTGGGTCGAGGGGGTGTGGGAGCTGATCATGGCCTCCGTGCTGGCCTTCCTGATGATCAAGCTCAACGGCATCGACCGCGAGGTCGTGGAGAAATGGCTCTATTTGATCATCGGCCTGGCGCTCTTCTCCGGCATCCTGGGCACGGGCCACCACTATTACTGGATCGGCGCGCCGGGATACTGGACGTGGATCGGCTCGCTCTTCTCCACCCTGGAGGTCGCGCCCTTCTTCACGATGATCCTGTTCACCGTGCAGATGACCCGCAAGGCGGGCCGCAACCACCCCAACCGGGCGGCGCTGCTGTGGTCCATCGGCTGCTCGGTCATGGCCTTCTTCGGGGCGGGCGTCTGGGGCTTCCTGCACACGCTGTCGCCGGTCAACTACTACACCCACGGCACCCAGCTCACCGCCGCGCACGGGCATCTCGCCTTCTTCGGCGCCTATGTGATGCTGAACCTCGCCATGATGGCCTACGCCTTCCCGGCCCTGAAGGGGCTCGGCGTCTACAACCAGAAGCTCAGCGTCGCGAGCTTCTGGCTGATGTGCGGCGGCATGGCCGTGATGACGCTGGCGCTGACCGCCGCGGGCGCCATGCAGGTCTATCTGCAGCGCATCCTGGGCGAGACCTACATGGACGTGCAGGACGGGCTCGCCGTCTACTACTGGATCCGCCTCGCATGCGGCCTCGCGGTCGTGGTCGCGGCGCTGATGTTCGCCTGGGCCGTGCTGGTCCCGGGGCGGACCCGGCCCGCTAAGGCCGGCGCCGCGCTCCAGCCCGCCGAGTGATCCTCCGCCGGCCGGGACCGCCCGGCCGGCCTCCATCCCCTTCCAGCGCTCCAGTCCAGGATGCCAGCCATGAACGTCGCCGCATTCCCCCGGTCCGTGACCGAGGTCCCGTTCTACTCTCCCGCCCGCAACGAGACCGCGCTCTTCGAGCTCGCCTGGTCCCGCAAGCTGCCCCTGCTGCTCAAGGGGCCCACCGGCTGCGGAAAGACCCGCTTCGTCGCCCATATGGCGGCGCGGCTGGGCCTGCCGCTCCACACGGTGTCGTGCCATGACGACCTGACCGCCGCCGACCTCACCGGGCGCTACCTGCTGAAGGGCGGCGACACGGTCTGGACCGACGGCCCGCTCACGCGCGCGGTCCGGGACGGCGGGATCTGCTATCTCGACGAGGTCGTGGAAGCCCGCAAGGACGTCGCGGTCGTGCTTCATCCGCTGACGGACGATCGGCGAATCCTGCCGCTCGAGCGCACCGGCGAGGAGCTGGAGGCGCCGGACGGCTTCATGCTGATCGTCTCGTACAACCCCGGCTACCAGAGCCTTCTCAAGGCCCTGAAGCCCAGCACCCGCCAGCGTTTCGTCGCCATCGCGTTCGACTTCCTGCCGCCCGAGCAGGAGATTCCCGTGGTGTCGGCCGAGAGCGGCCTGTCGGAAGCCCGGGTGAAGCCCCTCGTGCAACTTGCCGGCCGCCTGCGCGCCCTCAAGGGCCATGACCTGGAGGAGGGCGTCTCGACCCGGCTCCTGGTCTATTGCGCCAGCCTGATCGCGGCCGGCCTGCCGGCGGGCGAGGCCGTGCTGGCGACCATGATCGAGCCGCTGACCGACGAGCCCGACGTCAAGGCCGCGCTGGTCGAAGTCGCCCGCGCCGTGCTCGGCTGAGGGAGGCGGGGCGATGCTGGACTTCCTGGAGCTCGAAGAAACCGTCGGCAAGGCCTGGCATCGCCTGGTCGGGGGCGCGGCGACCTATCCGCGCCATCCCGACGCGGCCGTGGCCTTGGCGGATCTGCGCGGCCCGCTGGCGGTGATGTTCCGCGGTTTCGGGGGAGAACCCGGCGTGCAGCTCGCCGGGACGGCCGCCCGCAAATTCGGGCACCGCCTGGGCTGGCGCCAGCGGATCGGGGTCGGCGAGGAGCGCCTCGAACAGCCTGGTCGCGACGACGCGACCCTCTTCCTGCCCGAGACGATCGCGCTCTTTCCCGACGCCGCCCTGAACCGGTCGCTCTATTTCTGGCTGGCCGCCTGGTTTTCGGTCGCGCCCGTCGCCTCCATCGAGGAGACGGATCCGCTGCGGCGCGACCTCGTCGCCTTGCGCCGCGCGCGGACCGCGACCCTCGCGACCCTGGCGGCCTTTCCGGGCCTCGCGGGCGATCATGCGCGGCTGTGCGCCGCCATGGCGGCCGCGCGCCCGGTTCGCCCCATGCCGCCCCGGGAGCGGGAGGTCGAGGCCGTGGTCATGGCCGCGCTCGGCGCCGACGCCCCGCCGCCGGGAGCGGTTTGGGATGCGGTCGTCCATGGCGGGCCTCTGCCGTCCAAGGCGCCGGCCGGCTACCAGCCCTTCCTGCCTTGTCCGCTCTGGGGCGACGCGTGGCTGCGGGAGGCCGCCCCGGGCGGCAAGGACGCGGACGAGGCCGGGACCGCGGCCGCCCATGCGCCGCCCGAGACGCGCAAGCGCTTCGCGGTCCGCGAGCAGACCGGGGAGGAGCGCGGCGAGCGCGATCCGCTCGTGCTGAACCGCTTCGAAAAGATCCTGGCCATGGCCGAGATGATCAATGTCGACCGACCGCCCGACGAGGACGAGGACGAGGACGCCGAGAAGGCCGCCGACGACCTCGACGAGCTCACGGTGGGGCAGCGCACAGGCAAGCCCGCCAGCAAGCTGAAATTCGACCTCGACCTGCCGCCCGAGGCCGTCGACGATGCGCCTCTCACGGCGGAGCTGACCTATCCGGAATGGGACTACAGGCGGGCCGCCTATCTCCCGGACCACTGCCGGGTGCTCGCCTGGCGCGCCTCCGAACAGGGCGAGACGTGGGAGCCCGACGAGGCGACCCGGCGCAGGATCCGCCAGGTCCGGCGCCAGTTCGAGGCGCTGCGCCCGCGCCGCGAGATCCTGCGCGCCCAGGCGGATGGGGCGGAGCTCGACCTCGACGCCCTCGTGCGCGCCCGGTGCGACCTCGCCTCCGGCGGCGGCGGGACCGACCGCGTCCACCTCGCCAGCCGCCCTCAGGCGCATGACCTCGCGGTGACGCTCCTGGTCGACGTGTCGCTGTCGACCGACGCCTGGACGGCCGAGCGGCGCGTCCTGGACGTCGAGAAGGAGGCCGTGCTGGTGCTGGCCCATGGGCTGGCGGCCTGCGGCGACAGCCACTCGATCCTGACCTTCACGTCGCGGCGCCGCTCCTGGGTGCGGGTCGAGACCGTGAAGGACTTCGACGAGCCGATGGGTCCCCCTGTGGAGCGCCGGATCGGCGCGCTGAAGCCCGGCTACTACACCCGGATCGGCGCCGCCGTGCGGCACGCCGCGGCGGGCCTCGCCGTTCGCCCCAACCGGCGCAAGCTCCTCCTGGTGCTCACCGACGGCAAGCCGAACGACGTCGACCATTACGAGGGCCGCTTCGGCGTCGAGGACACCAGGACGTCCGTCCAGGAGGCGCGCCGGCTGGGCGTCGGCGTCTTCGGGGTCACGATCGACGCCCAGGCGCAGTCCTATTTTCCGACCCTGTTCGGGCGGGGCGGCTACGCCATCGTGGGCGACATCGCCCGCCTTCCCGCCGCGCTGCCGGCGATCTACCGGCAGCTCGCGCACTGATTGACGGAGTGCGGCAGAATAACGCAGGGTAGCAAGAACGTCGCTCCGGGGAGGAGTGTCCGAGATGCAGGCTGTCGTCCGGCGCAAGCGGGAGATCGTCGCCTTCGTCGTCCTGGCCGTGCTGATCTGGCCGGTCATCGCCGTGGGCGTGGTGGCCGGCTGGGGGTTCCTGGTCTGGATGTACTACGCCTTCACCGGCCCGCCGGGCCCGGTGTGAGGCGCGCCCCATGAACCGCGATGCTCCGTCCCGCCGGGATCTTCTGACCGGACGCGTGATCGGCGCCGGGGCCGAACTGCACGTCTCCAGCCTTGTGGTGCATGTCAGGCCCGACCGCCTCGACGCCGTGCGCGTGGCCCTGGCCGCCATGGCGGGCGTCGAGGTCCATGGCGGCTCGGCCGCCGGCAAGCTCGTCGTCACCCTCGAGACTCTGACCGAGCACGACGTGGTGCAGAGCATGGGCGCCATCGGCGAGCTGCCGGGCGTGCTCTCCACCGCGCTCGTCTACCACCGCTTCGAACCCTCCGCCGAGTGAGCCTGGAGACCGCCATGGACCTGTCCCGTCGCTCCTTCCTCAAGGCGCAGGCCGCCGCCGCGGCCGCCTCCGTGGCCGGCGTGGACCTGCCGGCCCAGGCCCAGAACATGCCCGCCGGCGAGGACATCACGCTGAAATGGTCGAAGGCCCCCTGCCGCTTCTGCGGCACCGGCTGCGGCGTCATGGTCGGCGTCAAGGACGGACGCGTGGTGGCCACCCATGGCGACATGCAGGCGGAGGTCAATCGCGGCCTGAACTGCGTGAAGGGCTACTTCCTCTCCAAGATCATGTATGGCGCGGACCGGCTGAAGACGCCCTTGATGCGGGTGCGCGACGGCAAGTTCGACAAGTCCGCCGAGCTGCAGCCCGTGTCCTGGGACCAGGCTTTCGACGAGATGGCGCGGCAATGGAAGAAGACCCTGAAGGAGAAGGGTCCCAAGGCCGTCGGCATGTTCGGCTCGGGCCAGTGGACCATCTTCGAGGGCTACGCCGCCACCAAGCTGATGCGGGCGGGCTTCCGCTCCAACAATCTCGACCCCAACGCCCGCCACTGCATGGCGTCGGCGGCCGTGGGCTTCATCCGCACCTTCGGCATGGACGAGCCGATGGGCTGCTACGACGATTTCGAGAACGCCGACGCGTTCGTGCTCTGGGGCTCGAACATGGCCGAGATGCACCCCATCCTGTGGACCCGCATCATCGACCGGCGCCTGAGCCATCCGGGCGCCAAGATCCTGACGCTGTCGACCTACGAGCACCGGACCACGGACCTGTCCGACCAGTCGCTGATCTTCAGGCCGGGAACGGACCTCGCCATCCTCAACTTCATCGCGAACCACATCATCCAGAACGGCGCGGTGAACCGCGACTTCGTCGACAAGCACGTCAATTTCCGGGTCGCCAACACGGATATCGGCTACGGCCTGCGTCCCGAGCACGTGCTGGAGCAGCGGGCCGCCCACGCCAACGAGGCGGCCGTCTCGCAGCCGTCGAATTTCGACGCCTACGCCCGGATGGTGTCGGAGTACACGCTGGAGAAGGCTTCCGAGCTCAGCGGCGTCTCGAAGGAGCGGCTGCTCACCCTGGCGAAGGCCTACGCCGACCCCAAGGTCAAGGTGATGTCGCTCTGGACCATGGGGTTCAACCAGCATGTCCGCGGCGTCTGGGCCAATCACCTCGTCTACAACATCCACCTGCTCACGGGGAAGATCGCGGAGCCCGGCAACAGCCCGTTCTCGCTGACCGGGCAGCCTTCCGCCTGCGGCACCGCGCGCGAGGTGGGCACCTTCGCCCACCGCCTCCCGGCCGACATGCAGGTCAACAACCCGGAGCACCGCAAGCACGCGGAGGAGATCTGGAAGCTGCCGCCGGGCCTGCTCAACGGCGAGATCGGCTACCACGCCGTGCAGCAGGACCGCATGCTGAAGGACGGCAAGCTCAACGCCTACTGGATCATGTGCAACAACAACCTCCAGACGGCGCCCAACACCAACAACGAGACCTATCCGGGCTACCGCAACCCGGCGAGCTTCGTGGTCTGTTCGGATCCCTATCCCACCGTCACCGCCATGGCGGCGGACGTGGTGCTGCCGACCGCCATGTGGGTGGAGAAGGAAGGCGCCTACGGCAACGCCGAGCGGCGCACCCATATGTGGCGCCAGCTCGTCAACGCGCCGGGCGACGCCAGATCGGACCTGTGGCAGCTGATGGAGTTCTCCAGGCGCTTCACGACGGAGGACGTCTGGTCCGCCGAGACGCTCGCCGCGCATCCCGAATACAAGGGCAAGACCCTGTTCGACGTGCTCTGGCGCAACGGCTCCGTCGACCGCTTCCCGGCGGCCGAGATCCCGGCCGACTACGAGAACTTCGAATCCAGGCAGTTCGGCTTCTACGTCCAGAAGGGCCTCTTCGAGGAATACGCCGCCTTCGGCCGCGGCCACGGCCACGACCTCGCGCCCTTCGACGTCTATCACGAGGTGCGCGGGCTGCGCTGGCCGGTGGTCAACGGCCAGGAGACCCGCTGGCGCTACCGCGAGGGCCTCGACCCCTATGTCGAGAAGGGCAGCGGCTGGCAGTTCTACGGCAATGGCGACAAGCGCGCCGTCGTGATGGCCGCCCCCTACGAGCCGCCGGCGGAGCCGCCGGACCAGGAGTTCGACCTGTGGCTGGTGACCGGCCGCGTGCTGGAGCACTGGCACTCCGGCTCGATGACCATGCGGGTGCCGGAGCTCTACCGGGCCTTCACCGGCGCGGTCACCTTCATGCACCCGGACGACGCCCAGAAGCGGGGCCTGCGCCGCGGCCAGGAGGTGCGCATCGTCTCGCGGCGAGGCGAGATCCGCTCCCGCCTGGAGACGCGCGGCCGCAACAAGACGCCGCCCGGGCTCGTCTTCGTCCCGTTCTTCGACGCCAGCCAGCTGATCAACAAGGTGACGCTGGACGCGACGGACCCGATCTCCAAGCAGACCGACTTTAAGAAATGCGCCGTGAAGGTGGTCGGGGTCACGCTGGCCCAGGGGTCGCAGCCGGAGGCTGCGCCATGATGCGGCCCCTGGCGTCCTCGGCCCTGGCCGGCCTGGCGTGCCTCGCGGCCGGGGTCCTCTTCGCCCAGGAGGCGCCGCGCCTCACCGGGCCGACGCCCTTCACCAAGGAGGCGCCCGCGCCGCCCATGCAGCGGCAGGTGACGGACGACGTCCGGCGCAAGCGCAACTATCCGGACCAGCCGCCGCTGATCCCCCACGCCATCGAGGGCTACGCGCTCGACCTCAACGCCAACAAGTGCCTGAGCTGTCACGCGCGCAAATTCACCGAGCAGTCCCAGGCGCCGATGATCAGCGTCACGCACTACCAGGATCGCGCCGGCAACACGCTGGGCGGCGTCTCGCCGCGGCGCTATTCCTGCCTCGCCTGCCACGTGCCGCAGACGGGCGCCCAGCCGCTCGTCCCCAACACCTTCACCGACATGGACGCTCTCGTCGAACGCGAGCCGCAGGGGCGCTGACATGCAGGCGATCGCGCGGGCCTGGGGCTGGTTCTGGAGCAACCCATGGGTGACCACGGCGACGCGGCCGCCCGTCACTCTCTCGCTGGCCTTCCTCACGCTGGGCGGCTTCGTCGCCGGCGTGATGTTCTGGGGCGGGTTCAACACCGTGCTGGAGGCGACCAACACGGAGACGTTCTGCACGTCCTGCCACGAGATGCAGGCGAACGTCTTCGAGGAGCTGAAGGGCACGGTGCACTACACCAACCGGTCGGGCGTGCGCGCGACCTGCCCCGACTGTCACGTCCCGCACCAGTGGACCAACAAGATCGCCCGCAAGATGCAGGCCTCCAAGGAGGTCTGGGGTCACATCTTCGGGTCGATCGACACCCGGGACAAGTTCCTGGACCTGCGGCGCCACCTGGCCGAGCACGAATGGGCGCGCATGAAGGCCAACGACTCGCTCGAATGCCGCAACTGCCACAGCGCCCAGTCGATGGACGTCTCCAAGCAGAATCCGCGCGCCGCGGCCGCTCACGAGAAGTTCCTGTTCACGTCCGAGAAGACCTGCATCGACTGCCACAAGGGCATCGCCCACAAGCTGCCCAACATGCAGGGAGTGCCCGGATGGCAATGATCGCGCGCCGCAGCCTGCTGCTGGCGCTGGCGTTCGCGGCCGCCGCGCCGCCCGGCGCCCGCGCCCAGACGCAGACGCAGACGGGCGCGCCGGCCTTCGTCCAGGCGGCCTATGCGTCGGCCCAGTTCCAGCTGCGCATCGCCCGGGCGGCCGCCTCGAAGGCGGTGCGGCCCGAGGCGAAGGCCCTGGCCGACGCCTCGGCGGCCTTTCGGACAGACCAGATTGCAGACCTGAAGGCGCTCGCCCAGAAGGTGGGGACGCCGGTCCGCGACAGCCTCGACCGCGAGCTCCAGGCGATCGCGGACAACCTGGAGCCGCTCGACGCTCTGGAGATGTCGCGCCGCTACGTGGAGGCGGCCACGCAGGGTCTGGACAAGGAGGCGGAGATCTACCGGGCCGCCGCCGAGACCGGGCCCGCCGACGTCAAGGCCTATGCGGCCTCCACGATCGAAAGGATCCGGACCATGGCGGCGCAGGCGCGCGACGCCTGGGCGGCGATTCGGCCCTAGCGCCGCCCTGGCGCCGTCAGGCCGGCTATTCGCCCGCAGCCGCCGCGAGGCGGGGCTGCGCCCCGTATGCATCCCAGTCGGTGTCGTCCACGACGAAGGTTTCGCATGTCACGACGGACAGGTCGTTCTCGTCGGTATGGGACGACAGGCAGGCGGACGAGGTGACGTCGGCGCCGCCTGGGGTCGCGGCGCAAGCCAGCAACGCTGTCAGGAGAAGACAGGCACGCAATCCTGCCGGATGACGGTTCGTCATCAGCTCCTCCATGTCGACGATGTGGTGATCCGGCTTTCGGCGCCGGCGCTCAGAAGCATGGGCCTGAAGGCTGGAGCTGTCCATGCAGCCAGGACGGATAGGGCCGCTGAAGATCGTGCGGCCTAGTCAGGCCGACCTAGGACGCGGTCCCGGGGAGGACCGGGCGCAGGGCGCGGCGGCGGCGGCGGCCGGGCGCGCGGGATCACTCCAGGGAGAAGGCTTCGTGGACGGCCGACTGGACGCCGCCGCCCAGCACCGCGCCGCCGCCCGCGACATAGATCCGATCGCCGATCGCGGCGGCTCCGACCGCGTGCCGCGGCGTAGGCATCGGGGCATGGCTCTGCCACGTGTCGGTCGCCGGGTCGTAGCTCTCCATCTGGCCGAAGACCTTGGCCTGGATCGGCTGGCCGTTCTCGATGCGCCCGCCTTCGCCGCCCATGGCGAAGAGCCGGTTGCGGTAGAGCGCCAGGCCATGGCCCGAGCGGGCGGTCGGGAGCGGCGCGCGCAGCTCCCAGCTGTCCTTTTGCGCCAGATACACGTGATGCAGGTCGGTGTTGTACTCGAAGGTGTTGAACCGGCCGCCCACCACGTGGATGCGCCCGTCCAGCGCGACGCAGCCGACATGGTCGCGGGCGCCCGGCAGCGGCTTGCGCAGCGACCAGCGGTCCTCCTTCGGATCATAGACCTCGTGCCAGCCGACGCTGGCGCGCTCGGCGGCCGGCTCCGAGCCGCCGCCGATCAGGTGGATGCGTCCGTCCAGCGCGACGGCGGCCGCCGCGCCCCGGGGCCGGGGCAGGGGGGCGATCGCGGTCCAGCGGTCGGAGGCGACCTCATACGCATAGGCGTTGCGGTCCGAACTGCGGTTCTGCTCCAGGAAGCCCCCCAGGGCGTAGATGCGCCCCGCGTCGGCGCAGACGGCGACGTGGTTGGCCCCGCGCGGCAGGGGCGCGGCGGCGAACCACCGGTCCTGCTGCGGGTCGTAGACATGGTGGTAGGCGCGGTCCACGCGCCCCTCGCCGTATCCGCCGACGACGTGCATGCGCCCGTCCCACGCGGTGGCCCACGCCATTTCGCTGCGCGGCAGGGGCAGCGGGGCGCGCGTGATCCATCGCCCCTGCGGGCCGGCCGGGGCCGGGCTGTCGAACATCCGCTGCGCTTCCTGGCTGGGCGTCAGGTGATGGGGAGTTCCGCCCTGCAGGCGGGCGTAGGGATCGGGCGACGACGGCGCCGGCTGCAGCGTCTGCGCCTCGGCCGGGCGCCGGAGGGCCGGGCAGGCCGCCGCCGCGCCTGCGGCCGCGGCGAGGAGAAGCGAGCGGCGGCTCCAATCCGGATGATTCATAGCGCGCCTCCGCGCTGCGTGGCTTGGGGGCCGACTATTCCGCCGATGCGCGTCGGCGTCCAGGCCGGGCCCCGGCGCGACGCCCCGTCGGGTCGTGCCCCGGGGCGCGCCGGCTCAGTCGATCTGGCTCCCGATCTGCGCGATGGCCCTCTGGTAGACCGACGCGGCGTTCCAGGCCTGGATCGCGCCGAAATTGGCCTCGCCCGGCTGGTAGCCTGCTCCGGCGCGCCAGCCATGGGCCTTGAGGAAATTGGCGGTGGAGGCCAGCGCGTTCGAGGCCACGTCCAGGCTGCCACCCACCCCGTAATTCAGGATGTTCTTCGGCAGGAACTGCGTATGGCCGATTTCGCCATGCATGGAGCCGCGCGTCCCGGCCGAGATGACGCCGCGGTCGATGAGCGTGAGGGTGGCGTAGAGCTGATCGGTGAAGAACTCCGAGCGGCGGCAGTCATAGGCGAGCGTCGCCACCGAGGAGAGCGTGTTCTGGTTGCCGCGCTGCGCGCCGAAGGCCGTCTCCATGCCCCAGATGGCGAGGAGCGGGCCCGGCGGAACGCCGTAGCGCTGCTCGATCGAGGCGAAGAGCGCCGCGTTGGTCTGCTTCAGCGTGCGCCCGCGCGCCACGATGGCCGGGCCGCCCCGCTTGGCCAGGAACTGGTCGAGGGACAGGCGGAAGCTCTTCTGCCCCCGGTCGGCCGCGATGGTGGCGGTCGCGTAGTTCGCGTCCATCAGCGCCGAGATGGCGGCGGCGCTCACGCCCTTGGCGCGCGCCTCGCCGGCGAATTGCTGTTTCCATGTCTCGAAGCCGGCCGCAGTGTTGCCGCACTGCGCTGCGCTGGCCGCACCCGCCAGCCCCATGAAAAACGTCAAGGCTGCAGCCGGAATGACCTTGAAGCGCACGCCGATGTTCATGGAGACCTCCTGTTAGTCTTGCAGCGCCTGGAACGCGGACGCTCGATGCTGGACCAGAGCCCTCTTCCAACTACCAGACGACGATGAAACTGTCTCGCGCGCTCAGTCGCCGGCGCCGGTCTGCGACGATTCATGCTGAACGCTCCGCTGGCGTTCGCCGCCGGGAGGGGAGGGCGCCGCTCAGGGCGAGACGCGCCCCATGCGGTTCAGCACCTCGCGCGGGATCGCGTAGGACTTCACGACCGCCTCCCAGTGGCGCAGGCCGCAGAGCTCGCGCTGGACCATGAAGGCCCAGACCTTCTGGGCGGCGTCGTCGAGCAGCCTGGACCGCTGGCCCGCCTCGCGGCCGGCCTCGTCGCGGGCGTCGAACTCCCGCAGCCTCGCCAGCGCCTGCTCCACCTTGCGGCCCATGTCGCCCAGCGCCTCCGCCTTCTGCTGCGCGATCTCGGCGTCGAGGACGTTCGCTCCCGTCTGCGGCCGGTGTCCGCCGGAGAGGCTTTGGGGCAGGCGCAAGGACATGAACGTCTCCGAAACGAGAGGGCCGGACGGGTTTGATCGCCCAAATAGGGCGTCATTCCGGCGCCGGCCATCTGCGCGGTGGAACGGGCGCGCATCCGGGCCGTTGCCGGCGAGCCCCACGAGACGCCGATGCGAAATCGCCTTCCACCCGGGACCGACGGCGCCCAAGACCCGCACGGGATCGGGCGGACGCTCGACGGGCTGAATTTCCTGCTGGCCGACGTCCGGGGCGGCCTCGGCCCCTATGTGGGCGTCTTCCTGATCACCCAGGCCGGCTGGGACCAGGCGACGCTCGGCGCAATCCTGACGGTCAGCGGCCTGATCGGCATCTGCGCCCATGCGCCGCTCGGCGCCCTCATCGACGCGACCCGCCGCAAGCGCGCCCTCCTGGTCGCCGCCACGGCGCTGCTCGCGGCGGCCGCGGTCGCGATCGTCACGGTCCCGACCGCCCCCGTCGTCTTCGCGGCGGACGTCGTCATGGCCGTGCTGGGCGCGATCTTCGCGCCCGTGGTCGCCGCGCTGACCATGGGACTGGTCCCGCCGGCGGCCCTGGCGGCGCGGTTCGGGCGCAACGCCGCCTTCGACAAGATGGGCAATGTCTTCATCGCGGTCGCAGCCGCCGCGGTCGGCTCGTGGTTCGGCCAGCAGGCCGTGTTCTGGCTGGTCCCGCTCTTCGGAGCGGCCGCGGTCGCGGCGATCCTGGCCATCCCGGGCGACGCCGTCGACCATCGCCGCGCCCGCGGGCTGGACGACGATCCGCAGGGACCGGGCCCCGCGCCCTGGGGGATCCTGCTGCGCCAGAGGGAGATCGTCGTCCTGGCGCTCCTGGCCGCGACCTTCCACTTCGCCAACGCCCCCATGCTGAACATGGTCAGCCAGAAGCTCGCCTTGGCGCATCCCGGCCGGGAGAGCGCGCTGACGGCCGCGGCCGTCCTCATCGCCCAGCTGTCGACGATCCCGGCGGCGTTCCTGCTGGCGCGCTCCGGCGCGATCGGACGCAAGCCCTTCCTGCTGGCGGCGCTGGCGGCGCTGCCGCTGCGCGGCCTGCTCTTCGCCCTCGCCGACGATCCCGCCCTGCTGCTGGCCGGGCAGGTGCTGGACGGCCTCGGCGCCGGCCTGTTCGACGCGCTGCTGCCGCTCCTGCTCGCCGACGCCGTGCGGGGGTCGGGCCGGTACACGACCGCCCGCGGCGTGCTCGGCGCGGTCCAGGGCGTCGGCGGCTCGCTCAGCAACGTCGTCTCCGGCGTCCTCATCGTGGCCGCCGGCTATGACGCCGCCTTTCTGGCGCTGGCCGGGCTCGGCGTGCTCGTCCTGGCCGGCGGCTGGCTGGCGATGCCCGAAACGGCGGGCCGCGGGCCGCCGTCCCCGCAGGCTTCGCGGACCAATTGAGCGGCGCCTGCGTCCCGGCTACCGGTCGCCGGCGCAAATGCGCTATGCCTCGGCGGCCCAGCGCAACGAGGCTCCCCGTGTTCCTGCTCAACCGCCACCCCGACTACCGCGCGCCGCTCCATGCCGTCGACAGCGAGACCCTCGGGGTCGCGGGCGCGGATGCGATCGAACGGCGCCTGGCGCATCTGCCCGAGCATGCGCCGACGCCGATGCGCGCTCTGCCCAGCCTCGCCGCGGCGCTCGGCGTCGGCGCGCTCCACGTCAAGGACGAAGGCCTCAGGCTCGGCCTCGGCAGCTTCAAGGCCCTCGGCGGGGCCTATGCGGTGGCGAGGCTGACGCTCGAAGCCGCCCAGGCCCGGCTCGGCCGGCCGCTCGGCGACGCCGATCTCGACGCGCCGGAGGTCCGGGCCGTGGCCGGCGCCATGACATTCGCCTGCGCGACCGACGGCAATCACGGCCGCTCGGTGGCGCAGGGCGCCCGGCAGGTCGGCGCCCGGGCGGTCATCTTCGTCCATGGCGGCGTCAGCGACGAGCGGGTCGCCGCCATCGCGCGCTTCGGCGCCCGCATGGTCCGCGTCGAGGGCTCCTATGACGACTCCGTCGTCGAGGCCGCCCGCGTCGCCGCCGAGCAGGGCTGGACGGTGGTCTCCGACACCTCCTGGGACGGCTACGAGCGGATCCCCGGGCTGGTCATGCAGGGCTACACCGCCATCGTCAGGGAGGCGCTGTCGCAGTGGCCCGCGCCTCCCACCCATGTGTTCGTCCAGGCGGGAGTCGGCGGGATCGCGGCCGCCGTCGCCGCCCATCTGTGGCTCGCGCTGGGCGACGAGCGCCCGATCTTCACGGTGGTCGACCCGGCGCGCGCGGCCTGCGTCGTCGAAGCCGCCCGGGCGGGCCGCGCGGTGAGGGTCGCGCATGGCGAGCCGACCGTGATGGCGATGCTGGAGTGCTACGAGCCGTCGCCGCTGGCCCTGCGCGTGCTCTTCTGCGCGGCCGACGCCTTCATGACCGTGGAGGACGACGACGCGGTGGCCGCCATGAGGACGCTGGCGCGCCCGCTGGGCGGCGACCCGCCCATCGTGGCGGGCGAGAGCGGCGGGGCAGGCCTCGCCGGGCTCACGGCCGCGCTGCGCGATCCCGAGGCGCGCCATGCGCTCAAGCTGGGGCCCGAGTCCCGCGTCTGGGTCATCAACACCGAAGGCGCCACCGATCCCGGCCGCTACGCCGAGCTGGTCGGCGCGTCCCCCGAAGCCATCCTCGCGCGAGCCCGCCCATGACGCCGCCCTCCCTCGACACCGCCCGCATGCTGGAGCGGATCCGCGAGCTGGGCGAGATCGGGCGCACGGACGGCGTCCTGACCCGCCTGGCCGCTTCGGACGCCGACAGGGCCGCGCGCGACCGTCTGGTCGCCTGGCTGCGCGAGGCCGGCCTCGACGTCGTCATCGACCGGATCGGCAACATCCATGGCGTCTGGTCGACGCCTGAGAACGCCGGCCGGGCCCCGGTCGTCATGGGCTCCCATATCGACACCGTCATCGACGCCGGGATCTATGACGGCTGCTACGGCGTGCTCGCCGGGCTGGCGGTCGTCGAGGCGCTGAAGGAAGCCGGGGCGACGCCCCTTCGCCCGCTCGCGGTGGCCGCCTTCACCAACGAGGAGGGCGTGCGCTTCGCGCCTGACATGCTGGGCTCGCTCGTCGCCGCCGGCGGGATGCCGCTCGAGGCCGCGCTGGCGGTCGTCGGGACGGACGGCGCGCGCCTGGGCGACGAGCTTCGGAGCATCGGCTATGCGGGATCGGCCGATCCGGGCGCGCTGCGGCCGCACGCCTATCTGGAGCTCCACATCGAGCAGGGCCCCGTGCTGGAGCGCGAGGCTGCGTCCATCGGCGCGGTCGGGCGTCTGCAAGGGATCTCCTGGCGCCGGGTCGTGTTCCAGGGGGTCGCCAACCACGCCGGCACGACCCCCATGGCGATGCGGCGGGACGCCGGCGCGGCCGCCGCCCGGGTCATCGCCTGGCTGCGCGACCGGATGCGGGCCTCCAACGCGCCCACGGTCGCCACGGTGGGCGTCATCGCCTTCGAGCCGAACGCGATCAACGTCATCCCCTCGCGGGCGACCTTCACGGTCGACCTGCGCGATCCGGACGCGGCGCGGCTGCGGCGCGAGGAGGACGCCCTGGAGGAGTTCCTGGCCGAGGTCGCCCGGTCCGAGGACGTCGGGGTCTCGGTCGAAGTCCTGGCCCGCTTCGAGCCCGTCGCCTTCGACCCGGGCCTCGTCGCCATGATCGAGGAGGCCGCGGCGGCGCGCCGTCTGCCGTGCAGGCGCATGGTCTCGGGCGCCGGCCACGACGCCCAGATGATGGCGCGCGTCGCGCCCGCGGCCATGATCTTCGTGCCGAGCCGGGGCGGCGTCAGCCACAACCCGGCGGAGTTCACCGCGCCGGCGGACCTCGCGGCGGGCGCGGCGGTGCTGCTCGACGTCGTCGCCCGGCTGGCCAGCGCGACGCCGGCCGACGACGGGAGGGCAGGGGGCTAGGACCCCCGGCCCAACAACGTGGCGAGCCCGAGCGATCCCGGGTTCATCAGTCCCCGCGGGTCCAGCGCCCGCTTCACGTCGGTGAGCAGGGACCAGGTCTCGGGCTTCAGGATCTCGGCGAAGGGATAGTCCCGCGCCACCTGCCAGCTGACGCCGCCGAGCCCCGCATACAGCTCCTGCGTGGCGCGGCGCAGCTCCGCGACGGCGTTGCGGGTGTCCGGGTTGGCCGGGCGGTTCATCCAGGGCTTCACGATCTCGGCCCCCACGCTGGCGGCGTGCAGCGGCGTGATCTCGTCGGACCAGTAGAAGGCCGGCTCGAGGAAAAACTCGTTGCCCACCGTCATGCTCATCACCGAGTAGACGATGCCGTGGCGCTCCATGAAGGGCCGGCGCTCGGCGAAGAACGCCTCGTTGGCGTCCACCACGCGCTGCGCGTCGCCCAGCGGGAACACGGCGTGGATCGGCACCCAGCGCTCGCCGTTGAGGCCCAGCATGCCGCGCACCGGCCCGAACGGCTTGGCCCGCATCACCTTGGGCACGCTGTTCTCGATCTCGGTCCCATGCGCCCGCCCGATGGCGCTCAGCGCCGCCATGCCCTTGCGCAGGGCGTCCTCGTCGGCGGCTTCGGTGACGATGTGGAGCGTGTAGTTGTGCGCCTTCAGGAAGTTGGCGCCCGCGACCGCCACGCCGGCCGCGGCCTTGACGCCCTCCAGCAGCGACTTGCCCGAGGTCGCGACCGCGCCGAGCGCCTTCAACCCGTCCGAGATGCGGTTCACGCTGGCCGAATGCTGCGCCTTGGTGCGGTCGATGCCGAAGCCCTCGGCCACCAGCCGCGTGCGCGCCATCTCGACCTGCGCGGCCGCCATGGCGTTCAGGCTCTCGAAGCCGAAGGACAGGAAGCCCGTCTCGGCCGGGCGTGGCCAGAGACGCAGCGTCGCCGAGACTTTCACGCCGAAGGCCCCGTTGTCGCCGAGGAACAGCCCTGTCAGGTCCGGCCCGCCCTCGCGCGTGAAGGGCTTGGTCCCCTTGCGGCCGCCCGATCCGGTCGTGGCCATCCGCCCGTCGGCGAGCACGACGGTGACGCCGAGCACCGCCTCGGCCACCGTGCCGTTCAGCGCCGAGCCGAAAAAGGCGCTGTTCTGCGACAGCGCCCCGCCGACCGTGGCGTTGACGCCCGAGAGCGGCCCCCAATAGCCGGTGCGCAGGCCCGTGCCGTCCAGCGCGGCGTTGACGTTTTCCCAGGTGCAGCCGGCCTCGACCGTGATGTAGCGGTCGTCGGCGTTCACCTCGAGCACGCGGTCGAGCCGTCGGGTGTCGATCACCACCGAGTCGGCGCGATCCGGCAGATAGCCCTTGGTGTAGGACATGCCGCCGCCGCGCGGCACGACCGAGAGGCCGTGCTCGGCCGCGACCCTCACCGCTTCGGCGACGTCCTCGGGGCTGCGGGGCAGAACCACCGCGAGGGGCGGGATGCCGGGCTGCCAGAAGATGTCGTTGGCGTAGTAGTCGCGCGTCTTGGCGTCCGCCAGGACGCGCTCGTCCCCGAGCGCGCGTTGCAGGGCGTCGAGAGCCATCAGGTCATCGGCTCGGATGTGATCCGTCATCGACATGGGGCGCTCCTCCGTTTGGGGCGTTCCGTCGCCCGCCGATGGGGTCGGATCGAACCACCGCACGCCGACCCGTGTCAACTTTCGACTTCCATTTCATCCAGTGACATGGGTAATCTGGCGTAATTCCAGAACCGCCGGGCATGGCATGGCCGAAACAGACTCCCCCACCCAGAATGTCAGGGCCGTCACCCGGGCCCTGTCCGTGCTGTCCTCCTTTTCGGGCAAGAGCGTCCAGTCCCTGGCCGAGGTGACCAATGCGACGGGCCTCGACAAGGGCACCACCCGGCGCCTGCTTCTGACCATGATGAGCAGCGGCTTCATCGCCCAGGATCCGGCCACCCAGCATTACCGGCTGGGCCGCGCCATCCGCGATCTCGCCGCCAACGTGGCGGACGACCTCGACCTGCGAGGCCTTGCGCTTCCCGTGCTCACCGAGCTCGCCGGCGACGTGCACGGCACCGCCTTCCTCTCCGTCTATGACGAAGGCGACGTCGTGTGCCTCGACCGCATCCACGACATGAAGGGCATCGAGGTGCATTGGTGGGCGGTCGGCGGAACCTTGCCGTACAACTGCGGCGGCGCGCCCAAACTGCTGCTCGCGTTCCAGCCGCCCGAAGAGATCGAGCGCGTCCTCCGGCAGCCGGCGGCCGCCCTCACGCCCAAGAGCATCACCGACAAGGCCGAGCTCGCGGCCTCGCTGAGCAAGATCCGTGAGCGCGGCTGGGAACTCGCGGTCGACGACGTGGCGCTCGGCCTGTCGGCGCTCGCGGCGCCGGTGCGCGGTCGCGACGGCGCCATCGTGTGCGCGATCAGCATCGCCGGCCTCACGCCGCAGATGGTGGCGCGCAACAAGCCCGTCCATCTCGCCCGCGTGCAGCACGCCGCGGCCGCCATCGAACGCCGCCTCAAGGGCGCCGGCAAGCCCTAGCGTGTCACTCTACGAAACGCGAGTTGTGGTTTGACAGAGAAGAGCCGTTGGAGCTACTTTGGGGTGTGGCCGCCTAGGCCATGAGCCCGCCGTGATCGGGACCGGATGTCGCGCCGCTCTGCGGGCGATGGCGTCCGACCCCCGGTCGACGACGGATCGATGATGATCGCCAAGATCACGCGATGGATCGGGGAGGGAACATGAGCAAAGCTTCCGTGGCCGCGCGCACGTTGCGCGGCGTTGTGGCCGGCGCCGCGGCGCTCGCAATGGGGTATGCCGGATCGGCCGGGGCCGCCCCTGCGGCCGGCGAGTACGGCGTCGGCTTCATCACCGAAAACACCGGCCCGCTGGCGGCCGCCGGCGTGTCCTACCATCGCGGAGCTCAACTCGCGGTCGACGAGATCAACGAGTCCGGCTGGATCGGGCAGGGCGTCAAGCTCAAGCTCAGCGAGAAGGAGAGCGGCTCCGACGCGGCCCGTGCCGTGCAGGCGCTGACCCAGTTCTCGGCCGACCGCAACGTCGTCGCGGTGACGTGCTGCATCCTGTCGCCTGTCGCGGCCGCCCTGAAGCCGGTCACCACCAACGCCAAGCTGCCGCTGGTGATCTACGGCGCGACGCTGCCCGGCCTGCCCCAGCCGCCCTACGTCACCTCCATCGTGGGCCTGCCCGGCCCTCAGGAAGTGAAGATGTCGAAGGTGCTGGCCGAGACGCTCAAGCCCAAGACGGTGGCCTACTTCGTCAACGCCGACAACGAGGGCTTCCAGAACCGCCTGAAGGCCGCCCAGAAGGTGATGGACGACGCCGGCGTCAAGAATGTCGGCGTGGTCAGCATCCTGTCGGCCGACACGGACTTCACCGCCCCGGCCACCCAGGCGATGGCCACCAACCCCGATCTCATCATGGTCTGGACCACCCAGACGCCGGCGGCCGGCATCATCGCGGCGCTGCGTTCGCGCGGCTATGCGGGCAAGATCGCCACCTCCGACGTGATCTCGCCGGCTCCGGTCTTCAAGAAGATCGGCGCGCCGCTCGCCGGCATCCCGTTCCCGATCATCTTCTCGTCCGAGATCTCCAGCAGCCCCGAGGCGAAGAAGTTCGTCGAGGGCTACACGAAGAAGTTCGGCGAGGCCCCGGACACCTATTCGGCCCAGGGCTATACGGCGCTCTACTACATCGCCCAGGGCTTGAAGGGTCTTGAGGGCAAGCCCACGCGCGAAGACCTGGCCGCCTCGATCGGCAAGATCCAGTCCATCGCCTACAACGTCTATGGCGGCGTGCCGATGGTGAACGGCCAGGCCGAAGTCCAGAACTCCCTGATCGCCAACTGGACGGCGGACGGAAAGGTCGTGCGCTGGGAGAACAAGTGATGCAGCTCTTCGTCGAGCAGCTGATCAATGGCTGGGCGCTGGGTTCGCTTTACGCCCTGTTCGGGATCGGCTTTGGCCTCGTCTTCTCCACGCTCGGCATCCTCAACGCGGCGCACGGGACCTACGCCAGCTGGGCCGCCATCGCGGGCTATTACGCGGTGGAGCGCTTCGGCGTGCCGTTCCCGGTCGCGATCGCGGCGGGCGTGATCGGCGGCGGCCTCCTGGCCGTCGTCGTGGACCAGATCGGCTTTCAGCCGCTCCGGGCCAAGAAGACCGGCATGCTCGGCGCGCTGATCACCAGCATCGCGTTCTGGATCATCCTGGACAGCCTGGCCGGTTTCGCGACCGGCCAGCAGAGCCTGGCCTTCCCGGCCGCGAGCTATCCCAACCAGATGGTCGTGATGGGACCGCTGCGCGTGCCGCAGATGCAGATCATCACCATCGCGGCGCTGCTGTTCTGCACCGTCGGCATCCACCTCTTGATCCAGAAGACCCGCATCGGCGCGGCCATGCGGGCCGTCGGCTGGAACGAGGTCGCGGCGGCGCTGGGCGGCGTCAACGCCCGCATGGTGATCCTGCTGACCGCCTTCCTGGCGGGCGCCACCTCCGGCCTCGCCGGCGTTCTGGGCGGCATCTCGACCTCCAACGTGTCCTTCACGCTGGGCGAGGGCCTGATGCTGAAGGGCTTCGCAGCCGTGGTGGTGGGCGGCTACGACGACGTGCGCGGCACCGCCATCGCGGGCATCTGCCTCGGCATCATCGAGGTCTTCGTGGCGCAGTACATCTCGACCAGCTTCCGCGACGGCTTCACCTACATGCTGCTGCTCGCCTTCCTGATCGCCCGTCCGCGCGGCCTTTTCGGCAGCGCCAGCTTCGTGCGGGCCTGAGATGGAGACCTTCCTCGACCTCTGGGCCGCCTATGGCAGCACGGTCACCTTCGCGATGGTCAACGCGCTCTTCGCGCTGAGCACCTACGCGGTGCTGTCGACCGGGGTGCTGAGCTTCACCACCGTGGTGTTCGCCGCGGTGGGCGGCTTCCTGGCCGCGCAGCTCTCGGGCAAGTTCGGCCTGCCGCTCTGGGCGGCCTTTCCGGCCGCCGCGCTGGGCGGCGGCTTCGCGGCCGCCGTGGTGGCCTTCGCGTTCCTGCGGCTGGAGAGCCACTGGATGGCGCTGGCCAGCCTCGCCCTCGTGCTCATCACCCGGGTGACGGCCCTGAACGCGCCGGCGCTGACCGGCGGCGTCAACGGCCTCATCGTGCCGGTGCGGGTCGAGCCGCTGGAGCTCGCCATCCTGCTGGCGCTCTGCACGGTGGTGTTCTGGCGCCTGCACCGGTCCTGGTTCGGCCTCGCCTCCCGGGCCGTGCGCGAGGACGCGGCCGTGGCCTCCACGATGGGGATCAGTCCCTACCGCATCCAGTTCATCGCCTTCCTGATCAGCGGCGTCGTGGGCGGCCTCGGCGGCGCGGCGCTGGCCTTCACGCTGCAGTTCATCTCGCCCGAGACCTACTTCATCGGCATCGCCTTCACGATGATCGCCTCCACGGTGCTGGGCGGCTCCTTCCACTGGCTCGGCCCGATCATCGGCGCGGCCGTGTTCACGGCGCTGCCCACCACCATGCAGGCCATCGTCCCGCAGATCGAGGACGTGGCGAAGGGCGTCGTGCTGCTGCTGATCATGATCTTCCTGCCGCGTGGCCTGATCGACCCGCGCGCCTGGGGGCTGAAGAAGGCCGCCCGGCTCCGCGAAGAAACCGAGGCCAAGCGGGCGGCGGAGCGCGACGCCCATGCGTGACGGCGGCTCCCTCCTGGTCCTCGAGGACGTGGTCAAGACCTTCGGCGGCGTCGCGGCCGTGGGCGGGCTCACCGCGCATGTGCGCCAGGGCAGCGTCCATGGCCTGATCGGCCCCAACGGGGCGGGGAAGACCACGGTGATCAACCTGATCACGGGGCTGTTCCACCCCACCTCCGGAACGATCCGCTTCGCGGGCGCCAAGCTGGAGGCCATGCCGCCGCAGGACATCGCCGCCAAGGGGATCTCCCGCACTTATCAGAACGTCCGCCTGTTCAGCGGCATGACGGCGCTCGAGCAGGTAATGACGGGCTGCTGGCTGCGCCGGGGCGTGTCGCTGTGGTCGTCCTTCCTGGGGCTGCCGGCGGCGTCCTCCGCCTGGCGCTCCACCCGCGAGCAGGCCATGCATCTGCTCGACCGGGTCGCGATGGCGCACCGCGCCGACGAGCTGGCCGAAACGCTGAGCTATGGCGAGCAGCGCCGCATCGAAATCGCCCGCGCGCTCGGGTCCGACCCCAAGCTGCTGCTGCTCGACGAGCCCACGGCCGGCATGAACCATTCCGAGGCGGAGGCGGTCGGCCGCCTCGTCCACGAGCTGCGCGACGCCGGGCTCACCATCCTGATGGTCGAGCACAATATGAGCCTCGTCACCGCCTTCTGCGACAGCTGCACGGTGATGAATTTCGGCCGCCTCCTGGCCGAAGGGGACCCGAGGACCTGCATCGCCGACCCGGCCGTGCAGGAGGCCTATTTCGGACGCAAGAACGATGCTGACCGTATCCAAGCTCTCCGCTAGCTACGGGGCGATCCAGGCCGTCCGCGGCGTCGATATCGAGGTCAAGGCGGGATCGCTCTGCGTCGTGCTCGGCTCCAACGGCGCCGGCAAGTCGACGACGCTGCGCAGCATCGCCGGGCTGCACCGGCCGGTGTCGGGCTCCATCAGCCTCGACGGCGCGGAGATCTCCCGCCTGCCGCTCCACAAGGTGGTGCGCTCCGGCCTCGCGCTGGTGCCGGAGGGCCGCATGGTCGTGGCGCCCCTGAGCGTGGAGGAGAATCTCGGCCTCAGCGCCTTCGCGGGCCGCAACGCGGACCCTGAGCTCCTCGACAAGGTCTACACGCTGTTCCCGCGCCTCGCCGAGCGGCGCCTGCAAAAGGCCGGCCTGCTCAGCGGCGGCGAGCAGCAGATGCTCGCCATCGGCCGCGCGCTGATGACCCGGCCGCAGATGCTGGTGCTCGACGAGCCCTCGATGGGGCTTGCGCCCTCCATCGTCGACCTCGTGTTCCAGGCCATCGTGGCGCTGCACCGCGAGGGCCAGTCCATCCTGCTGGTGGAGCAGAACGCCGCCATCGCGCTCTCGGTCTGCGACTACGGCTACGTCATGCGCCGCGGCCAGATCGTGGTCGAGGGCACGCCGGACGCGCTGAAGCAGAACCCGGAAGTGCTGGAAGCCTACCTGTCGTAGCGCTCAGCCGTTCAGGAAGGCGTCGTAGACCGCCATCGTGGCCGCAGCCGCGGCGGGGTCGGGATCGGGCCACCAGACCGTGGTGGGCGTCACCCGCACCTCGACGCCGGGCACGGCCAGCGCTTGCGCCTCCTTCAGCCCGTCGATCAGCATGTCGTTGGGGCCGGCGCAGACCAGCGTCGGGGTGCGCAGCAGCGGCATGCGGGACCGCGTATCGTAGGTGAAGGCCGAGCGGTAGGCGCGGTCATAGGTGGGGCCGCTTTCCAGGATGCCGACCGTGTAGAGGTTCAGCTGCTCGGCCGAGGGCAGGCCGAGCTGGCGGGCGGCGGCGCGCTCGACGCGGTACCAGGGCCAGTACAGGAACATGTCGCGCCGCCAGTTCCAGGCGAACTGCAGGTGCAGGCCCCACGGATCAGGCGCGATCGGCGGGAAGTAGCGGGCCAGCAGGTCCTGCTGGAAATCCTGCGAGATGAAGACCGGCCCCTCCAGCACGGCGCGACCGACGAGGTCCGGCCGGCGCACGGCCAGTTCGAGCCCAACCAGCGCGCCGGTGTGGGAGCCCCAGACGTCCACCTGAGGGAAGCCGAGCGCCTCGATCAGCGCGACCATGTCATCGGCGAGGTCGCCGATCTCCACCGGCCGGTCGGGCTTGTCGGAAAGCCCGTTGCCCAGGTAGTCCACCGAGAAGGTTTGCCGCCCCCGGGCCAGGCCCGCGACCACCGGCGCGAACTGCGCCGAGGAGCCGCCGCCCGTCGGGATCACCAGCAGCGGCCGCCCCGCTCCGCCGGCGCGGCGCAGATGCATGCGGCCGCGGGAAGTCTCGACATACTGGTTCCAGACGGCGTCGCCCGGCAGCGGCGCCGTGGCGGGCAGGCGGGGCGCGGGCGAGGGCTTCGCCAGCCCGGCGAGCGCCGCCGGCAGGGCGTCGACGCCGCCGACGCGAACTCCCTCAAGATGAGGCGCGTCCACCCGCGCGGCGTCGAGGCAGGCGGACCAGAGCCGCTCATAGGCGGCCGGGTCGACGGCCGCCGCCGTCACCGTGGAGGCGAGCTCCTCGGGCGTCGGGAGCGCCTCGCCGGTCGGCGCAGGCTGCGTCGGATCGTCCGGAATGAACAGGTGCGCGTCGCGCAGATGCGCCCAGAGCGCCGTGAGATGCGTTCCGTCCTGGCGCGGAGCCAGCGGCGGCAGCCGCCAGCCGCGCGCCGCCCAGGCCTGCGCCGCCTCGGCCCCAAGCGACAGGAGGGGGCGCCGCCGCAGATGGCCCGCGACCGCGATGGCGAGGTCGCAGGCGACGAGCGGAGCGTCAGGCGACACGCAGGCGTCCAGCGCCGCATCCAGGCTGGCGGCCGCGCTCGCCACGTCCGCGCTGGCGAGGCCCGCCGAGCCGCCCACGCCGGGCAGCTCCAGCACGGTCACGCGCCACCCCGGGCAGGACGCCGCGATGCGCGCCGCCGTGGCCTCTGCGCCCAGCGTCAGGCCGTGCAGGACGGCGACGTCCGGCCCTTCGCCGCAACGCCAGATGCGGATCTGCCCGCCCGCGACGGTGAGGTAGTGCGGGCGAGGCTCCGGCCCCGTTCGGGCGCGGTCCGGGGAGGTCACTGCGTGGCCCGCCTCACTCCGCCGCGAAAGCCTTCGGCGGCGGCGTGGTGAGATACTTCAGCTGCAGCGCCTCGATCTCCTTGAAGCCGATCATCTCGATGAAGGGGTCGTGCGCCATCACGGGGCGGGGCAGGTTCCGGGAGGTCTTCTCGCGCGCCAGCACGGCGAGGTTCTCCTGCAGCGCCGTGGCGACGCTCATTAGCGGCACCAGCGGGAAGGTCGCGAGGCCGGCCACGCTCTCGATCTCGGCGGGCGACAGGTTCTTCTCCAGCCAGCCCAGGATCTGCAGGGACAGCGGCACGCCGCAGGCCTCGCGCAGCGCCCGAAGGCCCTCGATGGTCTTGAAGGTGCGGCTGATCGGCTGGATCACGTCCGCGCCCGCCGCCACATAGGCCTTGGCGCGCTCGATCGCCTCTTCCTCGGTGGCCACGTCGGTGCGGGCGACGATCAGCATGTCGGGGTTGCGGCGCGCCTCGACGGCGGCCCTGATCTTGCCGACGGCCTCGTCGAGCGGGATGGTCTCGACCCCGCCCACGCAGATCGGGCAGCGCTTGGGCGCGACCTGGTCTTCCATGATCACGGCGGCGACGCCCGTCGCCTCGAATTCGCGGATCGTCCGCATCACGTTGATGGCGTTGCCATAGGCCGTGTCGATGTCGGCGATCACCGGGATGTCGACCACATTGGTGACGTTGCGGACGACCCCGAGGTTCTCCGTCATCGTGTAGAGCTCGGCGTCCGGCATGCCGAGCAGCGAGGCGGAGACGCCGAAGCCGCTGGTCAGCAGCGCGTCGAAGCCCGCCTGCTGGATGAAGCGCGCCGACAGCGCGTCATAGGCCCCGGCGGCCCAGTGCGTCTTCTGGGCCAGCACCTTGGCGCGGAAATCCTTGTGTCCGGTGAACGGCATGGCGACCTCTCAAGCAGCAGCGACGGGGCGTTTCAGGTAGGGGACGAGGCCGCCCGCATCGAGCATCTCGCGGTCGGCGTAGGACAGCGGCTCGATGGGCAGGGAGCGGCCCTTGGTGAGGTTGCGGACCTCGTTGGCGTTCCAGTCGACCTCGATCTCGTCCCAGCGGTCCACGAGCGACAGGATCCCGGGGCAGCTCGCCTGCGGGAAACCCATGCTGATCTCGCCGCGCCAGTAGCCCGGCGAGAAGGACTCGGCGATCACCCCCGCGACGCCGAGATGGCGCATGGCCCGCATGGGCGGGTAGTGCGGGTGGCCGTAGCCGAAATTATGCGCGCCGACGATCACGTCGCCGGGCTTCACCTTCGCGTGGAACTCGGGGTCGTAGGACAGCATCGCGACCTTCGCGAGTTCGTCCACGTCCGTGATCTTGATGTTCTTGACCCCGACGATCTGGTCGACGTCGAAATTCTCCTCGTCGAACACGAAGGCGACGCGGCCGTGCAGCGGTTTCAGCGCCATGGCGTCCTCCCGGTCAGAGATATTTGCGAGGGTCGGCGATCGCGCCCTCGATGGCGGAGGCCGCGACCGTGGCGGCGTTGCAGAGGTAGATCTCGGAATCGGGGCTGCCCATGCGCCCCCGGACGTTCAGCGTGCCGGTCGAGACCGCGCGCTGGTTGGCCGACATCGTGGCGATGCGGCCGAAGCAGTAGTCGCAGCTCGGCGACGACACGAAGGCCCCGGCCTCCACCAGCGTCGACAGCAGGCCCTCGCGGCCCGCCGCGGCCATGATCTCCTGGCTGGTCGGCACGACGTTGAGCTGGAACCCGGCCTTCACCTGCCGGCCCTGCAGCACCTTGGCGGCGACCCGCAGGTCCTCCAGCCGGCCCGACGCGCAGGAGCCCAGATAGCCGGCGTTGATCTCGATCCCGAGATATTCCGAGAGGTTGCGGGAATTGGCCGGCGTCGGCGGGATCACGACCAAAGGCTCGAGGTCGGTGAGGTCGAGGTCGTGCACGGCGGCGTATTCGGCGTCCGGATCGCTCCAGACCGGCTCGATCTTCTTTTTGGCGCGGGGCATCGCATAGGCGAGGCGCTCCTCGTCCGGGTTGACGATCGCCGTCACCGCGCCGGTGAACATCGCGAGGCCCGTGATGGTCTGCAGGCCCTCGGTGGAGATCTGCGACAGCGCCGGGCCGCCCACCTCCAGCACCTGGAAACGGCAGGAGGCCGGTCCCAGCGTGCGCACGAGGTGATGGAACACGTCGCGCGCCATCACGCCCTTCTGCAGCGTGCCGCGCAGGTTCACCCGCACGGTCTGCGGCACCTTGATGGAGATGCGCTCGCGCACGAACGCCTCCAGCAGATTGCGGCGGATGCCCATCGCCAACGTGCCGAAAGTGCCGAGCTGGCTGATATGGCCGTCGAAATGCACCACGAAGGCGCCCGGCACGGCGTAGCCCACCTCGGCCGCGACCTGGTGGCCGATGCCCTTGCGTTCGTAGAGCGCGACGCCGTTCTCGGCGCACCATGTCCGGGTGCCGATATGGAGCTCTTCCTCCTTGGGGGTCGTCGCCGGCACCATGTGGTCGATGAAGATGGCGTAGCGGTCCGGCTCGGCGACGCGCTCGATGCCGAAGTCCTCCTTCATCTGCTTGAAGTAGACGTCCGTGTAGCCGGGAAAATCATACGCGATCACGAAGTCGGGCTTGGCCATGACCTCGTCGCCGGCCTTCACGAATTCCTTGCCGGACACCCGGGCCAGGATCTTCTCGGTGATGGTGTAGCCCACGTGCGATCTCCTTCGGGCCGGCCTGGGCCTGCCCTTTAGTGGCGGCCGGCGACGTCCGCCGGCTTGAACGTGTAGCCGCCATCCCGGCGGCCGATGAAGCCCGCATGCGGCGGGCCGAAATGGGAGGGCAGCAGCAGCGCGCCGGTTTCGGCGCAATGCTCCAGCAACCGCAGCCTTGTCGCGCGCGCGGCCTCCTGGTCCTCGCAGAAGCAGCTGTTCAGCTCCGGCGCGTAGACCTGGATGGGCTGGTGCAGCACGTCGGCGGAGCAGACGAAGCTTTCGCCGTCCTTCTCGTAGACGAGGTTGAGCTGCGTCTCGGTGTGCCCCGGCGCGGCCACGACCGTGAGGCCGGGCAGGATCTCGTCGCCCGGGTCCACGAAGTCGACGAGGCCGGCCTCGATCACCGGATCGACGCTGTCGCGGATCACGTCGACATTCTCGGGCAGGCGGGCCCGCCCTGCGCCGCCCTCACGCCAGTGGTCGTATTCGGCGCGGCCGAACAGGTAGCGGGCGTTCGGGAAGGTCGGGACCCAACGCTCGCCGTCCCGGCGCGTATTCCAGCCCACATGGTCGATGTGGAGGTGCGTATTGAAGACGAAGTCGACGTCCTCGGGCCTCACGCCGGCCGCCGCGAGATTGTCCAGATAGGGGAAGTCCAGCATGTGGAAGCGCCGGAACAGCGGCAGCGCCCGCGCCTTGCCGTTGCCCGAGCAGGTGTCCACCAGGATGGTCTTGCCCTGCAGCCGGATCAGCCAGGACTGGATGCTGGACATCACCTTGCCGCTGCCGGCGTGGAAGAAATTGGGGCCGGCGAGTTGCGGGTGCTCGTCGAGCAGCGCCGCATCGAAGCCGGGCAGCAGGAAGTTCGGGTCGAAACCCTGCTCCAGCACCTCCTCGACGCGGGCGACCGAAACGCCGCCGAGTTCGAACCTCGTCAAACGCGCCCTCCCTGGGCTTTCTCCCTTGTCCCACCGTTACCACGCCGCGCCACCCCAGCCAAGGGGCAAAATGCGTTTCACGGTACGACACGCTTCCTTCCTCCCGGCCCGGGAAGACGGCGGCGGGCGGACGAGGAGAACGGCGTCACCCTCCTTCCCGGCCCACCAGCCCCTCATCCTGAGGAGCCATGCGCAGCATTGGCGTCTCGAAGGCGAGGGCTCCAGGAGGTTGCAACGGCCGTGCGCCCTGGAGCCCCTCGTCCTTCGAGACGCATCGCCAAGGGGCGATGCTCCTCAGGATGAGGGGGCGTTTGCATGAGGCCACCCCCCGTCATCCCCGGCGCGCCGCAGGCGCGGGAAGGGGATCCAGGAAGGCCGGGCGAAGGGCGCCCCTCTCCAACCATCTCTGGATCCCCTTCCCGGCGCTCCGCGCCGCCGGGGATGACGGCGGCGGGCGGGAGAGGAGAACGGCGTCACCCGAGCGCCCACCCCTCATCCTGAGGAGCCATGCGCAGCATGGCGTCTCGAAGGACGAGGGCTCCAGGAAGCTGCAACGGCCGTGCGCCCTGGAGCCCCTGGTCCTTCGAGGCGCATCGCCAAGGGGCGACGCTCCTCAGGATGAGGGGAGCGAGCGCAAAGCCAGCCCCGTCATCCCCGGCGCGCCGCAGGCGCGGGAAGGGGATCCAGAGCGGCCGGGCGAAGGGCGCCTCTCTCCAACCATCTCTGGATCCCCTTCCCGGCGCTCCGCGCCGCCGGGGATGACGGTTCTGCCCTTCTCCCCGGCACGGGGAGAACGCAGCCGAGCGCAGCGAGGTCGGATGAGGGGCCGGATGAGGCAAGGGCGCGGATCAGAGCTTGACAAACGGATAAAATTCCTATATCCCTGTCCATGCTCCGGTCCACGGAGGGGCGTCTGCAGCGTGACGGATGTGGATCGGGGGCGGCGGCCGTCAGAGCCGGGCTCACGACCCGGTCGAGGCGGCGGACGGAAGACAAGGTCCGACCAGCGAAGCGCGAAGGGGCTGAAAGCGCCCCGGGATCTTCCTTTCATCCTCCAACGTCGCGCGCGGAG